>JAUWHO010000041.1 GCA_030605835.1 Candidatus Zixiibacteriota bacterium | reverse complement strand
GAGGTCTCGTCTGGCCTTTATCTCTACAAACTGACTGCTGGCGATTTCACCAAGACCAAGAGGATGATGCTGGTGAAGTGATTCAGTTTTGCTGTCAATTACCATATGGGTCGAGGTTTCGTCCACCTGCTGGCGGCGTCTGCAATAAGGTAGATTTTTGCATTGACAAACGGGGGGAAATTAGTAACTTAATGTATAGGGCATCTCTGCCGGGGGGACATTATGAGACATATCTTCTTGCGAAACCGCACTCTGTTGTGAACGCGAACGATGTTTAACCTATCAACCCAAATCGAAGGAGGAGTTATGAAACGCTTTGCTCTTCTGTTTACAGTTGTATTTGCGCTTACCCTGTTTGTGCAACTGGCCTTCGCAGATGAGTCAGAAGGTGTTGCGCAGAAGGAGGAGGTTACTCTCGGGGATCAAACGCATTACACAGGCCTGATCGTCCCGGATGAGGTCAAGAGGCGTTTTGAGGAGTTGGACAAACTGCCCTCGCCAGTATTGCTCAACACCGACGACCGTTGGGATTGGCGCGAGATGAACGGTGTGACCCCGGTCAAAAGTCAGGGGAGCTGCGGTTCCTGCTGGGACTTCGCCGCCACCGGAGCCTGTGAGTCGGCAGTCCTGATCGCAGATGGAATTCCATGGGATCTCTCCGAGCAGCAGGTCATAGACTGCAACGCCTACGGCTACGGCTGTGGCGGGGGCTGGATGGAGGCTGTCTATCTGCTTTTCAGGGACTACGGTGCGGTGGAGGAGTCATGCTATCCCTACCGCGCTCAGGATTGGTGGCCCTGTGAGCAGGAGACCTGTGATGTCGTTGTGCAGATTGAGGACTGGATCGACATCCAAGACGACGTCAACGCCATCAAGATTGCGCTTCTGACGGCGCCGGTATCGACCACTCTGGCGATTCCGTCCGGCTTTCACTGGGACTGTTTTGAGTATCCCTACTACAGTTCCGACCATGCCGTAATGATAGTGGGCTGGGACGACAATATCTGCGGAGATGGCGGCTGGATTTGCAAGAACAGCTGGGGTACCGGCTGGGGCGACCAGGGCTTTTTTTACATACCCTACGGCTCTTGTGGCATCGGCCACTATACCGAACAGCCGGTCTATGAGCATCGACCGGTCATACTCACCTGTGAGTGTCTTAGCCCAGTATTCTGCCGTGGCGGAAACCTCTACTTCAAGCTTACGGTTGTGAACAACACCGAAGGCGACATCTCCGGTGTCCTCACCTTCAGCGGTCATTCCGGTTACGATTGCGATCCCGGGAATGTCATGATCAGCATTCCGAGGTCCAAGACCTATGCACCGGGCGTAACCGAGAACAGCTACTTCTTCAAGGTACCGAACGCGGTGGTGCCGGGTCAGTACAGTACCTCGATTGGCGGCAATCTTAGTGGTCACGAGGTATCCTGCTGCATGAACGTTGACATTGCACAGTGCTCCCCGTGGAGGATGAGCGGTAATGTCGGCTGGGAGCTGGTAGAGGTCGATCGTCCTGAGATGGAAGAGCCTGTTCCCACAGTTACTGCCTTATCCCAGAGCTATCCCAATCCCTTCAACGCCACCGCAGTGATCACTTACGACTTGGCAGTTACCTCCAACGTGAGACTGGAGATCTACAATCTCCTCGGCGAGAAGGTGGGGACTCTGATAGACGAGAGGCAGGATCCGGGACAGAAGTCTGTCATCTGGGATGCTTCGAGAGTCTCCTCGGGTCTCTACTTCTACAGATTGACGGTGGAAGATTACACCGAGATCCGCAGGATGATGCTGGTGAAGTGAGCGGTTTTGCTGGGCACGTCAGCCTGGGCTGATCCGCCTCCTGCCCGGGGCAGATCCATACGGATCTGAACGGACAGGGCCGGCCAGCTCTGGTGGCCAGAGGGAAAGTTCAGCTTATTCGATATAGGAGGGTGTCAAAGAATAGGCGGGGCATTCCTGCCCCGGAGGTGGGTTGTGGAGTAACCATCTACAGGAAATGAAGGATGTGGTCATCAAAAGATTACTCGTTGCCATCGGAATTGTGGCTTCACTGGTGGTAGCGGTGAATGCCACCATCATCAATATCCCCGGAGATTACGACACCATACAGGAGGGTATAGATCATGGGGAAGACGGCGACACCGTCCTGGTGCAGCCGGATACTTACTATGAGAATATCAACTTCAACGGGCATAATGTCGTCTTGGCCTCGCTGTTTTTGACTACCGGAGATGCCTCTTATATATCGAGCACGATAATTGATGGAAACCAATCCAGTTCGGTCATTACGTTTGCAGGCGGCGAGGACAGCACCGCGGTCGTCACGGGATTCACGATTCGGAATGGACATGCTTATAGCGGCGGCGGGATTCACTGCTCCAATTCCGGCCCGACCATATGCAATAATGCTATCGTTGGGAATTCAGCAAAGGGCAACTACTATGACGGTGGCGGGGGGATCTATTGTCTCGGGTCAAACCCGACAATAAGGAATAACACCATCAGCGGCAATTCCGCTTCTCCGAACGGTGGGGGGATTTACTGCCGGGACAATTCCAGTCCCACGATCGCCCACAACACCATAAGTGGAAATTCAGTCCACGGCGGAGGCGGCACCGGCGCTCGCGGGGGTGGAATTGGCTGCAGCCATTCCCTTCCTTGGATAGCCTACAACACTATTATCGGAAACTGGGCCAGCTATTATGGCGGTGGGATTTCTTGCTGGTATGATTCCGATTGCACCATCGTAAACAACATCATATGCAGGAATTCAGCGGTGCAGAACGGTGGCGGGATTCACTGCAATAGCAACTCCAACCCCATCATCAGCAACACCACCATCAGTGAGAATAGAGCTGGGGATAGCAGTGGTGGGATTTGCTGTCACTGGGATTGTAGCCCAACGATTACAAATACGATCTTGTGGGGAGACACGGCAGCAAACGGCGTGGAAATTTCGGTGCACAACGGTACTCCCATAGTCACATACTGTGACGTTCAGGGTGGTTGGCCCGGAGAGGGGAACATAGACGCCGACCCACTGTTCCGCGATCCCCACGGTGGTAACTTCCATCTGCAGGACTCGACAGGTTGTGGTGATTCCCTTCATTCCCCCTGTATCGATGCCGGTCATCCTGACAGCCTCGACCTATCGTTGAGCTGTTTCCGGGGGCTGGAGACGGACAGGTCAGATATGGGTGCTTACGGGGGGAGCAATTCCGGTTGGGCTCTAGGTGCGGAAGGCAAGCGGAAATAAGAGACGACCTGTACCCAGGTGGTCCTTGTTACCTCCGACAATTTGAGAGTGGCCCAGCGCGTTGATTCTATGAAAATAGACTTGACTTTAACGCCTCAATGATGTAAACTTCATAGAAGGCATTTAAAGTAATCCTCGGATTTGACAGAAGAAGGCACCTGTTCCAGTAAGGCATCTTATCTTGGAGGTGTACTTGAAACAAGAAAGTTTATTAGGTAGAATTGGGCTAATAATACTCCTGTTTGTTTTTTCTGAATGTAGCTTCGCACAGCAGGATATTTACGTTACCATCACTACCGAAGGTTTATTAACTACAATCGGCTCTACGGATTTGTTGCTCTGCGATCCTACCATTACCCCGTCAATCCTGCCACCAACAAACGATTTCCGCAGAAACTATGAAGGGGGCGGCGAGCAAGGCGGTTTTATTTCTAATTTCGGTCTGAATACTCTATTCGAAGTTAGCTCCAAGCAAAAGAATTGGGTGTTTACCCCTTACTACGAAGTCACATCCAATCTATCAATAGAAGTAGGAATCCCCTATATACTTCAAAGGACTATGAGTTACTATGATAAGGAGGCAGAAGTCAACGGCATCGGCGACGTCACCATCGACGCCAGCTATATCTGGCCCTTCGCCGACAGCGGCAATGTGTTCAACACCCGCTTTTATGTGAAACTTCCCACCGGCGACAGCGAGGCCATGGATGGAGGCTATCTGGTCCCCCTCGGCACCGGCTCGCTCGATTTGATGATAGGTCTAAAATTCGTCAAGGATACCTATAAGTACAGTTTACTTGGGAACCTTCTCTTCAGGAAAAACGGCGTTAATAAAAAGACGGTTCAGATGATTGATGTCAGCGACCCTTCACACATCATCACCTCCGATTACGATATCACCAACGGCAACATGTACAACCTGTCTGCTTTCGGACGGCTGTCGGTGGCGTCGAGGTGGGAATTGTGGCTGGGCGCCAGCGCCATTATAGTTGAGGACGGAGAAACGAAATACACGACCGTTGACAACCAAACGACCACTACTGAAATTGGTGAATTCTCAAACAATCAAGGTATGACCCTGATCGACGTATATCCAGGATTTACCTACAGTTTCGGGGTCGTAAGACCGTATTTCGGGTTGAAGATTCCGGTGGTTTCCAGCTATGAGAACGATGTGGACAAAGAAAGCAGAGACTTGACATTTATCGTGCAGCTAAACTATCAAGCGGGACAATAATATCATGGGAAATAGTCAGATGAAAGTCAAAAAGAGCATCGGCGTTTTTCTGCCGCTGTTTATAATCGCAGTCCTTTTAACCCTGAATTATGGCGGTTGCGAGAAACATAATCCGATTGTTTTTGAAGGGCACCTAAGCGGCGCGAAGATTTTGCTCAGGCTCCCCGATTTGGACAAGCCTTCGCAATTCGATGGCAATCTTGATATAACCCTCACGGTCAATATCGAGGACGGTGGTTCGACTGTTCATGAGATGGAAGTGAAGGATTACAATGTTCAGGGAAATCTTGAGGTGCCGGCTGAGAAGTATTTCTGGATAGAAGCGGAAGCGGAAATCGATGCTCAACCCTACCGGGGCGAATCCGACACCCTATTCCTGTCACCAGGCAAGCTTGCGACTGTAATGATCACTCTGGATCCGGCCATCGGGCCAACCCCGAATCAGCCTCCGAAGCCGCCATCAAGTCCCAATCCCGCGGATGGTGCGGTGGATCAGCCATTGAATGTAATCCTTTCCTGGAGTTGTTCTGATCCGGACTCAGGTGACGTATTGACCTACGATGTCTATTTCGGCTCCGACTCCATTCCTCCGTTGGTTAGCTCCGGACAAAGTGAGACGACTTACGATCCACCAGGAAATCTGGAGCGAGATCAGACTTACTACTGGAAAATCGTTGCCATGGACAGCCACTACGACCAGACAGTAGGTCCTATTTGGAGCTTTGGCACCGCCCCCGATTCGGTAGTAGTCTTCGCAGACCCCAACCTCGAACAGGCGGTCCGCGACCGGATCGGTAAGCCAACCGGCGACATATTAATTTCGGATGTGGACACAATAACTTATTTTTGGGCAGACTCAGCCAACATCCAAAGCTTAGAAGGGTTAGAGTATTTTGTGTCATTGAATTATCTCTTGTTACCTTATAATGAAATCTCAGACATAACGCCACTGCAAAATCTCACCCAACTGACCTGGCTCCATCTGTGGGACAATCAAATTTCAGACATAACGCCATTGCAGAATCTCACTCAATTGCACAGCCTCTATTTGTGGTCTAATCAAATCTCAGACATAACTCCATTGGAGAATCTTACGCAACTGACCTGGCTCTATCTCTTGGACAATCAGATCTCAGACATAACCCCATTGCAGAGTCTTACTCAATTGAGCAGCCTCAGTCTATCTGAAAATCAAATCTCAGACATAACCCCATTGCAGAATCTTACGCAACTGACCGGGCTCGATGTAGGGATTAATCAAATCTCAGACATAACCCCATTGCAGAGTCTTACTCAATTGACCTGGCTCGGTCTGTGGAACAATCAAATTTCAGACTTAACCCCATTGCAGAGTCTTACGCAACTGACCGACCTCGCTGTACGGATTAATCAAATCTCAGACATAACCGCATTGGAGAATCTTACACAACTGTACTGGCTCGGTCTGGCTGATAATCAAATCTCACACATAACCCCATTGCAGAATCTTACGCAACTGCGGTGGCTCTATCTGTCGACTAATCAAATCACAGACATAACCGCACTGCAGAACCTTACACAACTGACCAAGCTTGATCTGGAGGATAACCTAATCGAGGATATATTACCTTTGGTAAATAACAGTGGGATGGATGATGGCGATGAGGTCTGGCTGACTGACAATCCGTTGAGTGACACTTCTATAAATAACTACATTCCTCAGCTCAAAGCCCGCGGGGTGACGGTCTACTACTAGCAAGTAAATTCCAGACGGCATTTGAACCATAAAGGAACCGTGAGGAGGGGCTTGTCCCCCTCCGCGGATTCCCACGGGTGGGGCCGTTTCTTTTCGCGAGAGATATTGTGAAACGGGGTCTGAGGTGTTATTTTGGCATCGAGAAAGATTTCGCAATCTGTTTTACGGAGGTAGAAATGGCTTTGAGAACGGCTGAAGAATACAAAGAGAGCTTGAAGAAGATGCGCCCGAACATACACAAGTTCGGGAGACTGATTGAGGATGTAACCACCCATCCCGTCACCAAGCTGACAATTGCAGGACACGCCCAGATCTTCGAAAAACAGAATCAGCAGGAGTATGAAGAGCTTCTCACCACCACCTCCCACCTCACCGGTGAACCGATCTCCCGGTATCTCTCTATCATCCAGTCGGCGGAAGATATGATGAACAATTGCAGGTTGAAGCGAGAGATGTTCCACCTCACCGGGACGTGCACCGGAGGAAGATGCGTCGGCTGGACCTCCACCAACGCCATGTGGGCGGCCACCCACGATATGGATCAGAAACTGGGAACCGACTACCACCAGAGACTCAAAACCTGGCTCGAAGACGCCCAGAAACGGGACATCACTGTAGCGGGTGCGTTGACCGATCCCAAAGGAGACCGCACCAAACCTCCCAGCGCCCAGGAAGACCCGGACATGAACCTCCGGATTGTCGAAAGAAGGGAGAACGGCATCGTAGTCCGGGGAGCGAAGGTAATGATCTGTGGTGTTGCGGCGGCAAACGAGATTTTCGTGCTGCCCGGTTCCGGTTACAGAGAGACCGACAAAGACTGGGCAGTTTCCTTCGTCATTCCCAGGGACATCGAGGGTTTGACGATTGTCGAGACCCGTAGAGCCTCTGACACCCGCGAGGAGGAAGAGGGCTGGGACATTCCCAACAAGCTCGGAGGCATCACTCAGGCTTATCTTTTCTTTGAGGATGTCTTCATTCCCAAGGAGAGGGTCTTTATGGCCGGGGAGTATGAGTTCTCGCTGCTGGCAGTCTTGAACTTCATCATGGCCTATCGCTCCGCGATCGGCTCGTGTGTCGCCGGTCAGGGAGATATCAAAGTGGGTGCCGCGGTCCTGGTCGCCAGAGCGAATGGGCTGTCGGCAAGGGTTTTCAGCGACAAGCTCATCAAGATGTACATAAACAACGAGACCAGCTTTGCCACCGGCATTGCGGCATCTGTCCTGGGCAGAAAGCACGCCTCTGGCGTGTGGCAACCGGATCCGCTTTTGGCCAACGTCACCAAGGTGCACGCCGCGACATTACCTTATGAAACCTCGATGTTGGCGCAGGACATCGCCGGTGGGATTGGCGAGACCGGATGTGTCCCCTCCTGGGTCGATTTCCAGAATCCTCAGTACGGACAACTGCTCCACAAGTATACGAAGGCGGCTGTTTCGGGGGAGGCTCGAACCAGGGCGGCTCGACTGGTGGAGTGGACCACTCTCGGTCCCGGGGTGCCCGGCTGTATGCATGGTGGTGGCTCTCCGGATGGGGCGAGATTAGTCATCCGCGCTAATGCCGGTCTTGAGAAATCGGTGGAGATTGCCAAAAGGTTGGCAGGAATCGAGGAAGATATTCCCGAACCCCAGAGGAAAAAGTAAACAAAAGGTCGGAGGTAACCAATGCGTAGAATTATCTGGCTTTGGCTGCTACTATCATTTTTAGCGTTAACACTCGACCCCATAGCTGCTCTCTCAAAAGAGACTAAGGGTAGAATCGCTCTGCCAGCAGCTTCAAAAGAGAGTGATGTCAGCTTAGAGGAGGCCTTATCGAAGCGGCAGTCCATTAGAAGCTTTACGGATGAACCGTTAACGCTTAAGGATCTCTCGCAACTGTTGTGGTCGGCCCAGGGGATTACACACGGGCGTGAGTTTCGGACTGCCCCCTCTGCCGGCGCGCTTTATCCTTTAGAGGTGTATGCGCTGGTTGGAAGAGTTGATGGCTTGCCTTCCGGTTTGTATAGATACGACATTGGCAAACACACCTTAACCAAGGTCAAGGAGGAGGATCAGCGAGGATCATTTTCCGAGGCAGTCTATCAACCGAGGATAATAAAGCAGGCACCGGTGACTTTGATAATCTCTGCGGTTTACAAACGGACTACAGCTAAATATGGCGAAAGAGGGATTCGCTATGTCCACATGGAGGTGGGACATGCGGGGCAGAACGTAATGCTTCAGGCGACGGCCCTGGGCTTGGGCTGTGTCGGCATCGGCGCTTTCAACGATGATTTCGTAAAAGATTTCCTGGGAAGCAAAGAGGAAGCCCCCTTATATATAATCCCCATCGGTAAACTGGTGAGGTGACCTGCAATAGGTTAATGGTTGATGGTTCATAGTTCATAGTGGGGGCTGCTCTGCTTGTTGGCATCGGCCATACTGCTCGTATGAAGCGCCCCGTCCGATACAAGAAGGGTCACGGATGAGGGTATCCATGACTAACACTAGTGATGTGTAACGCAGGTTCTCAGCAGCGACTGAAGTCGTTTATCTTGGTAGTCGAACTGCGCCACAACCTTTTTCAGCTTATCAGGTAACCTGCGGTATCCCCACAAACACCTCTTTTTCGTCTCTTCTACACTATTTCGGGCAAAGTAATAGGGGAGGTTCATGTGGAAAAAAGAGATGCTGTCGGCATTTCTCAAAACTTCAACTCTGCTGTTGCCTCCGGCTTCGTGATGGCGAACCAGAAAAAAGACCTCACCGACTAATGCCTTACTCATATTGCACCCTTTCATTATTTCTTCTAATATCCTGGCGCTGTTCAGTGCGTGGGCATCTTTAAACTCATCGTAATCTTTGTAATCCCCGCGCCTCACTTTCCGTTGTTCAATTGCTCTCTCTATATCATGGCCCAAAGCCGCAATTCTTAAAGCCTCACCAGCATCGGGTTTCAATCTCAGCAGCCACTCCATAGTGTTCTTTGAATGCGACGGATCTTCAGGAACGAGAGACCTTGCGATAATCCTTTCAATCTCCCTTTTGAGGCAATCAAAATCATCCATTTTTATACAGAGCCAACACCCTTCTGATATTTTCTGCATTCATCAGGAGAGCGATTATGAGAAGGGTTAACAGAGGCTGATTGATTAAAGCTCCGAGAAATATGATAAACATTCTAACATCGCGGCCCATTCTAAAATAGTGCCCTCTTGATCCAAGTTTTCTCTTCATTAGACCGTCATACTTATCGGCGGTATAACTATTCATAAAAGTACCTATGATTGCCAGGAAACCGATAAAGAGAATCAGAAAATCTCCCATTCCGAAATAGATATGACAAGTTAGAGCGAACAGAAGAAAAGCATCTGCGTACCGATCCAGGACGGCGTCAAACCAGCCCCCGAATTCGGTTGTCTGGAATCTTAATCTTGCAACCTCGCCGTCACAACCATCAACAATAGACGATGTTTGTGCCAATATCCCACCAATAGCCAAGTTAACATATCCTCCCAAGAAGAAAAAGAGGCCACCGAGGATTGAGAGGGTAAAAGAAAAGAGGGAAACAAAGTTGGGGGTAATATTTGTTCTTAAGAGATACTTTGTAATCCTCCTTGAGATGGGTCTATTCAAATATCTTGAGACAGGACCGTCGGAGATCTTTTTGAAGTTAGCCAAGAGTATGTCTTCTGCTTTCTTAAATGACTCCTCATCATCGACATCGACCCAGCAATCATTATTAATGTTAAGAGCATTGACCTTCCCTTTTTGGGCCAATGCTCTTATGCCTCCTGAAAGGGAACAATCGCCGTTTCGCGAGCTTTGGTCGAGGGCCTCGAATATTGCTGGAGAACAAAGAAAAACCCCGGTATCATAAGCGTTATATCTCTTGATATTCTTCCCTATCTCCAAAATCCTGTTGTTCTCGACAAGAACCTTGGTAGCATCATCAACATTGCTGAGGCCGTTGGTATCAATCTTGTGGTCTACAGCCAGCGTAACTTCGCGATCGACTACTCCTTCATCCATAAGTTTTGATAGTATCGATTCCTCAATGAGATGGTCCCCCATCAAGAGCACGAAATTCTGATTTAGCAGTCTTTTTGCCTTAAGTACAGACAGGCCGTTCTCCTTTTCCCATTCTCCATTTGCGATATGGGTTATCTTTATATTCTTTCTCCGGCTTAATTCATCCAGAAAATGCCTGACCTTTTCGCCATTGTGCCCGGTTACCACATAGAAATCAGACACCCCAGCCTTTGTTGCAGTCAGTATCACCCTCTCAATGAGAGGTAATCCCAGAAGGGGGATAAGTGGCTTTGAATCGCCCTTGGTAGATAACCTACTTCCCCGCCCGGCAGCAATGATCAAGCAATCCATATTTGATGACTCCACTTCCTTCAGTGGACTCTTCAGCAGACGATTCCCTCCGCGATCTTATGATATTTTGCGAAGCGCAGAACCCTCCGAAGTATAACAGCCTGTTCCGGATGTGTCAAGACTATTATGCATCGAGTAGACTATCATAATTCTGCAAATCCTTGGGATAAAACAGGGCCCCCGAGATTTGGATTCGGAAAGGAGTGGCGACCGCAAGGGATAAATTCACCCCGGCGGGTTCGGATGAGGTTAGATTTTGGAGATCCCAGTGGCAGAGGCCACTGGGCTACCCTGCTATTTATTCAGGATATGAATTGCCCGGCCATCTGCGTTCAGGGCCGCCTCCATGACGGTCTCTGAGAGTGTGGGATGGGCGTGGATGGTCTCAGCTATGTCTTCAACGGTGGCACCGAGAGAAATCGCGAATGTCGCCTCCGCAATCAAGTCCGAAGCTTTGGGCCCGATTATATGCACCCCCAGAACCTTGCCCGTAGATTTATCGGCCATGATTTTGACCAGACCGTCCATCATCCCCATCGTGCGCGCTCTGCCTGAGGCTCTAAAAGGAAACCTGCCGATCTTCAATTCGAAAATCTGTTCCTTCGCCTCCTGTTCCGTCAAGCCGACGGAGGCGATCTCCGGCTCGGTGTAAACAACACCAGGGACGGCCTTATAGTCCATCTGTGAATCCCGTCCGGCAACGACTTCGGCTGCGATTTCGCCCTCCTTTGATGCCTTGTGAGCTAGAAGCTTTCCGCCGACAACGTCACCGATGGCATATATACCGGGCAGGTTGGTCTTCATCTGGTCGTCGACTTCGATGAAGCCCCTTTTATCGGTCTTGATGCCAATCTTGTCTAGTCCCAAATCAGAGGTGTCAACCTTCCTGCCAACTGAAACCAGAACCTTCTCGCAGGAGATTTTGCCCTTATCCTTTCTCTCCCCGGCATCGACAAGCGAGAGCTCGAATCTGCCGTCCACTTTACTTGAACCCGAGACCATAGTGGAGGTCATTATCTTCATTCCCTGCTTCTTGAAGATGGCCTCCGACTGGGAGGTGAGATCAATGTCCATACCCGGGAGTATGGTCTCCAGCATCTCCACGATGGTTATCTCCGTCCCCAGGCGCAAATAAACCGTCGCCATCTCCAGGCCGATGGCGCCGCCGCCGATAACGACCATATCTTTGGGAACAGAATCGAGTGCCAAAGCCTTGGTCGAATCGAGAATATCAGGATCACCGAAGGATAGGCCCGGCAGTTCAATCGGAACCGTGCCGGTGGCGATGATTACGTTTTCAGCGGCGACCTTCTGGATCTCGTCTCCAGCGGAGAGTTCCAGACTGTTTTTGTCCAGAAACCTGGCGCTTCCCTTGAAGATGTCCACCTTGTTCTGTTTTAGGAGATATTCGACCCCGGCGGTGAGAGCTTTGACATTACGATTCTTCCGGCTCTGCATTTTCTTCAGATCGATTGAGACCTCCCCGACAGTGATGCCGAAATCTTTGGCATGCTTTATCAACTCGTATAACTCGGTGGCGGTCAGCAAGTCCTTGGAGGGGATGCAGCCCACATTGAGACAAGTTCCCCCGATGAATTGCCTCTCCACGATCAGAGTTTTTAGACCCAGTTGGGCAGCTCGAATAGCGGCGACATAACCGCCGGGCCCGGCACCGATGATGATGAGTTTATACTGGCTATCAATATCCGACATAGGGGACTCCTTCGATCTGTGACTGGATCTTTTCGCTAGCTTTTATCTGTAGTCTGTTAAGCTTGCTTATCAGGTGAGCGAGGATAGAAATTGTAGAAATGATTCACGGGGCTGTGGCCACTGCCGATGGAATAGGAAGTCCTCAGGGCCTCGGTGATGTATTCCTTGGCACCCGTTAGGGCAGACCACAAATCCTCGCCCTTCGCCAACAGAGCCGCAATTGCAGCCGAGAAGGTGCAGCCGACGCCGTGGTCATTTTTAGTTTCAATCCGCTCTGATGCTAACTCCCGGAACTCGTTGCCATCATAAAAGAGGTCAACCGGCGCACCCTCGGAATGACCGCCCTTTATGACCACACTTTTCGAACCCAAGGACAGAGTCTTCTCTGCCGCTTTTTTTGAATCTTCCATCGAGGCAATCTTCATTCCGCTTAGAAGCTCAGCCTCGAAGAGGTTGGGTGTGATGATTGTAGCTAAAGGTAGGATTTCTTCTACAAGTGTTTTCTCGGCCTCTTTCTTCAAGAGGCGGGTTCCGTTTTTTGAGATCATCACCGGATCAACAACCAGGTTCTTCACCTGATAGTCTCGGAGTTTCTGGGCGACGATTTCCACGATCTGGGAGCTGGCTAACATACCAGTCTTGACGGCCTCGATTTTGAAGTCGTCAAAGACAGAATCGATTTGTGCGCCTACGATATCGGGAGGGAGTTCGAAGATTCTGTCGACGCCTTTGGTATTCTGAGCGGTGACCGCAGTGATGACACAGCAACCATAGGTTCCCAGGGCGGCAAAGGTCTTGAGGTCGGCCTGTATTCCAGCGCCGGCGCCGGAGTCCGAACCGGCAATTGTCAAACAGAGTTTGACGGCTGGTGGTTCACGGTTCATGGTTCATAGTTCACAGTGAACAGTCACACACCCCATCCGCGTGTATGATTCGAATCCAACCTCAATTACCCTATCTCCTATCTACTATTCCCTATTTCCTGTATCCTGTTCCCTGCTTTTTGTCTGAACCTCCCGGGGCAGAGGCCCCGGGCTACCCGATACAGGAGGTGTTTCCCTCTCACGGCGTCAAGAGCTTTATTTTGTCTGAAGCGGTGGCTTCTGCCCCCTGCATTTCGATGATCGCTTCCGGGACCATCTCCATTATGTCGCCGGCGATGCTGCCGAACTGACCTCTATCATAAGCGGCCAAGTCCCCGGCCAAACCGTGAATGTAAACCCCGCAAATGGCCGCCTCCAGAGGTCGCATCCCTTGAGTTAAGAAGGAGGCGATGATGCCGGTGAGGACATCTCCACAGCCGGCCGTAGCCATACCGTCATTCCCGGTGGGGTTAATCCAGACCTCTCCGCCTGGTTCGGCGATAACCGTTGGCGCCCCCTTCAAGACCAGAATCACGCCGAAATCAGAAGCGGTCTTTCTTGCGATCTCGATCCTGTCGGTCTCTATCTCCTCAATGGGCAAACCAACCAATCGCGACAGCTCGCCGATGTGGGGGGTGATTATCGTCGGAGTCTTGCGGTTTTTCAGGATGTCGACATTCTTGGCCAAGGCATTCAGCCCATCGGCGTCGATGACTACTGGATGCTTCAGAGTTGACACCAATCTCTGCACCAGCTCAACGGTCTCGAAGTGTTGGCCCAAGCCGGGTCCTAATGCCAAGGTGTCGGCCCACTTCAAGAGCTGTCGGATCTCTCCCAAAGACCTCTTCGCTAATACTCTCTTACTTCTCACTTCCGGGAGAGGCTTGGTCATCACCTCGGTCATCTTAATCTCGAAGATGTCGTTGAGGCTTGTGGGACAACCGAGGATGACCATCCCACATCCAGCTTTCAGTGCCGAAAGGGAGGTAAGAGTGGCGGCGCCGGTCATTCCAACGGAGCCGGCAATCACTAAAAGCTTACCACAGGTCCCTTTGTGGGTATCCGGAGGTCTTTTAGGCAACATCGAGAAAACCTCCGAAGGGGTCAAAACGTTCAGTTTGATCTCTTCGCCCTCGACGGCCTTCTGTGGGATCCCGATGTCGGCGACATGGGTATGACCGCAGTAGCTTTTTCCGGGGAAGACAAACTGCCCCAGCTTTGGGAGAGCTAAGGTGACGGTCACATCCGCCTTGAAGCAGTTGGAGGCGACCTCACCGGTGTCACAGTTCAGGCCGGAGGGGGCATCGATGGAGAGCTTCGGGATCTCCAGTAGATTCAATCTTTCTACTATTTCGCCGAGTTCTCCCCTGATTTCTCCCTTGAATCCGGTGCCGAAGATGCCATCAACCAGAAGATCGGCGTCCATTTCCCGGTCGAGTTCCGTGGAGGACTGAACCTCGGTCACCGATATATTCAAGTCCAGAGCTTTTTTTAGGTTGACCTCGGCGTCCCCTTTGACCTCGGATTTTTTGCCGAGAAGGAAGCAGTCAACCTTCGCTCCCCACTCGGTGAGATATCTTGCCACCACGAAGCCGTCGCCGCCGTTGTTCCCCTTGCCGCAAAAGATGAGGACTTTTTTGTCTTCGACCTCGACCATATAATCGGCGATCACCTCCGCCACCGACTTTCCCGCTACCTCCATCAATTTCAAGCCGGGAATGCCCATCCCCTCGATGGCAGCCTTGTCGATATTCTTCATCTGCTGTGCGGTCGATAGCTTCATAACTACACCGGACTGGAGACCTTACTTCGTCTAAACAGGTTTATCTGCTCTCGGAAAGATTCTGCTTTTTCTCCGGCAGATTCGGCGAAGTCCTTTTCTTTGGAGGCATACAAGATAGCTCTGGAGACGTTTATGATCGCTAAGTTTCCCTCCCTGTCAGAGCCGTACTTCACTGCCGATTCCAGATCCCCTCCCTGAGTGCCCACTCCGGGAATCAGGAAAGGCAAGTCGGGGCAGAGCTGTCTCAACGGTCGCAGCTGCTCCGGTCTTGTCGCCCCCACCACCAGACCACAATTTCCATCTCTATTGAGCAAGTTTGCCATCGAAGCCACCTCGTGATAGAGAGGTTTGTCCCCGAGTTCTCTCTGTTGGAAGTCCGCAGACGAAGGATTCGAGGTCAGGCACAGGATGAATGCAGTTCTATCTTCATATTCGAGAAATGGAGTGATGCTGTCCTTTCCCATATAAGGATTGACGGTGACGGCATCCACTCCCAGTCCCTGGAAATATGCCTGGGCATACATCCTGGCGGTGTTGCCGATATCTCCCCTTTTGGCGTCGAGGATGACGGGAACATCGTCGGGGACAGAATCAATCACCTCCTTCAAGGTGGGCCAACCAGACTCTCCCAGGACCTCGAAGAAGGCGATATTCGGCTTGTAGGCGCAAACTAAATCCCGGGTTGCCCCGATGATCTGCCGGCAAAATTCCCTGACCGGATTTTCTCGCTCCTTGAGAGAGGTTGGTAAGCTCTCCGGATCGGGGTCTAAGCCGACACAGAGCCAGGAACGATTACGCCGGGAGGCTTCGAGCAATTTTTCCAGAAAAGTCAAAATTCAACACCAATAGAGAGATGCTTAAAACTTCCAAATAAGAAATCGTATCCTCCTTCGAAAGTCAATCCTTTTGAACGGTCGTGTCACCAGCTTTTGACGGCGCTGTTGAATTGCCTTCGGGTCTATGACCCAACCTTCGAATTACAGGCGTGCTGGTTTTTCTTGACAACAGTGTTGAGAAAGTGTAAATTATAATATCGAGTTTTAGGCAAGCTAAGTCTTCTTTTTGACAACTGAAGCTAATCTTTAGGAGGTTGAGATGCGAGTTGCATTGACGCTTTTACTGGCGGCGGTCTTGGCGTTTCCGCTGACTGCCAGTGCTACTATCATCAACATTCCCGGGGATTACCCCACCATTCAGGAGGGGATAGACCACGGGGCGGACGGCGACACCGTCTTGGTGCAGCCAGACACCTACTATGAGAACCTTAACTTCAACGGGCATAACGTGGTTCTGGCTTCGTTGTTCTTGATGACCGGGGATACAGTTTACATATCCAGCACCATAATCGACGGAGATTCAGCCGGTGCGGTTATCACCTTTGAAAGCGGCGAAGACAGCATTGCGCAGGTTGCGGGATTCACGATTTGCAATGGCTTAGGCGCCGCTTTATGGCCCGAATACTCTGGCGGAGGAGTGACGTGTCTACGGACCTCCAGTCCAAGGATAAGAAATAACAGCATCTGCTCCAATTTCGCTGAAGGCAGAGGCAGAGGGGTCTATTGCGACAATTCGAGCCCCACGATAAGCAATAATGCTATCACTGACAACTTGACTGGCCGTGACGGCGGCGGGATTTATTGTTATAACAATTCCCAGGCCACGATAAGCAACAATACCATCAGCGGAAATCTGACTGACCGCTTTGGTTGCGGGGGTGGGATCTATTGCAGCCATTCTAGCCCAACGATAAGCAATAACAGCATCAGCCGTAATCGGGCCCAAGATAGCGGAGGCGGCATTCATTGCTGGGCTTCGAGCCCAAGGATAAGCAATAATAGCGTCTGCGGGAATAGGGCTCGGTATGGGGCAGGTATTGACTGCAGCGGGGGCTCCAA
The DNA here is from genome assembly GCA_030605835.1 of Candidatus Zixiibacteriota bacterium. Taxonomy (GTDB): domain Bacteria; phylum Zixibacteria; class MSB-5A5; order DG-27; family DG-27; genus DG-27. Next base: position 26,871 of record JAUWHO010000041.1, on the reverse strand, counting down.
CCCGATCATACACAACAATGCCATCAGCGGCAATTCCGCTAACATACATGGCGGCGGGATTTCCTGCCACGACAATTGCAGCCCCGCCATAAGCCATAATACCATCATCGGTAATACAGGTGCTGATCACGGCGGCGGCATTGATTGTTATAGAGATTGCAACCCCACGATAAGCCATAACACCATCGGCGGAAACTCCGCTAACTATGGCGGCGGCATTTGCTACTACTCACATTGCAACCTCACGATAAGCCGTAATACTATCGTGGGAAATTCCGCTGATTGCGGTGGTGGGATCTATTCCGGGGGTGGCCGCGCCACGATAAGCAGTAATACGATCAGCGGGAATTGGGCTTCAGAGTGCGGTGGAGCCATTAATTGCTCCTTTTCCAGCGCAACGATAAGCAATAACACTATCAGCGAGAATTCAGCTGAATATGGCGGCGGGATTTATTCGCGCTATCGTAGCCCGACGATTACTAACAGCATCCTGTGGGGAGATACAGCCTCAAATGGTCCAGAGATCTACGCAACAGGAGGTAGTAATCCTATAGTCACATACTGTGATATTCAAGGCGGCTGGCCTGGAACAGGAAATATCGATGCCGATCCACTATTTGCTGGGCCGTACAACGAAGATTTCCACCTGAGATGGCATTCCCCCTGCATTGATGCCGGAGACCCAGACCCTCAATACAACGATCCCGATGGCACCAGAAACGATATGGGCGCTTTCTACTTCAACCAGGCTGTTCTCGGAGTTGTGGAAGTCTATCCTTCTGGTGAGCCCATCGTCATTCCTCCTGAAGGTGGTGACATCTTTTATGACGGCTGGGTTTTCAATTTCCTCGGTCACCCCGGCAGGGTGGATATCTGGACCTACGCCTTTGTTCCCGAGATGGGACGGTATGGCCCCATAGACCTCTATGAGAACGTACGGATTCCAGCCGACAGTCTCGGCAGGAACGGGATAACTGAACATGTCCCCGGAATCGCACCCGAAGGAGAGTATGTCTTTGTCGCTTACGTTGGCGACTATCCCAGCACCATAATAGACTCCTCCTGTTTCTATTTTACCAAGACTGGTTCGGTTGCAGGTGGGATAGCCGATTGGCAGAGTCTCAAGGGTTGGTTCGATGGAGGTTTGGCTTCGACGGGAAGTGGCCTGCCAACACATTACGCCTTGAGCCAGAACTATCCGAATCCGTTCAATGCCAAAACCACTATCAATTATCAGCTACCAGTCAGCAATCATGTCAAGGTGGAGGTTTACAACCTCTTGGGCGAGAAAGTGGCAACAGTAGTAGACAACAAACAGCAGGCAGGCTACAAGTCGGTGGATTGGGATGCCTCGAGAGTTTCCTCTGGTGTTTATTTCTACAAATTGACCGCTGGAGATTTCACCGAGACCAGGAGAATGATGCTAGTCAAGTAAGCGGAAGCCTGTCCTGTTCTGGAAACAAAAAACGCCCCGGAAAGCTCGGGGCGTTATCCTTTATCCCGTTTGGATTGGACTACTTTTTCACGGCCTCGGCACCTCGGTCCACCGCCTTATAGTTCATCTCCACAATCTCTTTCTTGGCGCGGGTGTATACCTTGGGGATGGACTCCTTGATGGTGGCAATCGGCACCGCTCCGGTGAGCTCGGCATAGGCCCCCATCATCACCATGTTGGCGATCTTCGTGCTCCCCACCTCTTTGGCGATCTCGTTGGCGGGAATGTAAGTGATCTTGATGTCGGTTCTCTTGGGCTTGGCGTTGACCAGAGAGCTGTTTATGATAAGCCGGCCTCCGGGTTTCACCTGGGGCTCGAATTTCAGAAGCGAGGGTTCGTTCATGACAACCAGTGTATCCAATCTGGAGACCACCGGAGAGGCGACCTCCTCGGAGGAGACCACTACGGTGCAGTTGGCGGTTCCGCCACGCATCTCCGCGCCGTAAGCCGGGAAGAAGGTGACATTCTTTCCGTCAACCATCCCGGAGTAGGCCAGGAGAATCCCCATCGACACCACCCCCTGACCGCCGAAGCCTGCTATTATCACACCTTGATACATGCTCTATCCTCTATTTCTCGACGCCGACCTTCTCGGGCTCTTTCTCCTCGACTTTTTCCTCCCAGTCCTTGTACACTCCCAGAGGGTAGTAGGGAATCATTTTCTCCTCTAAGAATTTGAGCGCCTCCAGGGGCGGCATGGCCCAGTCGGTGGGGCAGGGGGAGAGGAGTTCCACCATGGAGAATCCCTTTTTCTCTATCTGGGTCTGGAAGGCTTTCTTTACGGCCTTTCTTGCTTTGATGATGTTGGCCGCTTTGTTCATGGCGACTCTCTCCAGATAGGTAGCACCCTCCAGGCTGGAGAGCAGCTCGCACATATGGAAGGGATAGCCCTCCACTTCCGCCTTTCTCCCGGCGGGAGAGGTGGTGGACCACATTCCCAGGAGAGTGGTGGGAGCCATCTGTCCCCCGGTCATACCGTAGATGCCGTTATTGATGAAGATTATGGTGATATTCTCACCCCGAGAAGCAGAGTGAATAGTCTCGGCCATCCCGATGGAGGCCAAGTCTCCATCGCCCTGGTAGGAGAAGACAACGAGGTCGGGATGGGTCCTCTTTATGCCGGTGGCGATCGCTGGACCCCGACCGTGAGCACCCTGGATAGCATCGCAGTTGAAATACTCGTCGGCGAAAACGGAACAGCCGACTGGTCCGACGCATATGGTTTTCTCCCGCACCCCCAACTCTTCGATCACCTCTCCCACCAGCCGGTGGGCGATGCCGTGACCACAGCCGGGGCAGTAGCGCATCCGCACCTCGGTTAAGCCCCTGGTTCTCTCAAATACCTTTTCCATTATTATGGCCTCAGCGAAACGGTTTCAAATATCTTCGGGGTCGATCGGTATCACCGGACCGCCCTTTATTGCCTCTTTGATCTTCTGCAGGAACTCCTCTGAGGTGGGAATGCCTCCTGCGGGGCGGCCGTAGAAGTGCACCCGGGCTTTCCCCTCCACCGCCAGCTTCACATCCTGAACCATCTGTCCCAGGTTCATCTCCATCACCAGGATGTTCTCGACTCTGCCTGCCAACTCGTTTAAGACCTCAGTGGGGAAGGGCCACAGAGTGATCGGTCTCATGATCCCCACCTTCAAGCCTTCGGAGCGAGCCATCATGACCGCACTCTTGGCTACCCGGGCGCAGCTGCCGTAGGCAGCAACTATCAACTCTGCACCCTCTTCGTATTCCAACTGGTAACGGACCTCGTTTGTTCTGATGGCTTCGAATCTCTTATTCCGCTCCCAGTTTTGCTTTTCCACCGCTCCCACCCGGAGGTCGTAAGATTTGACCACCCGTCTCTCCCTGCCGGTGGCATCTCCTATGGCCCAGTCGGGCTTGGGCAGGGTGTCAGGATCGATCGGCTCGAAATCGAACTCGATCGGCTCCATCATCTGACCGAGAATGCCGTCGGCGGAGATCATGGCCGGGACCCGGTATTTGAAGGCGAGCTCATAGCAGAGCCTGGGGAAATTCGCCATCTCGCTGACGGAGTTGGGCGCCAGCACGATCACCTGATAATCTCCGTGTCCGCCGCCTCTGGTGGCCTGGAAATAGTTGCCCTGAGAGGGAGCGATGTTCCCCAAGCCGGGGCCGCCTCTGACGATGTCGGCGTAGAAGATCGGGAGGTCGGCGCCGGCACAATAGCTGATTCCCTCCTGCTTTAGGCTTATGCCCGGGGAGGAGGAGGAGGTCATCACCCTCACCCCGCAGGCGGCCGCCCCGAAAAGCATGTTTGAAGCCGCCACCTCGGATTCAGCCTGAATGAAAAAGCCTCCCACCTCGGGAAGCCGCCAGGACATGTATTCGGGAACCTCATTTTGAGGCGTTATCGGATATCCGGCAAAGAAGCGACAACCGGCCCGCACCGCCCCCTCCGCCATGGCCTCGTTGCCTTTCATTAAGATTCTTTCGCCCATCTTTACTCTCCAGAAGAAACTGCGGTGATTGCACTTCTCATTTCCAGACCTCGATGGCCATGTCCGGACAGACTATGGCGCAGAGCTTACACCCGGTGCAGGCCTCCGCCTTGACCATGGTGGCGGGATAGTACCCCGAAGGGGCAAAGGTGCTGGAGAGGGCGATGACCTCGTGAGGACAGGCAATCATGCAGTATTCACATCCTTTGCATCGAGTAATATCAACCTCTATCTTTGGCATCAAATTACCTCCCGCCAGAGGCAAGTTGCCCAGTCTCTCCGGGGCAAGCCTCTGGTGACCGTGAATAACTTCAAATCTCTATTGCCGACCTTAAAGACCGGCACCCAAATCCCTGCAGAAAAACCCTTTCCAATAACGAATATATCAAAACAGAGACCAAAATCAAGTTTATGTTATTTTTTTCACAAGCGGCAACTCCTAAAGAAAGCTTCCCTCCGAGGCTTACGCCCTCGTGGCCGTCGACACCCACACTCGCGGTCCCGATGAGAGCGATTCACTCAGCCGTAAACCTCCTTCTGATTGCATTTGCAGACCCCGAGGTGGACTCTCCTGAACTTCCAGTTGCCGGAGGTTTGGGAACGATAAGCCTTGAATACCAGCGTGGGAGTTATGGCGCTGCTGCAGACCGGGCAGTTCACCACCTGTTTTTCCTTCTTAGCCTTGTCGGCGAAGCTCATTCTCTTTGCCATTTTATCACCTCAGTCGATTTCATCTCTGTTGTTTCTCATTTCGATTGAATTTACTGTCTGGATTCAGATATTTCAACACTTTTTTTAACTGTCGGTTCCGGGAACGGTTTGGGCAGTAGTCAGTGGTGACGGAAGAAAATGGCTCCCTTCAGGATAGGTGCGAAGGCAAGCCAAGAATCCTTCGGGGGGGGTGGGAACTCTGACATCTCTGCTTAGTTTAAAAAACGATCTATTGTGGAGATCGTGGATTTTTTGATTTTTTGCTTGATTTTGGGACACCGGGCGATTATAATACCGGCCAAATCTGTTAGCACTCTCCCGAGGCGAGTGCTAAGGCATAAAGAGAAAAACTCACAATACTAGGAGGTAACTTAATGAAAGTGAAACCGTTAGCTGACCGAGTGCTGATAAAGCCTCTGGAGGAACAGGAGGTCAAGAAGGGTTCAATCATCATCCCCGATACTGCGAAGGAGAAACCCCAGCAGGGGGAGGTGGTTGAGGTTGGCCCCGGCAGAAAGACTGAAGAGGGCAAACTGATTGCCATGGAGGTCAAGAAGGGGGACAGGATTCTCTACGGCAAATACTCCGGGACCGAGGTCACCGTTGACGAGGTTGACTACCTCATCATGAGGGAGAGCGACATTTTCGCTATCGTTGGTTAAGTTACCGAGAAAGCAGAATGGAGGAATAAAGCATGCCTAAGATATTAGAGTTCAATAGCGCGGCCCGTGACGGTCTCAAACGAGGAATGGACAAACTGGCGCAGGCAGTCAAGGTGACCCTTGGCCCCAAGGGACGCAATGTCGTCCTCGACAAGAAGTTCGGTTCCCCGACCATCACCAAGGACGGCGTCACCGTCGCCAAGGAGATCGAACTGGAGGACCCTTTTGAGAATATGGGTGCCCAGATGGTCAAGGAGGTGGCCTCCAAGACCTCAGAAGTTGCCGGCGACGGCACCACCACCGCCACCGTTCTGGCTCAGGCGATCTTCCGTGAGGGTATCAAAAACGTCACTGCCGGTGCCAATCCCATGGCTTTGAAGCGGGGGATTGAGAGGGCGGTGGGGACTGTCGTTGAGGAGATGAAGAAAATGTCCAAGGAGGTCGGCGGCAAGACCGAGATCGCCCAGGTGGGGTCTATCTCTGCCAACAACGACAAGACTATCGGGGAGCTGATCGCGGAAGCGATGGAGAAGGTGGGCAAGGATGGAGTCATCACCGTGGAGGAGGCCAAGACCGCCACCACCGACCTGGAGGTGGTTGAGGGGATGCAGTTTGATCGGGGTTACCTCTCTCCATATTTCATTACCGATCCGGAATCGATGGAGGCGGTGCTGGAGGAGCCATACATTCTCATCCACGACAAGAAGATCTCCGCGATGAAAGACCTCCTTCCGGTCCTGGAGAAGGTGGCCCAACTGGGGAAACCGATGCTGCTTATCAGCGAGGATATCGAGGGGGAGGCTCTGGCCACCCTGGTGGTCAATAAGCTCCGCGGCACCCTGAAGGTCTGCGCCGTCAAAGCTCCGGGTTTCGGAGACCGCCGCAAGGCGATGTTAGAGGATGTCGCTACCCTGACCGGTGGGAAGGTCATCTCCGAGGAGCTGGGCTTCAAGTTGGAGAATGCCGTAGTCTCAGATCTGGGTCAGGCCAAGAAGGTCACCATTGACAAGGACAACACCACCATCGTCGAGGGTGCCGGCAAGACCGCAGATATCCAGGGCCGCGTCAACCAGATCCGCAAGCAGATTGAGGATACCACCTCCGACTACGACAGCGAGAAACTGCAGGAGAGACTGGCCAAACTGGCCGGCGGGGTTGCGGTCATAAACGTTGGCGCCGCCACCGAGGTCGAGATGAAGGAGAGGAAAGCTCGAGTGGAGGACGCCCTGCACGCCACCAGAGCCGCGGTGGAGGAGGGAATCGTCCCCGGCGGAGGCGTCGTCTTCCTGCGCACCTTACCCGCTCTGGACAAATTGAAGCTGGAGGGGGATGAAAACATCGGCGTCAACATCCTTCGCAAGGCCTTGGAGGAGCCGATTCGCCTGATCGCGGAGAACTCCGGAGCCGAAGGCTCTATCGTCGTCAACCGCGTCAAGGGCGAAAAGGGCGGTTTTGGCTTCAACGCCGAGACCGGACAGTATGAGGATCTCATGGCCTCCGGGGTGATAGACCCCACCAAGGTATCCCGAATCGCCCTGGAGAACGCCGCTTCCATCTCCTCTTTGCTCATCACCACCGAGTGTATCGTCAGCGAGAGGCCGGAGAAGGAAAAGGCCGGGCCGCCGATGCCTCCGGGGGGCGGATACGGCGATATGTACTAAAGCAAACAGTCACCGTAGGTGATCCGCCTCTGGCGGGCAAGCAGCAGGACGGCACAGAGGGAAGTCCTGACGAGTACCATGAACGAGCCCCGCAGTCAGCTTCTGCGGGGCCATTTCATTGCACCGTCTTGACACTCTGTGACGGGGCTCACATCTCCGAAATGGCTGTTGACTTATCTGGGCACCGGAGCTATTTTTGTCGGCCTGAGGGAGTAGGAGGAAAGACTATCGGTTCAGGTCCGCCCAGCGGGATGACACCTCATGAAGAAATCTGAGCTTCTCATACGCGCCGCCAAGATACTCAACTCGTCTCTAGAATTGGATACTCTCCTGAGGAACATGCTCGACATCACCACCGAATATGTGGAGGCGGAGGCCAGTTCCATAATTCTCCTGGATTCAAAGAATCAGCGGCTGGAGTTCTACATCTCTTTAGGGGAGAAGGCCTCCAAGCTGGAGAAGACTTACCTGGAGTTGGGAAAGGGTGTGGCCGGGTGGGTGGTGAAGTCCGGGCAGGGAGTGATCATCGACGATGTCAGCAGCGACAATCGCTTCTACCCGGTCGTAGACGAGACCTCCGACTTCAAAACCCGCTCACTTCTCTGTGTTCCCCTGAAGAGAACCGGAGCTGTCCTGGGAGTGGTCGAGGCTCTGAACAAGAAGGGAGGCGGGAAATTCACTCCCGAAGACTTAGAGGTTATGACCTCCCTGGCGGACCAGATGGCAATCGCCCTGGAGAACGCTCATCTGATTGCAAAAGCCAAACGGGAGACCTTAGAAAAGCTGACGTTGTTCGAGGTCGGCAAGAAGCTCTCCATGTATTTGGACATGGACGAGATCTTAGAACAGATCGTCGACCTCCTCTACCGGGTGGTCAGATACGATGCGGTTGGGATCTACCTAATAGATAGTGACACTCAGGATATTGAGAATGTTGTCACCAGGGGTATGGACCCGGAGGTGGAATCGAAACTCCACCTCAAGGTGGGACAGGGGGTAGTGGGGTGGGTGGCGAAGACAGGCAAGTCTGTTCTGATAGCCGATGTCGCCTCCGATGAGCGCTACATCCGGCTCCGGCCGCAGACGGCCTCGGAGATAGCGGTTCCCATCAAGACCGGGGATGAGATCATCGGGGTCTTCAACTTGGAATCCGACCACAAAAAAGCTTACGATGAGAACAACCGCGAGCTGGTGGAAGCTTTCGCCTCCCAGGCGGCGGTCACGATCGAGAGGGCCAGGCTCCACAAGGAAGCCTTGGAGAAAAGGAGGTTGGAGGAGGAGCTTTCCATCGCCAGACAGATCCAGACCACCTTCCTGCCCAAAGGAGACCCGCAGGTGAAGGGGTTCGACATCGCCGGCATGAACATCCCCTCCTCCGAGGTGGGGGGGGATTTCTTCGACTTCATCAAGATCGTCGAGAATCAGCTCGGGGTTGCAATCGCCGACGTCTCCGGGAAGGGAATCCCAGCGGCTCTGATAATGGCGGCCTTCAGAGCCTCCCTGAAGGCGGAAATACTCAACAACTACGCCATCCGCACCATCTTTCAAAAGGTGAATCGGCTCCTTTTCGAAAGCATCGAAAGGGAGATGTATGTTACTGCCGTTTATGGGGTTTTGGACACGAAAAACCGGGTTTTGACCTTCTCGAACGCCGGGCACAATCCCCCGATCCTCCGCAGAGCCGACGGTTCGATCGAATATCTTTCCGATGGCGGAGTTGCTCTGGGAGTCTTGGAATTATCCACCTACGAAGAGAGACCGCTGAGTCTTTTCTCGGGGGATGTTCTAATTCTGTACACCGATGGGGTTACGGAGGCTTTCAGCCCCGGGGGGGAGGAGTTCGGGGTGGATCGATTGGTCGAGGTCATAAACGAGAACTACGAACTTTCGGCAAGGGATTTGCTTAATGAGATATATGAAAGGGTGCAAGATTTCACCAGCGACAGTGCTCAGCTGGACGATCTGACCATGGTGACGATCAAGGTTCTGTCGCCGGGGTCACTTTTCAGGAAAGATGTTCACAGAGCTTAACTTCTACATTCTCTATGTGTATGAGTAGAGCCCTGCGGAGGTCAATTCCGGGAGGGTAAAATTTGCTTGACAATTATGAAAACTGTGCTATTATGTAGTTGAGAAGGGAGCTTAGGCCTGATAAGGGGTATCCGGTTCATGGTGCCAGCCAGTAACTTACAGGATGGCAGGTCTTTCACAAAAAACGTAAAGATAGAAAAAGCAAAGAAACTGTTTCAATCTGTAGTCTAATAAGGAGGTGATGTTTTTCCCAATCTTGAAGAATTCAACCGTTCGCTTTTAACTCATTCTGGAGGTTAGAAATGAGAAGAAATTTTCACTTAAGCTTAGTTTTGGCACTGGCATTTTTGTTTTCCCTTTCGACACTTGCACTTGCCGACCGCGCCGTGGTTGACGGAACCGTTAGCGACGAGCGAACCGGATGGGGGATCGAGGGGGCCGATCTGACTGTCTGGCGTCTCTCTCATCTTGATACCGTCGGGTCTGACATCACCGATGAAGACGGTTACTACTGGATTGAGATGGATGTGACTTTGACCGACACCTTTGTGGTAGAGGCCAAGGCCACAGGTTACGGAAGAAAACTGGATTACTTCGCTCCGCAATTTCATGGCGACAGTCTTCAGGCAGACTTTACACTGAAAGGCCCCTATCTGCAACAGTTCGATAGCAGCCTGGTCGCCGACACCATTGCCCCGGGCGACAGCTCTCTGTTCGAGCGGGTAATGACAAATTTCGGGCAGGTACCGTTTGAGTACACGGTAGTAGAGGACGCCGACTGGATCGTGGTTACCCCGACCTCGGGGACAATACCGTGGCTGCAGGAAGATACTCTGTATATCTGGCTGTATGCCCCTGAGGAACCAAAGGCAGTGTACGAAGACACCATCGTTATCGAAAACAACTCTGCCAGTCCCGCGATTCACATCCCGGTGATGATGGGGGTGCCCCCGATGGGTGTTGAAGAGCAGGAGGGCAGCAAGCTGCCGAGCAGTTTTGCCTTGGGATCTTGCTACCCCAACCCCTTCAACGCCTCCACTACCATCGGTTATGACCTCCCCAGAGCCTCCCTGGTGACGCTGGAGGTTTACAATTTGGTGGGGCAGAAGGTAGCCACCCTGGTGAACGGCTACGAGCAGGCCGGTTACAAGACCGTCAACTGGAATGCGGCTGAGGTCACGACCGGCATCTACTATTACAAGCTCACCGCCGGGGAGTTCGTCTCCGTCAGGAAGCTGACGCTTCTGAAGTAGGACTATTTACCTGCGGATGTTGAATGCCAGTGTCAGAAGGCACTGGCATTCTTTTTTGCCAGAAAGCTCCGCAAATCGGCTCTCAGAAAGGCAACAAGTCCGCAGATTCTCTTCGCTCCAATTCTAACGCCGCCTCTGTCTTTGCGTGGGGCAAGTGCGACTGCTCGGGTCGCTTGGGCCCGGCAACCGCAGCTGCCCTGCTCTCCTCTTCCAGCCAGAGAGCACCGGCCTCTTCCTGGCGCCGGCATTTTTATTTTGACAAACGGTGGAGTTGTCGTTATGATACGTAAGGCTGTCGAAAGCGGTGATCTGAATGTCGGAGGTAACAACCCTCGCCCCTCAGAGCGAAATACTCAAACAGTTTCAAGATTTTTTACTCTTAGAGAGGGGACTTTCCGGAAATACCGCCCTTGCCTACCTCAAGTCCTGTTCCCGTTTTTGCCTCTTCTTAGAGACTGATCGAGGCAAGGGGCTCAAGCAGGTGGGGCCCCAAGATTTGACCTCCTTTTTGACCCAACTCTATCATGAAGGTCTGTCTCCGGCGAGCATCGCTCAGGCCTTATCGGCAATAAAGTCCTTATACAGATTTCTGGTGTTGGAGGGTGCCTTGGACAGCTATCCTTTCTCCGAGGTCGCCTCCCCCAAGATCGTCCGCAAACCCCCGGGCATATTGACGGTCGAGGAAATCATAGAGATCTTGAGCAAGCCGAATCTGAGGGAGAAGTACGGCCTCCGGGACCGAGCCGTTCTTGAGACCCTTTACGCCACCGGCGCTCGCATATCGGAGGTGGCGAATCTCACCACTGAAGACCTATTCCCGGAGATTGAGTTTATCCGCCTCTTCGGCAAGGGCTCCAGGGAGAGATTGGTCCCGGCAGGAAGATCTTGCTGGAGGCAGATAGACAGATACCTCTCGGAATCGAGGCCGCTTCTGCTCCGAGGTCGAAAGAGCGAATCTCTATTTCTGAATCGCCTGGGGGGTAAGCTCACCCGCATGGGGCTTTTCAACATCGTCAAAAAATACGCCTCCATGGCGAAAATCGGAAAGAACGTTCATCCCCACACCTTGAGACACTCCTTCGCCACTCATCTTTTAGAGGGAGGAGCAGACCTGCGAGCGGTGCAGGAGATGCTGGGACACGAAGACATATCCACCACCGAGATTTACACTCACCTCGATAGAGAATACCTCAAAGAGGTCCATCGCACCTTCCACCCCAGAGAAAGAGACTACCACAGGAGAGGGAAGTGATGCTGAATGTTGCCCTCTGCCAGAGAGAGATCGATATCGAGCAGAGACTGAAGGAAGCCTTCCCCCCCGGGGAGCACCTTTTTCATCACTTCGAAAACCTGCCGGCGTTGCTCGAACTCCATCGCCGGCTGAATCTCGATTTGGTCGTGGTCGCCTGCAACCAGGAGTGCGCCACGCTGTTGTCGATCATAGAGGCCGCGAAGACGCACCCGACCTTACAGTTGGTGCCACTGGTGCTCTATGTCCCCTCCCCCAAAAGGGAGACCGTCATGAAGGGGTTTGCCTGTGGGGTGGACGATCTCATCAGCGGCGAATGGGAGCGGCAGATTGTCCAGACCCGACTGCAGGCGGCAATGAATCGCAGCAGGAGGGATTTGGGGGTCAATCCCTCCAGCCGCTTGCCGGGCAACTTTGCCATCGAGGCCGACATCACCCGGAGGCTGAAGGCCGGAGAGGGATTTGCAACCTGCTACGCCGATTTAGACAATTTCAAAGCTTATAACGATTACTACGGATACTCGTACGGAGACAAGGTCATCAAGATGACGGCACGGATCCTCAGGGACACGGTGCGGGATCTGGCTCCGCACGGGTTTGTGGGACATATCGGGGGGGATGATTTCATCTTCGTGGTGGGGTCGGAGGAGTTCGAGCCGATCTGCGAGAATGTCCTCTCCACCTTCGACCGCCTGGTGGCGACTCATTACGAATCGGAGGATCTTAAGCGGGGCTATGTTGAAGTGTCAAATCGCCGCGGGGTTTTGGAGCAGTTTCCGCTTCTGACCCTAACGATCGCGGTCGTCAAAAGCGATGAAACCTCCTTCTCCCACATCGGGGAGCTCTCCCACATGCTGGCGGACTTGAAAAAATACTTAAAGACCAAGCCGGGCTCCAACTTCGGGGTGGAGAGGAGAAAGAAGTATTAGATTTACCCAGAAGGTCACCGACGAGGGCATCCGTGACCAACAGGCGGGTTCCGGGGCAAGAATGCCCCGGCCGGTCGGTGCTTCATGGTTGATAGTTCATGGTTCATAGTCCACCCAACCCGACACCGTTCGCACCGGCCGCACGGTCACGCCCTCTTTTGGAAACCTGAAGGCCATACTCCTGTCCATACGGGTCCGAAGGGAGCCGGCCAGGGGCTCGTATGAGACGGCCTGTCCGATACCCAAAGGCCACGGATGAGGGCATCCGTGACCAACAGGCGGGTTCCGGGGCAAGAATGCCCCGGCTATGCCAAGGTATTTGTTTTACCCGAATAGGCCGGGCTGACTAGCCCGGCAATACTAGCCCCCCGACGACGCAAGCCAGAGACAAAAGCAACCCAATCAACAAGTGCACCTGAACGGTGGCGGCATTGGCGGGAATTAGCTCCAGGATCTTGTCGTAGCTTGTCCGTAAGATCTTGCTGGCCTTCAGGGCCTTCGGGAGGGTTACGAGGACTATGAGGGCAAACGGGGTCAGAATTCCGATGATGACGGTGACGATCACCCACAGGTAGCTGCCGAATATCAAAGCGTAGTAACCGTAGGTGGCCTTCTTCCTCCCCAGACGGACCACCCAGTGCCGTTTGTCAACGGCCTTGTCCGGTTCGTAGTCCGGAAACTGGTTGATGTATAAGACCGCCACGATCAGAAACGAGATCGGCCAGGAAATCCAGAAGACCTCCCAGCTGAAGGTGTGAGTCTGAACGAAGTAGGCGCCGATCACCGTTAGAGTTCCAAAGTTCAATCCCAGCAGCGGCTCCCCAAGCCCCCGATAACCGAACATCACCGGGGTGGCGGTGTAGAGGAAACCGGAGAGGAATCCGACCAGAGCCAGAATCAAAACGAAATTCCCGGGGGTGATGCTGTTTAGATAAAGGGCGATTATCGCCCCCAATGCATAACAGAGAAAGGAGGCCTTGAGGATGCTTGCGGCTTTGATCTTCCCCTCCTGAATCACCCGGCTTCCGCCGGAGAAGGGGGTGGGATTTTTGTTTATGTCATCATCGGTGGTCTTATGGTCGTAATAATCGTTGGCCATATTTGCGCCCATCTGGGCCAGGCAGACCCCGACTAACGTAAGGAAGAAATAGAGGGGATTGAATTCCCCGGTCCGCTGCCACGCCAGGGCGGTGCCGAAAATCACCGGAACTATACTGGCCGTCAGAAAAGGAAGCCTCGGAGCTGCCAGCCAGTCTTTAAATTTACCTTCTTTCATGTCTCCTCAATAGAAAATACGATGTCGTCCAAATTAGAAGCTCCCAGACCCTCTTGTCAAGAATTCTTTGAGGAAAATTCAGACCACTTCCCGCGATTTCCGGCCGGTGAGCTTCACCACCAGGATACTCAATTCATACAAGAGATACACTGGAACGGCCAACACCACCTGGGAGAAGATGTCCGGGGGGGTGATGAGGGCCGCCGAGAGCACAATTGCAACCAGGGCGTATCGTCTCCCCCTAGCCATAAGCCTGGAGTCGATTATCCCTACCTGTCCCAGAAAGAAGCAGACTATCGGCAGCTCAAAGGCGACCCCGAAGGCCAGGATCATTCGCATCATGAAGCTGAAATACTCCTGAATCATCCAGGTCGCTTCCAGCCCCTCGAAGGCGACACTGCTTAAGAAAATTATTGCTCGGGGCAACACTACGAAGAAACAGAAGAGAGCTCCCAGGAGAAAAAAAATAGTCCCGGCGAACACCACCGGCACCACCAGCTTCTTTTCCCGCTCGTAAAGACCCGGAACCAGAAACTGCCAGATCTGATACAGTATGACCGGCACCGACACGATCACTCCCGCCAGAAGCGACATCTTGACCCGAATCGTGAAGCCCTCGGTGACCTTGAAATAGTGGAGCTTGATGTCCGGCACTGCTTTGTAAAGGGGTATCTGGAGAATCGAATAGATCTCGTCCGAGAAAACGTAAGCTGCGATGGCGAGGACCAGTATCGATACCAGGCACTTTATTATCCTGAAGCGGAGCTCCTCTAAGTGGTCCAGAAAGGACATCGGCTCTGCCTTTTTCTTCTCCATCTGACAAGCGGGAGGCGCAAGTTCTGATCGGTTACTTCTCCAGCCCCTCTAACTCCTGGCGGAATTCCTCCGGCTCCTTGAATTTGCGGTAGACGGAGGCGAAGCGGACGTAGGCGACCGCATCCAGCTTCTTTAGGCGCTCCATCACCATCTCCCCCAGCTGGCTGGAGGTGATCTCCCTTACGCTTTTTTTGTCGAGCTCCCTGAAGATGCCGTCGGCGATGGCCTCCATCTTTCTTTTGGTGACGGGGCGTTTGTTGCAGGCAAGCTCTATCCCGTGAAGGAGCTTTCGCCTCTCGAAGGGTTCCACTCTACCGTTGGCCTTCACCACCCGCAGGGAGGAGGGGAGGCTCTTCAATTCCTGCAGGAACTGATCCTTGTTTTTGAAATCCTTATAGACGGAGGCGAATCGGACGTAGGCAACCTCATCGATCTCTTTGAGCTTCTCCAAGACCAGATCGCCGATCTCCCTGGAGGAGACCTCCTCCCGGGAGAGGTGGAAAAGCTCGCCTTCGACCTCGTCGACTAAGGCCTCTATCCTCTGGCGGCTCACCGGACGCTTCTTGCAGGCCAGGATAATACCATCCGAGAGCTTGCCGCGATTGTATGCCTCCAGAGTGCCGTCGGATTTCTTTATCATCAGGGGGATCTTCTCGATGTATTCGTAAGTGGTGAATTTTTTCTCACAGGAGAGACACCGTCGTCTTCTCCGGGTGGCCTTGCCGTCCTCGGTGGGACGGGAATCGACCACCTTATCGTCCAGACTTCCGCAGAAAGGGCACTTCATCTCATCTCCCCTCGAAAGTTCTTTTGAGGCTATCTTTGTCCAGCTCGATTTTCTCCACTCTGATCCCCGCCTGGGAGAGCATCTCTTGGGCCATCTGGTCGGGATAGTCGCCGCAGCTTTTGATGGCCGCAATTCCGGAGTTGATCAAGAGCTTGGCGCAGAGGCTGCAGGGCTGACAGGTGGTGTAGATGGTGGCTGCCTTCACGGAGACCCCGAAGGAGGCCGCCTGGGCGATGGCGTTTTGCTCGGCGTGGGTGGCTCGACAGAGCTCGTGTCTCTCCCCGGCAGGCACCTGCAATTCCTCCCGCAGGCAGCCGATCTCCAAGCAATGCGGCAACCCCTTGGGGGCACCGTTGTATCCGGTCGCCAGCAGCCTCTTGTCCTTGACGATCACCGCTCCCACCTGTCTCCGCAGGCAGGTGGAACGGGTGGAGACCAGGTGGGCCATCATCATGAAATACTGATCCCAGCTGGGGCGCTGCCTCGGGGTGGTTTTCGACAGCTTGCTTTTTTCAGATATCACACCGGGATTTGGGCGAAGGTCATCGGCCATGGTAGCTCTGTTTCATCAGTTAAAGATCATTCAGGTCTTCTCGGCTGTGAGGTAGACCTTGTCCCCGGGGGAGATGTCGAGTCTCCCGGCGGCATCTTTCCCGAAACTCGAGATCTCCAGGGTGCCCCCGCTTCCTGTTATCACGAAGAACTCGCAGTCCTTCCCCTCTTCATATGACGTTACGAGCTTGTTTATTGCTCTTCCTTTCACCTTCACGGTGACAAAACGCCCAAGCTCGCTGAGCAAATCCAGGGGGATGTTCGTCACCACGTTGCCGAAGTGGTCGATATGGACGATTTCGCCTTCAATCTGTTCTCCCCTTACCTCTGGCTTGGGGATTTTTAGGGTCTCGACTTTGTCAAGCTCTGGGCCGAACTCCCGGGGGTCGACGCCCAAAGAAAGATAAGCGGCCGCCGGCGCGAAAACATCCCTCCCCTCGAAGGTCCGAGAAGCGGAGAGAAGCTGATACTCGCTGTTGGCTAACTTGATTACCAACTCCGCCTTCTCCTCCTCCAGAACATAAGAGAAAACCCCATTGTCGGGACCAACGAAAAAATACCTCTCGGTATCCAGGAGAATCGGGGATCTTCTGCTCCCCACTCCAGGATCCACCACCGCCAGATGGATTGTCCCCTCCGGATAATACCTAAAATATCTCCCCAAGAGATATGCCCCCTGGCGGATGTTCCCCGCCTCAACCTTCTGGCTCGCCTCCACGATTTCCACTTCTGGATTGATGGAGAGAATGACTCCCTTCAGTTCCGTCAGGTAACTGTCAGTATCTCCGAAATCGGTCAAGATGGTGATGAATCTCTTCTTTGAACTCACAAATCCAAAAGGTTGAGCCCGAACTGTGGGTCCTTTTTCCTTAAGAGTGGTTCCGGATAAGCCCTCACGAATATCTCGCCTGTGACCGCCACCTCGGCAGAGAAAAGATGCCCGGCATAGACCTTGTAATTCCTGTCGGAGATGATGATGTGAAGGTGCAATATCGGCTCGCCCTTGATGGTGGCGATGCTGCCGGAGAGAGAGACCAGCTCGTAGACATCATCGAATTTCCTCTGCAGATATTTCTTTTGCTCTCTATCGAAATATCCCAGGGTGACGTTGGTGACAGCGCCAATTCCGGCGACACTGCCGGAGTCGACCTTCTCCTGTCGGGCGAACTTGATCAACGAGTCGACCAGTTGCTCCTCCTTGTCGAGCTTCACCACGAACCCGTCTGTGATTTTCTTTGTCTGCATCAGGTTTCTGAAAGGTTTTCTGCTACCCAATCAAGATAGTCTTTAGAGCCTGCAACCACCGGCAGGGCGATTATCTCCGGAACCTGGTAGCTGTGGAGCTCTTTTACCCGCTTTTCCAGATTGTGGAAGAGAGAATGCCGGGTCTTTATGATGAGCAAGCTCTCGTTCTCCGTGCTCAATTTCCCCTCCCAACGAAAGAGGGAACTGGTCGGGAGTATGTTTACACAGGCTGCCAGTTTTTCCTCCACCAATCTGGCGGCCAGTTTTTCGGCCTCTCCTTCGGAGGGGGAGGTCACCAGAACTACGATGAACTCGGTCGTCTCCATACGGATCTGAAGGATCTACTTTCTGACTTCCCGCTTCAAAACCCTCTCCACTGACTTCACCTTGCCGGTCAGGCGCCCCTTCGCTCCTCTGCGGTCGTCGATGGTGATGACGGTGTAGACCCGCGGCACCAGCCTGCGGGTGGCGTTGTGGCACTTCTTTATCAACCCCATGACCTCGTCCCAATTTCCCTCCACCGAAGTTCCCATAGATGTCAACTGGTAGTTCAAACCGCTTCTATCCACGATGTCGACCACCTTGGCAACATATTTGGAGACGCTCGCTCCACCTCCCAGAGGGATTATGGAAAAATTTGCCAGCATGGTTTCACTCCTCTTCAGGCGACTCTCCAGTCTAATCCATCAGGCCCTCGTAGAGGGGGAACCCCTTGCACAGATCGATGACTTCTCCTCTGACTCTCTCGCAGATCTCCTCATTCTCGATATTGTCGATGATCTCTACGATCCATTTTGCGATCTGGCGCATCTCCGGCTCCTTCATGCCGCGGGTGGTCAGAGCCGGGGTGCCGAGGCGGATGCCGGATGTGACGAAAGGTTTCTGGGGGTCGAAGGGGACGGTGTTTTTGTTCACAGTAATTCCGGCCCGATCCAGAGTCTCTTCCACCACCTTTCCGGTCAGATTCTTGTTGAAGAGTTTTACAAGTATCAGATGGGTGTCGGTGCCTCCGGAGACCAACTCCAGTCCCGCCTCCATTAAAGCCTCCGCCATGGCCTTGGCGTTTTTGACGATCTGTTTCTGATATTCCTTGAAGTCCGGCTCCATGGCCTCTTTTAGAGCCACCGCCTTGGCGGCGATGATGTGCATCAAAGGTCCCCCCTGAATTCCCGGCATCACCTCGCGGTCGAGCTCCTTGGCATATTTTTTCTTACACATGATCATGCCCCCACGGGGTCCCCTCAAAGTCTTGTGGGTGGTGGTGGTGACGAAATCGGAGACCGGGATCGGGGAGGGATGAAGTCCGGCGATGATCAGTCCGGCGATATGAGCGATGTCCGCCACCAGATAGGCGCCGACCTCATCGCAGATCTCTCGGAAAGGCTCATATTCCATGATCCGGGGATAGGCGGAGGCGCCGGCGATTATCATTTTCGGTTGGTGCTCCTTTGCCAGCTTCCTCAACTCCTCGAAGTCGATGAGCTCAGTCTCCTTGTCCACCCCGTATTGAATGACGTTGAAGAATTTTCCTGAGAAGTTGACGGGATGACCGTGGGTGAGATGTCCGCCGTGGGAGAGATTCAAACCGAAGATGGTATCACCCGGCTTTAAGACCGCGAAGTACACTCCCATGTTTGCCTGGGAGCCGGAGTGGGGCTGGACGTTGACGTGCTCACACCCGAAAAGCTCTTTGGCCCTCTGTCGGGCCAGCTCCTCCCCGATGTCCACAAACTCGCAACCTCCGTAGTAGCGTTTTTTCGGATACCCCTCCGCGTATTTGTTCGTCATCACACAGCCGGCGGTCTCCAACACCGCCTTGCTGACGAAATTCTCGGAGGCGATAAGCTCCAACTTCGTGGCCTCCCGCTCCATCTCCCCCTTTATGGCCTCATATATTTCCGGATCGACTTCCTTTAATGCCCACATATCTATCTCCAATCATCTGCACAACTATTTCAATTCAGCAAAGTGTCAAAGTTTTCCTCAGTTATCGATTTCGTTTGTTAGCTTGTGAGAACCGTTCGCATCACGATCAGTGCTATTGGCCTGCAGAGAGACCTTCAATAAAGAAAGTGTGGCCGAGAGTGTTGACCACAGAAGAACCGATCAAGGCTAAGCTCCGATTATGAGCGACAACGCTTGGTGCCCTTTTTCTTATAGTTGACCCTGCTCTGAGGAAGTCCTTCGCTCATATTCCTTGATCTTGTTCACCCTTCTTGAGTGCCGTCCGCCTTCGAACTGAGATGAGAAAAAGGCTTTCACGATTTCGAGAGCTTGCTTTACCGGGGTGAATTTGGAGGCCAGGGTCAAAACGTTGGCATCGTTGTGTTGCCTGGCGAAGACCGCCAGCTCCGGATTCAGACACAGAGCGGAGCGAATCCCCTTGACCTTATTGGCGCTCATGTTCATGCCGTTGCCGGTCCAACAGATCAGGACTCCCCTTTCAAACTCTCCTCTGGCAACGGCTTCAGCGAGTTTCAGTCCGTAGTCGGGATAGTCGCAGGATTCCTCCGAGTCGGTCCCGAAGTCGGTGACCTCTTTGCCCTCTCCCTTAAGGAATTCTTCAATCCTCTCCTTGAGCTCGAACCCTTTGTGGTCGGCGCCGATGGCTACTTTCATCTCTCAGACTTTCTGATAGGCGGCCTCTTTTTTCCCGACATCGACGTAGGTCAGCCAACCCCACTTGTCCTCTTGCTCTCCGGAGACGACCCCAAAGAATTTGTCCTGCAACTGCTTGGTCATAGGCCCGCGCCGGCCAGCTCCGATCTGGATTCCGTCGATAGAAGAGATGGGGGTTATCTCGGCGGCGCTGCCGGTGAAGAAGACCTCCTCGGCGATATAGAGAGACTCCCGGGGGATGAGCTGCTCGATAACCTTTATTCCTAACTCCTGGGCTAAGGTGATGACGGTGTTCCTGGTTATTCCGGGTAGAATCGAAGCCCCGAATGGTGGGGTGATCAGGGTTTTATCCCGGATGATGAAGATGTTTTCGCCGGAGCCCTCGGAGACGTGGCCGTAGACATCTAAGGCGATCCCCTCCACATAACCGTGAGCCAAGGCCTCCAGCTTCACCAACTGGGAGTTCATATAGTTGGCGCCGGACTTGGCCATCGCCGGAAAGGTGTTAGGAGCCATCCGATTCCAGGAGGAGACACAGACCGACACCCCGTTCTCCAACGCCTCCGGACCCAGATAAGCTCCCCAGTGCCAGACCGCAATGGTGACATTAACCGGGCAGGGGCGCGGGTCCACCCCCAGTTCCGCATAACCCCGATAGACGATCGGTCGGATGTAACACTCCTCTATCTCGTTGGTCTTCATCAGCTCGATTATGGCTTTGTTGATCTGTTCTTTGGTGAAGGGAATCTTCATCCGGTAGATCTTGGCGGAGTTGAAAAGCCGGTCGGTATGAGCCTGAAGCCGAAATATCGCCGACCCTTTCTTGTTCTTGTAGGAACGGAAACCCTCGAAGACACTGCTCCCGTAGTGAACCACGTGGGAGAGGACGTGGATTTTGGCCTCCTTCCAGTCGACCAGTTTCCCGTCCATCCATATTTTTCCGACCTCTTTGAACGGCATAATTCCTCCTCAGGAGAGATTTTCTATATTAACTCTCAGAGCGACATTCGATGACTAAATGTCACGATTTGCCTTGGCAATATATGTGTGGGGAGTATAAAATGCAAGCCGAAATCACTTCACACTGACGGCTGCCAGGGCAATCGACATCAGCTTGGTCTCGTGGCTATCGGAACGGCTGGTGAGCACAACCGGAGCTTTGGCCCCCACCAGGATGGAAGCACACCTAGCCCCCGCGAATATCGTCAGACTCTTATAAAGGATGTTGCCGCTCTCAATCTCGGGAACCAAAATTATATCCGCCTCTCCGGGAATATCGCTTTCTATCCCCTTTGTGCTGGCGGCCTCTTTCGAGATGATGTTGTCCAGCGCCAGGGGACCGTCAACTATACAGCCTCGAATCTGTCCTCTTCTGTTCATCATCGTGAGGCAGGCGGCCTCCACAGTGCTGGGCATCTTCTCCGGATTGACAAACTCGACCGGGGCCACGCAACCCACCCGGGGAGTCTCAATCCCCAGCGAATGAGCGACCTCGACTGCGTTCTCCAGGATTTGGACTTTTTCTAAGAGGGTGGGAGCGATATTGACGGCGGCGTCGGTAATCAAGAGCAGCTTCGGATAGTTTTTCAGTTCGAAGACCGCTACATGGCTTAATAGTCCGCCGGTGGCAAGGCCCTGCTCCTTATCCAGTATGGCTCGCATGAAATCCTTGGTTGGCACCGTCCCCTTCATCATTATCTCCGCCTTCCCCTCCCGGATCAGTTGACAACACCTGAGAGCGGAGTCGTAGCCATTGTCGCTGTCGATAATGGTGAAGTTGTCAGGTTTGATGTGGTTACGTCCGTACATAACCCGGATTTTCTCCTGATCGCCCACCAGAATGCCCTGAGCGATATCCTCGCTGACGGCCTCCGCCAGAGCCAGCAAAACCTCTTCCTCTTCGGCCTGGGCGACCACCACCCTTCTGGGTCCGGCCTCTTTGACTTTGGCGACTATCCCGTAAAGGTCTTTGATCATCCTGAACCTATCTCGTTATGCAATGAGACGACCCCCCATTTTTACCATTGACCATGAACGATTCACTATTTACCAATCCAGGTTGAGACAACCCGGGCTACTTCAGATCCAGGTTGAGACAACCTGGGCTACTTCAGGCCTCTGAACTTCTTGATGGTTTCCAATCTCTCCTCCGCGAGCAGATTGGCGGCCGAAGAGGTGGAGATATTTTCTCTCTCGGCAACCTCGAAGACCCGCAGGAGGATATCATAAATCTTGCTTGCCTGCTTCAGTGCCCGCTCCTGATTATAGCCCTCCAGCTCGTTGACGACGTTGATGAGCCCACCGGCTCCGATGATGAAGTCGGGTGCGTAGAGAATGCCTCTTCTCTGGAGTATTTCTCCGTGCTTCTCAGTTTGTAGCTGGTTGTTGGCGGCTCCGGCGACGATGCGACAATTGAGCTTCTCGACGGTTTTTTCGTTTATGATTCCGCCCAGAGCACAGGGGGAGAATATGTCCACCTTCAGCCCGTAAATCTCCTCCGGGTCGACAACCTCCGCTCCGAATTTAACCTTTGCCGTCTCCACCTTCTCTTTGTCAATATCGGCAATATAGACCTGGCATCCGGCAATCGTTAAATCCTCTGCCAGGGCGAAACCGACGTGCCCCACTCCCTGAATGGCCACGGAGACCCCCTCCAGGGATTTTTCCCCGAAGACTTTCTCGGCGCAGGCCAGAATTCCGTGAAAGACTCCAGCGGCGGCAATTGGGCCGGGGTCACCGGAACCTCCCAAAGCTCTGGAGATGCCAACGACATGTTCAGTCTCCGAGCGAACCTGCTCCATATCCTCCACGGAGGTGCCGACGTCCTCCCCGGCGATGAAGCGTCCTGACAGAGAGTCGACGAACTGTCCAAAGGAACGGAAGATGAGATTTCTGTCGGCGTCGGCTCCGGGGTCGATGATGACTCCCTGGCCACCTCCCAAATTCAATCCCGCCGCGGCGGATTTATAGGTCATGGTCTTCGATAACCTCAAAGCGTCGTCGAAGGCCTCCTCTTCGGAGGTGTATTTCATGAATCTTATGCCCCCGATGGCAGGTCCTAAGGTGGTGTCGTGAATGGCGATGATGGCCCTCAGGCGCGAGACTCTACCGCAACAGAAGACCACCTGCTCGTGCTCGTCAACGGAAAGGGATTTGAAGATTTCCATCTAAGGGTGACCTGTTCTGGTTTGACTGCACGCAATGTCGCCTGGCGGAGGCCAGGGGGCTACCCTCCAACGTTTCCAGCATAAAAGAAGTTGTTGCGAAGCAAAAATTCGGGTGAGTCCGCCAGAGGCGGACGAACCTTTTAT
Organism: Candidatus Zixiibacteriota bacterium; assembly: GCA_030605835.1. Taxonomy (GTDB): domain Bacteria; phylum Zixibacteria; class MSB-5A5; order DG-27; family DG-27; genus DG-27. The sequence goes on along the minus strand of JAUWHO010000041.1, from coordinate 3,803 downwards.
GCTGTGTTAGGCGATGGGCAGAGCTCCTTCCGTTTTGTTGTATTTTTATACCAATTCTTCTCGTAAGGCGTAATTCATTGTGCCGAAAATTTGCAAAGCAAAGGAAAATTTGTTTCATGTATTTCCCCAAATTTGATTGATTTCTTTTTCAATATTAACCGTGCGCGCTATTATCTCGTTTTCGTGCCAGACAGTATCACCGTTATCAAATGGGGTAACAATGTCATCTTTCGTAATAGACAGATTCGCATATGCCTTTATTCCCTTTTTCCGACCTTCGCCATTCATTTTCTTTTCAAAAACATAGTTACGCAGTGTAGAATTCAAGGAAGAAGTAAGAAGCGTCATATTACCTATCCAATAAACCTTGTTGTATCTGTCCTTCTTTGTTTCCTCCCCAGTCATTTCTGAATCGTCAGCATTATATTTCTTAGGAATATACTTCCAATACTCTTCCCACTTTTGTGGCATTATATGCTCAAGCGAGTAGTTATATTTCAATTCCTTTATGTCATATCTTCTATCCTTATTTCTTCTATTTAGCTCTACCCAAAACAATAACAGAGCAGCATGTTTATTAGGAATTGACCTGAGGCCATTTGATATTTGGTCGTCAGTAGTTTCTCTTAATTTATTTACTATTAAATCAGGATTGTTAATGAAATCTTTGCAAAGTTTATTATAGCTCTTAGTTTCTTGTTTTGAAATCATTCTTCGTACAACGAGCTTTTCTAGGATAGAAAGCATATTTACAATACGAGAGTCATCATTTTGATATTCTTTAAAAACAAAGAGTAGGAAAGGATGAAAAGTTGATATCTGCAAAACTTCAAGAATGTGAAGAAGACGCTTAATAGCATCGTCGAATGAGAACAATGTGCTGTTATCAAAAGTAAGGATTTTTTCTTTGTAAATATCAGCATATTCTATAATCTCATTTATAAATGCTTCTAACTCATCTTCTGAATTTTTTCTAGCGAACTCCCCTTTATATAGTTTAGACAAATCAGATAACGTGTGCTTATCAGGGTCATAGAATCCTCTTATTATAGCAATACAATGCAGTAATATTTCTATGTTGTCTCTCATTAACCTACCGGTTAGTCTCTCGGCTTCCCAATATTTTACAGTATCTTCATCAGCTAAGAAGGTTTTCTCCCATGTGCTTTTATAAAGGTCAATTGCTGATTCTTTACTTCCAAATACTTGGATAACTTTCTGAAAAAGGGCATTCTTAACGATTTCTGCAGGACTCAATCTAACGCCTGCGGTGTTTAATGTATCAAAAATTGCTTGTTCATTGTCACTTTCTTCTACCAAATCAATTACTACCAGCATCTTATTCTCAGGGTCAAGTATTCCATTGAAAAGAGTTTTTCTTTCGTCTTCAGATCTATTTTGTAATTCGTTTAAAAAATATTGATAGCATTGCAGTATCTTGTGGCTATTCTCATTAACATCTTTTATAGGGGGATTTTTGTCAATATTTGCCTCTATAACACTTTGGTAAGCATTTGCATCAACTTGTGAATGTTCAATCTTAATCTCATAGTTCGCACTGACAAAATCCTTTCTGTAAAATAGAAGTCCCCAAACATCACCTTCGCAGTTTTCTTTTAATTCTGGTGGAAATGTGTCATATAGTGCTTTTAGTAGAATGCTTAGCGTTGTGAGTCTTTGTTGCCCATCAACAATTTCGAGTTGTTTTGGTTCACCAGATGAAGTTGGCAATTGTTTCAATATTATTGACCCTAAGAAATGGCTCTTAGTCCCATTGAAAAGTTCGGATAACAGGTCTTCCCAATTATCTTTGTCCCAGACATAGCTTCTTTGGAAAAAAGGTATTTTGACCTTACCTTCAAGACTTAAGAATTTAAAACCTTTTGCTTCTGCTTTCATAAATTATTCCTCCTTGACACAGATAAGTGCTCTGCCCTTCGCCTAACTTAAAATAACCGAACTACTTCGTTTATGCTATCAAATTGGCATATTTTGCGAAACACTTCGTTTATGCACCACTTTAGGCAATCTTCAGCACATATCTCATTTAGAGACTTTTCCTGTTTCTTGAAGACTCTGCAAATTTAGCCTCCTAGTTTACTGGCGTCAATAGTAAAGAAACCTTCGGGCAAGGACAACTCTTCTTTCAGAAGTTCCCTGGAGATGACCAATCGCTGGATCTCCGAGGTGCCCTCCCCGATCTCGCAGAGTTTGACGTCGCGCCAGTATCTTTCAACCGGTGAGTGGTCGGTGGAATAGCCGTATGCCCCCATTATCTGGATGGCCTGATAGCAACACCAGTTGCCGATCTCGGAGGCGTAGAGCTTGCACATTGCGGATTCTTTGTTGTACCAGACGCCCTTGTCCTTCAGAATGGCGGCGTGGTAAATCAGATGCCGGGCAGCCTGAATGAAAGTGGCCATATCCGCCAGTTTATGTCCCACTGCCTGGAATTCGATTATCGATTTACCGAACTGTTTCCTCTCCCTGGCAAACTTCAAAGCCAAATCCAACGCTCCCTGGGCCAACCCGAGGGCCATCGCCCCGATTGAGACTCTGCCGCCGTCCAACGTCATCATAAACTGCTTGAAGCCCTGCCCCTCTTCTCCGAGGCGATTATCATCGGGAATCCAGAGGTCGTCAAAATTCAGGGTAGCGGTGTCTGAACCTCTGAGTCCCATCTTGTTCTCTTTCTTGCCGACGCTGAAACCTTTCATGCCATTTTCGAGAATGAAAGAGGTTATCCCCCTGCTCCCCTTACCCGGGGTAGTTCTGGCGGTAACCACAAAGGTCTTACCCACGGAGGCATTGGTGATGAAGTTCTTGGTGCCGTTTATGAGCCAGCCATCATCTTTTTTGACGGCGGTGCTCTTCGTGGCGCCGGCATCGGAGCCGGCCTCCGGCTCCGTCAATCCGAAGGAGGCTAAGTTCGGCTCCTTGGTGATCGGCGGGAGATATTTCTTCTTCTGCTCTTCTGATCCGAAAGCGAAAATGGGCCAGGTTCCCAGGGAGCAATGAGCGGCGACAGTGATTCCGGTGGAGCCGCACACCCGGGAGAGTTCTTCCACCGCGATGGCATAGGTCAGAGTATCGGTGTAAGTGCCGCCGTATTTGGGGTCGACCTGCAGGCCCAGAATCCCCATGTCGCATAATTTCTTTGTGTGCCCTTCGGGGTATTTCTGGTCTAAATCGATCTGGTGAGCGAGCGGCTCTATCTCCGCTAAAGCAAACTCTCTTATCTTCTGTCGGTATTTTTCATGTTTCTCCGTCAGAAACATCGGCTCTCCCTACTTCTCCGCCGGAGGTCTGCTCGAGGCAGACAAGGCGGATCAGCCTATGGCTGAAGAATGGTTCTGGAAATGACGATCCTCTGGACCTCGGAGGTGCCCTCGTAAATCTCGGTGACGCGGGCGTCCCGGAAAAATCTCTCCACCGGATACTCCTTCATATATCCGTAACCGCCGAGGATCTGCACCGCCTGATTGGCGACCCAGTTGGCGGTCTCGGAGGCGTAAAGCTTCGCCATGGAGGCCTCGAATCTGCACCCCTCTCCCTTGGACTTGAGCCAGGCGGCTTTATAGACCAAAAGCCGGGCGGCATTTATCCTGGTGGCCATGTCTGCCAACTTGAACTGAATCGCCTGGAAATTGCAGATCGGCTGCCCGAACTGTTTTCTCTCCTTGTAATAGCTCACTGCCTCCTCGAATGCCGCCTGCGCGATTCCCACCGCCTGTGCCGCCACCCCGATTCTGCCGTGCTCCAAGATGGAGAGGGCGATACTGAATCCCTGGTTCTCCTCCCCG
>JAUWHO010000013.1 GCA_030605835.1 Candidatus Zixiibacteriota bacterium | reverse complement strand
CACATCCTCAGCATCCGGGATGGAAAGGTGCTCGGAAGGGGTCACATAGCAGAGGAAATCGGCTCCGGCGGCGGCGGCAATGGCACCGCCGATCGCTCCCGAGATATGGTCGTAGCCAGCGGCGCAATCGGTGACCAGCGGTCCTAAGACGTAAAAGGGGGCACCATCGCAGAGTTTCTTTTCTAAGAGAACGTTGGCTTCCACTTCGTGTAAGGGAATATGCCCCGGGCCTTCCACCATCACCTGAACCCCAGCCTCTCTAGCCCTTTTGACCAGCTCACCTAACACGGTCAATTCTTGCACCTGAGCGTTATCGGTGGCATCGGCTAAGGAGCCAGGCCTCAAACCGTCGCCGAGGCTCAAAACTGCATCGTATCTCTTGGCTAATTCCAGCAGCCGATCGTATTGCTCATACAGAGGATTCTCCTCACCGGTGTGTCTCATCCATCTGACCAGAACGGAACCGCCCCTGCTGACCACGCCGGTCAGCCTCGGATGGCTCTCAAGAATCGGCAGGGCAGCTCTCGTCACCCCGCAGTGCACCGTCAGGAAGTCGACTCCATCTTCGAGGTGGCCTTCGATGACCTCGAAGAGATGATCTGGCTCCATGTCTGCAATGGTCTTCTTGTTTCTGGCAAGCTGGCAGATTACCTCATAAATCGGCACCGTTCCGAGAGGAACGCTGGAGTTTTTGATGATCTCCTGGCGGATCTGCTTGAGATCCCCGCCGGTGGATAGGTCCATGATGGTATCGGCGCCGTATTTGATTGAAGTCTCGCCTTTCTTCAGCTCCAGGTCCAAATCAACCCTCTCGGGGGAGGTGCCGATGTTGGCGTTGACTTTCGTTCTCAGGCCCTCCCCGATCGCCAGAGGTTCGACCTGGCGCTTTCTGTTTTTGACGACGACAACCCTGCCGGAGGCAACTTTGCCCTGCAACTCATTGGGGTCCGTTTTCTCCCTAAGGGCAGTTTTATGGATCGTCTCCTGTAATTCAGCTTCTACTTTCACTGTTTCTGTTCTCACGGCAATCACCTCGATAAAAAACCCTCCTCTTTAGAATCTGAGGAGGGGAAAATTTCTTCTACCAGTTTTCCTACGCTGGCATTACCCAGATCAGGTTCAGAGGGTGTCTTCTCAGACTCAGGCCAAAGGCCTGAGCCACCCCTAACAAGTTCTGTCAATGTCGTAGAGAAGATACGTTTTGATAGTCAACTTGTCAACTCTGAGAACGAGATTTTCGAAAGATGTTGGCTTGTATGCCGAAACATCCTCCCCGGGATTTAGACGCGCTCAAGTTCTTGACTAAAAATGGGTGACGGCTATATTGGTGTAGATGGACTGTAGTCTTACTCTGCTGAACTTGAGAGTTCTTGGGAATAATTGCGAGCAGCCTCGGGTACTTCCATGAGGATAGGGATAATCGGACTACCGCAGTCGGGCAAGACCACAATCTTCAACGCCCTCACCGAATCGCAGGCCAAAACCGGTGATTATTCCGGAGTGAAGGATCCCAACCGCGCCGTCGTTAAAGTTCCCGACCAGAGGCTCGATGTTTTAGCGGAGATGTTCAATCCGGAGAGACTTATCCCCGCGGAGGTGGAATATATCGATGTCGCCGGTTTGACCAGGGGAGCCTCAGACGACGAGAAAAGCGAAGCCGCATACATCGCCGCCATCCGGCAGGTGGACGAGCTTCTGCAGGTGGTTCGTTCCTTCGAGAGCGAGACTGTCTTTCACCCCGAAGGTTCAGTTGACCCCAAGAGGGACATTCAAACTGTCAACACCGAGCTCATCCTGGCAGACCTCGTGCTCGCCGACAAGTCCGCCGGCAAATTAGAGCACCAGGTAAAAGTCGCTAAAACTGATGAGACCGTCAGGCACTTCGAAATTCTGAAGAAATGTAAAGAGGCCCTGGAGGAGGAAACCTTCATTGCGGATTTGGAGTTCTCCGAGGAGGAACTGAAATTCCTCGCCGGATTTGGTCTTTTGACTCAAAAACCGATGCTTTATCTCCTCAACATGGGAGAGGAGGAGATAAAAAAGCCCAAGTATGAAAAAGAGGACTTCGCAGGTTTTCTGAAACCCTCTCGTAGTTGCCTCGTCCCAATTTGCGGCGAGCTGGAGATGGAGATCTCCCAGCTGGAGGAAGCCGATCGTCCCCTCTTCATGGAAGATTACGGCCTGGAGAGATCGGCGACGGAGGAGGTAATTCAGGAATCGTATTCGCTTTTGGGACTGATTTCATTTTTCACCTATGCCGGACCCGAGGTGCGCGCCTGGACTGTCAAAGAGGGAACAAGCGCCGTCAAAGCCGCCGGGCAGATTCACTCTGATATGGAGCGGGGTTTTATAAAGGCCGAGGTGATCCCATTTGAGACACTTAAGGAGTTGGGTTCAATCCAGAAGGCCAAGGAAAAGGGAGCATTGGAACTGCACGGAAAGGACTACGTCATCAAAGACGGCGATGTAGTGATGTTCAGATTCAACGTCTGAGAGAAAACGTAGCGGAAACCTTTAGGTTTCCAGGGGTGTGGCCGGGTGGGGTATGGAAGGCCAAGGCCTTCCGCTACCATCACAATGACAACGGTATTTCTAACGAATATACCCTAAAGCCCGCAGTCTATCTTCGAGATCAGCAGCGACATCTCCGGTCAACAATTTGGGGCGCTCGTAATAGTGAGGCTCAGTCTCATAAGAAGTGATGGTCCGAATCGGATACTGCCTCAAGAACTCATCGTCAATTGCTTCTGTTAATACCCGTCCGTCCATATCCTCTGCCACCGGGAAACCCAAGAGGGTGAGCATTGTGGGAGTGATATCGTGAATGTCTGCGCCCTCGATTTTGACTCCTGACTTGACGTTCTTACCCCACATAATGACAACTCCATCCTGACGATGGCTCCCGCTGTATGCAGGATGATATTTCTTCCCCTTGAAACCCGGCAGAAAGGAGACCCCCTCCTCAATCCAGGGACCGGCGCCATGGTCGGAGATAATCATTACGGTGGTGTTAGTGTCAATCATCTCCAGAAGCTTTTCCAGATATTCGTCCAGCATGACGTAACTCTGATTTATCAAATCCCCGAATTTCTCCGCCTGATCCGGGGTGACATCGTCGAAATACTGTGGCTCATAAAACTTCCAGAAGGGGTGTATGTAAACATCGGGAGCGTAAAAATAGACCGCATAAAAGGTGGGATGATACTTCTCGTACAAGTCCAGGCTGAGATTTCCAAAATAGATGTCCATGGAATAATACTGCCTGAAAAGGTTCGTGAAGCAGGCGTCGATCTCCTCCCGTGTTGCTTTCTTGGAAACCCGCGTCATCAGTTTTCCCGCGGGGGCGTCTATGAAAGGGACCTCCGGCAGACTCGGAAATCTCTGCCTCAATTCATCCATGGTGAACCCGCTGTAGTCGGGAAGGGCTTCCTGTAGGTCCGCTGGAGTGGCGAGCCTCTCTAACTTCCTTCCCGCAAGTTTCAGGCGGTCGCTGACCATAAAGCCATATTCAAGCTCATCCGCGGGCCAGCAGGTGAACCACCTGATCACTCCAGAACTTATGCCGTACTCGTCGAGGATCTCCCACACCCTTTTGATGTAGTGTATGCTGCTGATGGTCGGCATCGTCGGGAAGAATCTTCCGAAGAAAGGAATCCGCAGCGGGAGGTGATGATTTAACGTGGGAACCATCGTTATCTGGAAGTCGAAGATGCCGTGCTTCTTCTCGCACTTCCCGGTGGCAATCGATTCCCACAAAGAGGGTGACCTCATCCCCCGACTGGCGGAGTTGGCGAAGGGCATCACTTTCGAGACGTTGGACTCCAGAACTCCGTATGATCCCTCCTTCATCATCCGTTCGAAGTTGGGGATTCTCCCTTGTTCAATTAGGGGGTCGATTATCTTCAAGGTGGCGCTGTCGAATCCGAGTATGATCAATTTAGTGTCTGGACGGTTTTCGGTGAGCACCACCTCCTGCGGGGATTTCAACTTCTCCCCTCCATAATTGTGAATTGCCAGGAGGAATATAATTATCGCCAGAAGGGGAGTTCCTATCCAGAGGAACTTCTTACCTCTGATGCTGCCACACAGCTTTGCAGCACCGTAGGATAGAATGATCACGACGACGAAGCTGACAACAAAGAGCACCAGACTGCCCAAGAGAAACGAAAGGCTGTAAATGAAAACCGGCCGTTGGGAGATCAACCACAGAAAATCGAAGATCGCAAATATCCCGAATCCGAAACAGATGATCGCCAGTCGCCTTCTCAGTTTCTGCTCATCTGCACTGAGCCTGAAGACGAGCGTCACAAAGTGGTTCAAGAATCCTAAAATGACACCAGCGAAGAGACCGACCAGGCTGGTGAGTATCACTATGTAAAGGGATAAAAGTAGAGCATCCCCGGTGTAACGGTTGTAGCCGATGATGTTAACAAACCAGATGGCAAAAAAATATCCGAAGAGCAGACCCGAAAGAATCCCGAAAACAAACCCGTAGAGCAAACTTCTGCTAAATGTCATTTTTCCGTTATTTTCACCTTACAATTCTGGCACCGACAGTAGTTCCGACTCTTATAATCATTGACGCCCAAGCTGTCAAGGAAAAACCAGAGCACGACTCTCTGCGAACCGTGAAGGAGGCGGTCGGCAGAGCCCCGCCATCTTTGAGGTCTCCGTCACTTTGTTTGATACCACACCACCCCCCAACCCTCTCTCTCGGCCAGCTGCTCCAGCTCTTTAGAGGGGTTGACCGCCACCGGATGTCCCACCAACTTCAAGAAATGGCGGTCGGTGTAATGATCTCCGTATCCATAGGAAGCCTTCAGGTCAACCCCGTTCTCCTCTGCAAACCTGACGACAACTTCCCCCTTCTTGCCGCCGTATGGATGTTCATTTTCTAACGGCCCGAGGAATTTCCCTCCCCTCTCCTTTACTCGGCTCCCGCACAGATGCTCGACACAGAAGTATTCACCGAACTTCTCCAACACAAATGAGGGCATCCCCGAGAGGAGAAAGATGAGATGTCCCTCCTTCTGATGCCATCGCACTCTCTCTCCGACCTCATTTTGGAGCACGGGAACCATCAGAGTCTCGAAGAACTCCTTCAGGATTTCCTCGGTCTCTTCGACCGACCAACCCCGGAGGTAGTATTTGTTCCCCTTCAAGACCGTCGAGATTCCCTTCGGCAGGAGAATAATTGCACCTAGGAGGAAATTCAGATAAGCTTTGAGAGGGAACTTGTCTCTCTGAAGGAGATATTTTATGAAGCGCCTCTCCGTGGAGGGATTATTGAAGAGAGTGCCGTCGACATCGAATATGGCCGCAACTCTGCTCCTCAATTTATCTCCGCTATTTTCTCGAACCGCTTTTCCACCAGCATCGGCCAGCCATCATAGACCACCGGAATTCCCCGCACCACGCACATTATCACCACGACATAAACAAGCACATCCTTTACTGCATAGATACCCGTAATCACAGCCTCGGGAAGATTTATCCCGAATTGCGCCTGAGCGCTTTTGAGAACAATAATCCCGGCCAGGTAAGCAAATATGACCGCTTTTGAAGCGCCATAAACCGCTCGGGAGAGACGGCCGGCAGTCAAAAACTTCATAATCGGGGTTCTCATCATGGTGTCTTTGCCGAAGGCGGTCTTCCCCTTGGAGAAGGCCAGACTTCTCAGGGAGTCGATGACGAAACTTCTGGTTATGACTACCAGTGGCACCCAGTATGACACCAAGCCGATGGCGGCAAAATAGATCCAATATGCATTCTCGACTATTCTGTCGCCGGTGATGTCTAAAAGCGCTCCTAATTTCGAGGCGATGTTCAGCTTGCGAGCGACAATCCCGTCGAGGGCATCCATGTAGATAATAATCACCACCAGGATCGCCCCCGCCAGGTCGAAGTAGAAATCGAAACTGAACAGTCCAATGCCGACAAATACCAGAACTATTCTCGCTAACGTTATAATATTCGCTTCCATATCTTCTCCCTCCAGATATTGATTTGACCTCACCTATAATAAAAGCTTCTCCCCTCGGTGGCAACGGTCTTTCACTTGGTGCACGGTGATCAGCAGCTTCCTCTCTCGACGTAAGCAAACTTCCCGCATCTCCTGTTCCCTGTTCCCTGTCTCCTGTCCCCTGTTCCCTGTTTCCTGTTCCCTGTCTCCTGTTTACGCTTTGCTATTGACAATCGATTTTGTTTGGACGAAATTGGAATCGTTAAATCGGATGTCGTATTAGCCGAAAATAATCTATAATGGTTGATTTGATGATCCGTAGTCCATACTCAACTCTTGAGCAGACCGACTTGAGGTCCGCCTTAGAGAGAAAAATCAAAGAGAGAAAGGCGGTTGTGGCCATTCTGGGGCTTGGCTACGTCGGGCTCCCCCTGGCAATGGTCTGCTCCCAGGCCGGCTTTAGGGTGGTGGGAATAGACTCCTCCGAAAAGAAGATAGACATCCTGACCGCTGGAAAATCGGACGTGGACGATGTCACCGATGAGGAGGTGAAAGAATTCATAGCCGGCGGAAAGATTCTGCCCACCTCTGATTTCTCGAGGCTGAAGGAAGCAGACTGTATCGCCATCTGTGTTCCTACCCCCCTCAACAAGACCAAGGACCCGGACGTCTCCTTCATCCTCTCAGCGGCGGAGGAGATAAAGAACAATCTCCGGAAAGGTCAACTGGTGATTTTGGAGTCGACCACCTATCCGGGGACTACCGAGGAACTGATTAGGCCGATCTTAGAGTCGACCGGTATGAAGGCCGGGGAGGATTTCTACCTGGCGTTCTCCCCGGAGAGGATCGACCCCGGCAATGACCAGTACACCACCAAGAACACTCCCAAAATCGTGGGTGGAGTCGATCCCGTCTCGACCAAGCTCGTCACCCTGTTCTACCGTCAGGTCGTAAACGGGGTGGTGACGGTCTCCTCCTCTCAGTCGGCGGAGATGGTCAAGCTTTTAGAGAACACCTTCCGCTCCGTCAATATCGCCCTGGTGAATGAGGTCGCCTTAATGTGTGACCGCCTGGGAATAGATGTCTGGGAGGTGATCGATGCCGCCGCCACCAAACCTTTCGGCTTTCTGAAATTCTATCCCGGGCCCGGTCTGGGGGGACACTGTATCCCCATCGACCCCCACTACCTCTCCTGGAAACTCAGGTCTCTCAATTATTATGCTCGATTCATCGAGCTGGCCGGAGACATAAACTCCCACATGCCTGCCTATGTTGTCGAGAAGATCGGGACCGCACTGAACCGCCATACGAAGAGCTACAAGGGGGCAAAGATCCTGATCCTGGGCGTCAGCTACAAGAAAGATATCTCTGATGTCCGCGAGTCCCCGGCGCTTGACATAATAAAACTTTTGGATGACCAGGGGGCGAAGATCACTTACAACGACCCCCACGTCCCGAAGTTGAAGTTGGACCGCGGAGTTCTCAAATCTGTCAAGTTGACCAAGACGGTCTTGAACCGCTCCGACTGTGCTGTCATCGTGGCCGACCATTCCCGCTACGATTACGATTTCATCGTTCGGGAAAGCAAGTTAGTAGTCGATACCCGCAACGCCACCAAGGCCGTGAAAATCGGGCGAAACAAAATCATCAAACTCTAAGATCCCCCCATCCAGATTTGGACCATATCTCAATCAAATGCTTCGCCAAGATCAATCTCCTCCTGAAGGTTCTGGGTGAAAGACCCGACGGTTACCACGAAATCTGCACCCTCCTGCAAACCATCGACCTGCATGACGAGCTGACTCTCTTCAAAAGGCCGCAGGGGATTACGGTCAAATCATCTTCGGAGGCCATCCCTCTCGGAGAGGAGAATCTGGCATACCGAGCCGTGAAGCTCTTAGAGAGGGAATGTCAAACACCCCTGGGGGTGGAGTTATCTATCGATAAGAGAATCCCGGTCTCTGCCGGTCTGGGGGGAGGTTCCTCCGACGCCGCCGGCACCCTTTTGGGGATGAATGAACTCTACAGTCTGGGGCTGAGCAAGAAGCGGCTGCAACAGATGAGTTCCCAGCTCGGCTCCGATGTTCCCTTCTTCTTCTCCGGAGGGCAGGCTCTGGCCACCGGGAGAGGGGAGAAGATCAGGGAGATTTCCTTGCCCCGGAACTATTTCTTAGTGTTAGTGAGCCCCTCCTTCGGGGTATCTTCCGAGTGGGCCTACGAAAAAGCGAAAAAAGACTTGACAACTGCGGTGGAGTTCGACCTTATTTTAGAGTGGAATGCTGTAGACAGAATTGAGGAAATAATCCCCTTTCTCGAGAATGACTTAGAGGCTGGGGTGATCTCAGAATTTGGTGAGATCGGGAGACTGAAAGGAGTTTTGAGCCGAAAGGGAGCCTTGCTAGCCCAGATGTCAGGCTCGGGATCGGCTGTTTACGGGATATTTGATAGAGAGGCTCTGGCTGAGGAGGTAGCCAGTAGTATGTCCGGAGAAGTCCGGGAGATATTTGTTACCAGGCCGGTCTTGCTCCACTGAAACGCGTTGCGTTGTTTGTTCGATTCATTCAGGAGAAGTTAAAGTGGAGATCACCAACGTCAGGATTTCCCTGCGGAGCGAGGAGAAGCTGAAAGCCTTCGCCAACATCACCTTTGACGACGCCTTCGTGGTCCGGGGACTGAAGGTGATCAACGGTGCCAACGGTTATTTTGTTTCCATGCCCTCCCGAAAAAGGGCCGACGGCAGCCATCAGGATGTCTGCCATCCGCTCAACAACGAGGCCCGCAAACAGATCGAGGACAAGGTGCTGGAGGCTTACGAGCAGGCCCTCAAGTCCAAAAGCGGGGTAGAAGAATCCTAATCTGATCGCTATTTCGCGAGTTTCTTCAACTTACTATTCCAAGTAGCTTGGGCAAACAGAGGGGGGAGGTTTACCAACAGCAGGCTTAAAGCATCAAACTCATTCAGCCTTTTTAAGCGCCGAAAGCCACTCTTTGGCTCTATCCACGGAGGGCACCCTACCGGACATCTTCAGCACCCCGTCAATGATCACTGCCGGGGTGACCATGACCCCCCAGGAGGCAATCCGATTCAGATCTTGCACCTTGGAGACGTAGAAATCCTCCCCGTGCTCTAAACCTAGCTCCTCCCCAGCCCTCTGGAGGATCTCAGCGGTCTTAATGCAGCGTGCACATCCAGGACCTAAAACTTCGATCATCATAACGCTTCCTCCTCTATTGAGAAATGAATAGTCAGATTTCTTTTCAGAGGCGAACCCACGTAGCTATCTTTACAATCAAACGTTGAGGTAAAACAGATATAATCCCGCAAGTATGATCAGGATTCCGCTCACTCTCTTCGACCAGATCGAGAAATTCGCGGTCGCCTTACTGGAGATGAAACTCTCCGCAAAACCGGTCACGGTCCCCGCAGCAAAGATCAAGGCGCTGTGCCCCAGGGCATAGATGAAAAGCAGAAAGGTGGCATAGAGGATGTTCCCCTTCAGGGAGACCAAGCCCAAAATCACTACTAAGACTGGAGTGGCACAGGGAGAGGAAACCACCCCGAAAAGCATCCCCAGAACCAGGGCACCCCATATTCCGGTCTTCTTGAAACCTGCCATCCTTCCCCCGAGGAAATTGATATCATACACGCCCAGCAAGGACAGCCCCATTGCCACCGCCAGTCCAGCTATAATGAGATACCACCATCTGCCGGTCGGTCCCATCATCTGCCCCATAAGACCCGCCAGCGACCCCAGCACTGTGAAAGTGACGCAGAGTCCCACCACGAACAGTGTCGTGAAAAGGAGCGCCTTCCTGCGACTCTCACCTGCATAGCCGCCGACGTAGCCAATGACCAATGGGATGAGAGCCAAGACGCAGGGAGAGGCCGCAGACAGAAGCCCTCCCAGAAAGACCGCCAACACCGTCAAGGGAGAACCTTGTTGAATCTGGGATACCAGGCTTTCCACTAGAGCTCCACCCCCATCTCTCTGAAAACCCGGAGGATCTCCTCCTTGCCCATGTATCCGAGGTGGCGATGAAATTCCCTCCCCTGCGTATCGTAAAAGATTTGCGTCGGGATGGCCCTGATCCGATATTTTCTGGCGGCGGTTCTTTCTCTGTAAATATCTATGAATTTTATCTCCACCACGCCTCGGTATTCCTCTTTCAGCTCCTCTAATATCGGGGCCATTTTCTTGCAGGGGATGCAGGTGGTGCTGCCGATGTCCAACATCAGAGGCAGTTTTTCCTCAGCTTGCGTGGCTGGCGGGGGTTCTACCTCAGTTCCTGTAAGGGCAGTGGCAGATAACCTCACCTCGCCTACTCTCTCTTCTGTCGCAACCTCCGGTCTCGAAGGAGGGGGGACAGAAACCTCCAGTTCGCCTAATCTTTCCTCTGTTGCAACTTCGGTCCTTGAAGGAGGGGAGGCAGAAGGCTCAATGGCGGAGTCACCGCGGGGCTTCAGCACCACGATCCCGATTGCTACCAAGACTACTACTGCCACCGCCACTATCTTCCAGACCGGAGATCCCTTTCTTGTGTGTGTCTGTTTGCTCACGATACCTCCGCTTCAGCGCCGGCTGCTGCCACGGGAGCGGGCGCAAAGTACTTTCTCTCGAAAAACAGGGCCACGTTGACCAGGCTGATCAACACCGGCACCTCCACCAGAGGGCCGATAACGGCGGCGAAAGCCTGCCCGGAACTTATCCCGAACACCGCCACCGCCACTGCAATCGCCAACTCGAAGTTATTGCTGGCGGCGGTGAATGAAAGGGTCGTCGATTTGGCATAATCGGCTCCGGCTTTCTTGCTCACATAGAAGGTGACCAAAAACATCACCACGAAGTAAATCAAGAGCGGTATGGCCACTCTTACCACATCCAGGGGCAACCCCACGATATATTCACCCTTAAGGGAGAACATCACCACAATCGTGAAAAGAAGGGCAATTAAAGTGACCGGGCTGATTTTAGGAATGAAAACTCTCTCATACCAGTCACGATCTTTCAGCTCGATTAGAGTAAACCGCGTGATTATCCCGGCGATGAAAGGAATTCCCAGATAGATGAAAACACTCTCAGCAATCTGCCCCATCGACACCTTCACAACTAGCCCCTCAAGACCGAGCCAGGTCGGGAAGACGGTAATGAAGATATAGGCATAGAGGGAGTAGAACAGCACCTGGAAGACTGAATTGAATGCCACCAGGCCGGCGGCATATTCGGTATCCCCTTTGGCCAGCTCATTCCAGACGATTACCATGGCGATACAGCGTGCCAGACCAATCATAATCAAGCCCACCATGTACTCCGGATAGCCTCGCAGAAAGATGACCGCCAGGAGAAACATCAGAATAGGGCCTATAATCCAGTTCTGAATTAGCGAAAGCCCCAGGACCTTAAAATCCCGGAAAACATCACCAAGCTCTTCATACTTCACCTTGGCAAGAGGGGGATACATCATCAGAATCAGGCCGACCGCAATCGGGATGGAAGTCGTGCCAACCTGAAAGCTGGTGATGACCTCTACGACCCTCGGAGCCAGATATCCTAAACCAATGCCGAAGGCCATCCCCAGGAATATCCACAGGGTCAGAAAACGGTCCAGGGACGAAAGCCGCTTTGAACTCGCAGTTCTCATGACAATTCTCAGTTAGACCAGCAAACCGAACAGGATTCCTGTAGAAGTGGCGAAGAAAACCACCAGAAAAACATAAACACCGGTTTTCTTCAGGCCCATAATCCTCCCGATGACAATCATATTTGGCAGCGACAGAGAGGGGCCCGCCAGAAGGAGAGCCAGCGCCGGGCCTCTGCCCATACCAAGCTCCGTTAGAGCCTTGATTATCGGGACCTCAGTCAGGGTGGAGAAATACATCAAGGCTCCGAAGATCGAGGCGATGAAATTGGACCTCAAGCTGTTACCACCCAGCCAAGTTCCAACGACCTCCTGTGGCAAGAGGGCCTTCACCATCCCTGCCACAAACACTCCCGCGAGAAGGACCGGCACGATCCGCTTCGTCAGCCACCAAGTCTCGCCCAGCCATTCTTTGATCTCCTCTCGTCCATACCAGTAACGGAGTACCACCAGGAGGACTGCGACGAAGATGATCGCCAAAATCCACGACTTCGCCGCTCCGGTGATCAGTATTCCCACCATCACTGCAAAAAAGACAATTGTCTTCCAGAGGGGCCTGGATTCCTCAACCACTCCAGCGGCAACAGCAACCTCCCCGCCCGGGTTAGCCTTAACCTGAGGGAACAACATTGTCATTATTAAGCCGATGACGATTGAGAAGACTATGGCGAAAATCGCCCGCGCCAATCCCAGGTCAAACCCCAACAATCGAGCAGTGTAAACGATTGCCAGAATATTTATTGCCGGTCCCGCGTACAGAAAGGCGATTGCCGGTCCGATGCCGGCACCCCTTTTGTTGATCCCGGCAAAGAGCGGCAGAATGGTGCAGGAGCAGACCGCCAGGATCGCTCCGGAGACCGAGGCAACAGAATAGGATAAAACCTTTTTGGCTCCGGCTCCGAAATACTTGATTATCCCTGCCTGGGAGACGAAGACCGCAATTCCCCCGGCGATGAAAAAGGCCGGCACCAGACAGCTCAGAACATGTCCGGAAAGATATTCAAGCAGAGCTTGTAGTCCACTTTCTACGATATACATCGATTACCTTTCGGAGGTCGACATAAATGATTATATGAGCAAAAACTCATCATTCTCCCCAAAAAAAACTACACCATCTCCAGAATCTTGGAGCGATTCTCAATCTCTCTCTTTATTATCCCGGTAGAGAGATCCAGAAGCTTGAAGATGCGGGGATCGCTCACTTTGTAATAGACGCTTACCCCCTCCTTACGGCTTTCCAAGATGCCCGCCTCCCTCAGGGCTTTCAGATGCCTTGAAAGATTGGATTGTTCCAAGCCCAGAGCCGGAAAGATTTCACAGACGCAGCGTTCTCCCGATCTCAAGAATTCAACGATCTTCACCCGATTGGGATGACCCAGAGCGGCTAATACCTCAGCCTGTAGTTTTTGTAATTCCTCTTTCACTCAATGACTCTATGACCAATTCATCATGTAATATAGTAATCGGCAGAAAGGCTGTCAAGTAAAATCTTCTGGCATCAAATCAGACCTCCTCCCGGAGGTGAGTTCCACACCGGGGTGAGGACTCCTCCCATGCGAAATCTATCTCCACCCAAGACCCACCCCATCTCAAAACAGCTTGACATTGAGGCCGAGGATAATAAATTACTGCGGTTTGACGATAGACTATGAAAGAAATCGGAGTGCCCTGCAGATGCCCAAATTTCTGACCAGCGTCAAGAATCACCTTCTGGCGGGTGTTGTTTTCACGGTGATTTCTATAGTCTACCTCAACGTTGTAACCGTGGTCAAGTTCTACCTTGCGGGGGGCGACTTTTCCAGACTGCCAGCAACAGATAAGGTCTATGCCATCTCTCAGATTGTGAAGGGGAATTCCTGGCCCTTTGCGCTGGTCGGTTTGCTGATAACTCTATTCCTGCTTATCGTTTTCCGCCGGTTTCATTCTCTGAGAAGTAAAGTCGTCTACTGCCACCTTGGCCTGTTTCTCATCCTGGGGTTAATCATACAGACGCACCAGTTGGTCCACAGTGGTCTTTTCCCCGAGACCAAGAGCTTCGGCTTCTATGTAGTTGCGCTAATCTTGGCCCTGGTGGCCTTTGCAGTCTATTATCTCAGCTCTAAAGCCGCTTTTCTGATTCTGGAAAAGACCAACCCCAGCTCGAAGCTATACTTGATAGGGATAACCATCGCCGTCATCGCCCTGATTTTCTTGTTCAAAGGTCAGTTTGGCCAAGCCACTACTTCCGGCGGCGAAGGTTACAACGTCCTTCTGTTGACGGTCGACACCCTGCGGAAAGACCATCTCTCCTACGACGGTTACTTCCGCCCCACCTCTCCTTACCTGGACAAATTCTCCCAAGAGGGCGTGAGTTTTGAGAACGCCTATTCCACCACCTCTCACACCCTCCCCTCGTTGGCTTCGATAATTACCGCCAAGTATCCGATGCACCATGGGGTTCGCAACAACGCCGCCTATGCTCTGGCGGACACAAACCTCACCATTGCGGAGGTGTTCAGAAAACATGGTTTCATAACCGGGGCCATCGTCGAGAACGGCGCCTTAAGGCCCAGCCGTAACTTTAATCAGGGATTCGACTATTACGGGGAAGCATACTACGTCTCCGGCCTGAAATACGACATCCCCGGGCTTATAATGCTCAACAAAATCTCCAAACTCTTCGGTGAGAGGCTGTTCATATATCCTGGCGGGGAGGCCTATCACAGCACCAATATGGCCATCAGATTTCTCAAGAAGAACAACGACAAGAAGTTCTTCTGCTGGGTGCATTATATCGACCCCCATCTTCCCTATGCTCCCCCTCGAGGGTATGACAGCAAATTCTCCAGGAGGGAGAAGAGGTTTGCTCCGGATATCTTCTCCATAGGCAAACATCTCAGAAAATATGAACTCAACCTACCTCCGACCGAGGGAGTGGTTGAGAAGATGCGAGCTCTCTACGATGGAGATGTCTTGTATAACGATCACCAGATCGGTCGCCTGCTTGAGGCTCTGGAGGACATGAACCTAACCTCCAAGACCTTGATCGTCTTCTCCTCCGACCACGGTGAAAGCTTGGCGGACCACTACTACTACGTTGGACACGGACGTTTGGTGTACAACGCCAACATCGCAGTGCCCTTGGTGATAAGGTTCCCCGACCTTCGTCATAAAGGAATCATCAATGAACCGGTCAGCAACGTAAACATCGTGCCCACCATTCTCGATTTCATGGGATGGAACCAGGAGGTCTTCCCCGGGGGGATAGACGGAGTCTCACTTATGCCCCTCATAAGGGAGGGGAGAAGGGATTACCTCCCCCTGGTTCGCTCTCAGAGCGGAGTCCCCTGGTCGTTCGACCCCAAGCTCTTCGACGAGATGGAGAGGGGCGGGGTCAATCCCCTAAGAACTGTAAAGGCGAAATTGGCTGTCGATACGCGCTACGGGATGGAAGCCTCTCTCCGGGAGCAGATCGAGCTGAGACTGCGGGCCGTCATCAAGGACAACTGGAAGTTGATTTACGTTCCGGTCAAGGACTCCACCTCCCCAACTGGAAGACGTCACTATTACGAGCTGTACGATATAAGCAACGACTGGGGGGAGAGGTATGATCTCAAGGCCAGTGAACCGGAAATCCTCCGAGAGCTGAAAACGGAGATTGAATCCTGGTGCGCCGCCGACACCGGCACCATCTTCGCAGACATAATCGAGATAAAACAGGAGGATCTCGAAGCCTTGAAGGCTTTGGGATATATTCAGTAAATCAAGCTGGCAACGGTCCTCTCAAATTCACTCAGTTAAGAGTCTCTCAATAAATAGTTGTCACAGTCCCTCAGCCGGCTTCTGGTTTTTCCCCCAAGACTGGACCGCCGCCTACAAATATCTCCCCTGCCACACCAACCTCCCCTGTCGCAGAGTATGCTGGGCCGACTTACCCCTCTTCTAACATCCTGGGCTTCTACCCAGGAAATCTGCTCCAATTGGGGCTTGACATTCAGAGATGATTGGGATAAGTTATTTTTGTGTAACCCTTATTGAAAGATGAGGGAGGCCCGAGATGTCGAAATTCCTGACCAGCGTTAAAAACCATCTTCTATCTGGTATTGTTTTCACGGTGATTTCTATAGTCTACCTCAACGTTGTAACCGTGGTCAAGTTCTACCTTGCGGGGGGCGACTTTTCCAGACTGCCGGCCACGGACAAGGTCTATGCCATCTCTCAGATTGTGAAAGGGAATTCCTGGCCCTTTGCGGTGGTCGGTATAGCAATAACCTTATTTCTGCTTCTGGTCTTCCGCAAGTTCCATTCCCTGAGAAACAGAACCATCTATTTTTATCTGGCTCTGTTCTTGGTCTTCGGGTTGATCATCCAAACTCACCAGCTGGCCCACAGCGGTCTTTTCCCCAGCATAAGAAGCTTCGGCTTTTTTGCGGCTTGGCTAATTTTAGCTCTGGTGGCCTTTGGAATCTATTATTTCATCTCTAGAACCGCCTTTCTAATTCTCGAAAGGACCAACCCCAACTCCAGATTATCCTTGTCGGGGATGGCAATAGTCGCCCTTACGGTCTTGATTTTTCTTTTGAGAGCCCAATTTAGCCAAGCCATCACTTCGAATAGTGAGGGTTACAATGTCCTTCTCGTGACGGTCGACGCCCTGCGGAAGGACCATCTCTCCTACGACGGTTACTTCCGCCTGACCTCTCCAAACCTGGATGAATTTTCCCGGGAGGGGGTAATCTTTGAGAATGCATATTCCACCACCTCTCACACCCTCCCCTCCTTAGCCTCGGTAATAACCGGTAAATATCCGAGGCGACATGGGGTTCGGAATAACTCCGCTTACGCTTTGGCAGACACGAATTTGACCCTCGCGGAAGTATTTAAGAAACATGGATATGTCACCGGAGCTATTATTGCCAATCGCGCCATGAGACCTAATAGGAATTACAATCAAGGATTCGACTACTATGGAGAATCATACTGTCTCGCCAAACTGAAATACGATCTCCCCGGACTGTTAATGTTTAATAGAATTTCCAAATTTTTTGGTGAAGGGTTGTTCCTATATCCTGGTGGGGAGGCCTATCACACTACCAATCTGGCAGTCAGATTCATCAAGAGAAACAAGGAGATGAGATTTTTCTGCTGGGTGCATTATATGGACCCTCACCTCCCTTACGCTCCCCCTCCGGGGTATGATGACAAATTCTACAAGTGGGGGAAAAAGTTTGGGGTGGACAACTTCACCATCACCCACCGAAGAAGATACGAGGCCAACCTCCCTCCGACACCGAAGGTGGTGAAGAGACTAAGGGCTCTTTACGATGGTGATGTTTTGTATAGCGATTACCAAATCGGTCGCCTGCTTGAGGCTCTGGAGAACATGAACCTAACCTCCAAGACCTTGATTGTCTTCTCCGCCGACCACGGTGAGAGCTTGGCAGACCACTATTATTATGTCGGCCACGGACGACTGGTGTATAATCCGAACATCGCGGTGCCGCTGGTGATAAGGTTCCCTGACCGTCGTCACACCGGAGTCGTCAAAGATCCGGTCAGCAACTTGAATATTATGCCCACGATCTTGGACTTCATAGGCTTAGACCAAGAGACCTTCCCGGGAGGAATTGATGGGGTTTCACTCATGCCCCTGATAAGCGAGGGGAGGCGAGATTACCTCCCCTTGGTGTACTCTCAGAACGGAATCCCGTGGTCTTTCGATCTCAGGCTCTTCGACGAGATAGAGAGGGGCGGGGTCAATCCTTTGAGAACTATGGCGGCAAAACTGGCGGTCGATACCAGGCACGGGATAGAGGCCACTCTCCAGGAAGATATTGAGCTCAAACTGCGGACGGTCATCAAGGACAACTGGAAGTTGATTTACGTTCCGGTCAAGGACTCTAGCTCTCCAACTGGAAGACGTCATTATTACGAGCTGTATGATATAAGCAGCGACTGGGACGAAAAATATGATTTCATCGACAGCCAACCGGAGGTCTTTCAGGAGCTGAAGTCGGTGATTGAATCCTGGTGTGCAGCCGACACCGGTCGTAGTATCTTTGCGGAAGTAATCGAGATGGAGCCGGAGGATATCGAAGCCCTGAAGGCTTTAGGATATCTTCAGTAAATCAAGCTGGCAATGATCCTCTCAAATTCACTCAGTTAAAAGTCTCTCGAAAAACAGTTGTCATAGTCCCTTGGCCAGCTTCTGGTTTTTTCCCCATGATTGGACCGTCGCTCACAAATATCCCCGCTGCCTCATCAACGTTCCCTGTCGCAGAGTGCCGTGGGCAGATTTGCCTCTCTTCTGATATGTTGGGCTTTTTCGGAAGAAGTCTACGTAAATTGTCTTCTGTAGAATTTCGGGATTGACATGATCTAAGTAGAAAGGGTATATGCAGCTGGAAAGAGAAAGAAAGTCAAGAAGGAGGATACACCCTTATTAGAGAATTAGATTTTGCCGAAGAAAAGATAGGACAGAGATGGCCAAGAGTCAAGGAGTTTTGGGAGCAGGAGCTGCCTTCGCGAGTATCCCAGCCCGCCTCCGGCGGGAAGAAGGGGTTGGAGCGGATGCTGAAGCTTGCCACAATTCCAGCTTGACATTCAGAGGTGATTGGGATAGGTTATTTTTGTGTAACCTTTATTGAAAGATGGGGGAGGCCCGAGATGTCGAAATTCCTGACCAGCGTTAAAAACCATCTTCTATCAGGTATTGTTTTTACGGCGATTTCGATAGTCTATCTTAACATTGTAACCATCGTCAAGTTTTACCTTGCCGGGGGCGATTTTCTGAGACTGCCAGTCTCGGATAAAATATACGCTGTCGTTCAGATCCTGAAAGGGAATTCCTGGCCGATCGCGGTGGTGGGTTTGCTAATAACGTTATTTCTGCTTCTGGTCTCCCGCAAGTTCCATTCCCTGAGAGACAGAACCATCCATTTTTATCTGGCTCTGTTCTTGATTTTGGGGATAATCATTCAGACTCACCAGTTGGCCCACAGCGGTCTTTTCCCCCAGACCAGAAGCTTCGGATTCTTTGCCTCCTGGCTCATTTTAGCTCTGGTGGCCTTTGGAGTCTATTACTTTACCTCAAGAGCCGCTTTTCTAATTCTGGAGAGGCTCCGCCCCAGCTCCAGGTTATTATTGACGGGGATTGCAACAGTTGTTGTTATGGTTTTGGTTTTTCTTGTGAGGGTTCAATCTGGCCCAGCTACCACTTCGAGCAGTGGAGATTACAACGTTCTTCTATTGACGGTGGACACTCTGCGGAAGGACCATCTCTCTTACCACGGTTACTTCCGCAAGACCTCTCCAAACTTAGATAAATTTTCCCAGGAGGGGGTAATCTTTGAGAATGCATATTCTACCACCTCTTACACCCTCCCTTCGTTAGCCTCGGTGATAACTGGCAAATATCCGATGCACCATGGGGTTCGGAATAACAAATGGTACGCCCTGGCAGATACAAATCTGACCATCGCAGAGGTATTTAAGAAACACGGATATATCACCGGAGCGATTGTTGCCAACCTTGTCTTAAGGCCCAAGAAGAATTATAACCAGGGGTTTGACTATTACGGGGAATCATACTATTTCAGCCGCCTGAAATATGACATTCCAGGGCTGATAATGTTCAACAGGATTTCCAAATTTTTTGGGGAGAGGTTGTTTATTTATCCTGGTGGGGAGGCATATCACACCACCAATCTGGCAATCAAATTCTTAAAGAAAAACAAGAACAGGAAAATTTTCTGCTGGGTGCATTATATGGACCCTCACCTCCCT
>JAUWHO010000007.1 GCA_030605835.1 Candidatus Zixiibacteriota bacterium | reverse complement strand
GGCAGAAATTGCCGCCCGGGACCTGGATTCCGCCGAGCAACTTGAGAAAGGGGAAACGAAAACTCCCTCCGGTTCCTTTGGAGTTGCCATGGTGCTCACCACCATTTTAGCTTTTGGCCTAGCGCTGGTGCTTTTTTTCTTTTTGCCGATCCTCTTGGCGGAGCTTTCGGGACTCAGCCGCGCCTCTCTCTTCTTCAACCTGGTGGCGGGGTTCATTCGGGCGACGATCTTCTTGGGTTACATCTACGCAATTTCGCTCTTCAAGGAGATGAGGAAGATATTCGAATATCACGGCGCCGAGCATAAAAGCATCTTCGCCTTAGAGGCCGGCGAGGAGCTCACCGTGGAGGCCGCCCGAGGCAAGAGCACCAAGCACCCCCGGTGTGGCAACAGTTTCCTTCTGATTGTGGCGCTTTTGGCCATCATCACTTATTCGATTTCGGATACGGTTTTCGCGCTTCTCTTCGGTCATCCTCCAGCTCTCCTGGTGAGATTCGGTTTGCACCTATCTTTGTTGCCTCTGGTCGGTGGCAGCTCCTATGAGCTTCTGAAGCTCTCCTCGAAGACGAGAAATCGTCGGCTGTCGAAGATACTGATTGCTCCCGGGCTCTGGCTGCAGGAGATAACCACCCGGGAACCGGATGATGGGCAGTTGGAGGTGGCCCTGTGTGCTTTGAGGGAGGCCATCGGCCGGGGAGGGCTGGAGGAACAGCCCTCGGAGCTGACTGTCGACAGAACTCCAGATGCGGTTGGCTGATCGACGGTCTAAACTTCGCTGAGGCGGGGTCTAGCAATATGAAAGAGCTATTAGAAAGAATGGAGAAAAGATATCGGGAGCTGACGGAGATTCTGGCGGATCCAGGAGTCTTCGGCGACCGGAAAAGATATAAGGATCTGGCGAAAGAACATGCTGAGCTTACTGAGATCGTGGAGCTGCTGAAGAAACACCGGCAGTTGCAGAAGAATATCGAGGAAGACCAGAGGATCAGGCAGGAGTCTGATGACTCCGACTTGGTGCAGTTAGCTGTCGGCGAACTGGAGGAGTTAGAGGTCGAAAGGAAAGAGGTAGAGACGAAGCTCCACAAGCTTTTGGCCCCCAAAGAGCCGGGAGATGACAAAAGCGCGATCCTTGAGATTCGTGCCGGCACCGGCGGAGAGGAGGCGGCCCTATTCGCCGCCAATCTATTCCGGATGTACAGCAAGTTCGCCGAGAAAGAGGGCTGGAAGGTTGACGTCATGAACTCCAATGTCACCGGGGTGGGGGGATTCAAGGAGATAATCTTTCTGGTGGAGGGGAAGGGAGCTTACAGCAAGCTCAAGTTCGAGTCCGGGGTGCACCGGGTTCAGCGGGTGCCGCTCACCGAAGCCTCCGGCAGGATTCACACCTCCGCGGCCTCAGTGGTGGTCCTCCCGGAGGCAGAAGAGGTGGAAGTGAAGATAAGCCCCGAGGATCTGAAGATCGATGTTTTTCGCTCTTCCGGTCCCGGAGGGCAATCGGTCAACACCACCGACTCTGCAGTCAGAATAACCCATCTCCCCACCGCATTGGTGGTCACCTGTCAGGATGAGAAATCGCAGCACAAAAACAAGAATAAGGCTTTAAAGGTGCTCCGAGCCCGACTCCTGGATCAGGCGCAAAAAAAGCAGGAAGAACAGATCGCCTCCACCAGGAAATCGATGGTGAAAAGCGGAGACCGCTCTGAGAAGATCCGCACCTACAATTTCCCTCAAAATCGAGTCACCGACCACCGCATCGGTCTGACTCTCCACAGCTTGGAGGAGGTACTTTCCGGTGATCTATACCCGATAATCGAGCCTCTCTGCTCCAGGCGACAAGAAGAAGCCTTAGAGGCGGAAGCCAGCAAACCGCGCTCGAGGATTGGCTCTTAAGACAACGATAAGCCTCCTGGTGACGTTCGTCCGCCTCCAATCCCGCATCGCATCCGGCTCAAGGTGTTGTTCCCCTTGGGGGGGGAGCTTCTGGATTTAAACTCGGCAAAGCTTAAACCAAGGAGATGAAGATGAAGGTTGGAGCAAGAAATCAGCTGACCGGTAAGATAACCGGGATCAGAAGAGGGCAGGTGATGGCTCAGGTGAAGTTTACCATTCCCTTAGAGTCGCAGATGTCCTCGGTGATGACCTTAGAATCGCTGGAGGAATTGGGCCTGAAGGAGGGGGACGAGGTCCGGGTCTTCGTCAAGGCCGTCAACGTCCTTCTGGTGAAAGAATGACGATGCCGATCCCGATGGGGATCTTCGTAGTCACCCTGAGAATTGCCAACGGTCGAGAAGTGTTCTCTAAGTTCTCTAACTAGGGGAGGAGAGCACCGCGGAGGCTTCGAGGACCTCCCTGACTTTGGTGAGAAGCTCCTCAACCCGATAGGGCTTCTGAATGAAGGCCGTCCCCGGCTTCTCCAGGGAGCCGGGAGGACATGACAGTTCATTGTATCCGGAGGTGAGGAGTATCTTCATTTCCGGCTCGAGCTGGCGCAAGCGCTCGAAGGTCGGCCCCCCTTCCAACCCCGGCATTATCATATCTAATATCACCAGGTCGATCCCACCCTTTCGCGTCTTGAGAATCTCCAGTGCCTCTTCGCCGTCGGCTGCCTTGAGAACGGTGTAACCTCTCTTCTCCAAGATCTCGGCGGTTAGGTCCCTTATTACCTCGTCGTCGTCGACCATGAGGATGGTTTCACTTCCCCCTTTGAGCTGGCATTCCGGACTTGAGCTTGGAGCTTCAGTCCCGGAGCAGCCGGGCAAATAGATTTTGAACTCCGTTCCCCGATCGGGTTCGCTTAGAACCTTTATGGAGCCTTGGTGTTGCTTGACAATGGAATAGACTAAGGCCAGACCTAGACCGGTTCCCCCGCCTTCTTTCTTGGTGGTGAAGAAGGGCTCGAAGAGTCTCTCCCGGATCTCCGGGGGCATTCCCAGACCGGTATCCTTGATGCTCAAGAGGACACACCCTTCGGGGCGGGAGGGGAGCCCCTCTCCTTTAGGAATCCGTTCTGGAGGGAGACCTCGGGTAGTGATGGTCAAAGTCCCCCCATTCGGCATGGCCTCGCTGGCATTTATGCAGATGTTCAATACCACCTGTTGGAGTTGAGTGGCATCCCCTTCCACCGGTGGGAGGGATTCTCTAAGCCTCTTCTCTAGGGTGATACCTCTGCCCATGGTTCTGGAGAGGAGATGTAACACCTCTTCCACAATGGAGTTGAGACAGAGGGGTTTCTGTTCTAAGACCCCCTCACGTCCGAAGGCCAAAAGGCGAGAGGTCAAATCCGCGGCCCTCAAAGCCGAGGCCTCGATCACCTCCAGCTCCTTATAGAAGGGTGAGTCTTTATCGGTCTGGGATTTGATCATGGAGGCGTATCCCAAAATACCACCTAAGATGTTGTTGAAATCGTGGGCGATGCCGCCTGCCAGGATGCCGATAGATTTCATCTTCTGAGCGCGAGCCAGCTCCAATTCTAAAACCCTCTTCTCGGTGATATCCCTGGAGAGAGCCTGTATCCCCACGATGCGCTCATCTCTCTCTAAAGGGAAAAAGTCAGTCAGCCACCTCTGCACGATGCCGCCGGTCTTGGGATTGACTAAGGCCAGCTCTGCTCCCCTGACCTTATCAGCCTGCTTCAGGACCTGTTTGGCAGCTTTTTTCAGTTCCCCCCAGCTTTCGCTTGTGAAGCGTTCTTTGACAGTCCTCAGTTCCTGCCCTAATAAGCTTTTCGGGGTGAAGCCAGCGAATTCGTGATTCAATGAGATGAACTTGCCGGTCTCTATGTTGTCCGGGTCTTCAAATTCGATTGCCCAGCAGAGGTCTCGGGTGTTTTCTAACAGGGTGTGACCTAGTCTGGCAGAATCCTCTAACTTCTGCTCCAGCATCTTTCGTTCGGTTACCGGGAGAACAATCTTCAAGACCCCGGTGACCTCCCCGGCCTCATTCTTGAGGGGAGTGGTGATCAGCTCGGCCCAGAGGTCGCTCCCGGCAGCATCCTTGACCAGTCTCTCGGTCCTGGCGAACTCTTCACCTGCCAACACCTCTGGCACCCGGCATCCCGAACAGGGAGTCTGACGTCGGTGCAGGGCCTCAAAACAGATCTGGCCGTCTATCTTCCCAAAGAGTTCCTGGTACACCCGGTTGGAATAGGTGGTGCGATAATTGCGGTCTATGACGGCAACGCCAACCCTCAAGTGCTGAAGTGTGATTTCGAATCGCTGTTTCTGCCTTTTTAGGGTTCTTTCCAACAGCTTCTGCTGGCTGATATCGCGCAGGGCAAATCGAAGGCTGCCTGGCTTGCCCTTCTCCTCGTCGACGAAAAGGAGATTGACCTCCACGTGGTAAGCCTTATCGGCATTCCTTCCCAGGAGTCGGATTTCCTGACTCCCCGCTCTCCCCCTCTCGCATGCCTCTCGAAGTTGGCCCTCCCAGGCCGGAAGGTCGTCAGCGACCACCAGCTGGGAGAAAGGTATCCCGGTGAGTTCCTCCCTGGGGTAACCCAGTAGCCTGACGGCGGCCTGATTGCAGCCGGCTATCGTCCCCCGTGGAGAGATATCCAGGTATGACTCCGAAGCATTCTCGTAGAGCTGCAGGTACTTTCTCAGGAGCGCTTGGAGGTCGCCCGAGAGCTTGTCTGTTTCGATGGCGCTGGCTACCCTGTCCGCGATCACCCAGATGGGGGCACTCTCTTCGAAGATCAGGCCACCCTTCTCTTTGGAGGCCAGAAGGAGAAGTCCCTTGCTCTCTTTATCATCGCCTCGCAGGGCTATCCATCTCCAGTCACGGACTCCAAAACGTCTCCAGGTCTCTTCCGAGGGGAGGATTTGACTTTCGAAATCCCGGTCCAGAGTAAGAGGCTCTTTCAACTTCGTCAGCTTCGACAGCCAACCCCCCTCGACCCCGATGCGTGACAGTTCCTGCACAAACTGAGACGAAAAACATCTCTGGCAGGTGAGCACCAGTTCCCGCTCGGCCAAAAGATAGACGGCGTAGTAAGGGAGTTTCAGACCGGCAGCCAGTCTATCTAGGAAGGTTTCCAGAGACGATGTCGCTTGTGACCGTGTTGATCGTGTTTCGAGAAGTGGATAGAGTATATCCGGTTGACTCTTGAGAGAGGAGGCTCTTTTTTTCCTTAAGGTGAGTCTTGTCTTGGATCGGCTGAGGTTTTCTTCTCCCGGCTGTTTTGGCTCAACCGAGGAATCTTTGACGTAACCTCTTTCTGGTTGTCGGGTTCGAAACCTGTCCCCGAGTAACTTGCGGATGAAGTTCTGGCGTGTCCCTCTTTTGGCCTCTCTTCCGCCGACTCTCCTCTTCTCTACCTGAGGCTCCTCCGCCTGCGGTGCAGAGGGCGGGTCAGCACCAACCTCTCCCCTTGTGCTCCCCTCTGAAGGAGTGCTCCTCTCCTCCCTGGCAGAATCATCCTGCATCTTTCGTCCTGACCTGTCCTTCGGGTACGGCGGTCCTGATTAAACCGCGTCAGGAAGCACTAAACCTTTGTCCGCCGAGATATTGTCTGTGGCTTACATAAGTCTTCCGCTCAGAAGAAAAGTGAATCGCTCCCGGTTGAGTTCTGACTGTAAAAGAAAAAAAATCAGGTAGAGAAACCTTCTCCATCCCGGGCAGGTTTCCTGCTGCAGCCAGTGATTGCAGAAGAGCCACTTCTCCCCTCCAAGCTCAACTGGCTTCGCAGGCCTGTGGGAACAACGAAACAGATCTACAGAAGGTCAGCTTAGAGCCGGACAGAGCCATCAAACAGCTGCCATACTAATAACGGTCGCCGATGTTGTTGTCAAGCAAATTCGTAATGACGTCCGAAGGGGATCTACTCTATCGTGATACTCAGACTCCCACAATTCGACTTGACAAACTGCCTTCATCTCGTATATTCGACTTTGGTTATCGACAGGCGACTCAGCAACTGGTCGGACTGTCCCATGATTCAGTTGCACTGGGAGATAGTCCAATGGTAGGGCACGCGGCTCTGGACCGTGGAATCGGGGTTCGAATCCCTGTCTCCCAGTCTCTACAACTCCTTGTATTTCAACACATTACACAGAGGTGTTGAGTGCGCATTCCTCACCATGAGGCCTGCCTGATCTGTCCAATTCTGTTCGTCCGAGAAGAGAAAAGGGGTGCGAGAAAAAGTCTCGCACCCGACTAGCACTCAGGTCAACGGTTCCGTCAGACTGAGCTTCTCATGACGAAGGACAAACCTTAATCCAACGTAAGCTTCTGAAAGAACTGAAGCTAACCGTGCCTCTTGATTCATCTTCGCAGGAGACGCTCATAGAGACGCAAGCTAAGTGCGATCTGCTTACTCCAAGAACAGGGCCGGACCGAGTGGTTGCGGTCGGGACCTCAGAAAAAAAACACAATTTCGGTGCAATAGGAATTTGCGCCAGAGGACAATTTGGAATATAATCTACGGAGGGTAGGGACACATTTCCCTTGCATTTCGGAGTGTCTAGAGCCTTTTTTAGAGGTGGTACACAGAAGGTCAGATGCCAGGAACAGAAGTAGTCTTATATCGAAGGTCCTTTGACAATGGTAAAGACTCATGCTATTGCTGCGGCCGGCAGGAAGATCTCACAGGTCCCAGTAAGGCTTAGCTATCATATCATAGAACATTTTTCGAGGGGTCTTTATTCCAGTCCGTTCAAGGCCATCGAGGAGCTGGTCGCAAATTCCTATGACGCCTTTGCCACACACGTATGTATCATCATACCTGATCCTGATGAGATAAGCGCGCCCGACGCTAGGATATGGGTTATCGATGACGGAGAAGGCATGGATGTAAACGGCATGAATGAGCTGTGGTTGGTCGGAAGCACAACGAAGAGAGACCCCGACCGAGAATCCGAGGAGAGACCTCCAATTGGTAAGTTTGGAATCGGCAAGCTTGCGACCTATGTCCTAGGGAAGGAGTTGACACATGTTTCCAAGGTCGGAAGGAAGTACCGCGCGGTTACAATGGACTTCGAAGAGATTGAAAGGAAGGCAGACGAATCACAGTTCTATTTGGATTTACGCGAGCTCACAGCAGACCAGGCTAAGGGATTACTTTCAGAGGCCCTAAATTCTGATGATCCTGGCTCCAGAGCGATAAACCTGTTTGGGAAGCATGCGTCCCCTTCATGGACTGTTGCTGTACTCGGGAACCTCACAGACCTCGCAAGAGGCCTGACCCCTGGAAGGCTGAAGTGGGTTCTCGCCACGGCCTTACCTCTGAATCCCAGATTCAAGCTCTTTTACAATGGTGAAGAACTCAGACCCTCTCGGACAAGTATCCCAGTGCTCAAAGAATGGATAATCGGGAAGGACGACAAGGTGGCGACGGTATTGGGCTACGACATCCGTGGTCCGCAAAGGAAAGCCCCCAGAGTAATCGTCCCTGAGCTTGGGGAAACTCACGGTAAGGTTCAGATCTATCAGGCGAGTTTGACAGGGGGAAAGGCCGAAAAGTGGGCCAGAAGTGAAGGTTTCTTTGTAATGATCCGTGGGCGGCTGGTGAATACTAGCGATGCCTATTTTGGACTAGAACCCTTGTCTCATGGTGCCTTTTCTCGATTTCGAATGGTAATCCATGCAGATGGGCTGGATGATTATCTCCGCTCAACGCGCGAGTCAGTTCTGGAAAGTGCGGCCGGTGTTATCAATTTCCGGACATATCTAAAGGAGAAGTTCAATGAGGCTCGGGCCTACTATGAACAGTGGTTGGGCAAGAAGATAGCTGAGGAATCAGTTTCTCACCGTGTCAGCAGGGCACCTCTTAGTCTCTCCAGGCAACCGTTAGTTAGAGCGATTAAGAAGGTGCTAGATGGCTCTATACGTAGTCTCCTGCTCACCCGTGTTCCGCCCGATTTGGACGAAGTTCAAAGGCAGGTACTAGTGGAGAGGCTTGAGCAGGAAATGGAGTCTGAGGATTTCTTCAAGGAAGTTCGACTCGAATGTCTTGGAATAGAGCAGTTCATGGCGGTATTCGATCCTGAGGA
This sequence comes from Candidatus Zixiibacteriota bacterium, assembly GCA_030605835.1. Taxonomy (GTDB): domain Bacteria; phylum Zixibacteria; class MSB-5A5; order DG-27; family DG-27; genus DG-27. The sequence goes on along the minus strand of JAUWHO010000007.1, from coordinate 29,122 downwards.
TCAAGCAATACTGATAAACATACTGCACCCATACTTCGCCAATTATGAAGAGCATTACAAGAATCACGAACCCTTCGAGCTTCTGGCGGTTTCTGAGATACTGACAGAAGCGTTTCTCGTAGAGGAAGACCTTTCTCTTGACCTAATCGGACGAATCATCAGACGTAGGGACAGACTTCTTCGGGAACTGGTTTACAGGACCCAATTGTCTGCTGTGCTGGTGTCAGAACTTCTCAAGGATAGCAAGAGTGATTGGAAGGGTCTTGAGGATGCTGTCTATCAGGGGCTGAGAAGCGTAGGGTTTGAAGTCACGCGTTTAGGCGGGAAAGGTAAACCAGATGGTTTGGCTTGGGCTCCTCTCGGATTCAAAGAAGGCGATTCGTTGGAGGGTCCAGGCTACCTTATCACGTATGATGCGAAGAGCTCCGGAGAAGGTCGAATCTCTGCTGGCACTGTGGGTGCAGCGACGATTGCACGACATAAAGCCAAGTACAATGCCGCTTTTGCTTTGGTGGTTGCACCTGGTTTTCAGGGGATGGAGGATGAGAACTCGGCCGTCGTGACGGAGGCGAAGCAGCAAGCTATTACTCTCGCTACCATTAACGATTTCGCACTTCTGGTCTTAACGGGGTCAATACGACCTCTGGGATTCACACGGCTCAAACAGATGTTCGAGAAATGTAGAGGCCCCTTGGAAACTCGGAAGTGGATTAATAGTATTCTAGACGAAGACATACCAGAAGGTCCGCTGCCGGAGATTCTTGACACCATCTTTGAGATGCAAAAGAGCTCTCCAGACCCTGTGAAATTCGCTGCTGTTGCGGAGAGATTAAGACTGAAGGATAAGAAGTTCAAGCGTATTCGCGAGATGGAGATTGAAGAGTGGATGCAGAGTGTTAGACGCTTCTCTGGAGGGCTGGTGTACATTGGCCGCGATGTAGTGAGCTTAGAGGTGCGCCCAGAGAGGATCCTTGAGCAAGTCCGCGCGAATACTGGCAAGTTACCTGAGGCGTTGCGCCAGCGATCCATATACTCCAAATTGCTTGAGCAAACGGATCAATCTGGCAACTAATGGCTGCTGACCTCACTAGGCAAAGTTCTACGATAAGACCCGTACATCCTTTCCCGGCTCGAATGGCACCATCTATTGTCTGGGAGGTCCTTGCTATGCATGGACAGAAGATGCGAGTACTCGACCCCATGGTGGGTTCCGGCACGACGCTAGTGGCGGCGAGGATACAGGGTCATGAAGCTATTGGCTTTGATACAGATCCTCTTGCTGTCTTGATAGCGCGGGCATGGTCCTCTGACATCGATCCTTTGGAACTGAGAAGGAAGGCGAGAGAGGTTAAGGAAAGAGCGCGACGACGACTGCGAGAGCTCTCTCTGGGAGAGGCATATCCATCGAGAGCCGATGAGGAGACACGAGCGTTCATTCGGTTTTGGTTTGACCCTTTGAATAGAAAACAGCTAGCAGCTCTCACTCAGACGATCTCACGAGTAAGAGATACAGAAACACAGTTGTTGTTGTGGTGCGCTCTTTCACGTCTGGTCATTACGAAAAAGGTCGGAGTAAGTCTGGGCATGGACATCTCACACAGCCGTCCTCATCGCGTCTATCGGCAGGCACCCATTCGTTCTCTTGACGAGTTCCTGTATTCGGTAGAAAAGGTCATCAAGGCTTCTTCGTTCACTGGGGTTCGCCACGGCCTGCCCTCGGCAGAAGTTCAGCAGGTAGACGCCCGGAACCTCCCGCTGGAAGACAGTAGTGTTGACCTTGTATTAACCTCACCTCCATACTTGAACGCTATCGATTATTTACGGGGTCATAGGTTATCCCTTGTTTGGATGGGGTATAGACTACGCGACATACGGGAGATAAGGTCCAACAATATCGGCTCTGAGGTCTCGTCAGGCGCATGTATTGACGATGGATATACGTCTAGACTTCTGAGCGAAATGGGTGAGATGGAGGAGCTACCCTTGCGTGTACAGAGAATGTTGGCTAGATATGTGGCAGATATGGATCAAGTCCTACGGGAAATCAAACGAGTCGTCAAACCTTGCGGGAGAGTTGTGCTCGTGGTAGGTGACTCTACAATCCGGGGTGTTTTCGTCCGAAATTCTGCCGCGATTAGAATTCTGGCGGGTTTCCATGGTCTCGTTCTGAAATCATCTAGCCGACGAAACCTACCGGATAATCGACGGTACCTTCCGCCTCCTAGCTCTCACAGATCAGGGAAGCAGTTGCAGGGTCGAATGCGCGAAGAAGTCATATTGACCCTCAAGCCCTCATAACTTCGCTGGAGCGAATTATCGAAAATGCGTTGAAAGAGCTCGTATGGTCTACTCGAGGCCTCAGTCACTATTTATTGTTTGAGGATTTTCTCCACTTCCTCTTTGTCAGCGTCGGTTATATATTGAATACCACTGATGTCAGCGGCCTGGTGGGTAAGGGCCGCGATGTCATCCCGCGATATGTGATTGAGCGCAAACTTTCGACTACCGCACATGAGCTGGCGTAATCCCTGGGCCAAACGTTCGTAATAGGTATAAAGTCCAAGCGCTCCGGTTGGTATTTTTTCGAATTCGTCATCGCCTAATTCCCGGCGCAGTGAGTTAGCGGTCACAAAAATTTCGTCTTTCGTATTTCCGAATCGTTCCACATAGACAGGAATCTGATTCTCATCGATAGTGCGCCCGATGGTTTTGCCTACCATTGCGGCCGCAATCGGACTCCGGGCCATACCTATGAGCTTCACATATGGAGCGCCCAGAGCAAGCCCTTTGAATATTTGGTCCTCAAATGTAAAACCTCCGGCCAATGCCAGTGCGGGAACATGTTCGCCTCTATCAGCCAGGCGTTTGGCATATTTGTATAAGAGCGAGTGCAACTCTACTGGCGGCACCCCCCATTCATTCATCATTCGCCAAGGACTCATCCCGGTTCCGCCGCCGGCACCATCGACCGTTAGGAGGTCGAGCTTGTATTTGGATGTGAACCTGACCGCTCGCGCCAGATCCGCAGGACGATAAGCTCCGGTTTTAAGGAAGATATACCTGGCGCCCGCTTTACGCAGTTCCTCGACCCTTTTTGCGAATGACTCTTCTGAGACCATGCCCACCCGCGAATGGCGCTCGAATTCTTTAAATGCCCCGCGTTCAAAATCCTTAATTACGGCTGGATCGGTTGGGTTCGGCAGGACAATATAGCCCCGCTTATATAGCATCTGGGCTTTTTTGAGGTTTTTTACTTTAACTTCACCACCGATATCCTTGGCGCCCTGACCCCACTTCAATTCAACACACTCAACGCCAAGTTTTTCGATAGCATACTCCTGAACTCCTAAGCGAGTGTCCTCGACATTGGCCTGAACGATGATGGCTCCATAGCCATCGTGCTGGTGGTCTTTGTAGAGTTTGACGCGCCGCTTAAGGTCAACGGTATCGACCACCCGACCGTTCTTTATTTCCGATTCCGGATCCATGCCGACAACATTTTCGCCGATCGTCAGGCCGGTTCCCGCCATTGCAGAACCTATGGCCAGTCCTTCCCAGTTGTTCTTGGCGATGTCCGTCGAGCCAATACCGGGTATGATCCATGGGCAGCGAAACTTTATCCCTTTATCGTGGCCAAAGGCAACTTCGAGGTTAACTGCCGGAAAGATGGCTTTGTTACTGTCGGCCTCAATACCGTGGGCGCCAACGGCAGTCCCCATTATATTGAAATGGGAGTAATCGACGGGATATCTTTTTTCGGCAGCTGTGGTAATTATCCCGAACGGCTGCGGATAAATCACCTCATGACCCCGGTAGGCCGATTTGCCTATCTCGCACATGCCGATGCATCCATCCACACAGGTGACGCACATGCCCGATATCGGTGTCACCGAGTCTTCGGTTCTGTTTTTCGTTAAGGTCGCTGCGGAAGCGTTTATTCTCGAGAGCGTTATCGACACTGTGTCCTCCTCCACTTATTTCATCAATCTTTATCTAATTCACATGCGACACAAGGCTCCATGGAGCACATCATGTCGTCAAATTCTTCCTTCTCAATACAGGGCGGGCTTAGATTGGCACAAGCGCCACAGATCGCCTTTTCCGGTTCGTTATAGGTACATCTTAGCTGGCACGCCGGACAGACATAAATGCACCCACCACATAATCGACAAACATCCGATTTAATGTCAAACGGCGTCCCGATACTACGTTTTTCTCCTCGCCCGCGGAAGCCGATAGCCTTTGCCATCATTTGCTCCTTGCACATCCTTACACATAGCCCGCACAGGATACAGTCTTCGTGTTCCTGTCTGAAACGTTGCTGGCCTACGTTGTGTGCTGAAGCTAAATCCTGGATAATTTTTGATTGCGGGCAGGAGGCCAGCAGAAGCTCCAATATCATCTTGCGCGCCTTGACAACCCGTGAAGATGCGGTTCTCACCTTCAGCCCTTCCTCGGCTGGGTAGGTGCAGGATGAAACCAGCTTTGCTTTTGATCCCTCGCCTATTTCCACCACGCAGAGTCGGCAGGCACCGTAGGGAGAAAGTCCGTCCATGTGACATAAAGTCGGTATCGGAAATCCAAAGAATCTTGCCGCTTCAAGCAGCGTGGTACCTTTCTCAACAGAAAGATCCAGGCCGTTTATGGTCAATGTGATCATGTCGTCTTGACTCCCGTTGCCGGTTCTTCAATCTTTTCTTCTTTTGGCTGGGTGAATTCTAAATCGCACCTTAGACACCTTTTAGCCTCCTGAGCCGCTTCCTCAGAAGAGAGCGACAGATCCACCTCGGAAAAACTGTGTCTCCGCGATTCCACCGGAAGAGACGGCGGTCTTGCTCTTTCGGCCTGGTCTGCCTCTTCAACACTGATTGCAGTTGGCTCTATATAGATTCGGGGCAGACAGGCCTCGTATGGTTGCTTAAGCTTTTCGCCATGCAGGTAACGATCTATCACCGAAGCGACTTTTTTCCCGGCGGCGATGGCATCAATGACGGTGTTGGAGCCACTCACCACATCCCCGCCCGCAAACACTCCCGGCAGGTTCGTAGAGAGGGTGTCAGGATCGGCATACAATGTACCCCATTTGCTGATTTCAAGGCCCATTGAGGATATGCCACCTGTGTCCGGTTGTTCACCAACGGCGACTATCAGGGTGTCAGCAGGTATGGTATGCTCTGTACCGGACACCGGCACAGGCCTTCTTCGCCCGCTGGAGTCGATCTCCCCGAGTTCATTTTTAATGCATTCCACAGCTGTTATGCGACCATTCTGGGAGAGAATTCTCACGGGAGAGACCAGGGTTTGAATCTCTATTCCTTCCTCGATTGCGGCCTCAATCTCTTCCTCATAAGCGGGCATTTCATTGCGGGTGCGGCGATATATTACAGTCACGCTTTCCACCGCTTTCTGGCGAAGCGCTACCCTGGCGGCATCTATGGCTGAGTTCCCGCCGCCTACGACTACCACACCTCTTGAAGCCAAATTTTCTCCTCGGAGGTTGAACGCTTTCAAGAATTGCATGGAGGGATAAACGCCGCTTGAGTCTTCACCTTCGATTTCAAGCCGGCGGCTTCTGTGAGCCCCCATGGCTACAAAAATTGCCTTGTAGCCGTCGTCAGAGAGACTATCTATTGTCACATCACGGCCAAAAGCAGTATTGCACTTCAGGGTGATATCTTCGTCTATGAGCGAATCGATTTCCTTGCCCACCACCTCCCTCGGCAAGCGATAACCAGGGATAGCGCTGACCAACATCCCACCAGGCTCATCTTCAGCCTCGAAGACTGTTACCTTGTAACCATAGAGGGACAGATAATGAGCAGCGCTCAGACCAGCGGGCCCTGAACCGATAATAGCTACCCTGGGCGAATCATCGTCCGCTTTTCTGATCCTTTCGGGTTCATAGACTGAGGGGTCGACGTGATCGGTTACGAAGCGCTTCAGAGCCCGAATGGCTATCGCCTGGCCGCCACTGGTTCCCGCCCGGCACTTATCTTCACAAGGATGGTTGCAAACCCTGGCGCAAACTGAAGGGAAGGGGTTGGCCTCCCTTATGGTGCGGTAGGCCTCCTGGTATTCACCCCGGGCAATGTGCGCCACATACCGCCAGGCTTCGGTGCCCACCGGGCAAGCTGACTGACATGGCGCTCCCACCAGTTCCTTACAGACAAAAGCATCGCACCTTTTTTGGATGAGGTGCCGTTCGTACTCCTCGCGGAAGTAGCGGAGGGTACTCAAAACCGGATTCGGGGCGGATTGTCCTAAGCCGCACATGGTGGTATCCTTCACCACCAATGCCAATTCCTCAAGAAGATCAAGTTGCTCCAATGTTCCTTTCCCGCGTGAGACATCATCGAGAATCTCATACATGCGCTGGGTACCCTTCCGGCAGGTAAAGCACTTGCCACATGATTCATCTTTCAGGAATTTCATGAAATACCTGGCGACATCAACCATGCAGGTGTTCTCGTCCATGACGATCATGCCGCCAGAGCCCATAATCGATCCGGCCTCGGCGAGGCTGTCGTAATCGATGGGTAGATCAAACATTCTGGCGGGGATACAGCCGCCGGAGGGGCCCCCGGTTTGCACCGCCTTGATTCTGGCCTTCCCCACCGGACCGCCGCCGATGTCATTAATAATCTTCTTAATAGTTATGCCCATGGGCACCTCGACTAAGCCGGTGTTCTTGATCTTCCCTACGAGGCTAAAGATCTTGGTGCCGGAGTTCCCCTCAGTTCCTATCTTCGCATATTCAGAGGCGCCGAGGTTGATGATGAACGGGATATTAGCCCAGGTTTCAACGTTATTGATGACCGTGGGCCTACCATCTATACCTTTCTCCACGGGATAGGGGGGCCGTTGACGCGGTTCGCTCACTTCTCCCTCGATGGACCTCATCAGGGCTGTTTCCTCTCCGCATACAAATGCTCCGGCTCCCCTGACCAGGTCAATATCGAAAGAGAAGCCCGTTCCCAGGATGTCGTTACCCAGAACGCCGAGTTCGTGAGCCTGGCGGATGGCTATAATCAGATGCTTGATTGCCAGAGGATATTCGTTACGCACGTAAATTACGCCTTCGGTTGCGCCGGTGCCATAAGCACCTATGGTCATTCCTTCGATGATACTGTGGGGATTGCCTTCGAGGAGACTTCTATCCATATAAGCGCCGGGGTCGCCTTCGTCTCCATTGCATACAATATATTTCCCGTTGTCACTCGACTGCTTGGCCAACAGCTCCCATTTTAATCCGGTGGGAAAGCCGGCACCGCCGCGACCCCGAAGCCCGGATGACTTCACCTCCGCCACAACTTGCGTCGGGGTCATTTGGGAAAGTGTTTTTTCGACGGCTTTGTAGCCTCCGTTGATAATATGGTCATAGATACGAATTGGGTCGATTAGCTGATTCTTGCTGAATATGGTGCGCTGTTGATTTTTGAAAAACGGAATATCATCCTGTCTGTAGTATTTCTCACCCGTATTGGGGTCTGTATATAATAGTTCCTCAACATAATCGCCGGCGAGAACAGCATCTATAATGCGGGGAACATCATCAATCGTCACCTTATGGTAGAAGGCGTTCTGCGGTTCGGAGAGAATAAACGGGCCCATTTCGCAGAACCCATGGCATCCCGTGATCCTGATTTTAATCTCATCGACGAGATGTTTCTGTAGGATATATTTCTTGGCTACCCGCATAATATCGTTTGATCCACTCGCCTGGCATGCTGTTCCAGCACATATGACAATGGTAGGGATTGTTGGATCAAGATTTGCTACCAAGTGCTCCCTTAGTTGCCTAAATTCATTTATCGACTTAACTCTTATCATATCTGTTTCCTACTTGCTCAGGGCTTTTTGTTTTTTTTACACCGTCAAATCTTCTCAAATACTAACCCCGATGAAATCCAGCATATGTCCTATGCAGCCGTGCCGAGAGTAGATCTGGACTATGCCGCCTCTGCGAACTATCGTAGGTACCATTGGGGCGCCGCACGCTGCACATTTTGAGGTGCCGAGGAATGCCAGAGATCCTAACAGTACTCATCGCACTGCCAGACACCGCCCTCGGGTATAGGGAAAGTGCAGGTTTCGCGGTTCGCGCAATTAAGACATAACCCCTTGTATTTACCGATCAAATCCAGCATATGTCCTTTGCAACCGTAGCGAGAGCAGATCTGGACTACCCCACCTCCGCGAACTATCATAGGTACCATTGGGGCGCCACACTCTGCACATTTTGAGGCGCCAATAAGCTCAGCGTGACAGTGAGGGCAGAAAAAATTGACTACTATATCGTCGGGAATCTCATATTCAGAGGAAACGTTGTGACTACCATACAGGCTGGATAAAGCAAGCCAGCCATGCTTTTGATTGAATGATACCGTAACTCGTACGGAGGGGTAGCCATCAATCAGGTGGCCTGGATTCATCAGACTGCGATTACAACGAGAGCAACTGACTTCTATCGGAAATATCCGCTGGTCTCCCTTGATCTCAATCTTATCAAGACCAGCGCGAGTCTTCTTCAGTATTGAACTGACCCTTCTGGTGTTAACGTTTGAAAAATAGTGACCATCCACTACCACGATAGGTCCCAGCGCACAAGCGCCTAGGCAATTAACAGTTTCAAGGGAAAACTTCTTATCAGGGGTGGTCTCACCTGCTTTGATTCCCAGTTGCCGCTCGAATTCTTCGAGGATGATCGGCGCCAGGCGGACGTGGCAAGCGGTTCCCAGGCAAACCGATATGAGGTGTTCTCCTCTCCGCTTGAAGCTAAACGACTTGTAAAATGTCGCCACACCATATATGTCAACCAATGAATGTCCCGTTTTTTCTGCCAATGTTCGCAAGGCCTCGGCAGGAAGATAGCCGTATTTGGCTTGAATGTCTTCGAGGATCGAGATAAGCCCTCCCCGATCTCCTACATGCTTATCACAGATTTCCCCAATGGCTGATTCATCCATTTCTCTCCCTCCGTGTAGTCACAGTACGATTATAATAGACAAATGCCAGAGATCCTAACAGTACTCATCGCAGTGCCAGACACCACCCTCGGGTTTAGGGAAAGTGCAGGTTTCGCGGTTCTCGCAATTAACACATAATCCCTTGTATTTACCGAGCTCTTTCTGTTCGGCCTCGGATACAGCCTTCGGGCTGGCCGGCTCGGCTCTGAGTAGCTCCTCAGGAGTCACAGTATCCGCTTGGTAGCTATCAAGCTCATCGCAGTGCATAATTGGTCTCTCAGGATCCCTTGGAAAAGTGCAAGTTGAAGCCATATCGCAGGTGCTGCAAAGGCCCCGGTATACTACTGCGCTCGGCGGAGCTGCTTTTCTCAGTTTCTTTTCTTTTTCTGTTGTAACCGACATTGACATTTCCTCCTTATTGGCCTTTTGATGCCTTGCCTTTTGCTTGGCGCGTTCTATGTATCAATACACCCTTAAGCCTATTCTGCAATCACCAGGTTCGCCGCTATTTATCCCGGAAATGAGCTCACAGGCGAGCTGTTGCCTCAGCAACCAAACCAACTTCAAAGGAGATGTGACCATAATCCACTAAGGGAATATTCCCCGCTCCTTGTATACTGTTTCCAGACGGGACAGAGCGACAATGTAAGCGGCGGTGCGCCAGTCAGTGTTGAAACTTCTTGCAGTATCGCGCACCCTTTGATAGCCGTCGATGATCTTCTTGTGAAGTTTAGCATCGACCTCCTCAAGGTCCCAGAACTCGCTGCGCTTGTTCTGGAGCCACTCGAAGTAGCTCACGATCACCCCACCGGAGTTGCAGAGAATATCGGGAATGACCTCGATACCCCTTTGCTGTAAGACCTCCTCACCATCGGGATTGGTGGGGCCATTGGCTCCTTCGGCGACGAGCTTGACATTCAGAAGCGGAGCAGTGGAACCGGTGATCTGGTTCTCCAGGGCCGCGGGGATAAAGATGTCAGCCTTGGTGCGCAGGAAGGTCTCGTGATCTATGGGGCTGCCTTTGGGGTAACCGGAGACCCTGCCATGCTCCTGCACATAGCTGGTGAGTTCCTCGGGATCGATACCCTTTGAGTTGGAAATCGCTCCGGTAACATCTTCGACCGCGATCAGCTTGGAGCCATGCGGCTTCAAAAGCCGTGCGACCCAGGAGCCAACATTTCCGAACCCCTGGACAGTGTAAGTGGCACCCTTCAAATCGAAGCCCTTATCCTTTGCCCACTGTTCTATTGTGAAGACCACTCCCTGGCCGGTGGCTTTGTCCCGACCCAGGCTACCACCCAATTCCACCGGCTTGCCAGTAACCACGTGGACCGAAGCCTGGCGCTCGTGCGGCGGTATTGTCGACAGATAGGTGTCCACTATCCACGCCATGATCTGTGAGTTGGTATTCACGTCCGGTGCTGGAATGTCATACTCCGGCCCGATATTGTTACCCAGAGCGAAGGTGAAGCGACGAGTGATATGCTCCAGCTCTCTTGAGCTACACGAGCAGGGATCTAACTGGATGCCTCCCTTGGCGCCACCAAAAGGGATATTGGTTATCGCCGACTTCCAGGTCATCCAGGTCGCCAGCGCCCGGACCTCATCGATCTCCACTAAGGGATGGTAACGAAGCCCCCCCTTGAAGGGACCCAGGACGTTGTTGTGCTGTACCCGGTAGCCGGTGAACATCTCGATCCGGCCATCGTCCATTTTCACCGGGAAGGCGACTACGATCTCGTTGGTCGTTCTCCCGAGAATCTTGCGGATGTCCGGGTCCAGCTGCATCAAGTCCGCGGCTTTGCTGAACTGCCTGACGACGTTATCGTAAAGACTCTTCTTCTGGGGCGGGGCCAGTTTCTCCCGCGGCCTTGCCACCTGCTCTTTAACTGCCACATCCTCTCTCATCATTATCCCCTAAAGAGATTGCGTATCGGCTCATGATCATCGTGAGTTCTTGGACGCATCTCTTGTTCTTTATGAGCAGCTTGATTCGACAACATAGTCTCTACAGCAGAGGGGAAGAACCTGCCGCTGTCATCCTACTCGTATTCCTCACAGTGCAGGACACCGCTCTCAGGCTTCGGGAAAGTGCAATGTTGGCGGTTCTCACAATTCACGCAGAGTCCCTTGTACTTCCCGGAGTCTTCCTGCTTGGCAGCGGAGACTTGCCTCGGCGAGATATCTCCACCCGTAGCCCACCTCTGGATGGGTTCGTACCCTTCAAACTCCTCGCACTGCAGCACCGCTCGATCCGGATCCCTGGGGTAGGTGCAGGTAGGAGCGTTCTTGCAGGTGGTGCAGAGACCCCGATATTCCTTTTTCTTCGGAGCGACTCTCACCTCATCTCTCGTTCTTGTTATTTCTTCGATAGCCATTGTAAACACCTCTTCATTTTTTATCTCTTCTGTTCTCAGGGTCATGCCCACATCCCCATTATCGCAACTTGTGTGCCAATGTTCGCAATTCGCACAGGCCAGCTATTGCAGGCTCCCATCCGCCACTAATTGAAATGGAGCCAATGAGTTATAGAGACAGATTAGTGTTAGGGAGAGGCACTCGAATTGTCAGATGAGGCTTGAAGTAAGATAGCCTCCGGGGAGATTTGAACCACCGGGGAGATTTTACCCGCTCGCAAGGTCTTGCTGGGCGGGCTATGCTTGGTCTTTTAGCTTTTCGCGCAGGGTCTTTCGGTCAATACCCAATATTTTGGCGGCTTCTGTCTTGTTACCGCCTACGTTGGCCAGGACATTACGAATATGTTCGGCCTCCACTTCGGCCAGCGAGCGATCCAGACCGGTTTCCTTGAACGCCGTAAAACGCATATGCGAGGGCAGATCGGGAACATCGATATAATCCCCATCCACCATGACCATAAGACGCTGAGTCAGATTCTCCAGTTCCCTCACATTGCCAGGCCAGGAATAATTCTTCAGCGCCCGCAGGGCATTATCTGAGAACCGGAGCTTCGATTTGCCTGACTCCTCGGCAAACTTGGCCATGAAGTGATTAGTCAAGAGCAAGATATCGTCGCCTCTTTCGCGCAATGGGGGGATATGAATGTTAATTACCGTAAGACGGAAGAATAGATCTTCCCTGAAGGTTCCCTTCTTCACAAGACTATTCAGCTCCTTGTTTGTCGCGGTCAAGATTCTAACGTCTACCTTTCTCGTTCGAGTTGCCCCGACCATGCAGACCTCTTTATCCTGCAATACTCGGAGAAGCTTAACCTGCATGGAAGGACTGGTTTCGCTGATTTCGTCGAGAAAGATGGTGCCACCGTCGGCGGTTTGAAAGAACCCCGCACGGGATTCAATGGCCCCCGTGAATGCGCCTTTAACGTGCCCGAAAAGCTCGCTTTCAAAGAGTCCCTCTGGGATGCCGCCGCAATTGATAGGCACAAATGGAGCCGAGGCGCGGGGGCTACTGTAATGAATGGCTCTGGCTACAAGTTCCTTGCCAGTGCCGCTCTCTCCAGAGATCAGGACCGTGGCATTGGTCGAGGCCGCCTTCGTTATAGCATCGAAAACTTTTTTCATCGCCTCAGACTCACTTATTAAACCTGGGGGGGGTGAAGCTACCGTGATCTCTTGGGCCTCTCCGGCCCTTCGCATATTCAGCTTATCCAGTGCCCGTCTGACGGCTGCAAAAAGCTCCTCGTCGGTAAAAGGCTTCGCCAAATAATCCTCGGCACCAGCCTTGACTGCCTTAACCGCCCCCTCGACAGAGGGGTAACCGGTGATCATCATAACCTCGGTATCCTTGAGGTTTTCCCTGACATGCCTGATTAGATCGAATCCGCTCACTCGCGGCATCTTGAGGTCCGTTATAACCAAGTCCACGGTTGTCGATTCCAGTATTTTTATTGCTTCAGCTACTCCTAAGGCGGTGTAGATCTGATATCCAGCAGAAGTGAGGTTTCTCTGGAGCATTTCGAGGGTATCCGGGGCATCGTCAACGACCAGGATGCATTCTTTGTCCTTAGTTTCAGTCATTTTGAACGCTCTCCTCTTCGTCCTCCGGCATCCTCAGGGGCAGGTGAATTGCAAATCGAGTCCCGCTACCAACGGTGCTTTGAACATCGATAGACCCCCCATGCGAGGTAACAATCCCATGCACCACCGACAGGCCCAATCCGGTGCCCTCATCAATATCCTTGGTCGTGAAGAAAGGAATGAAAATCTTCTTTAAGACCTCCTCGCTCATGCCAATGCCGGTGTCTTCCACTACCAGCGAAACATGATCACCCTGGGCAAATGTCTGTATGGTTAGTTTTCCTCCCTCGGGCATGGCTTGAATAGAATTGACGATCAGATTCACGAGGACTTGATGCAGTTGGGCTCGATCGGCAGTTATTTCCGGCAGGTCTGGCGTGAGCACGCGTGTCAATTGGATTCCCGCCTTTGCGCACCGAGATCCAAGAAAATACAGCCCCTCTTCGATAATGTCGTTGAGATTGATTTGTGCCTTCCTTGTCGGGATCTGACGGGCAAATATCATGAGTTTTTTGATTACTTCCCGGGCATGCAATGAGGCCGTGATTATCGTTTCAATATCCTTACTCACCTGTTTGGGCAATTCTGGATCTTTCTTTGCGAGCTGAGCGAATCCGAGGACATTACCGAGCGGTTCATTCAGTTCATGGGCAACGCCGGCTGCGAGCTGTCCGATGGTGGCCAACCGGTCTGCGTGCCGGAGCTGTTCCTGAAGCTTTGATCGGTCCTCCTCGGCCTTTCTTCGCTCAACGATAAGTGCCACTTGTTTGGCTATGGCATCAATCAGATTTCTCTCTTCTCTGAGGAACGGTCCCTCATCGAGTTCTGGTTTCTTCTCAGCGTAGACCACTTCAACAACACCCCGCCGCTCACCTTTCACAACGATATCCGCCATCTGCTTTTGCCCATCCTGGCGAAAACCAGAAGTTGAGTAAGCATGCCCATCCAAAATGATCCTGCCGGCAGCAATCTCAGGGTATTGCCAGGCGGGGGGAAGAAGCTCTACGATGCCCTGCAAAATCCCTTCTGGTGATAGGCCCTGCCGTTCAACCACTTGAGCTATACTATACAGGCAGGTGAGCTCCTTCACCCTTTCCCGCAAGGCCGCCTGGGCCTGTTGGTTCGCCAGCGCAACTCCAAGGGTTTGAGCAACGCCTTCGTATAATTCAACTTCCATTTCTGTGAAGTAATCACGCTGTCTATACATAAGTTGTAAAAGGCCGATATTGTCATCACCGACAGCAAGCGGAAGAAGGGCCAGGGATCTGTAATCGCCATCGGTGGAAAGGCTGAGAGGTTGGCTTTTTTCACCAGCTTGCGCTTTCAGGGATAAGGACTTGTTAGCGTCACCTACCCAGAAGCTTCCCCTCTTGGTGAAATTGGGGAGCGTTCGCTCAGGCCGTCCGCGCATAATATCAGCCTGCAGCCTTTCGAGATTTGAATCACTTTGCGGAATGGGAATCGTCTTTCCATCCTCGTCTTCCTTGGATGGAATGCTCTCGCGCTCGAAGGAAAACTCCGGTTTCAGCTCTGAGAGGCAGCGGTAATACTTATCGCCTTCCTTTAACCAGAGCTCGACAGTAGCGCAACCAGAAAACTCCAATAACAGCTTGCAGATGCCGCGCAAAAAATCAATTCTCGGCTCGCCTCGGTTGGCATAGTGCAATATTCGTTGTGATAGAAGCTGAAATTCCTCGGGCAACCTGACATCAGTGGCACAATCGTGAGCCTCTTCTGGCCTATTTTTATTCGTTGTCATCTTGGAAACAGGTTGCTTGTCGCTTCGTTATCATCTCAAGCCCATATTTCAATCGTCTCGCTTTGTGTCTGACATTAATAGTCTGTAAGCATGTCGATTGGCCAGAGTTAAGCGATCCCTCATCTTCTAATTATCGAGCATCCTGAGGGAACTCTACTCTGTTACATACGCCCTACATATATTATTTGGGTAACAGACCAATGTCAAGGCCATTTAGGAATGGGTAGGGTATCATATATTGTGTAATTTTCTGGCAAAAGAGAGGGCACCGGAGATTCGAAAGGAGGTGTATTCTATGCCCAAGCGATTGAAGTTTTTTGCGACAGAGGCTATCGCCGGTTGTTCCCAGCTTGTCAAGCAGAATTTTCTAGTACGAGATTCGGCAACAGTCTCAAGTTTTGTTGAAGGAGCTAATTGAGTCAGAATTGTCGCCGGAGGCGACCCACCTCCGGTGGGAAGCTGGATCAAGAGGCCTATCTAAGTTATGCAACTGGGCCAGGACGGACTTGAGTTGACAATTGGATGAGGGAATTGGCCATTTACCTTCAAGAAAAGAACCAATCAAAAAGTGAGAAGCCAAGATGACCACTGAAGCTGGACTTATCCACAAGAAGCTTTCATTCTTGGAGCTGGGGATTCTTTCTAACCATTTTCTAACCGTGGACTTCACTGAGCTCGACTCAACTTGACTGTACTCAATTGTACTTGACTGAACTTAACTTTGGACTTCCCAAGAGATTAGGCTTAATCTCCTGATTGGCAAGAAGTTAGCCAAAATGGCGCCTTCTGAATCCCAGTTTTCCGGTCATTGACAACCCTTTTGCCGGTATATCGAAGGGCTTTCTATATGTGGGGCAAAGAGTTCCGTTGTAGATGGTGCAGTTCGAAAGTAACGTGTTCAGTAACCTGCGTTGTTCTGCAGGATTCTGCCTAACGTAAAGAGAATAAGCACGATTCGCGAGTTCGATAGCTTTGCGCCCAATTCGTAGTTCTCAGGGATATCGGCTTCCAGCTGCTCTACCTTTCAGTTCACCCGGGAAAGCTCCTTTCTCCATTCCCGGGACTTTATAGCCGAGTAATCCTCGGGGATTTTCCCTTCAAGCTTATCCACATAGGCTTTGTTCATCAGACTGCGTATCCGAGACGCACGAGCTTTAAGTCTTCCCTTTTCGGCGTCTACGGTCTTATGCCTTTGTCTCAGGTGGTGTTCCATGAGGTTGCTCAGCCAGTCACGAAGGCCTTCATCTACGTGGACGGCTTTGACTCATCCCCCCAGCATCTCAGCAAACACTTCCTCCCGGATACACTCTCTTTTGCACCCAGACAAATAGCTTCACCGGAGAAAAGACAAGGTTGGATCACGAAGTTAAACCGGTTACTACTGCTTGCAGCTTCAGGAGTTATCAGTCAATAATCTGCGGGGTAATGAAAATCATCAGGTCAGTTTTGCTGTCGGTGGTCGTCTTGTGTCTAAACAGATGTCCCAATATGGGAATGCTTCCCAGTAGCCAGACTTTAGATACATTTTCAATCTTGGCTTCCTTATACAGCCCGCCGATAACCAGAGTTGCACCATCGGCCACTACCACCTCGGTCTCCACCGACCTTTTTGTTGTTATCGGTTGCTGGTTGTTTTCCGGGCCGACCCAACCGGTTATCTCCTCGACGGTTGGCTTGCACACCAATGTGATTTGACCTTCCTTGTTCACTCTTGGGGTTACATTCAATGAAATACCTACCTCCCGATATTCATAGGTGACTATGTCCTGAATAACGGCGCCTTCGGAGAAGCGGTTAATGGTCTGAATAGGAATGCTGGTGGAGACGCTGATTCTCGCTTCCTTTCCGTCAGAGGTTGTGACCGTGGGGTCGGACAAGAGCCTGCTTTTACCCTCTCTCTGGAGGTAATTCAATACCGCGGTTGCCTCTGAGAGGGTGAGTGTGCCCACGGTGAATGAATTCTTACCGGGCGGCCACGATGAATAGGCCGATAGATTCCCAAATGCCGGGGCCTCAGTTCCTCCGGTTGGGGGAATCGCTCCGGTTAATTTGGTCTCCACCATTTTATTCCAATCAATGCCGAGTTTCTCCTCACCTGAAATATTGGTTTCAATAAACTTTACCGAGATGGCGATCTGTTTGGGTGGTACATCGACGTTGGAAATTATATCTTCAACAAGTTGATGATTTTCCCGACGGTCTGAGACCAGCATGTAACGCACCGGCTCAGTCGAGAGCGGATTGAGGATTTTAATCCTTGCATTTGGTGAAAGCAGTCCCTGCAAACTCTCCGCGAGCTTAGAGGCATCGGCATATTTCAACTCATAAACCCGGGTTTCGAACTCACGCCGCGATTCTTCCAGCTCTTGCCGCATCACCACAACTATATCTCCGAAAGTATAATAAGCATTTCCGGTGGCCATCAAAATGGCCTCCAAAGCCTCTTCCACCGTGACATTGCTGAGATTCACCCACAGCGGCTTTTCGCTCAAATCTGAAACTACCAGATTAAAGCCGGCCTTGCGAGAGAGCAAATTTAAGGCGGTTGAGATCTCTCCATTTTCTAAGACCAGATTGATTTTTTCCTTTAACCAAGGGGGTTGTGTCACAGATTTCTGAGGGAGGCTATCGGGCTTGGGAGGGTTGATAAATGATATCTCAATACCGTTACTTACTCCTATAATTTTATACGAGGCTCCTGGTTCGTATTCGATGATCATCCTAATTCCCCGCTGGGGGTCAATCAGGTGCTCGAAACCAATCCGTCTTACCGGGGGCCAGTACTGCAAAACGAGCGGCCTATCGGGCGTGGCGGCATTGGGAATATCAAAAACCAGTCTGGAAGGATCAACCATTTCGAAGTTCGAATATTCCAACGGACCTGGGCCGGTCAGGGTAACACGAGTAATGTTGGAATCATAAAAATGGGTGATCTTTACCTCTTCAATCTGATAATCCCCCCCCAAGGCCTCAGATGCCAACATGAAGAGAGACAAAAATGCTAAGAATATCCTATTCAAAACTCACCTCCCAGTGCCAGTTTTTCAACAACACCTTTCTTAGTAAGCAAGACATAGCCGGGTCTTATCGAGGTGACAATCCAACCAGCGATCTCATCACCAGTTTGTACCACCCGGTTGTTGACAACTGCATAGCTGAGACCATTATCGTTAAATGAAATACCTGTGAGTCCAAGGCTAGCCCTTTTAGAGGCCTTAAAGGATTTGAAGGGATTACCTCCCCATCTATAATCTTTGCGGTTGACCTTTTTGACCTCCGCCTGGGTGAGATTGACTTCACTCTTCTGAACCTGGGAGGTCTCCCCGGCAACAGTCTGGGGCTCATTATCGCCACTCAGAAAATGGAAATGGATTCCGTAAGCGGCCGAAAATATGAACAATGTGTACACAATGTATTTTCTCAATGTGTTTTCTCAGTTCACCCCGGTCAAATACCTCCTGCCTTGATTTTTAGATGAATCTGACCACTCCTCTAATATCGCTTATAACTTCATTCCCGCCAGCCTCATTCGCCACTAACCTGATACTATTAATTTCGTCAAGAAATATCCTCTTCTCCAATGATTCGATAAATTTGCCGACGGGGACATAATCCCCCTTAAATTTCGCCTCGAACTGAATCAGATAGGGGATAGTTTTGTCAGCTTGGAGTCTCTTTTCAACATACTCCGGTATTTGGAATTTGAAATCTATCATTTCAATCCCATAATAGGCGGCCATATTGTTGATTATTTCAACCATAGATTCGGCTTTGGCTAACTCAAATAGGTGTTTGTAATCCCTCTCCATACTCCGGGAAACAGCCGTTAGTTCTTTCCGCAACTCTCCAATAGAGGCCAACAACGCCCGCCTGCTATCTAATCTCATGCTATCTGAAGCAATTGTCGCGTCAAGCTGGTCAAGATGATGATTTCTGAAGAATAATATGCCCAGTATCATTGATAATAGAAGGCCCGGCAACCAAACTGCCTTGAGAAGTAATCTGCGGTCCATCAATCCAACCCAATCTGGCCAGTTAGTGCAAAATTCGAGTGCTTGTTATCTCCTTCGAGTCTTTCAGACATCCGGTTCAGCCTTTCCTGCTCGAATCCGATATAATTCCTGAGGTTTTCGACCAGTTCTGCTAAACACACCTCGGTGCCCTCTATATTGCCATAATAAAACCCCTCTATTCGTATATCCGCGCTGTCAACACTGAACGGTTTCTTTTTCAAATCCATGTTTTTGAACGAAATCTCGGGCGGAACCGAAATGCTGACACCTTTCAGCACGTTTGCCGCCCACGGTTGGGATGGCCGCATTTTCAGCTTTAGGCTCAATTTGGCATCCAATTCTTCCTTCAGCGAAAGGGCGTTAACGGCTCCCGGTGAACTCTCCATCTCTGTGATTTCCTGTCCAATTAAGTTAATCATCCGGGCCCGATAGGCATGCTCAACCCATAAAGCTCCGGCGAGGAGCAGCAAGGCTATTAGCGCCGAGAAGGATAATGCCCTGGATATCGATTTTATCTTCTTAAAGGTTAAGAGTTGCTTTACGGAAACGGGCAAAAAATAGCTTTCGGGTTTGAGCTTTACCGCTCCGGAGCAGAGGATATAATCGTTCTCACAATCCTCCCACAAGCTCGATGACACTTCTGGATCAGGAATTAGATCGGCGTATGGATTTTGGCGGCCAACCCCGGCGCCCACCGCCTTTGACAGCTCCTCAAGTAATGCCTCACTTCCGGGGCCGTGCACCTTGATTTCCCCAAGTTGTCGACCACGAAAATGAGCATTATAGAAATCAAGACTGTTGCGCAGGTTACGTTCCGCCCGATCCAAAACCTCTGCAGGATCAAGCAGCCGTTTATTCTTCACCAGGCCCTCGATACCGAAGCACTTGCAAAATTCAAACTGTCCACTATGGGCAAAAGCTATCACCCCTTCCGATTCACCCCAGCTGATAAGGATATTGGTGATATCCCGGGGAGTTGTCAGATCCCTCATACTGCCATATAAACATAGTGGAGAAGGGACCACTCCCAAAAGCCTCTCGCCCAAAAAAGCAAAAGCATCTACGTGTTCCTTTACGATAATTCCGGTGTGGACCACGAGCCTGTTTTCAACTCTCTCGACGTTTTGGATGTTAACGTAGGCCACCTCTATTGAATACGGCACCTGCTTTGAGCACTCCCATTTGACCGCCTCCAGGAAATCATTTCCTTTCAAAGTGGGGACTTCAATCCGGCGCAGAAAAAAATCCGAACCCGGAATAATCACCAATACCTTCGCACTCTTTGGGCTAATATCCAATGATAATTTCTCTATCCCCCTGGATACCGTTTCTTCGACTGAGGCGGGGTCGACTTCCACGTCCGGGATCCTCCCTGCCATCAGCCATCTGACTGAGTTACCGGATTTGTGGAAAATACTGAATTTGAAGCAATCGCCGGTTAAATCGAGGCATAATATCTTTTTCGCAAGAGGCGAGACCTCTTTGGGCTCGTGAAAGGTAAACAGGGTATCGGGCTCTTGCGGGCCTTGGCTCTGGATCGAATCCAAGGGGGTATCTATCACCACAGCGGTATCGGTTGTTCTCATTCCCTCACCTGATGGGCGATCGAGGTCCGTCATAGGGAATTATCGGCTCTCTTAACCCACCCCTTACCAGATGCTCCCGGGGAAATGCACTTCGCAGTAAGCATCGCTCCCCGGCGTCACCGAGACATAGATCGCGGTGGTATCGTTAGGGGTGCTGCTCCCGGTCCATAATAAGAATATCAGCCGGCTCTTTCTCGTTAATGTTCTCCGGCGCGGAAAGGGTGGTGCTCTGATCTATGCTGGTGTCCATTGTCTTGCTCTTATCTCCCGTGGTGGCCTCTTGGGCGCCTCTGTCAATCTGAATGGTCAATTCAGATCTCCTCCTGAGACAAGCTGAGCCCGCTTATATCTTCCTCAGTTGTATCAAGATTCAGGTCGCTGCCATCGAGAAATAGCTCGGCGTCAGCCACGGTGTCTGACCCCGCCTGGGTGACGATCAAGTATGAAATGTCCTGTTGCATTGTTCGGATGCAGTTGTCACCGACACAGGCGTCGTCGGCGGATTGGGAGATCAGGATGCAACCGGCCTGCAGGGTGGTGCCGCCGAGGGCGGTGGTGGATTCTACAAGGTCGAGCCCGTTAATGCCACCACCGATACTGATGTCGCTTCCATCGATCAAAATCGACAAGGTGCCAGTTGTGGTGTTTAGGCCCACATCATCAGCAGTGTAGTGAAAGATGTCATCCTTGTCAGATAAAGTCTGCGTCAACAGGAAAGTACCAGCCAGGAGGGTGGTACCGCCCACCTCTGTGTCTGCTTCCACTAGCGATACCCCCTGGATATCGGTAGTTATAATTTGATGTCCATCGAGGAGAAAGATGAATGTCGCTGAGCTATAGTCCCCCTCGATATCTGGCCTGAATACGAAGACATCCTCATCGTTGACCGAGAGCGTGTTGGTACTCGACAGGGTCTCGTTGGCCATGGTGGACAGCAAGACGTCACCCACGTATAAGTTCACACGGTTAGCGCTCCCGACCGTCATATTGGTGCGGACGAAGTGAATGGCATCGACTTGCGCGTCCCCGTCCTGGACCATGTTGTCGAGGTTGAAAACGGACGAGAATGTGCCCTGAGTCTTACCAGGCTCGAAGGCGAGGCTCGGTCGTCCGAAGTTGAGAATCTCCCCCGCAGTCCACGAGGGCAGCTCCGGAACCCCGCTCGTTGAAACGTCATCATGTGTTGTCAGCCACAGGCACAGACTGTCGTCCTCTCCACCACCTCCAGGCCAGAGGGCACGGCTGAAGCGTAGTTCGCGGTAACAGGCACTAGCTGGTGGCAACGAAACATAGGCCGCGGTGGTCTCATCTGCGGCACTGTAAACAGCCCTGATTAGATGGTTTCCTACAGGAATAGAATTCGCAAATGTGAATCTTCCTGCAGAGGAGGGACTTGTCGAGACCGAGGTTGATCCCCCATTGCCATCGGGATAGAATACAGTGATGGCAACAAAGAAGGCGCTATCTCCTGGGGGCCCACCCAGTCCATCATAGATGTTTCCCCACACCGTATTGGAGGTCAGACCGGAGGCATTCTGGGCGAACTGCTTGGTCAGGGTGTCTCCCCCTCCGGTGGAGATGATTTTGACGCCGCCGGTATATGAGTATAACTGGTTCCAGGCATCGCGCTTATAATCCTCGGGACTCTCGTTGAAAGCACTGCGGATATAGGGGCCCTTCCAGGTGGAATACCCGCCGGGATTGGTGACCAGGGCGTCGAGATCTGGGGGTAATGAGCCCACATCACCTACATATCCATAATCGGCGCGGATCCCCTCGACCACGAGGTCTTTGTCACCACATATGGCTTCGGCTAAAAGGTCCATCTCTCTAATGGTGCCCTCTTCCCTGGTTCGTTCCGTTATCGGCTGCATGGACCTTATCGCCACCGTGCTCATTATGGCAATGATCACAATTATCATCACTACTTCTATAAGAGTGAATCCTTCTTGATGATAGTACCCCATATCGAATCCCAAGTTAATCACCACAAGTCTCGTGGGAATCGCAATTCGGTATATGTGGTTCTGCCGGCATAGATCGCAATGTGTTTCGAGAGGGTATCTGCGCCGGTGGTGACCGCTTGCAAAAAGTGAATCCCGATCGGAATCGAATTTGAAAATGAGAATTCGCCGGATGCATTCGGCGAGGTAGAGGAGCTCGTCATTGCGCCGGCGCCGTCGGGATATTCAATAGTAACGGTAACGTTCGAGGCGCTATCACCCGGGGGCGATAATTCGGAATCACGCACAATTCCGTTGATTGTATTTGAGGTCAAATCGCTTGCAGAATTGGCGAACTGTTTGGTCATGGCGCTGCCTCCACCATTGGAAACAATGGTGACCCCGCCGCTGTACGTGTACAATTCATTCCAGGCGTCGCGCTTATAATCCTCGGGGTTCTCGGTGAAATCCACCTGGAAATACGGACCTTCCCAGGTTGAATAGCTGCCCGGGTTGGTCACCAGAGCATTGATGTTTGGCGGCAACGCCCCAACATCGCCGACGTAGCCGAAGTCAGTCCTGAAACCACCCGAGACCAACCTCTCATCTCCAGCAATCGCCCGAGCCAGCTTCTCCATCTCCGCGGTGGTGGCATCGAAGCGGCCCTTGTTGACAGTGATCGTCAGACCTCTTATCGCAACCGTTGAGAGTATGCCCAGAATTGCGATTACCAGGACAACCTCGATCAAGGTAAAGCCTTTCTCTCTTACCAGAATGGGCATTAGAAGCTTACGGTCAAGGTGTCACCCGACCCGACACTCTTGATGGTACGAGACCCCTGACTATAGATGTAATTTGTTCTCCAGGCGTCCTGGAGGTATTTATCATCATCGGCGCTGATATAGGGACCGTTCCAACCGGTCTGGGTAAACCTATCCCAGTCGGAGACGCCGCCGGGTTTGGCTACTAAGCCGGTGAGGTCGGGGGGCAGTGAGCCGACGTCGTTTTCATACCCCCGGATATCATCGCCCGCGGAGCCGACCAGAGCAATCTTGAGCCTCCGCATTTCATCCTTGGTGGTATTGGCCTTGGAGGTTCCTATCATTGCCCCTATGCGTGGGATGGCGACGCTGGCAAGAACACCCAGCACCACCAGTATGATAATCAATTCAATCAGGGTAAAACCGGAACTGCTTCGGAGGAGCAGAACCGGCTCAGTGTCCCTGTACATAGCACTACCAGTTGTTTTCGCCGGAGCCATCAGTATTGGCCCATATCTCACCGGTGGAGGCCAGGTAAGCCCAGCCGCCGCGCGTACCCACGATGGTGCCTTTAGTCACTCCCGTTACAATCGAATCCGGGGCGTCGGGTTGATAGGGGTTGTCTGGAATGTCTTGCTCCATAACCACCCCGATGGTCCTCACGCTGTCAATCGCAGGCCAAGTAGCGGTACCGGTGGTAGCGGCGGCATTGCCGTAAAAGATGCTGATTCCCGAACGGAACCCCCCCAGCATACCCTTACAGGAAGCCTCTCTGGATTCGGCGACTATGCTTCTGTACCTGGGAATGGCCACCGAAGCCAATATTCCCAACACCACGATGATGATGATCAGCTCAATTAGGGTGAACCCTTTTTGATTTGAACAGCGCACCGTAACCTCCTTTTCGTTATTGGTTCTATTGATTCTTGACCACGCTCATCAGATTCCACATCGGCAAAAACACCGCCAATGCCAGAATCAGAACAAGCCCGCTGACCAAGACTGTCAATACAGGCTCCAGCCGGGTGGTCAGTTTCTTAGCTTGATACTCCACAGCCTCATCACAATAACGGGCCACCTGGAACAAATGGTAATCCAGCTGTCCAGACTCCATGCCGATGCTTAGCATCTGAATGACCATCGGCTTAAAATACTTGCACTTTTTCAGGGGCGATACTAAGCCACCGCCTCCTAAGAGATTATCGGCGGCCGACGATAGCGCTTTAGAGATTAAGGAATTACCGATGGCGGGCCCGGCCAAGGTTAAAGACTGCACCAATGGCAGCCCGGAGCTCAGCAATGTACCCAGTATGAAGCAAAATCTGGACATTGCCAGTTGCAGAAAGATCTCTCCCAAGATCGGAACTTCGAGTTTAATCCGATCCAGAAGCTTCCGTCCAGAAGTGGTTTGTCGAAATCTGTACAATAAAACTACAGCTGTGGCCACGCCGAAGATAAGAATATACCAGTAAGAACTGACAAAATCGCTGACGTTAATTACAATCCTGGTAGCTAACGGTAACTCAGCTTTAAAGGAGCCGTAGAAAGCCGCGAATTTGGGTACAACCATGGTTACCACAACCACCGTCGCCAGCACAATGGAAATTACGACGTAGGTCGGATAACGGATGGCCGTCTTTACCATTTGCGTGGTCCTGATTTCCATTTCCAGATAGTCGCTGAGTCGGTGCAGTATGTCCTCCAGCTGCCCGGAGGCCTCCGCGGCCTTAATTGCATTCGTAAAGAGCGCTGAGAAGTATTCCGGGAACTGTTCCATAGCCTCCGAAATACTCATACCCCCCTCAATGGATTCTCCCATTCTGACTAAGGCCTGCTTGAACCCGGCATTATGCTGCTCACTCTGGATGATATCTAAGGCCTTAATGATGGGGATACCAGCTCTGTACAAGCTCCCTAATTTTCTCGTGAAAGATGAAAGCAGGGCGGCATCTACTGATGGTTTGAAGAATTTCTTGAAGGAATGCTCACGGCTGGGGTCCGGCTTAACGCTGATGGGGATTAAACCCTTCTGGTCGAGGCTCCTCTTTGCCGATTGGGCATCTCCCGCCTCCAGGAACCCTTTCTGAAAGCTTCCATTGGCTGAAGCGGCTTTATACTTGAATCGAGGAGACATCCTTTATCACCGAAGGAGCATCCTTTTGACTGATTTTACTGTCTTCACTGTGACAGACGCGCAGAACCTCCTCTATCGTGGTAATTCCCTTGGAAGCTTTCATGAGCCCGTCGTCGAGAAGCGAGATCATCCCGGTCCTTAAGGCGGCGCGGCGCAAGTCGATATGGGAGGCCTTTGCACTGATCAGGTCCTTTAATTCAGAGCTCACAACCATCAGCTCGTGGATAGCGGTGCGCCCAATGAAGCCGCTTTCATCGCATCTTGGACAACCACTACCCCGAAAGAAGGTCAGTTCCAGCAGACGGTTGCGTTCCTGGAACTCCCTGGTTAAAGGCGTATCCAGGCGAACCTCTTCCTTGCAGTTATGGCATAAGACTCTCAGCAACCGTTGGGCCAACACCGCGGTCACCGAACTTGAAACTAAATAGGGCTCGATCCCCATATCGATTAGTCTTCCGGCCGCAACCGGGGCGTCGGAGGTATGGAGTGTAGAGAGCACCAGGTGTCCTGTCAACGACGCCCTTATCGATATCTCTGCTGTGGCGTGATCACGTATCTCTCCGACCATTACGATATCCGGATTCTGTCTGACGATGGAACGCAGCGCGTTAGCGAAAACCAGACCGGCCCTTTCATTGATCTGAACCTGAGTTGTCCCTGCGAGGTGATACTCCACCGGATCTTCAACGGTGACGATGCTCTTTTCCGGAGAGTTTAGCTCCATTAGTACCGCATATAATGTGGTGGTCTTGCCGCTGCCGGTCGGTCCGGTAATAAGAACCAGGCCTTCGGGGCGATTTATGATTTCAAGCCATTTCTCGTAATTGGCTGGTGAGAATCCCATTTGTGAGAGATCCACCAGCAAATTGCTCTTGTCCAGAATCCTTATCGCAACTTTCTCCCCGAATATCGTCGGGAGTGTAGCCACTCTGAAATCGATGAGCTTGTCATTTATGTTCATCCGGAAGCGGCCGTCCTGCGGTAGTCGTTTTTCAGAAACGTCCATATTTGACATCACCTTGATACGGGCGACAACAGGTTGGTGCACTCCGGCGCTGAGGGTTGCCATCTCCCTCATCAAGCCGTCAACTCGATATCGGATCGTGCAATCGCGCTCAGTAGCTTCAAAATGTATATCCGAAGCTCTATCCTTAACCGCCTTCACAACAAAAGAGTTTACCAAATCGACAACCGGCTGGTCGCTGGCGATCCTGATGTCGTCGACCACCTGTAAAACCTGATCGGTTCCGGGCCCCGCCGCTTCTGATTCAATCCTATCGGTGCTTATGTTCACGGTGTCAGCTATGGAATAGTACTTATCTATGGCGGTTTCGATTTCAGCGCGGGTAGCGAGTACTCGCCTTACTTCCAACTTCGTATGATATGCGATCTCATCCACGGCCACGAAATCGAAGGGCTCCGCGACCGCAACTGTCAGCACCACCCCAATATGAAATATCGGGATAACGGTGTACCGGCGGGCAATGTCAGCAGGAATCAATTTGACAATTTCGGGATTTAACTGAATGTCGGAGGGCTTGACGTAGGCGATGTCTAGCTGTTTTCCGAGATACTCATAGATGGTGTCCTCGTCCGGGACTGCCCCGATTTTCACCAAGATTTGCCCCAGCTTCAGCTTCTTGTCTCTCTCCCGCTGGAGTTTGAGAGCCTCTTCAAGTTGGCTCTCGGTGATGACCCCGTCGGAGACCAAGAGTTGTCCTAATTTTGCAGCCATGGTTTCAGGGTGGTGGTGATGCTCTACGTCGCCATTCTCTACATCCTGCATGTTTGCGCCACCATCATCAAAAAGCCTAAGTAGCTCAGAACGACAAAACCTCGTGGGAGAGTTGGATCTCCCTGAGAGCTTTTCACCTTTAGACCGCCTCGGAAATTCTGGGAGCTAGTGGTTATAAAATCGGCAACATAAAGCTCCAGATTAATGAATCCCCAAGGCTGTAAATTATATCGGAATGTTGAGAGCTGAATCTATGGGTTTCTTTCATCTGGGCATACTCGACGGCTAAACTCTCCCCGTTGGTTTCCATCGTGATTGTGCCACAACGCCTGCTTTTAAAAAATCAGTGATGGTAACGTGGCTTCCGAAAGGGAGGTCTCAATTCCCTGCTGCCCTTCGCGCAACACTCGGACCGCCGGGGATTACACCGAGACCCGGAGGATGATGCTGGTGAAGTGACTCGTCTTGCTGGGCTTGTCAGCCAGGGGCTGATCCGCTTCGGCGGAAAAGCCCAGCCTATTCAAATGGAATAAACACCCCGGCATAGCCGGGGCATTCCTGCCCCGGAGGCGGGTTCCACAAAGGGTACGGCGGTGAATTCATCACCGCCCTTTCTTTTGGGTATCGGATGAGGGCGTCCAATACCAACAGGAGACGAGGAGGATGATGCTGGTGAAGTAGGCCCTCACGTCTGATTTGAGCCACAGGGAGGGGTTTGTCCCCTCCCTTTTTTACTGCCGCTCAATGGTTTGGAACAAGATTGTCCTTGACCAAAATGGTGAAATTTCGTATATTAACACTGCAATCTGAAAAGAGCTCTACTGGAAGAGAGTATCTTTCTCAGCAATAAAAGCTAACCAGTCCGGAGGTTTCAATGAGAACCCTAGTTGCAATC
Organism: Candidatus Zixiibacteriota bacterium; assembly: GCA_030605835.1. Lineage (GTDB taxonomy): Bacteria > Zixibacteria > MSB-5A5 > DG-27 > DG-27 > DG-27. The sequence goes on along the minus strand of JAUWHO010000007.1, from coordinate 1,335 downwards.
CTGTTGGGGGCGGTTCTGTTCTTTCCGGTGAGTGCCTTTGGCACCGAGATACCCGGCGGCCCGGTTTATGGTCACTGGTACTCCTCGGGAAATCCCTACAACATCAACGGCAATATCAATATACCCGTTGGTTCCACCTTGTATATCCACGAGGGGGTGGAAGTCATCTTCCAGGGGTACTATGCCCTGACCGTGAACGGTTACCTGGAATCATCCGGCACGGAGGTAGATTCCATCCACTTCTTCCCAGCGGATACCAGCACAGGTTGGGATGGCATCACCTTTTACATTGCGCCAGACAGCAGTCACCTGGTTTACTGTACTATCAGCAACGCTGATTTGTCCGTGTATTGTTTCAACTCAAGTCCAGTGATATCCCACTGTACGATTACTTCGGGGAGCTCCTATGCTATTTATACAATATTTCTTAGCGGTCCCGAAATCTCGCATTGTAATCTCATGAATAACCAATCTGGAATCTATTGGCAAAGCCCGGTCGACGGAACCATTTCCGACTGCATCATCAGCCATAATTCGGGCCTCGGTGGAATCAGGTTAAAGTCTGATGTAGAACTGACAATTATTGACTGTATCATCAGCGATAATACAACCAATGAAAGAGGAGGTGGAGTTCGTTCCGGTCCTGGCACGCTGACCCTCATTAACTGTATTATCAGTGATAATACTGCGCTAAGTGGCCGGGGGGGCGGCATCTCCTGCACCTACGACTCGGCGACCTTAACCAACTGCACAATCAATGGCAACGTTGCTTACGATAATACGCCGTCTAGGCAGGGCGGCGGCGGCATTTCCCTCTACAACGCCCACGCCGCCCTCTCTTATTGCTCAATTTACGATAATTTTGCTATGGATCATGGGGGAGGCATAGCGATTACAAACGGTAATCTCACCGTTGACCACTGTACCATTGATGAAAACGAGACCTGGGGTGGTTTAGGCAGTGGTATATATATTCTAGGCAGCAACACAGCCGTCATCACGAACAGCATCATCTCCAATAATCATGACGGTTACGGCATCTATAATCAGGGCACACTCACGGTTGATTATACGGATTTCTTTAATAATGACCCCGGCCCTATTTCGGGGAATATCCCAACCGGCTTCGGGGAACTCACCCAGACCAACGCCAACGGAGATTCCTGTGACGTGTACTACAACATCTTCTTAGATCCTGTATTCGTCGGGCGATACAGTGAAGATTACAATCTCAGGTGGCGCTCTCCCTGTATCGATGCCGGAGACCCCAACTCCCCTCTGGACCCCGACAACACCATCTGCGACATGGGGCGGTTCTACTTCAATCAGGATGTT
>JAUWHO010000029.1 GCA_030605835.1 Candidatus Zixiibacteriota bacterium | reverse complement strand
GGGGCAGGTTGAAGGTCTGCAGAAAGGCATCAGTGAAAAAGAGCGACAGGTTCAATCCCTGAAGAGGTCCCTGGAGGAGCTCGGAGAAATCACGTATGACCTCAGAGAACACCAAAGCCTCAAAGCCAGGTTGAAAGAGTTAGAATCAAAGAGAGAGGAATACATCCGCGTCAAACAGGAAGTTTCGCAATATGAGAAGTTGACCCAAAGGAGGCAGGAACTGGTCAATCAATCAGAAGATGTGGCTGGAAAGAGGGAGCTGAATCAAAAACAGCTTGAGGAGTTGGACTTCAAAGACTCGGTCTTTGAGGAAATCTCAAACGAACGTGAAGGAGCTGTGAAAGAATCACACCAACTGGAGCTAAGGCTCAAAGACCAGGAGAGTCGTCAGCAAATCCTCCAAAGGGAGCTGGAAGCTCTGACCGAGAAACTGGTCGAGGCCGAAAAGCTCAAGAAGGAGACCGAGGATTTCCAGAGAGAGCTATCTTTACTGCAAAAGCTGGAAAAGGTCTTCGGGGATTTGCGAATAGAACTCATAAGCCGCATCCGACCCTCTCTGTCGCAGCTCTCCAGCGAGCTTCTAATGGAGATGACCGATGGCAAATATCGGGGGATGGAGTTGGACGAGGATTACAACATCTTCATTTACGACGGAGGTGACAAATTCGGAATTGAGCGTTACAGCGGTGGGGAAAAGGACTTAGCCAATCTCTGTCTCCGTCTGGCGATTTCGCAATCGACCTCTGAATCTCACGATTTCCACTTCTCTTTTATCATCCTGGACGAAATCTTCGGGAGCCAGGATTCCCTGCGGAAAGAGAATATCGTGCAGGCGCTGTCGAACTTGAAAAACCGCTTCCAGCAGATATTTTTAATCACCCACGTGGAGGAGATAAAAGACCGGGTTGATAATCTCATTCTGGTGAAGGAGGAAACCTCAGGGACCAGCGAAGCAATTCTAGTCTGATTTCTTGGTTCTGTTTACTATGCCGATAAGACACCGTCGCCTGTTAATGGTTCTATCTCTTCTTTTCTTTTCCTTACACGTTTTTTGTGCCAGGGAAGAGAGGAAAACAGAAGAGAACCGAGTAATTGAGATTCTCGACGGTGACACCATCAGATTGAGCAACGGGATTACTGTTCGCTACATCGGCGTCGACACACCCGAGGAGGGGGAGCCTTTCTACTTGGAGGCAAAAGAAGCGAATGAGAGGTTGGTCAAAGACGAAACTGTCAGAGTAGAACTCGACCTGCAAGCACGCGACAAATACGACCGTATGTTGGCTTACGTCTATGTTGATACGATAATGGTCAATCTTCAACTTCTGAAAGAGGGATTGGCGGTAATCTACCCTTATTCTCCCAACCTCCGCCATCTGCAGGAATTTTGCGCAGTTCAAAAGGAGGCTCGAGAAGAGCACCTGGGAATCTGGAGTCTGCCCCCACCTCCGAAGGAACCACGATATTTGGCTTTGAAAGACTCATATCGTTTCCACCGTCCGAATTGTCTCGCAGTTACAGATAAGCCCTTGGAAGAGTTGAGAGTTTACAGCAGCCGGGAGGAGGCGCTGAACGACTGCCTCAGCCCCTGCAGAAGCTGTAAACCCTGAATCCCACCAAGTATTATGGGGGTGTCCCCCTACAGTCTCGCCTTGTTTTGCCGATACTCACACTGGCTTAGTGCAAGTTCGTGAATCTCAATCTATCTGGGGTGATGAAATATGCCTTCTATTCTGGTGATTGAGGACAAAGACGGCATGCGGGACATGCTGGCGCAAACCTTAGAGGCGGAAGGGTATCAGGTTGATGTTGCTCCCGACGGGATGGTCGGCGCCAGTAAAGCCAGGGAGAAAAGATACGATCTGGTTTTGACTGACCTGAAGCTTCCGAAGCTCAGCGGGCTTGAGGTTCTCACGGAGATCAAGGACAACGACCCCGAAGCAGTGGTGGTTGTGATGACCGCATACGGCACCGTCGAGAACGCCGTCGAGGCGATGAAGATCGGGGCTTTCGATTTCCTCACCAAACCTTTCGACACCGACCATCTCACGGTGCTGATCAAGAGAGCACTGGAGAACCGTCGCCTGGTGGCGGAAAATATCCTGCTGCGGGAGGAATTGGCTCAAAATCTAGGGTTCGATCAGGTCATTGGCAGAAGCCCCGCCCTTCAGGAGGTTATCAAGTTAGTGCAGAAGGTGGCGCCGTCGGATACCACCGTTTTGTTCCTGGGGGAATCCGGGACCGGCAAAGAGCTTTTCGCCAGAGCCGTCCACAACCTCTCGGCCCGGAAAAATGAACCCTTCGTGGCCATTAACTGTGCCGCCATCCCGCACGAGCTTCTGGAGAATGAACTCTTCGGCTCCGAGAAGGGGGCTTATACGGGCGCGGTCTCGCGCAAAATGGGGAAATTCGAGATCGCGGAGGGAGGCACAATTTTTCTGGACGAGGTCGGGGATTTAGACGTTGCCCTGCAAGCCAAATTGCTGCGTGTCCTTCAGGAGAAGAAGTTCGAGCGTCTGGGTGGAACCCGCATCATCGAAGCCGACGTCCGCGTGGTGGCGGCCTCCAACACCGACCTCAAAGCCGCCATTGAAAAAAAACTGTTTCGGGAAGACCTCTTCTACCGGCTGAGCGTGTTCCCGATCACGATTCCTCCGTTGCGGGAGAGGCCTGAAGATATAATTACCCTGGCGGACTATTTCATCTTGAAATACTGTCGGGAGATGAAAAAGAAGCCGAGGTCCCTCACCAACGAGGCTAAGAGAATCTTAGAGAAGTATAACTGGCCCGGCAACGTCCGGGAGCTTGAAAACACCATCGAGAGAGCAATAATCCTCTGTGAGGGGAAGAAGATCAAGCCCGAGCACCTGGCAGTTAGAATCCCCACGATGGAGGATATCCGGCTGCGTTCCGGGGCGGGCCTGAAGGATGTGGGGCAATATGCTCAGATGGAGGCGGAGAAAAAGCTGATAAAAAGGGTCCTCTCCGAGACTCGCGGCAACAAACGCAAGGCGGCCCAAATCTTGAAAATCGACTACACGACCCTCTTCGACAAAATCAAGAAATACCACATCGAGCCTGAAGGACCGAAATACGGTGATGAAGAGGAGTAGTCTGTCGATCTGCAGTCGAAGTTGAATTTCTCCAAAGGACAGTGTTCACCCATCGTCGCTATTAGAAATCGCAGAGCTCTCCAATTCTGCCAACGACCATGGCACCGGGCGGCCAGCCGGTTACAGCACCCAAGCGTAGCCGATCTTGGCGAAGAGCGTGCGGTCGGTCTGCCGGAGACTCAGATCCTGATCTCCGAAGTAGTTGTCGGAGTAACCGAGGAAAAGCACCGTCTGGGGGTTGATCTTGTAGGAGAAGAGGGTCTGGGAGAAGACGCTCTTGTATTCAGGGTCGATGGCAAAGGTATAGAGATCGGTGTTGTAGTCATAGTAGACGTATTGCAGAATGGTCCGCAGAAAAGCTCGCTTGGTGAACTGGTAGACCGTCCTGACCTGGCTGATATTGGCGGTGTACAACCGACCCTCATCGACGTCGAGCCGCTCGAATATGTGATCCAGCTCGACCGACAGGTGCCGCCCTAGCTTGCACTCCGCGGAGGGCTCGAGGACTACGCGCCTTCCCTCTCTGGTGTTGGCGTAGTCGATGCGATCCCCAAATTTGACCTCCATCTCGAAATAGAGAGTCCCAGAGGGACGGATCCCCCCGTCAATGTTTACGAACCTGTTGTCAAACTCCACTCCGTTGAAGCTCTGCCTGCCCCACTCGGCGTAAAGGTCAACCCACGACTGGGAGAGGCCAGCGTAGTTGAACCAGAAGGTGTAAGCCTTGCTGAGAAGCTCGTCGTCGAAGTCCCACTCGTATTCGTAGCCGGAACCGACGTTGAGCATGTTCCACCAGTGGTCGGGATCGTTGTTCCAGGTGTGACCCCAGCCGATATCCATTAATCTGAAGTCGGCCCGGGTCATGAAGCCGAGGTCGGCACGGAAATCGGGGCTGACCTGGCGGTACACGCCATACCAGTCGAGACTGCGGGTGTCGTGGGAGTAGTGGACATCAAACGCCGTTCCCTCGAAGGAATTGTGGGGCTGCTCGAAGTCAGCAGAGATCTGGTCGGGATAACGGGTTCGGGAGCCGAGGAGTTGAAACCTTACTCGGTCTTTAGGGGTGATTCTCAGGTTGCCGTCCAAGCCGCCGAGGCGGTTGTAATAGTCGTCACCTTCCCGGTCGGTCATCAGGATTCCCAGGTTGGAAGATCTGCCCACATCACGGCGATACCGCGCCACCGACCCGGTGGAATTCATCTGGAGAGACGTGGAGCGCGAGCCCTGGCTGCCCGGGAAGAGGAGATTCGTGAGATTGTCCTGGACAATGAAGAGTCCTATGACGTTGCCTCCCTCCTTACCGGTGAGCTTGAGACCCCAGTCTGGATCGGCAAGGGTGCGGGTGTGCACGGCGTCTAATCGAGTTTCGAAGAGATCCGCGCCCTCGAGAAAGAAGGGTCGTTTCTCGGGATAGAAGAGGGCGAACTGGGTGTTGATGTCAAGCTGGGCAGCGTCTGCTTCCACCTGGGAGAAGTCAGGGTTGATAGTGGCGTTCAGGGTCAGATTTGGGGTGAAACCCCAGCTGGCGGTGATGCCGGGGTCGAAGGTGCGGTCGCGCTCTTCGAACGGTCCCGCGGTTGTGTCCTCGCGTTCCTGGGTGATCAGCCCTGAAACAGTTGGATCAAGCTCGATGTTTTTCCCGGGGGTGGCGCCGGCGAAACCGATCAGCTTCTCCGCCTGGCACATGTAACAGTTGTTGTTTCTGTCGCGGGGAAACAGACCGATGTGGTGTCGGACACTTCGAGGGTAGCTGCGAACGGCGTCGAAACCCCAGATCTGATCACTATCTGTCCGCTGAAAGCGGAAGGAACTGAAAGGTATCGCCATTTCTACAACGTAGCCTTCCGCGGTGATGCGTCCGTCTGAGTCCCAGATGGCGTCCCACCCGGAGCCTTCGCCCTCGGGGCTCTCTATCTGGTCGGCCTGGACCCCGAGGGGGTTAGAGAAGAAATCATAGGCGCGGCGCTCGTCGTTGAAGGTATCAAGGATGATGACCACCCAATCGTCACTCCACAGGTTGTCCCGATCGGTGATGCGGGCGCGGATCTGAGAGGGGTCGGGGTCGTAGGCGCGGAAGGCCGCATACAGGTGCGATTCGCTGTAGGCTAAGAGAACCTCGGTCCTGACCGGCGGCGGGATGTTCTCGCCCGGCCGCACCTCGTAATTCATCTCCATTACCAGAGCTTGACGCCAGACCTCTTCGTCAAGGACGGCGTCGACTCGCACTTGCGAGTTCACCCTGGGAACTCTGTGCGGAGTTTTCCCGGATTCGGCTGAGGCGAACGCCAACATCGTGAAAAGCGAGACTAGTGTGGTGAGAATAGAGCCCAGAACGATAGCGTCTTTCTTCAAATCATCCTCCAATACCGCTCATCCTTTGCACTTTCGAATACGACAAACCATCTCTTACTTCTACGTAAACCTGGTCCAATTTGTTTTGAAATCAAAAGGACAATCTGGTTTCTCCATCTCCATCGTTTGCAGTATTTTTGGAGCATTTTGGGATGGTTGTTATTATCTTTAGTACTTGGACTGAATACGGGATACTCGTTTCTGTAATGACATGTTAAACTGCCCGACGCTTCCTGATATCCGAGAGGCCGCAGAACGAATAAAGCCTTACATCAAGAGGACGCCGGTCCTTACCTGCGAGGGTTTGGACTGCATGGTCGGTGCCAGGCTTTTTTTCAAATGCGAGAATTTTCAGAAAGTGGGCGCGTTCAAATTTCGAGGCGCCACCAACGCCGTTTTTTCTCTGCCTGAAATAGAGGTGGTCAGGGGTGTGGCCACTCATTCCTCCGGGAATCACGGTGCGGCGCTGGCTCTAGCGGCGCGGAATCGTGGAGTCAAGGCCTATGTCGTGATGCCCAGGACCTCCGCGAAGATCAAGAAGGAAGCGGTGGCTGGTTACGGCGCGGAGATCACCTTCTGCGAACCGACGCTTCAAGCCCGGGAGAGGACTCTGGCTAAGGTGATTGAAAAAACCGGGGCCACTTTCGTGCATCCTTATAACGATTACCGCATAATCGGAGGCCAGGGAACCGCGGCTTTAGAACTGTTGGAGGAGGTGCCAGACCTCGAGGTGGTCATGGCACCCGTAGGAGGTGGGGGACTTTTGAGCGGAACCGCTCTGACCGTATCCGAGCTTTCGCCTCAGACTCTGGTCATCGGCGCTGAACCGGAAGGCGCTGATGACGCCTACAGATCGATGCAAGAAGGCAGGATAATCCCCTCCATTCATCCCCATACAGTAGCGGACGGACTTCTGACATCACTTGGAGAATACACCTTTGCCATCATTCGCGAGCGGATCCATCAGATAGTGACCGTCAGCGACGAAGCTATCATTGAGGCCATGCGTCACATCTGGGAGAGGATGAAGATTGTGGTCGAGCCCTCGGCGGCAGTGCCTTTTGGGGTCTTGCTTGAGCGGAAAATCGATCTTGCCGGCAAGCGGATAGGAATCATAATATCCGGCGGCAACGTGGATCTTGAGCGGTTGCCGTGGTTATCTACAAGCAATGAATAGGGCAGTAACAATGCTCTTGGGCCGTGTCAGACGAGACTTGGCTTGGCACGTCAATGGAAAGGAAGGCCTCTGTGCCGAAACGCGTTCCTTGGGTGAACGCAAGAATCTGATAAGTAGTCTCACGAGATATAAGAAAACGCGACCGAGCATTAAGGAGTCTTGGGGGTATACCAAATATTCGCTTGACAATTTGGGGATAGCTAGATAATGTATGTGTATTAGTTGGAAAATCTACTAAATAACTAAGCGTTGGCAGTGAAAGCGGACAATACTCGCCTTCTACTGAAGAATCAGGTTGGAGGACTAGTCTGCATATTTCAAAGATAGGCTGGCGCACCTGGAATAATTATGGCGACAAACCTAATTCGAGACCCGGTTCACGACTTCATTCCCTTCTCCGCAAAGGACAAGCTTGACCAGCTATTGTTGGATTTGATGCGCTTACCTGAATTGCAGAGGTTGAGACGCGTTTGCCAGGTGGGATTCACAAGCCTGGTCTACCCTGGTGCAACCCATTCAAGATTTTCCCACAGCATTGGTGTAATGCACGTTGCGCGCCAGGTCTTAACCCATCTAACAGAGACGGGCAAGCCGATCCCAAAGGATGATATCCGGGCGGTTGTGTGTTCTGCACTGCTGCATGACATCGGACATGGGCCGTTTTCTCACTCGTTCGAGCAAGTGTCTAAGAGTAAACACGTGGTGTGGTCAGAGAAGATAATCAAGTGCAAGAGGGTCTCCAGTAAACTAGGTGCTGAACTAACTGGAAGAATTGCAGACTTCATCAATCCAACGCCCAAGACCTCTTATCTCTCGCACATCATCTCCAGCCAGCTTGACGCGGATAGGTTCGATTACCTTCTACGAGATAACATCATGACAGGAGCACAATACGGCCATTACGACTTGGGCTGGATCCTAAATTGTCTAAGGAGTAACCCTCAGAAGAACAGATTGGAGGTGAGCTCCAAGGGAAAGTTGACGATTGAAGGGTACCTTCAAGCACGATACCACATGTATCGAAACGTTTATTACCATAAGACTGTCCGAGCCGCCGAAGTAATGTTCAAAAAAATCTTTGAAAGAGCTAACTATCTCACTCAAAATGGCGACAAACTCGAAGGCGATCCAATTTTCACGGCAATCTCAAAAGGACAGAGCATTTCGCTTCGTGACTATCAACGGCTAGATGATGCAAAGGTTTGGGGAGTACTGAGCCAATGGGCCTCCGGAAAAAGGGACAAAGTCCTTTCCGATTTGTCGTCGTGCCTGATCAATAGGAAGCTGTTCAAGGCCGTTGTTGATGAACCAACGGATGAAAAGAAGAATATGAATGTCTTCACCAGCCGTCACCTCAAGATCAGCAACTTTTTTAAGAAGGTCCCCCAAGGGGACTTTCTTTGGCAAGAAGAAGAAGTAATCGACACACCTTATCGCCCTTACTCGCCTGACGACAAGAACCCCATGACATCCATTTACATTCAAACCAAAAACGGTGAACCGGAAGAGATATCAAAGACGTCGAAGCCTATAGAAGCATTGACAAGACACTACGGAATGTATAGAATATTTGTACATGCAAAACACGCTGATAGAGTGAAACAGATTCTGGAGGAAAAGGATGATAAAAAATAGCTTGAAGATCGCAAAAGTCATAAGCCAGCATCACTCTGGTCGAATCTGTGGAAGACTGCGGCTACAGAAGACAATTCATATTTTGAAACATAATGGCTTTGATTTTGATGAGCGCTTTGAGTACTTGCATCACGGACCATACTCATATGCACTTCACGACGAAACTCAGCGATTGGTGTCATGGGATATCTTGGACGAGAGAAAAACAGCACAGGGCGAATATGTTTACACCATGGAGGACGAAGGCAGGGAATTGCTTGACGCCTATCCTGACTTGCTAAGTGGTGCTAGATTGCCACCAGATGTAGCTATCAACTCATTGGAAGATCACGAGCCTGGAGTTTTGGAGTTATTGAGCACGTACTATTATCTATTGGAGTCCGGAAGAAGCAAAAAGCGTGCGTGGGAAGAGTTGCAGGAGCTAAAACCCCGTCGCATCAAGTACAAAGACAAGGCCTTAGAGCTGGACAAGGAGCTTAGGAAGATCTGCCAGGAAGAGGCAGCGGGGAACTAGTGCTCCGCGTACATGAGTTTCTAATGAGAGAGGTGTGAATCTGCTTGCTGGCAAAAGGGTTACGCTGTAGTTGAGGGTGCCGTTGCTCAGCCAGCGGAGGATTCCCTCATTTTTTGTCCGCTTTGCCCACCGCCGGGGGCAGAACTTGGCCTATCCATTCTCCACATTTTCCGGCGGCAACGTTGATCTTGAAAAACTGCCGTGGTTGCGTTCCAGCACTTCATAAGCGGTTTATAAACCCCCCTGCTGTGCCCGCGCTGTCTCCTATTCGCTCAGACTGAAAGGCGGATACTGGTCGGTGGTCAAGAGGAACGAGTATGCGGTTACTCTTAGCGACCACCGGAACGTGCCAACTACGAAGTCAAACAGTGCTCTGGGATAACGCCCGGTGAACAGGATGGCGAACCAGGCAACAAACACGCACACCACAGCGGCGATGCCGACGAAGCAAAGCACAATGTAGTGGGGAATCGCCAGGAACCATTTCACCAGGGGCAACCAGCGGTTGAGATCCTGCTTGGCGTCCGGATATGGAATCTCGATGTGAACTGCCTGTTCTTCATCGGTTGACGGATATTCGTCCCTCAGAAGTGCGAAGTAGGTCCACACCCGGGTGCAGAACTTGAAGAGAGCTACATTCCAGTCAAACCACCACCGGGGGTACTTATGCCGGAAGAGAAGCATCAATACGGTGGGCAAGACCACAAACCCAATGGCGGCGTATTGGCAGTTCCGTCCACGGTTTGCATCCCCATCGTTTGCGGCGCCGATAAGTAAGGCCAAGATGATGAGGATTGGAATTATTGTGAAAAGCCTGAAAAAAGTAGTGAATCTGTTCAACTCCCTATCGGGGTAATCGATAGACAGCTTTGCTGGATAAGCGATCGAAGCTTCTGCCATGATAATACCTCCTTAAAGATCAGCACGGATTTTACCTGAGCTCTGGTTCCTTTCTGACTGAATTTGCCTCGCGGATGGATGCTTAACGCTCCGTCGGGGGACCGGGTCTGGGCGGCAGAGTCTTTGGATCCTCCTCGAGTTTTCTCATTACATGTTCAATAGCGGCATCGAGCTGGTCGTCATAGCCTTTAGCCATTCTTCCGGGGAGGTTTTCTATAACGATGTCAGGCTCAACCCCCTGGTTTTCCATGATCCATTCACCCTGCAGGCTGTAAATGGAGAACTCCGGCACCGTATAATAACCGCCGTCAACGAGTGGCCGGTAGCCGCGTGTGCCAATTACCCCACCCCAGGAGCGTTTGCCCATCAGAGGGCCTAACTTGTACTCGCGGAAGAAATGGGGGAAATAATCGCCGTCGGAGCAGGAGAATTCGTTGAGCAGGGTTATCATGTGGGCGTTGACACCACCGCCGGGGGCGCGGCCCTCGGCAAAAGTCCTGGAGGCGCCCATGGCAACGACCTCACGGCGCAGTCTCTCCAATATAAGGCCAGAGACAAAACCGCCTCCGTTGTAACGGACATCGATGATCAAGCCGGGCTTGCGGAGCTGGTGGTAGAACATCTTGGTGAAACGAAAGAGGCCGAAGCTGTCCATGTCGGGGAGGTGGATATAACCTATCTTTCCGCCGGATACGGAATCGACCTTCGCCCGGCGATCCTCCACCCAGTTGTAATAGCGGATGATCTCCTCCGAGGCGATCGGCTTGACGGTCACTTCGCGTGATTTTTTCATTTTCGGCTTATCAGAAACCGTCAAAGTTATGGTCTTACCCACGCTGTTCTCAGTTAGGGAATAGGGATTGACCTCGCCGGTTATCTCATGCCCGTCTATTGCCAGAAGATAATCTCCCTCTCTGACATCTATCCCGGGCTCCAGCAGTGGAGACCTCAGATCCTCATCCCAGTTTTCTCCTTTGAGAATTCTGGCTATACGGATGCGATTGTTCTTCCTGTCAATCTCGAAATCGACCGCCAGCAGGCCAACCTCGCTTGAAGGGACCTGTTCGCAGTCACCCCCGCCGACATAGGTGTGCGAGCAACAGAGCTCTCCCATCATCTCACCGAGTAGATAGGTGAGATCGCATCTGTGTGCGACGTGGGGTAGAAGAGGTTCGTATTTGTCGCGGGTCTTTTTCCAGTCGACGCCGTGCATGTTTTCGTCATAAAAGAAGTCACGCTGCATCCGCCATACCTCCGCGAATATCTGCCGATACTCGGCTTTGCGGTCGAGGCGCATCTCCATCTGGGAGAGATCCAGCTTGTCATCGAGACTGGCTTTTTCGCCAGCGGTCTTTGTCAGATAGAAGTTCTCGCCCTTCTTTAAGAGCATCGATTCACTATCAGACGAGATTTCCCATCCCGATATGCCGGAGGCGAAGTCGTGCTTCTTTTTCTCCTCAAGATCATACTTGTAAAGGATTGTCTCCCCTTCTCCGACCTTGCCCCGCATGCCGTAGATCGGGTAGGAGGCATAGAAGACCACGTCCGGAATGGCGGTCAAGCCCCCGTAGTTTCCAGCCGGAAGGTCGAAGGCGACCTGGCGGTCGTAGATGCCCTCGAAATCGATCTTGACCTCCACTCCCTCTTTCTCTTCTTCTTCTTTCTTTTTCTTATCCTTTTCGCTCTTCTTCTTACCACTATCTTCTTTTACCTCCACCTCGTCGCTTTTCGGCGCAAAGGGTGACTGTACATCTGCGGATAACACAATCAGGAAAAGACTGGTGATGTATTGGTTCACAAACGTGAACTCGTAGCTCCCGAAGATGGGATTAAAATTCCTCTGGGAGAGGAAGTAGAGATATTTCCCATCGGCGTCAAACTCCGGAGAGAAATCGTTCGTAAAGCCTGGAGTTACCTGATGAACGGCCTTATCCTTGAATGAATAGACGAAGATGGCGTTGATCCGATTATCGCCATTCTTGGTATATGCCAGGTATCTGCTGTCAGGCGACCAGACGTAGTCCCGTATTTCATTCCGCTTGGCCTCATCGATCTGCACCAGCTTCTTGGAGTCGATGTCGATGTAGCAGAGCTTAAGGTCCTTGTCAGAGAAGACCAGCTTCTTGCTGTCCGGCGACCACGTCAGGTGGTAGCGGTGACAGTGGCCATCGGCTGTCAGCCGGATCTTCTCATTGCCGTCGTGCGAGACCAAACAAAGCTCTTCCTCCCCGGTGGCATCGGAGATGTAGGCGATCCATTTGCCGTCGGGCGACCAGGCGGGATGTCGCTCGTTGGAGCTGGAGGAGTTGCTGAGATTGCGGGTGTTGCCCTCCTTGGCGGGGACCGTGAAGATCTCACCGCGGGCGGAGAAGACCGCCCTCTTGCCGTCAGGGGAGAGGTCGAAATCCCGGATTTTGTCGGAGACCTTGACAAACTCGGTGCGCATGCTGTGACGGTCGGTCGCCAGATGTATCTGGACTTTATGGAGCGACTCCGAGGGCAGATCAAGCACGTAAAGGTAACCTCCATTTTCGAAGGCGATGCCGTCCGGACCCAGGCTGGGCCAACGGGTATCATAATCGGTAAATGTGGTGACCTCGCGGATGGTCCTGGAGCTGACATCGTAGCAATAGATGTTCAGAACCCCGGTGCGGTCGGAGTTGAAATAGATTTTGTCCTGATACCACATCGGCATATTGTCAGTCCCCTCCCAGTCGGTGATCTTTTCGGCGTCGTAGGTTTCGAGATCGAAGATCCAGACATCCTGAGCCATGCCCCCCCTGTAGCGCTTCCAGGTGCGGAAATCCCGGTAGATGGGACAATAGGCAACTTTGCTAAGATCCGGAGAAAGGCTGGTAAAGCCGGCGGTCGCCATCGGCAACGGTTCGGGCAATCTCCCCTTGATGCTAACCAGATAGGCGCGTCCGTCCCACCAGTCGTTGATCTCCTTGCGGGAACGAAAAAACACCCTCTCCCCATCCGGATGCCAATCCATGACGATATTGTCGGGGCCGAAACGCTCGCTGGTTCTCTGGATACCGGGATGGTATGTGAGGCGCTTGGGTTCCCCACCCTCCACCGGCATCACATAGACCGAGACATCACCGTCGTATTGCCCCGTGAAAGCGATCATGCTCCCGTCCGGAGAGAACTTCGGGAAGAGCTCCAGTCCCCGGTGGCTGGTCAGTCTGGTGGCATCGCCTCCGTGCCGGGGGGCGACGTAGATATCCCCGGCATAGACGAAAGTGACCTTATCTCTGTGAACATCCGGAAACCTGAGAAGTCTGGCTTCTTCGGCGAACACTGAAGTCGACAGGAGAAATACTCCTGTACAGATCAAAAGTAAGCTCTTTTTCATGACTAACTCCGCTCTTTGTTTTTTGGGTTAATGAGCTCTAAGACTATCTGTCTTCCGTGACGGCGTTTAATATAAGAATGCGGGAGGCTGATCACCAGAGTTTCGTACCCGTTTTTCGCGACGAGGTGACGATCACGCATATTCTCTAACAGAAGAGTGGATCGGACACGTGGCCGGTAAGAGTTGGAGACGTCCTAACCGTCATAGAAAGAACTTGCTACGGTGGCGAGTTTCTCCTAATTTAGCCTTCACTATGTCTGGAACTCCCGGACGAGGTGCACGTCGCCTGATAGAGGAAGAGGAGCACAGCTAGCTTTGCTTTTGACCTGGATGGGATTCCTGGTCTCTCTGGCGGGAATCCTCATAATATCAAAGAAAAACCTTGCTTTGGCCCTGATCAGTGGGGCGATCATCCTTGGCCTCTTCACTCTGCCTCTGGGCGTAATCCTTGACCGGATCGTTTACACCATAACAGACTCCTCAATCATCTTACTCGCCTTGGCGATGGGGGTGATCCCGATAATCGGCGGCACCATGAAGGAGAGCGGCCAGATCGATAGTCTGGTCAATAACGTGAGGATTAGCAGGAGGTATCTACTGCCGTTCTCGGCTGCCCTGATGGGCCTTCTGCCGATGCCGGGTGGTGCCCTCCTCTCTGCACCTATTCTCGAAAGAGGTGGTGAGGGGGTCAGTAATGACCTCAAGGCCACAATAAACAACTGGTTTCGGCATCTCTTTATCCTGGTCTATCCCTTAAGCCCGGCCTTAATCGTATCGGCCAAGATCTCTGATCTCGACGTCTATGTGGCAATCGTCTATCTGTTGCCCGGGTTGTTGCTTGCATCGATTTTGGGTTACATCTTCTTTTTGAGCCGGGTTCATGGCAGTCTGTCTTATCCGGGGAGATTCTCCTGGTCAGATCTTGCTGTACCTTTGATCATCATCCTGAGTGCCCCGGCGCTCGACTTCATCCTCAAGAGAACTCTCTCGCTTGGAAGCCTGGCGACTTTGATCGGGGTGACGACCGGTCTTTCTCTTTCGATAATTCTGAGCCGGAAGAAACTTGACCTGGGGAAGATAGCGGTCGGGATGAAGCCCTGGAACTTCTCGTTGATCATCATCGGGATGTTCATCTATCTGCACATCTTTCAGGCATCGGAGGCCGGGATTTTGATTGCGGCTCTTCCCCTGCCTCCGCTCACGCTGTCGGTCACGGCCGGCTTTCTGCTTGGACTTACCACCGGCAGGGTTCAACTACCGGCTTCTATCATTCTGCCGGTCTATCTGGCAACTGCTGACCATATCACCCCCTTCGTGTTTGCTCTGATCTATATTGGCATATACTTTGGTTACATCATCTCGCCCGTCCATCCGTGTCTTGTCGTGACCTGCGAGTATTTCCGTATCCCCATCAAAGACATGCTTGTAAAGCTGACGTTGCCGACGCTGATAGTATTTTTCACCGTTCTTCTGATTTCGCTGATCATCTCGTATTAGTCACTTGCTGTTGACTTATTTCACGCTCTTCACGATTTGAATATGATATCAGATGGAGTTCCAAGTGGAGAGGGCACTGTAATACAGCCGGGCAGTTCTAGTTAACATTCAGCCGATGGCCACGAGAACAGACTACAAAACCTGCCTGGCGAATCTTGGACTATTCTATTCAGCGGCTGTCTGGGGTTCCACTTTTTTCATAGTCAAGCGCAGTCTGGCAAGTATCGATCCCGTGATTCTGGTCGGTTATCGTTTTACTTTGGCAGCACTAGTTCTTGGGGGTTTTTTGATTCTTCGAAAGAAGCCACTATTTGCTCATTTTAGAAAGGGTATTCTACTGGGGTTGTTTCTGTGGCTATTGTATGTGCCGCAAACAATCGGCCTCGGGATAACTACCGCTTCCAACTCCGGATTCATAACCGGCATGTTCGTCGCTTTTGTGCCCATCTTTTCGTTTGTAATCTTTCACCGAGCCCCGCCACTGACCGGGATAATCTCCGCTCTGGTTTCATTGAGCGGGCTGTGGTTTCTTACTCGTGGCTTGCAGACTGTCAATTGTGGCGATCTGCTGACAATAGTCGCCGCAATGGCCTACGCGATTCATATACTGTTCACTGACAGGATAGTGAAAAACGGGGTCGACCCTTACATCCTCAGTTTTCAACAGTTCCTATTTGTCGGGTTTGCAAGCCTGATTGTTGGCTTCATTTTCAAGCTGCCGTTTACCCCGGCTTCGATCGATGTCATTTGGGTTATCTTCTTTTTGGCTCTATTCCCAACCCTATCTGCTTTTGTTATTCAACTGGTAGCGCAGAAGTTCACCTCGCCGATTAGAGTATCGTTGATATTCGCCTTTGAACCGGTCTTTGCAGGTTTGTTCGCCTGGACTTTGGGGGGAGAACCATTTGCCCCTCACCGTGCCGTGGGCGGATTGCTGGTATTTCTTGCGCTGGTGATATCTGGCTTATTCTCCAGAAAGCTGCTTGTAGGTCGGGTTCTGCACGGAGTGAAGCCCGACGAGAAGCGTGACAAAGACTTCCGATTTTTCTGATGCTGCGAATGATAGGTTTCTCGCCGCATCTGCTGACCATATCACCCCGTGGTGTTTCCCCTGATCTGTACGGGCATATACTTCGGCTATATAATATCGCCAGTCCACCCATGTCTTGTGGTAACCTGCGAATATTTCCGTATCCCCATCAAAGACATGCTTGTAAAGCTCACGTTGCCGACGCTGATAGTATTTTTCACCTTCTTTTGATTTCGCTGACAGTCTAGCTTTAGTCACCAGAGTCGGTCGATTGGGCGTTGGAGCGCTTTCACTCACCCACGTGCTTTTGGTATTGACAAATGCGTGGGATTCTGTATTTTTGAAACGGGAGTTGTTGGACTGGACATGCAGCTCATTGGGAATAAGAGTTGCGATTACGAGTCAACTCCTGCTGGAGAAGCAAGTTTCTGGCGGTATTCTCAGTTCTTGGTGTGAGCTTCAAATTGTCGTTGGGAAATGGCTAGACTGGCAACATATTTGGATCAAGAAGCGTATAGTACGGGGTCAGGTGAGGCTAAGTTGCTGTGAGACATTGCCGATTCTATTCAATGAGTATGCACACTCATATATTGAGAGAAGATCATGCCTAGCAAAGTAAAAGAGGCCAAGACCAAGAAGCCATCAGAAGAGAGGAAAGCGGAAGAGTCCTTGTATTTGAACGAGGATGTGAAAAACTTCGCCTTTTCGGATTACGTCAGGATCAAGTCGTATCCACGGGGGCTTCTGTTTTCCTTCGGAAAGCGCCACCCAGAAGACCAGAAGTACATTTTGTTTGAGGAGATATTGCTTCCTTTCGACGTGGCAGTAGCCCTGCAGAAAATCATCGGCGAGCAGATTGACTATCTTGTCTCTCAAGGGCTTTTAGAGATACGGGAGCCTATAGAAGAGGAGGGCAAGAAGAAGTGACCGCTCGAGTAACAAGCGCGACGCTGAGAAGCACACACAGTCGAACTGAACAGCATGGATTCTTCACTACCACTGCGTCAACCGGCACTGTCAGATCACACGTGACACCATGCAGAGATCCTGACTACCTGCGGTGGCAGGTTGCCCAGGTGCCAGAGTTGAGTTCTCTAACTTACGAGGACACCAGCTGGGCCTATAGTCCCAGTTTTGTCGCCAAGGTGACAACGGCGCTTCAAGCCGCTGAACAGGGCGACTACAAGTCATTCCGCACGATCGATGAGCTGATCAATTACCTCAATGAGACGGCGAAAAAGGCGACCAAAAAGCGCTAGTAAGTCGTCTCGCCGTGTCAAGGGTCCTCCAAGCGTAATCCAGACCGACCCTTTTGAGAACGATTTCAAAAAGTGCTCGCCTGAAGATCAGAAACGTGTCATAGACACTCTGAAGATCTTGAAGGGTGAGGGGTTTACTCCAGGACAGAGGCCCCAGCGTCTGAACACTATTAGGGGTAGGGGTATCTGGTATTTGCGAGCGGGCCGGGACATCCGGATTACGTTCACCTACGACAAGGATGGTGCCCTCCTTTTGCTCACCATTGAAGACCACGACTCATTGAAGAGGCACAAGTCACACAAGTCTCGCCTACAGTCCATCATTTTGCGCCTAGAGGAGTGAGTGGGGTAACGCTCCCATGGCCCCGTGCTTCAGTGTGAGAATGCAGTCTACATGAACCACTTCTTGGCCTTGTGCACCACATCGCCGAAGTTCCGCATGAAGTCCATTTCTTCTTCGGAGAGAGGGCCATCGCGGAGTGAAGCGAGATTCTCCTCCAGCTCTTCCATCTTCCTGGGTGCGGTCAGGCAGACATGGACGTGGGGATTTGAGAGGACAAAGCGATAGCACATGCCGGGTGTAGGAATTCGCTCCTCCTTCGGCCATTTGCGTGGCCTTCTGATCAGATAGCTCCAGCGGGTGGCGGTGTAGCTCACCAACCCGGGATTGTGTTCATTCAGATAGGGGAAGATGTCCTGTTCGGCACCGCGGTGAGCAGCATTGTAGCGAATCATCAGAGTGTCAACAACCCCTTGGGCTGCAAGGGTTCCGGCGAACTTCCTGTTGTGCGTCGAGATCCCAATGGAGCGAACCTTGCCCTCCTCCCGGAATCGATACAGCTCTTCCTTAACGTGCTCAGTTAAGTGCTTCTCCTTGGTGACGCCGAGGAAGAGGAAGACATCGATATAATCGGTACGCAGTTGGCGGAGTCTCTTCTCCAGAGTGCAGCGGAGACTCGGGTGGCCCCACACAAGGTTATATGACCCGAGAAGGTTGTAGGCTCCGGTGGCGACGACCAGCTCTTCTCTCCTGGACTTGAAAACGTCTCGCAACACATGGATCATCTGGGTGTCGATGCTGAAGCAGAAGAAGAAATTAACCCCCTCATCCAAAGCCTTATGTATGGTCCTTTTACCGGGGCGGTAGGTCGCCGCCAGGCCAAGCCGGTGCACCTTGATGCCTGTATTCCCCAGGACAGTATGCGAAAAACTCTCGTCCATAGACTCTCCTTCAGTACCGGTAGGCCGGACTCGGTTTTGGCGTCAGTCTACCAACCTCGATTCCGGCACCTCCGCCTCCTTCGGTTTGAGAAGGAATTGGTTGGGCCGTGATTTCAACACTTCCCGCAGCCAGCTTTCAGGATACCCCTTCTCTTGGGGGCGGCCGTCTTCGTCCTTGACGTATCCGTGGTTGTATTTGGTGATCAGATGTTCGCCCAGCTCCCGCCAGCGGGACACCACCAATTCAGCGTGGCTAACAGAGTAATCGGTCAGGTAGCGGGTCATAAGCTTCGGGTCCCGTCTGGCGAGATCGACCGCGGTCGTTTCCACAAACGGTTGCAGAGCCAGAGATGTCTCCTCAATCTCCTTTTGCACCGCTTGGATGTCCTCTATCATGTAGGAATACTTCAGGTTGGCAAAATTGGCGACGAAATTGAAGACCCACCAGGCCGAGTCCCACGAGAATTTACCAAGACTACCGACCGTAAACGACTTCGGAACCTCATTGATTCCACAGTACATCGGCATATAGCAGGTGGTGTAGGTATCGTCGAGGCCATACCAGAGGACTCCGCCAACATGATTCGGAAGCCATGACCGGGATTGAGAAACAAACGAGAAGGCGGTCTGCTGGGTGGAGATGGGACGTTCCCAGGCGTAGAAATCGAGACTGTCGAGCGTCCACGTAATCGGCCGCCAGCGGTTGGGGGTGCCATAGGGCCCGGCGTCGATCCCTCTTGTCATGTCGTAATCGGTTCCCTCGTAATGATCGCGCATCAGGGCGAAGACGTCAGCCACAGACAGCTTTTTGTCAGGTTTGATCCACAACGGATACGGTTCAGCTGCCTCCACGGCGCGGTGGTAATCGGGCGAGAAGTTCTTTGACGGCGCCGCTCGGCGGAAGATGCTCCAGACGCGGGTGCCGGCATAACGCTGGTTTTTCGGTGTCGCCGGGCAATAGGCCTCACAGAATCGGAACGGTCTCCCTGACCCCGGATCGTAGTATCCCTTCTCCACCGCAAAGGAGATGACATTGTCGGAATAGAGGCAGTTCTCCCGGTCGTGCAGCGGGAACTCACCGATTCGGGCCTTGTTGGCGTGGCAGGAGATATATCCGTCCGGAATCCGGAGTGCTACCCACTCAGCGCCCTGACCGCCCGGACCGGGTCCTATCATCTCCATTATCCAGGCTTCTTTAGTGTCCGCGATCGAGAACGATTCGCCGGTGGACTGGTAGCCGTATTCCGCCACAAGATCAGTCATTACCTTAATCGCCTCCCGGGCGGTTTTGGCTCGCTCCAGAGCTAACTGCATCATGTCCCAGTAGTGCAAAAGCCCTTCGGGATTGCGCAGCTCCTCGCGACCACCGAAGGTCGTCTCGCAGATGGCCAGTTGGTGCTCGTTCATCAGCCCGATGACGGCGTAGGTTTGGCGAGTCTGTTTGATTCTACCCCGCACCTTCCCGTACCAGTCGGTTATGTTAACCGAATCGCCCGCGAGATAACGGGCTGGAGGTGTATATTCAAGATGGGGATGGAACTCCCCATCGCAGGTATAGGTTATCATCACGGAGCCGTCTACCGAAGCTTTTTTGGTCACCAACAGATTGGTGCAGGCCTCTGGCTGCAGGCCAGCGAAAAGAATGCAGATGAACAGCAGAATTACACATGAAAACAATCGATTTGTCATGGTTTCAACCTCTCGTTTTAGCACTCACTTTCGTGATGATAAGGAAAACATTGAGCATCCACAAGCGCAATGCTGCAGTCACCCATCAGTTTGCAGCCGTCGGTGTCTTTCGGGAGATCGACGGTGACAAGGCGGAAATCTCCCCAGGAGGAATAAGTTGAGAAAAAGTGTTGACTTCTTGAGGTCATGCTCATATAGTGAGACATCAAAACTGATCTCCTCCGCTGATCTCTTCAAGGGCAGTGCCTTTCGGTCAATCCTTGTGAGAATGTAATAGGGGGGAGTTGAACGCAGGAGCGCGTGGCAACGGGGTTTCTCGTATTACGGGTTGTCTCTGGAAAAGGCTCACTAAGGTAAGCAAGATTGGAGAGTACGATGAACATCTACGTCGGCAACCTATCGCATGGTACGGTAGAAGATGATCTTCGCGGGGCATTTGAAAGCTACGGGGAGGTCCTAAACGTAAACATCATCAGGAACGGGTACACCGGTGGTTCGAGGGGGTTCGGGTTCGTGGAGATGTCCGAAAAGGAGGACGGGGAAAAAGCGGTTGCCGGCTTACACGGTACCGAATTGGACGGCTGGGCGCTGAATGTGAAGGAGGCACATCCCCGCACCGATGGCAGCGGTGGACCGCTTTCTCGGTAGGATCTTCACCGGCGGCGCTAAGGCCTGACGATAAGGAGGCGGAACAGATGGAAAATAGGGATCAGCACCACGGTTGTCCTGACTAACCTTCAGCAGGTCAGTGAAAAAAACTCAAAAAAACTCTTGACTTTATAAATCCTGCCGATATATTGAAAGACGATAATGGTTCTCCCTGATTGACTTTTCTCAAGGTTTGTACCTTTCAATCAATTCTTGCAAAAATGTTAATCTGGAGGCATCAGCGCAATGGTGCGCAAAGGGCGTTCATCTTATCACGGAATTCTTTGACAAAAGGCTCGTGGGGGATGAACAAAATCGGAGAGTAGAGTGAATATCTACGTTGGCAACCTGTCGCCTGAGACGGGAGAGGAAGATCTTCGCGAGGCATTCAAAAGCTTCGGCGAGGTCACAAGTGTGAGCATCATCAAGGACAAATACTCCGGCGAACCGAGAGGCTTCGGATTCGTGGAAATGTCCAAAAAGGAAGAGGCTCAGAAAGCGATCGCCGGCTTGAGCGGAACGGAAGTGCACGGGCGCACGCTGAACGTCAACGAGGCACGTCCTCGTACGGAACGCAGTGGTGGTGGTGGCTATCGTGACAGCCGCGGTGGCGGTGGTGGTGGTGGACGTCGTTCCTGGTAAGAGGCTTTTGGCCTGCTGCCGGTGAATAAGGTAGTCCACTAAACGACGAGGGGATTGGCGATGAGCCAATCCCCTTTCTTTTTGACATGCCGGAGACAATTTCCTCCCCCGGCGAGACCTCTTTCTCTGTTGACAAATCAGGGGCAAGCTGGTAGATTTTCGGCAAATAGAAGACTGCGGTGATCGTTTCAACGGGGAAGATAGGGTGTAGAAACATTGAGGAGGTTCTCATGCCGGTGAAGAAATTGAAGGATTTCCTGGACAGCAATAAGATTAAGTATGTCGCCGTCAGCCACTCGGAGGCTTTTACGGCTCAGGAGATTGCGGCTTCTGCGCGCATTCCGGGAAAGGAGCTGGCTAAAACCGTGATGGTCAAACTCGATGGGAAGATGGCCATGGCGGTTCTGCCTGCCTCCTACATGGTGGACTTTGATCTTCTGAAGAAGACCACCGGCGCGAAGAAAGTTGAGCTTGCCGGTGAAAAGGATTTTAAGGACATCTTTCCGGAGTGCGATGTGGGCGCCATGCCACCCTTTGGAAATCTCTATGACATGGATGTCTTTGCGGCAGAAAGCTTAGCCGAAGAGGAAGAGATCGCTTTCAACGCCGGCTCCCACACGGAACTGATTAGACTGGCCTACAAGGACTTTGAGAAATTGGTGGAGCCGAAGGTGGTTAAATTCTCGTTCAAGTAGCGTGTGGATACAGGCTGCGGTTCCGTTGACGTTTGTTAGAAGGCGCTAAGTAGGGTGAGGAACATGAAGCTTAATTGGGTGAAATGCAAAGGTAACGTCTGGTGTCAGCTGAATACTGTTGACCTAACCCATTCTCATTTTGACAACATGGAAGGAGTTTACGTCATTTGGCATCTCGGGGACTCGCCGGCCACCGTGCGAGTAGGGCAGGGAATCATCAGAGACAGGATACAAGCCCACAGGGGAGACACTCAAGTACAGGCATACAACCGCTTTGACCTTGTGGTTGCATGGGCGTCTGTTCCGGACCGGTATCGTAACGGGGTCGAAGTCTACTTGGCACAGACACTGCAGCCAGTAGTTGGCACGTACTTCCCGGTGGCTCAGCCGATTAAGGTGAATCTCCCTTGGGAATAGCCACACTCAACTGGCCGAGCTTCACTGCTCAGTCACCGGTTGTGTCCTACGTCGGCGAGATAGGGTGCCCCGTTCTAGTGCGCACGTTGGGCGTTTGCCCGCGCTATGTTTGCGGTGGGACCGTTCGCGTTTGAATGGAAAGACGAGCTGATATGCACAAGCCATCGGGCAGCCAGACCTCATAGGCGTGTGATGCTACAGTTTGTGTGGGACAACATGGAGTGGATATTCTCCTGCATAGGAGCCCTAGGCGTTCTGGTGGCTTTCATCAAGTGGCTCCGCCGTTCGAAGGCTGTACCTTTGGAATCACAGCCTCAATCTCCGGAGGAGGGAACACGCCGCAGTAGCCTGGAATCGCTGACACCTGCGCAAATCACCACTAACATAAGGCAGATTCCACTACTGCAGAGGCAGGATGCTTCCCGGTACTATCATGGCATAAGAGTATCCTGGGTAGGTCGGTTAACAGAGGCGCGCATGAAGGCCAGCAATCGGGCGAGTATGTACCTGCTTGCGGGAGTGCCAGGTGTCGTTGTGTTGTTCGAAGTGGACCCTTCGGAGTATCCAGGTATAAGGCTTCTTAGGGAAGGGCACAAGCTACAGGTGGAAGGAGAGATCAGTCAGGTTACACCAGACTCGATTATGCTGCGAAATGTCCGCCTGAAGTTGTGAGTTCCCTGCGTGTTTTGTGATGTGAGTAATCGAGTGTGGGTGGAAGTTAGCTGGAGGCATGCACTCAGTATGTTGACAAGTCTACGGCACTTCCGCGCATCCGGCTGCAACGGGGGTTATGTAGAATTCATTTGAGGGGGTTCTTCAGAATCTATTTTTCATAACGGATACTTAGGCTTGCGTTGGACATCCTTTATCAGATTAATCCGAGGAGGCGAGTTATGGGAGAAAGCAAAACCTTGACTATGTTGGTGTTCGCTATCACGATTGCTCTGTGGATACTTGTTCTACAGAATGCGGGCATAATAGAACCGCTTAACAGAGCGGAGGTAGTTGTGGCAAACACAGTTGATGTCTGGGGCAGTGTGGATGTGAGCGGAACTGTGGAGGTCGACAACACGGTAGACGTCAATCTCGCTGAAGTTGTGGGCAGTCGGTTGGTCAAATCCAAAAGAGGTATGTACATAGGTGTATCGAGCACTAAGAATACTGTCATACCTATCCACTGGGGAGAGGTGTCCATAGACGGTTGACGCGGTGATGCAGGAAATCCCCACAGGGAATTCAGTCCTCTGATCGTTAACAACCCTCTGCCCAGTTGACGTGCCGTCCATATTGACAGATCCATCGAAATTTCGCACATTTTCTGCAAAGGCAGTTCAGTGAAAATTGCTTGCAGAGGAAGAGGTAAAAATGCCACAATCAATCCGCTTAGTCACAAGAATCTCCCTGGTTGTCCCTCTGGTTCTGCTCGGCTTTAGTTTTGGCTGCCAGCAGCAAGCCCAGGTGGGGCTCACTGAGGAAGAGGGGGAAGCTCTCTTTGAACCCTATTTGAAAATCTACAATGAAGGCAATCTGGCCATAGCTGACGATGTTATTCACCCTGAGTTTGTGCTCCATCACTGCAATTTCCCTGAAGACCTGGTGGGGATCGAGGCTTTTAAGGCTTTCATAGCGAATAATGCTGCTGCCTTCCCCGATTTCAAGCTCACGCTCGATAAGATCATCACTAAGGGTGACAAGATTGTCACCCTCTGGACTGCAGAAGGCACCAACACCGGTCCCCTCGGGAAGCTACCCCCCACAGGCAGGAAGGTGCGTATATCTGGACTCGCCATTTCCCGGATAGCTGACGGGAAGTTCGCAGAGGAGTGGCTCTATTTCAACTTCTTGGATTTCTATCAGCAGCTCGGCTTCACGCTCGTCCCACCAGAGGCTCAGAAGTAAGAATTGCCGGAGAAGAAACGCTGTTGACAGATCCATTGCAAATTCACATATTGGCCGCAAAGGCAGTTCGGCAAAAATCGCTTCACACGAGGAGGAGGTAAAAATGCAACAATCGATTAGCTTGATCACAAGAATCTCGCTGGTTGTCACCCTGGTTCTGCTCGGCTTTAGTTTTGGCTGCCAGCAGCAAGCCCAGGTGATAATCACTGACCAGGAGGCGAACGCCCTGCTTGACGGTCTCTTGGAGATCTGGAATGAGGGCAATTTCGCCATCACTGAGGACTTTTATACTGCAGACTTCGTGCTGCACGATTGCGGTGTCCCCGAGGACCTGGTGGGCATCGAGGCTTTTGAGGGCTTCGTAACAATGAATCGGACTGCGTTCCCCGATTTCAAGGTCACCATGGACGACTTCTTCGTCAAGGGTGACAAGATGGCCTCGCGCTGGACGGTAACGGGCACACAGACAGGGCCTATGCGTGACCTTCCCCCCACAGGCAAAAAGATGCAGATATCAGGCCTTTCCAGTTATCGCATCGCCAATGGGAAGTTCGCAGAGGAGTGGCTCTATTTCAACATGTTGGATTTCTATCAGCAGCTCGGCTTTACACTCGTCCCACCGCAGGGTGAGAAGCAAGAATAGCCGGAGAAGAATCTCTGCTGTCGCAGTTTCGCACACGTGCCGCAAAGGGGTTTGGCTAATTGGGAGCAGTGTGGCCTCATAATCTAAATAGCAGGGCATTTTTACCGAAATCAATTCATAAGGGGGGAGTATAGTTTCACAATTCAATGGAAGGAGATGCAGTCATGGGAAGATTAACATTAGTTTTTCTACTAGTTGTCGTCTGCTTTAGCGGCTATGCGGTGGCACAAGACCGCACATTCGGGTTGGGGGTCATTATCGGTGAACCGACGGGGCCAAGCTTCAAGCTCTGGACAGGAAGTACTACAGCAATTGACGGGGCGGTTGCCTGGTCGTTAGGCAAGAATAACGCCCTGCATTTGCACGCGGATTATCTATACCATAACTTCAGTTTGATTCAAGTAGAGAAGGGCAAACTCCCCTTTTACTTCGGGATCGGCGGGAGAATGAAAATTGAGGAAGGGGAAAAAGACGATAAGATCGGGGTTCGTATTCCCGTAGGTCTGGACTATTTGTTTGCAGATACACCGCTGGATATTTTCGTTGAAGTGGTGCCGGTCCTTGACCTGGTGCCGGACACCGACCTCGATTTTAACGGAGCCGTAGGTATTAGATATCTCTTCAAGTAGTCTCGTTGCCGGGTTTGTCGTTCTCTTTTCACACCGCGGAAGAAAACCTGCCAACTTCTGCAATCATTGACGTGGCGGAAGCAGACTGAAGTTATGGAATTCGGCTGTCAATCCGAAGTCGCCAAAATCCAACGAATCCTGCTTAAACATCCCAGGGAGGCCTTCATTTCGCAGGAAAACATCGAGGCTCAGTGGAAAAGACTCAACTATTCCGGCTGTCCGGATTACAGCAAGGCTCAGAAAGAATATGAGAATTTTGTGGAGTTGCTGAAGAAGGAAGTATCGGAAATTCATTACCTTCCCAAAAGCGATAAGACCGGACTCGATTCGATTTATCTGCACGATCCTGTGCTGGTCACGAAGAAGGGGGCAATCTTGTGTAATATGGGAAAAGAGGAGCGTCAGGGGGAACCGTCAGCCGCCGGAGAGTTCCTGTCGGAGCTGGGTATCCCCATTCTTGGCGCCATAACCGGGCAGGGAAGGTTGGAGGGGGGCGATGTCGTCTGGCTGGACGAACGCACCCTGGCAGTCGGGCAGGGCTACCGGACTAATGTCCAGGGCATCCACCGGTTGAGAGCGTTAACCAGAGACCTACTCGACGAATTTGTGGTGGTTGCACTTCCGCACTGGCAGGGACCCGGGAAGGTCCTGCATTTGATGTCTCTCATCAGTCCCGTCGACTATGACCTCGCCGTGGTTTACTCCAGATTGATGCCGGTTCCCTTCAGAGATTGGCTTATAAGCAGGGGAATGAGGCTTCTGGAAGTACCCGACTCCGAATTCGCGACCATGGGCTGCAATGTCCTCGCCGTTGCCCCCCGGAGATGCATCATGCTCTCTGGGAACCCTCTCACAAAACGGATGCTGGAGGATGAGGGCGTTGAGGTCCGGGAATATCAAGGAGAAGAGATTTCGAGGAAAGGGGCCGGCGGTGCAACCTGCCTCACAAGACCATTGCTCCGGGTAGAATGATCCATTGTCTCACGCATCTACGCTGCACGAGACACGTCCATATTGACAGGCCTATCTCAATTTCACACATTTACCCAAAGGGGGTTAAGTAAAAGACTCCTCGATAGGTGGCAAGGACTGGCTTCCGATGTTCAGCGACTGTCTTATTGAAACTGATAGACTGATACTGAGACCTTTCACCATGAATGATGTTTCGGAATTCCATGAAATAATCACCCGAGAAGAAGTTGTAAGATATCTTGCTGAAGGTCTTATCTCTCTGGAGGAGCTAAGGAAAATTCTGGAATGGCTTATTGATTGTTATGACAGAAACAGTCCGCGGAGCATAATCAAGTTTACCCTTGCAGTAACGCATAAGAAAACCAATAAGATCATCGGTTGGTGCGGATTGGGACCGCTTGAATTTAGTCCCTCTGAAATTGAGATATACTACGGCCTGTCAGTCGATCACTGGGGGAGAGGTCTTGCGACCGAAGCCGCCAAGGCACTGTTAGACTATGGATTCTCCACAATCGGTCTGGATACTATTGTTGCCGTGGTGAAACCGGACAATGTTGCCTCCAGAAAGGTTATAGAGAAATTAGGGATGAAACAGACAAAAGTCGTGGAGAATCTGCCGCCTGGGTCTGAATTCTACGAGGGAATGCTTTACTACTCTCTGGATAGAACGGAGTATTTTGCGGCTGTCGATAAGCAATAGTCCTTGACCAGGAGTAGCACCAGACTGCCGAAGGCGTCGAACAGTTCCCACTCTAGCTGACTACCTATACCTCTCTTATCTTCCAGGCAAATTCTCTCCAACCCGGAGGCAATAATTCCGCGGAATTGAATGTCGAAACCACGGTGAGGCCGTAGTGGCCGACAGCTATCATCAGGTCTTGAAAGGGAGGAGCGGAATCTGTTTCAAGTATTCTCTGATAGGTTTTCTCATTTTCCTGGTGGCACCTCGGCCCCAGGTGCGAGCAAGTAGTGTTAAGAAATTGGCTTTCAGCTCCTGGATGGGATGCCATCTTTTCAGACTAAACAATCCCCTTGCAGTCCGCACGTTGTTGTCAATAAATATCTTCAGCGTCTGTCCGCGGTTGTATAACCTGGGCATGGCATCGAGCATAACGGCTATTTGAAGCTGACGAGCAGTCATCCCTCGGGGATAGAAGGTGACATGATGCCCATCATATTTAGACCAGTCCCAGTTAAAGATCCGGCCATCTCTTTTGAAGCGCTCATACAGCCGGGAGCCCACCAGGGGCACCAGGATAAGGAACTGAGTTGTCTCTATCCGCCATTTTATGCAGAACCGTATCGTATTCTTGACTGTCTCCACCGTATCGTCATCGAAGCCTAAAATCCACATGGAATGGATGGCTATTCCCCGGTCGTGAAATATCTTTGTGTATTTCGCCATCTCCTCAGAGCGCAAGCCTTTTCCCGTCGCCTCCAGACTTTTAGGATTCGTTGATTCATAGCCGATGTAAACTCGCCCGAAGCCGGCGCGATTCATTATCGCCAACGTCCGGGGATGCCTGGCCAAATCCAATCTGACCTGGCCATCAAAGGGGCGCACCAAGCCATTATCGACAATGCTGTTGCAGAGTCTTTCCAGTCGTGGCCTATTCGCCCCGAGATTATCCTCGGCTATAAAGATTTGGGTTTTTCCGTATCGTCGGTCGTAATAACTGATATCACCAATCACCTTCTGTTCCGAACGGAAACGATATCCTCTGCCAAACATGGCGATTTCCGAACAGAATTCACAGTCCCAGGGACAACCCCGAGCGGTCATGAGCGGAATAGCCTTTGGTTTCTGGTAGCCGTAAATCAGATCAAGATTTGGCGTAGGCAGGGTGTCGAGGTCAACAACTGAAGGCAACGAGGTATGATGATATTGATCGCCGATCCTGAAAGAGAGGCCGGGTGTGGCCAGAAGTTCCTCTGGCTTTCTCGCTGAAGCCCACCATTTCAAAAACTGAGGAAAGCTCTGGTCAGCTTCATGACGGAATACGTAGTCTGCACCATTATCAAGCGCTTCCTCCGGCAGGAACGTGACATGTGGTCCCCCAATTAAGATAGGGGCTTCTGGATTGACCTCTTTTTTGATCTTTTTTATCAGAGCATAAGCTCGGGGGACGGTGGAAGTGATAGAGGAGACCAAAATCATATCTGCCTGCGCAACCCTATCCCAGGGAATTGGAGCTATCTCTTCACAAAAAATCTCACAGCTGTGCCCCATCTGCTCGGCAATAGTCAGTAACTGCGGCAATCCTAATCGCGGAAGATAAAGCTGACTAAAAATATGCAACCCCGGTGCCTTTGGCTCAATACCGACAAGAAACATCTTACTTTTCCTCTGTTTAAGCTCGAGCATGCGAGCGGTTGGTCATCAAGGTGACCATCTCTGTTTTCTTTATCGTCCCCTATTGTGCACTTATTCAAGCGAAAAATCAACATTTATATTTCACCCTCTTAGGCTGATGGTTTGACAGACCCACTATGATCGGGGAGGAAGCAGCGATTTAAGGCCTTGAATTGCAGGCGATCTTGATTTTTGAAAAGAGGAACAGATTCTTTCTTAGGTCTATTTGGTGATAGGTATTAACTAACTTGGTCAGCTTCTTATGATTAAGAATGGGATCATAAGAAAGCTTTGCTGGTGGGGAGAGCTACATCTCTCCCATCATCTTGAAATGGGCCTTTGCAGCCAGGAGATGGAGCCGAACTCACTCTCCGCGGACTTTTGCAGGTCTTGAATTCCCCGCCAGGCTACATTTTGCCTCAGTGGGAGCAAGTCGTTCGGAGGGGATGGATATGACCCCCAGACCTGGGGGTTATGAGCCGGTTTTTCCGCCGAGGCGGATCCTTCGGAAGTGTCCAAAGGAGAAAGCAGGCCTCCCGGTACAGACCAAGAATTGGTAAAGTGAAATTAGAATGGTTTTCTCTCATTGATTTGATGAATGAAAGGTATATATTTTCTCCAGAGAAATCTTCCAATTCTTTTGATTGAGTTCCCCAATGTGTCGATAGTCAAGCCAAATTGAGGGATTAAAATCCTCTGGAAGCGTAGATTTTGTTTGACATTGTGGATCTTAGCTCCTTTTTAGTAGCCTGGAGGCTTTCTGAGCTTGGATTCTCAGAACCTCTTAGCTGTATTAATGTAATCCTCATCAAATAATATGAAAAAAGTATTACTAATCTATCCTGAATTCTCGCCTTTTGGATTCTGGAACTACCGAGATGTTTGCAAATTAGCCGGGGCCAAATATCCAGCTCCACCGCTTGGACTGATAACTTTAGCCGCACTCCTCCCCCAGGACTGGGATATTAGGCTGATCGATATGAATACAGCCGAATTACATGATTCTGACATAGATTGGTCTGATCTGGTATTCATTGGTGGAATGCTATCTCAGCAAATCGATTTCTTGAAGCTTATTGACAGAGTTCATGCTCGCGGCAAAAAAGTTGTTTGCGGGGGTCCCGACCCAACTTCACAACCAAAGATCTACCAGAAAGCTGATTATCTCGTTCTCGGTGAAGCTGAAGACACCATCATACCATTTTTAGATGATTTAGAGAAGGGAGCGGAAAGTGGGTCGTATCTCCCCCCTGAGAATAAACCTGACATTACTACAAGTCCTGTTCCAAGGTTTGATTTACTCAATTTCGATGATTATCTAATGATTGGCATCCAATTCTGTCGTGGTTGCCCATATAACTGTGAGTTCTGTGACGTTATCGAGCTTTTTGGGAGAAGACCACGTACCAAAACCCCAAAGCAAATCCTCGAAGAACTTGATACATTGTATAAGCTTGGATATAGAGGTCACCTGGATTTCGTAGATGATAATTTCATAGGGCATAAGGGAAAGGCAAAGGAGATGCTTCGGGCTGTTAAGGAATGGTCGGAAGTTCATCATTATCCGTTTTTTTTCTCAACCGAGGCCTCAATTAATCTCGCAGATGATGAGGATCTTCTTAAATTGATGGAGGATACAGATTTCAGGTATGTGTTTATTGGCATAGAGTCCGTTGATGAGGAGGTGATTAAATGCTCTCAGAAAAGCCAGAACCTTAACCGAAAACTCTATGAGGATCTGCATAAAATCTACAATTATGGAATGATTGTAAATGGTGGTTTTATCATTGGATTTGATAATGAAACCAGTGAAACCGCAAGATTGATTGCGGACTCTATTAGTTATGGTAAGATATCTATACCGATGATAGGTCTTTTGTATGCTCTTCCCAATACTCAACTGACACGTAGACTGGCAAAAGAAAATAGATTGCTTGAGAATTCAAACCTGTTAGATGAGAATAATAAGGATAGCATTGATCAGACTACTTGTGGACTGAATTTTGTCACCAAGAGGCCAAGGAGTGAGATTATAGGCGATCTTGTATATGTTCTGGAAAAGGTGTATGAACGAAAGAGTTACTTTGATAGATGTTTGAGGCTTGGTATGGTTCTGAGAACGAAAAGAAAATATAAGCCTTCATTTAGCAGAAAATTAAAGGCGGTGCGTTCACTACTCAAACTTGTTAATAAACTTGGGCTTAGACCGCCTACTTCTTACTATTTCTGGAGGAATATTCTTATCATTCTGTTTGTCCGTCCATCTTCTGTTGAAGATGTGGTTAACTTGATGGCAATGTATATTCATTTTCACAAACAGACAAAATATATAATTGAGTTAATGACCAGTGATCTGAGAAACAATGCAAGCGATAAAGTAGAGATTCAAAATCTCAAGGTAGATAGCGTTGCTGGCTAACGGCTCTACCCCGTCAGAGCGTTCCGGATCATTCTGGGGTCGAAGTTAGGGGACGGTTTTGGCTGGCTTGGTGGGAAGGAAGGAGACTGAGATGGGATCCGGGACGATTAGAACCCCGAATCAGTGCCGGAGGAGATTCAGCGGAAAATCCGGCGGAAAGTCTCTTCTTGGGGCAAACGTTGCAGATCGGCCCCGACGGAGGGGCGGTGGCGAAGTCTCCTTACCTTGAAGATGATTTTTTGGTCGTCACCATCGACACCGAAGAGGTGAGAGGAGCGAGCTTCTCCTCGCCTCTTTTGCGGCACGAAAGATTAGATTTGATCGCTGCCGAAATCGACCGTCTGAGAAGGCTGAGACTATGAAGCTTGAGGAGTTGAACATAAACCCGGAATTGGTTTACGAGCTTCTTGCCAATTTCATCACCGAGGAGACCGGCAAGGCCGGATTCAAAAGGGCGATTGTGGGACTCTCCGGGGGATTGGACTCCTCCGCAGTAACCTATCTGGTGGCAAAGGCGATGGGGCCCAGAAACGTCATCGCGGTTTTTATGCCTTACAAGACCTCCTCCGCGGAAAGTAAAAAGCACGCCGAGCTGGTGATGAAAAAGACCCGAGTGAAAAGCCATCAGATCGATATTACCCCCATGGTCGATGTCTACTTCGAGAAATTCCCCAAGGCCGACCGCAACCGGCAGGGGAACAAGATGGCTCGAGAAAGGATGAGCATCCTCTACGACCTCTCCGCCTCCGAAAAGGCTCTGGTGATCGGCACCAGCAACAAAAGCGAGCTTCTCTTGGGTTACGGCACCCTCTACGGGGATGTCGCCTGCGCCATCAATCCCATCGGGGATCTCTACAAGACTCAGGTCAGGCAACTGGCGAGTTTTCTCGAGGTGCCTCACCAGATAATCAAGAAAGCTCCCACCGCAGATTTGTGGGCGGGGCAAACCGATGAGGGGGAACTGGGCTTCACCTACGAGGAGGTTGACCGTTTGCTCTATTATATGGTGGACAGCAGAAAGTCCATCAGTCAGCTAGTAAAACTGGGCTTTAAGAGAACTTTCGCCGAAAGGGTGGAGAAGATTGTGAGGCTCAATCAATTCAAGCGCAGTTTGCCGATCATTGCCAAGGTCTCACATCGCACCGTGGGGATCGATTTCCGTTACCCTCACGATTAGGGGGTTTGAGTTTTCTCTTCTTGCGCCAGGGCGATTTCTGTTCTATGTTTCCCGAGAACTGTCATTAAAGTTGAGGGGCCAGCTGGTGTTGAAGGTATGAGATTCACTCCTTAGGAGACAGCCTCGTGAGTGAAGTTCCAGACGAGTACGGGAAGTTATACATAGTCAGCACTCCCATCGGGAATCTGGAGGATATGACCCTGCGGGCGCTTCGGGTCCTCTCCCAGGTGGACTTAGTCGCCGCCGAAGACACCCGCCACACCGGGCTGTTGCTGCAGCGATACGAGGTCCACAACCAACTGACCAGCTATCATGACCACAACAAGGAGAAGAAAACTCCGAAGTTAATCTCTTTTCTGAAATCCGGTAGGAGTATCGCCATGGTCTCGGATGCCGGCACCCCGGGAATCTCTGACCCCGCTTTCTATCTCGTCCGGGCCGCAGTCAGGGAGGGAATAGAGGTAGTCCCGGTTCCTGGACCTTCGGCCTTTTTAGCGGCTCTGGTGGTCTCCGGGCTCCCCACCGACCGCTTCGTCTTCGAAGGGTACCTACCTCAGAAACAGCCGAAGAGATTAAAGAAGCTAGAAAGTCTTAAGGAGGAGGAGAGGACGATCATCTTCTATGAATCTCGACACCGGCTCAAGCAGGTGATTGAAGATATTTTCCGGACCTTCGGTGACCGCCAAACGGTTCTCGCTAGAGAGTTGACCAAGAAGTTCGAAGAGGTCCGAAGGGGTAAGACCTCTGAGATACTCACTCACGTATCTTCGAAGGGCCTCCGAGGGGAGGTCGTGATCTTGGTGGCCGGAAAACCGAAAAGGTGAGGGAAGCGAGAAGACCGAACCTGGAGCCGGTCGACCGAGCGGCGACAACATATCTCTCAATTATTGACTGCTTCTCATCGCGTTAGACCCGCTTCAACCTAACAGGTCTCAGGGATCAAAGTCTGTGGTCTGCGGCACCCGGGGTTCTTCCCCCCGAATATGGAGCTTCGGTGGTTAAGTCGAGAGTACCGGGCAGATTATTCTTCTGGGGAGAACTCCTCCTTGCCGGCTCCGCAGACCGGGCAAACCCAGTCCTCCGGAAGATCCTCGAATGCGGTCCCGGGAGAGATATCGCTTTCGGGATCCCCCACCTCGGGGTCGTACACGTATCCACAGACGTCACAGACGTATTTTTTCATATCCTCTGCACTCCCTTGTGCTAAATGCCTTCAGCGGGTGAGGTCTGCTCGGCATGGATTCATCTGCCTCTCAGTCAGTATCACGGTTCACGCTCGCATATTTCCTTCAGCTTCTCTGCAATAAGTGCCCCCCAGGAGAAGCACTTTTCAAGGGCATCGCTGTCGGGCACATATTTGACCTTGAGAGGTTCACCTGCGAGGTCAATTTTCATCTCCTGGAGCATCTGTTTCACCTGTCCCACGCCCGCCGGGCTCCAGCCGTAGGAGCCGAAGGCGCCTCCAATCAGATTGCGCGGCTTAAGACCTTTAAGATAGGTTAAAACATCGGCCACTGTTGGAAGGATATTGTTGTTGAGCGTCGGGGAGCCAACCAGAAGTGCTCCGGCGTCGAGTATTTCAGTGGCGACCTCGCTGCGGTTATGCGACCGCAGCGGCATCAGTCTGGGGTTCGCTCCACCCTGTTTAAGTCCCTCGCCGATCGCTGCGGCCATCTTGGCGGTGCTTCCCCACATGGTGTCGTATGCCACCACCGCCTTTTTGGTCGGTCTCTGGAGTGCCCACTGAGAATAGAGATCCAAGATTTTGTTTACATCTCTCCTCCAGATGGGTCCGTGGTCGGGTGCTATGGTTTTGATGCTGAGGTGGAGTGTGCCCAGCCT
The DNA here is from genome assembly GCA_030605835.1 of Candidatus Zixiibacteriota bacterium. GTDB lineage: Bacteria > Zixibacteria > MSB-5A5 > DG-27 > DG-27 > DG-27. The sequence goes on along the minus strand of JAUWHO010000029.1, from coordinate 54,465 downwards.
CTCGAGAAGCTTTGTTACTAAAGATGCATATGGCAGTAAGATGTTGGCGAAGTATTTTCGGGCCTCAGACTCCAGGACACTGTCGTCAATCTCGTCATCGAACCTCTCGCTGGTTGCAAGGTGCATGCCGAATGCGTCTTGGGAGAAAAGCAGCTCCTCCTCCACTAAGTAGGTGAACATGCTGTCCGGCCAATGGAGCATCCTGGTCTCAAAGAACTTCAAGTTCATGGTGCCCAGACTGAGTTTCTCTTCATCCTTCACCGCCACGATTTCCCGGTCGAGATGAAAGTGCTCGGAGAGAGCCTTGACCCCCATAACGGAGGCGAATACCTTCTCCGGCTTCACCATCTCTATCACCTCCGGCAGACAGCCAGTATGATCCATCTCAGAATGGTCGGAGATGATGTAGTCGATCTTCTCCGGGTCGGTGATGGAACTGATGCGGGAGAGCATCTCCTCCTTGAAGGGAGCCTTGACGGTGTCGATGAGGATGACTTTGTCCGCGAGAATGATAAAGGCGTTATAGGTCGAACCGCGCTCGGTCGCATAGCCGTGGAAGTCGCGCAAGCCCCAGTCAATCGCACCCACCCAGTAAACCTGGTTGCTCACTCTCACCGCCTGGAAGGGTTCTCTCATTGGGTTATTTTAACCTCACGTGGGTGTTTGCCTCTGAAGTTGTAGGGAATCCAGATGCAGAGCCTGGCCTCCTGGAAAGAGTCTGCGATCAGATCCCCCTATTTGAACTCCTTCATCATAGTCTGAATCTTTTTGACGTGGGTGTTCTCGAATTTGACCAGATACTCGTAGGTCTCTTTGCCGTTGGGGTCGTCGGTTTTCTGGCCTAAATCGGCATACAGATCGCGCGCCTGCTCTTCTAACCTCAGCGCAATTTCCAGGATCCGCATCGGCGAGGCGGTCTCTGTAAGCTCCTCCAACAGCTTCAGGTGAACATCCGCCATCCTCTCGTCGATGTCGGGCAATCCCTCCCTGTTGAGAATATCATTGTAGCTAACCCACATCTCGGAACGGACCAAACTGTCGTATTGGCCCTCCAGGATACGATAATGAACTTTCTCCTCGGCGGCGAGTATTGCCAAAAGATCCCGCAGCTTGTCGTCCTTGGTGACCTCCATTGCCTTCTTGTAGAACACGTAGGCGGAGAGTTCCGCCTGGATACCCTTACTTAAACCTTCCAACGTTGCCTTTGCAGGAGCTGGCATGGTATCTCCTTTCAGAATTCACCATCTCGAGTCGACTGAATTTAAGGATGACGACTGGTGATGTCAATTGCCCCTTCAAGACCGCAGGGCAGGCAGCGCTCTGGCCTCTGGCGTCAGATGAGCTCCGCTCAACCACTAGTTTTGGCCGCCGGGGGAGTGAACCTCCTCTGAGCCAGCTCGCGGTCGATCATGAAGATTGCACCGCCGTCGTCGCCAACTAGCTTCAGTTTCTGCACTATCTCGTCCGCGGAGGCCTCCTCCTCCACCTGCTCGGACACAAACCACTGCAGGAAGATGCTGCTGGCGTGATCACCTTCTTCGACGGCGAGGTTGACCAGCTTGTTAATCATGCCGGTGACCTTCTGTTCATGTCGATAGGTATCCTCAAAGGCTGCCAGTGGAGAGGACCATTCCGAGGGAGGTTCCTCTACCTGCTTGAGAACGACCCGATTTCCTCGCTCGTTCACGTAGTCGTAGATCTTCATCGCATGGGTCAGCTCTTCCTGGGTCTGCACCCGCATCCACTTGGCGAAACCGCCGAGGTTAGTGGACTGGAAGTATGCCGACATCGACAGGTATAGATAAGAGGAGTAGAGCTCGGCATTGATCTGCTGGTTAAGGGCTTTCAGCATCTTTTCACTCAGCATGACAGTTTTCTCCTCGCTTGCAGTATCGGTTATAGTACTTGCGATCCGCGGTACGCTCGACATCGCTTTGGAATCTGGCTTTCAGAGACTTCCTACGCTGGACTTTTTGGTCGGTCGTGATTCCTTTCCCTCGATAGATGCTTTGCTCCACGGGACCGGGTGAAGTGGCCTCGCCGCCGTCACCTGCCCCTCCTCCTGAGCTCTTGAGCCATGGTCTTAATCTCGGTTATGTCCCGCTGCATTTCACTCCAGCCGTACCATAGGGCGTAATCGGGATTGGCGTGGAAGGTGCCCTGGAATGTTCTCATGCGGTGTTCGAGAAACATCAGGAACAGCCTCTGTTCAATCGTCGTGGGAGCGTCGTGGAATGTGAGCAGGTCCGGAAAAGGATAAGCATAGCTTTCCGGTTTGGCAAGAATACCCTCCTGGTATAGCGAAGCCACGGTGCGAATCGCCTCTGCCATCAGGTGGTCTGCCTCCTCGATCATCTTATCACCCTTTTCCAGCTCTCCTTTGGCGAAATTGAGGGAGTGGCATTGATTGCAGGTCTTCAGCATCTTATCCCGCTCCTGCTGCCAATCCTCTTGTGTCAGTCGGACAACATCGGCGGCCTTCACCACCTCCAGCCGTGGGGTTGGGTTCCCCTCGGGGTCAAGGACGCCAAGCCCTTGAAGAATGGTGGCGCGGTCTCTGGCCCACTGTTTGTCTTCAGGCATCGGGAGTCGCACCGCCAGAAATCCCCAGGCAGTTCGGACCGCATGGTCTCCTCCTTGCATGTGGCAGGTCTGGCAGGTGGGGGCGGCTGCGGTTTCAGGAAGGATCCCGGTCTGCTTCAGCGAGTGCCGAACCCCGTGCTTTGAAGAGGAATACATCTCCCATTGGGGATGGTCGATTCCCATGTGACAGGTTCGACAGGCTTGAGGTTGTCTGGCCTCATCGGCGGAGAAGAGGTGTCGGGTGTGACAGGCATCGCACGAAGCCACCCCAAAGCCGGCGCCATCCCTCTTCAACTCCCTTATCTCCGCCTCGGTCTTCAGTCCAAGCTTATGACATCCACCACAACCCTTCATCCCTTCCATAAGTGCCATCGGCTGCCAGTGGGCAGTCGGCATGGCCTTCATGGCCGCCCAGGCCAGAGCGTGTTTGCCATTCTTGAACTGTTCAACTCGGGTCTCGTGACAGTTAGCACAGGTCTCAGGGGTTGGAATTTCCACCTTTTCTACGTCCTTAGCGGACCTATGCCCATCACCGTGGCACAGCGAGCAATCAACTCCATTGGGGCGGTGTTTGCTCAGTTGCCAATCGGAGACGATGTTGGGGGTGACTTTCTTGTGGCAGTCAATGCATTCGTGACCAAATGCGTTGGACGCCAGAAACAAGCACAGCAGGAAAAAGAGAAGCACTCGGTAGCTCATGACACACTCCTTATTATTTTAGTTTGGCTGAAACTTCCTTTCAGTAGCATAACTGATACTGTTTGCAGGGTAGTGTGAACTTGGAGGGTAACTCAGCAAGTGCAAACGAAAAGAGAATATACTATCTGACGAGGTTCCTTTTATAATAACCTCTTTTCTCCCTCAATCTTCTTTATGTCCGTAATATCCTGGGTCACCTCCACACATCCGAGATAATCTCCTCGCTTGTCACGGACAGGGAAATATCGGATATGGATTAATCTTCCCTCAACGTTAATCCAGAACTCGGCCACCTCTCGAAAGCCACCTCTGAAATCCTCCAAGATCTTATTGACTACATGTATGCTCTTCTCAGGGTGGCATTGCTGAACCTTCCGCCCGATCACCGCCTTCGTTCTCGGGAAAATCCTCTCCTTGGTTTGGCTGAAAAATCGGACGGTACCATCCTTATCCACGAAGGTGATATCCACCGGCAGAGCGCTGAAAATTGCCCCGATCTCCTTCTTTGACATGCTCCCGGTGTCAAAAGTCAGGGCGCCGACGACTTCAACTTCAGAGACTGGCGCCTCCATCCCTCCAAAGGCTGCCCTTGCGGATTCCGGTGTGAAGGAGGGGTAGCCGAGGTCGTCAAACTGCCGTCTTATCTCCGTCCATTCATTCTCCGCTATGACCTTCAGGCCGGCTGGGAAGAGGATATTGTTTTCCTTGAAGAAATGACTGGAGAGCATCTCCGCCAGTGAGATTGCCGACTCCTCCAGTTGCTTCACGAAGTCTTGAAAGACCAGCCTCTCGCGTGAGTCGACAAGCGTATAGAGGTTCTTCTTCATCTCTCTGATCTTGTCGTGGTCCATCCACATCATTGCCGGAGGCTGGGTGATTCCATGTTTTTCGAGATAAGGGAAAAGTACGTTCTCCTCGCGGAGGTAGTGGCTCTCTGAATCCTTAAGCTGTCTTTCCAGCTCTCTTAGCTGTTCCATCTCGTTGGCGACAGAACCGAAGTCGCTTTTCGTTTTCATCTTCCCGGAAAGATCCTTGAGTCGAGCAGCAAACCCCAGGAGTATTTTGTGCTCTTCCATGAGAATGTGGATGGGATGTCCCTCAGGCGCCAAAGTCTCTTGCCTCTCCAGTGACTCTCTGAAGGCCGCAATGTGAACGTCGCAAAGTCTGTGGATCTCTTCTCTGGGCATCCCCTCCTTTATGAGTTCCTCTTCGGCCTGGGCTATCGCTGTCGGAGTGACATCCCCGAAAGCCTCTTGGAACTCTTTCTTCACCTCCTGGGGGCTTGCTCCCTGGTGCAGTTTCTTGATCAACTCTTTTAATATCCTCTTTTTGTCCGAAAGTTCAGCCATTAGCTAAGCTCCTTTGATTCTTGTACAAAGATTTCTATTTTCGCTTTTGTTTGCTCTCTCACCTTTCTGAAACCTTCGATCGCCTCCCGGTTTTTTTCTTAACTTCCCCGGGGTCTATAAAGTTCCAGTGCAATTTTTCCCCCGTCTTCCCGAGGAAGACCGGGCAGACCTCTCTGGCATAGTCCCGACAGAGGGTTATTAGGTAGTCAAACTTCTCTCCGATAAATTCCTCAACCGATTTACTTCTATGATTTGACATATCTACTGTAATCTCTGTCAAGACTTCTATCGTGAGGGGATGGACTGAAGGCGGCTCTGGCGCCGGCGCTGTGGGCTTCAAACTCATCGCCAGCCAACGCTCTCAACAGGCCCTCTGCCATCTGAGAGCGGCAGGAGTTGTCCGTGCAGAGAAAAAGGGCTCTCCGCTCCACTTTTTCTCTGGTTCGCAGCCGGCTCTTTGCGCTTCTGGGGATTTGCTCTCTCTCCTGGTAACTCGACATCCTGCCTCTAGGTCGTCTAGTCTTTCAGTTTGAATTCCAGCCAATCAAGCATTTCCTGGAGGTTCTTGGACATATACCAGCGGCCGTTAGCAAAGGCTCCGTAGTCCGCCCCTGCCATCGCAGAAGCAAAACGGGTAGAGTTGGCAAAGAAGAGCCACTCTTCCACCCACATCTTTTCGATAGCCTCATCAAAGATATTTGCCCCCTGAGGTAACCCTTGGGCCACACCTTTCTCCCAGGCAGTCATCAGTATTTTGGTAGCAGTCAAGGTCATCTCGTTAGTGGTCTTGAGGCTGTTCTCGAAGCGGGCGAAATGTCCCTCGACCCACTCAAAGCCGTGACAGGTGAGGCAGATCTTCTGCATCTTACCACGACGCTCGGCCTGCTCCTTTTCGTCAATCAGATATTTGGACACTGGTTCACCGGTGAGTTCGGTGGGGAGCGGAAGACCGGCTCTATTCTTGATAATGGTGGTGTTGGGAGATCTCGGGTGAGGGTGGGCATAGATGAGCCCGAAAATCCTCCAACTGAGGCGGTCATTCATCCGGTGGCTTCTCTGGGCCACGACCTCACCATCGTCGGTAACGATCAAGCTGACATGGCAGGTGGCACAGGTGGGAGCGGTAAAGTCTTTACCCACCACCCAGGGGACATTACTAAAATTCCAATCGTCGCTCAGGGAAGAATAGATGTTTCCGTGTTTGCTGACCTGGTAGACCTTGTAGGCGGGGACGTCGGGTCCTTTGTGGCATTCCCCACAGGTGTGAGGTTTCCTTGCCATTTCAATGGAAAACTGATGTCGGGTGTGACAGGAGGTGCAAGCTCCCATGCTACCGTCGGGATTCAGACGCCCCACCCCCTGATTGGGCCAGCCGGAGAGAAGAGGGAACTCCATATCCCCCATAGAAGTCTCCCGGGCCCTCATTTGTTTGACTTCAACTTTCGTTCCATGGCAATAAAAGCAGGATTCAGAATTGGTCTCCTCATCGGGAGCTCTAAGAGAGGTCTTCATCTTCTCAAAAGTCTGAAGGCCGTTAACGCTGGTAACTAAGGCACCGTAAAGGGGATTGTCGTTGAGGTTGCCGTGGGCGTAAGACATGATATTCTGCTCGTACTGAGCCCTCTCCGTCGGATGGCAGGTGGCACAGTCGGGGGGAGTGACCACGATGTGGACTGTATAACCGTTGTGGTCGAAACTGTCTTTATGCTTTTCCGGGTTCATGGTGTGGCATTCGGCACATCCGACCACAGTCCCTGCAAGTCTGTCTGGAACATTGCTTGCTGAAACCCGTCTTTTTAACGTCTCTGCTTTCAGAGCCTCAGCTGGAGTCCTCTTGGCATGACGACTCTTCTCCCAATCTGCAACAATTCCGGGGGTGACACTGGCGTGACAAGCTATGCAGTTCTGGGTGTCCTCGCTCTGCATCGTCGCCCCAACGGTGCTAACCAAAAGTAGGAGCAAGGACATCGAGAGCATTACTTCTCTCATAATAATGTCCTCCGCTGTCTCGATTGTTACCAAACTCCCTGGATCCGTTTCCGCTTGGAAACACAGAAAGATGCTCAGAGATCAATCGCTTCTATTTACAGATAGAAATCTGTTGAACTAGCCAGACACACTCAAGTTAACTTCCTCACCGCATTCAGCACCGCCTCGTAGTCGGGCTCTTTGGTGAGCTCCTCGACCAGCTGAATATATTGAATGATCCCGTCCCGATCCACCACGAATATCGCCCTGGCAAGAAGCCTCAGTTCTTTGATCAGCACCCCGTAGGCGGTGCCGAAGGAGGCCTCGCGGTGGTCGGACAGAGTCTGCACCTTATCCACCCCCGCGGCGCCACACCACCGCTTTTGGGCGAAGGGCAAATCCATGCTGATGGTGAGAATGACGACATCGGAGCCGAGCCTGCCGGCCTCCTGGTTGAACCTCCTGGTCTCGGTGTCACACACCGGGGTGTCCAAAGAGGGGACCGAGGAGATAACGCACACTTTGCCTCGGTACGACGAAAAGTTGACTGGCGAGAGATCGTTGTCCAGCACCGTGAAGTCTGGAGCCTTATCACCGACTTTGACCTCCTCCCCGACCAGGGTCAATGGCTTTCCTTCGATAGTTGCAATTCCGCTTCGTTCTTTCATTGAAATCTCCTGCCGCGGTCTTGAAACCGCGGATGATTGTTTACTCTGAAAGTCTTTCCCCCGGGTCGGTGACAGCAGCACCGATAGTCTCAATCCTCCGTCAGGAAATGCTCGTCGTACTCGACCTCGAGCCGCAATTTGTGTTTGGCCTCCTCTTGAGCGAGGCTTAGCAGAGTTGCTCTGAGGTTCTCGTCGGCAGTGGTGGCGGCAAGATCGTTGTAGAGTCTGAAAGAGGCCTTCTCCTTCTTCATCGCCAGGATGAGTGCCGCCTGGTAGTCGATTTCCGGGCTGGGGATTACGTCCACCAAATAGTCTGCAATCTTCAGGTCTGTGACCTTATCGGCGGCAGGCAACAATAGCTTTCCCTCCTTGATTTTCAGCAACTTCTGTTTGTGTTTCACCTCCTCCCTGGCGAAATCTTCGAAGGCCTTAACCATCCACGATTGCTCCACCCGACCAGCCAGATCGGTATAGAACTCTGCAGCTTCCTGCTCCTTCTCCACTGCGAAATCCAGAATCTCATCGACCGACTTGAGTTTCATTGTTACCTCCTTTAGTAATAATAATATCTCCGTTGACAGCAACGTTTCAGCAAACCGCGCTGTTGCCAGATCTGTTACGCCTTCCACAATCCGTGCAGGTTGCAGTATTCACGGGCGGTGACCTGCTCGGCATCGATCTGGAATGTAGCCTCGGCAGCCTCCCCCGGCTTCAGGAAGTGACGGTAGGCTTTTCCGTCGGCTATGAGTTCAATCCACTCGATGTAGTGTTTCTCCTCCATGGGATGGGGGACACTCCCCACCTTCACTTTGAAACCCGAGGCCGTCTTCTCCACCACCGGGACGTGCTTCTCCCTGGCGGCATCTACGGTGTTCTCCTGGTAGAGCTTCATCGGCTGGCCGCAGCAGACCAGCTCTCCTTTCCCCTCGTGAAGCATCTCCACGATGTTGCCGCAGATTTCGCACTTGTAGATCTGTAATCTTTCGGTCATCTTAAGGTCTCCTATCTAAAGTGAAAGTTTTTTCGACAAGCTCGTATCTTAATTACTATTAACAACGTTTGTGTCATAGTGAGGAAAATATCGTATACAGACTGACTTCTCCCTTATATTAATAAAAACCCTGTTTCTGAACCATTTGCGCTTTGGAGTCAGAAAGGATAAAATCCTCCGGCGTGCCAGTAATCCTCCTTCAACATCTCCTGCTGGCGCAGTAAGGCGTTGTGGTGACCGGATTCCCACTCCGCCAGCTCGGTGTACAACGACCGCACCGTTGGGTCCGTCACTGCCTCAGCTTCAGCTCTGTAGAATTTGATCGCGGAGAGCTCCAGCTGAATTCCGATGGAGAGGGCGCTCATCTCGTAGTGAGCTTTGCCCAGGCGCTCCCGGATCTGTTCAGAAAAGATGGGACTGGTGTCAGCCAATTTAGCCTGAGAACCCAACTTGACCTCTTTGTTGGGCGCTCCGGTCTCAAGTATGGACTTATACTGAGTTCTAAGAAAGCTCAAGTGTTCCTGCTCTTCCTCCGCCAGCCTCTCAAACACCTCCCAACCTTTGGGGTCGGCGGTGCTCTTCGCCGCCATCCGGTAGAAATGTTGACCGTCAACCTCCAACTGGATGGCCTTCAGCAGCCCCTCGGCAATACGTTTCGTCGCTTTATCCATCTGTTACTATCCCCCGAATCATTAGGGTTTATCTCAGGAGTTTAAGCATACAAAGCTTTTCATGCTCCCTCAAGGTTGAACTCCATGAAATCGAACCAGAAACCGGTGCCGCTGGCGTAGTCAAGCTCGGCCTGAACGATGGCGAGATGACCCTCCTCGATCTCCACGAAACGCGCGAACAGCTCTTGCCCTTCAGCCGGCAGCTCTTTGACCATCTTCTTGTAGAAGTTGCTGGTCTCCAGCTCTACATCCAGAGCTTTTTTGAGTATTTGCAGCTCGGCAACGCCGCGGTCCTGACCGGCCATCTGGCTTTTGAGCTTGTTCACCCCTGCTTCTATGGCCTTTCGGGAGGGGATGGCAGTTTTCAGTCCCTCCGTGGTCACCTCCGCGGTTGTCTTCCATTGCTCAAGTCTGCTTCGCAGATAGTCTAAGTGGTGCTGTTCTTCGTTAGCCAACACCCCCAAGATGCGTTTTCCCACCGGGTCGGCAGTCTGTTTCACAGCATCTGCGTAGACATCCCGCACTCTGGTCTCGTACTCGATGGCGGTTTTGATTGCTTCCTCAACGGTCATAAGTCACCTCTGTGTTGGCCACAAACTATCATGCAGCTTCTCAGTTTTGACTGTATCGTTCTACTCGAATTGGTTTCTCAGGCGCAACTCCGCACCGAAGATTCCTCATCGATACTCCTCCATAATCTCTGTCAATTTCTCGAGGTCGACCTCCTGCACCACCAATGGCCCCCGATCGAGAGCGGAAAACCGATCCTCGAAAACGGTCCTTTCGTTCCGGTAGATGAGGCCCAGGGGGATTTTCTCTCCCCACTCAAAGGCGACTCTCAGGGCGGCTTCAAAGTTGGTGGGGTCATGCTCAGGTGGCAGGATTTGGCATCGTTTCTTGTACCAGGCGTAGGTGTTGAGCTTGTTGAAGGAGACGCACGGCTGCAACACCTCAACAAGCGAAAGCCCTCGATGGGCAATCGCAAGCCGGATCAGCTCCGCCAAGTGATCGCCGAGGCCGGAAAAGCCGCGGGCGACGAAACTGGCCTGCATGCTTACGGCAACTGCGACGGCATTGAAGGGATAGGAGGTCATCCCTTGCGGCTGAGCTTTAGTGACGAAGTCCCCTTCTGAGGTGGGGCTGGCCTGTCCCTTGGTCAGACCGTAAACCTGGTTGTTGTGGACCAGGAGAGTCAGATCGGGGTTGCGTCGGATGGCAGCTAGAAAATGGTTGCCGCCCTCGGCATAAACACACCCATCTCCGCTCTCGACCACAACGGTGAGCTCGGGGTAGGCGAGCTTAGCCCCGGTGGCCACCGGCAGGGCCCGACCGTGCAAGCCATTGAAGATGTTGGCGTTTATGTAATGGGGGGTTTTGGCAGCCTGGCCGATGCCGGAGACCAACAGCACCTGATGTGGCTCTAACTTACTTGCCGCCAGAGCCTTTTTGACCGCCTCAAGAATCGGGAAATTCCCACAGCCGGGGCACCAGGCGGTCTGGTAGTCTCCGTAATCGTCGATTGTTACCATCCTTCTCCTCGCCCTAATTCAACTCCCGCAGGATCGACTCCGGGGTCAGCGGCAGCCCGTCGTATCGAAGCACTCTCCTCGCCATCTGAAATTCGGTCACGCGGTGAATCAGGTTAGCCAGTTGTCCGGTAGCGTTACCCTCAACGCAGACGACCTCCTTGGCTGCTTCTAAGTGATGCCGGAACTGCTCTGAGATGAGTGGCCAAACTTGAGAGAAGTGAAGGGTGCTGACGCTCATCCCTTCGGATCTCATCCGGGAGGCGGCCTCCGACACCGCCCCCTTGCTGCAGCCCCAGGAGACCAAGAGCAGCTCTGGATTGACATCTCCGTTCTTGTCTGGAGGAATCGTCTCGGCCCGAATCCCCTCCAGCTTCCTCAGCCGTTTTTCCACCATGCGCTTGCGCATCGAAGGATCCTCCGTGATATGGCCGTCCTCGGTATGCTCGTGGCTGTCCGCAACGACAAGGCGTTCGCTCCTGCCGGGGAGGAGCCGGGGCGAAATCCCGCTGTCGGTGATAGTATATCGGCAGTACGGGGTTGACAACGCCGAGACCTCGCTGGCGACTTGAACCGGGGAGATGGATTTCAGATCAAAGGGCTTTACTGCACGATAGGAATCGGCGAGGAACTGATCCGTTAAGAGAAACATTGGTCCCTGATATCGCTCTGCCAGCTCGAAGGCCTTGCGGGTCAGATGAAAGCACTCCTCGACAGTCCCGGGGGCGAAAATGGCCCGGGGAAACTCCCCATGGCCAGCGTGGAGGACGAACTCCAGATCCGCCTGCTCGGTGCGCGTTGGCAGCCCGGTAGCCGGACCGGGGCGCTGTGCCACCACAATCACCAACGGGGTTTCAGATACCGCCGTTAGGCTCACCGCCTCCACCATCAATGCAAACCCGCCTCCGGAGGTGGCCACCAAGCTGGGGGCGCCGGCGAAGGAGGCACCGATGGCCATGTTGACGGCGGCGATCTCATCCTCTGCCTGCTCCACCACCAGTCCCATCTGTCTCGCCTTCCCGATCAGCCCAATAGCGATGGAGGTGGCCGGACTCATCGGATAAAAGGAACAGAACTTCACCCCCGCTGACAGCGCCCCCAGAGCAATGGCCTGGTTTCCATTCATAACCAGGCGCGGCGCTGGATCCGAGATAAGGGTGAGTTTTCGATGGAATGAAGAGGGCAGCTGTGCAGCCCACCGAAATGCCTTTGCCAAGGTCTCTCGATTCTCTCCGGCCAGCTGGGGTTTCTTCTTGCCGAAGAAGTCCACGAGCACCCCGAGGAGTGATTGCTCCTCAAGGCCGAGGAGGAAACCGACAACTCCCACGGCGGCGATGTTTGAGAACTTCCCTTTGGCCAGCTCTTTAAATGGAACTCTGATACAGGCCTCGTCGTCGACCTGAAAAGCCTCATCCAGGATGATAAGCCCCTGAGTGGAGAGCTCCTTCCGATGGAGCTTCGCGGATTCGGGATTCAGGGCGACCAGCAGATCGAAGGATTCGCTGGGAGAGGCGACCTTCTCAGCGCTCACTCGCAGGGCCACAGTGCTGTGACCGCCACGAACCCGCGATTCATAAGTTGAAGTCGTGACAAGCGAGTAACCGCCGCGCCCAAAAGCCTTGGCGAGCAACTCCCCGATGGTCGCCAGTCCCTGACCGGCCTCTCCACCGATGAGTATGTTGAAGGAGCCGTCACTCATATCATCCTCTGACCTCGGAGCTGTTCAGTGTCATCATCGGGGCCGACTCTATCGGTGCCACAATCGGTGGAGGTTGCAGGCTTGAGGATTTGAACCCCCTGCCTCGGCATCTTACTTAATGATAAAGTGCCAGTCAAGTGGTTGTCAATTCCTCGATTACCAGTTCTCACACAGAAGCTCGTAGTAAGCTCGGGGATGGGCACAGGCGGGGCAGAGCTCCGGTGCCTCCTTGCCTTCATGCAGATAGCCGCAGTTGAGGCAGCGCCAGACGACAGGTTTATCCTTTCTAAACACGGTGCCGGCTTCGACATTCGCCAGAAGGCCGAGGTAACGCTTCTCGTGTTGCTTCTCAGCCACGGCGATGGCTTCGAATATCTCGGCGATCTCTTCGAAACCCTCCTCCCGGGCAACCTTGGCGAAGGAGGGATACATATCGGTCCACTCGTAGTTTTCTCCGCCGGCAGCGGCCTTGAGGTTTTCCGCGGTGGTCCCAATCACTCCGGCCGGGAATGCTGCCTGAACCTCAACTTCGCCTCCCTGCAGTAGCTTGAAGAGCCTCTCGGCGTGCTCTTTCTCCTGGTTAGATGTCTCCCCGAAGATGGCTGCTATCTGCTCGAGCCCCTCCTTTTTCGCTTTACTGGCGAAATAGGTGTAACGGTTGCGCGCCTGAGACTCGCCCGCGAAAGCGGTGAGCAGGTTTCTCTCAGTTTTCGTTCCCTTCATTTTAGCCATTTTACTTCTCCTCTCGCATCAGCGGATTAATGGTATCGTCTGTATTTACTGAGCTTGTAAGCCTCACATTTTCTCGCTCAGGGATGGCTGTTACTTTTTCTTCCTGCCCTTCGCCCCGGCCTCTTCGTTAGAGCTTTCTTCGCCTTCTTACACTGGGGACATAACCCCAGAAGCTCCAGTTTGTGCCCGGTTATCTTATAGTTGCTCGCACCCTGAAAGGTGGTCTGGATCTTAACTACTGCTTCAATTGGCACATCATCGACACGACCACAACGAGTGCAGTGGACATGATAGTGTTTTTTTGTGTTGCCGTCAAATCGCCTCTGAGCACCACCCAAGTCCAGTTTCTGCACCATCCCGCATTCGGACAGAATCTCTAAGTTACGGTAAACAGTGCCCAGACTGATGTGCGGCAGTCGCCGCCGAGCCATCTCGTAAAGCTGGTCGGCAGTCGGGTGGGTGCGGACCTTTTTGATCTCCTCTAAGATGACCTGACGCTGTCGAGTCATCCTGAATTTTCGGTTATGGGACAACAGGGGTTCCTTATTCGTAATAGTAACCATTCCTACATAACCCTTATAACCTCTATTGGTTCCCCCGTCAACTCTTTTTTCACAATCCCTGGAAAACTTGAGATTTAGCTTTCAGATCGGATGCGGTCTCAATCCTACCTGAGGCGTGCAAGCTGCCGTGAATTGATCTTCAAGGGTTGAGGGGGGGGGACGATTTGCTATTCACTATTTACCATTAGCCGTTAACCAGATCGGGCTTGACAAACAGGAGCGTGAGGCTATATTTGGCGGCGTTGTTAAGCAAAAGCCCGGCGGGATGTGGATGAGTTCGGTCAAGCTCGAATAATAAGCGGTCGATATATGAGATGCCATCACAGGAGAGGATAATGCCGGAACTTCGCAAAGACCCCATCATCGGCAGATGGGTGATCATCTCGACCGAGAGGGGGAAAAGGCCCAGCGACTTCGAGAAAACACCCAAGAAGAAGGAAAGCAAGCTGTGTCCCTTCTGTCCCGGTAACGAATCGATGACCCCTCCGGAGATCAGAGCCCTGAGACCGGACGGATCCGAACCCAACACCCCGGGATGGACGCTGCGGATCATATCGAACAAATATCCGGCCTTAAAGATTGAGGGAGATCTTAATCGGGAGGGGCACGGAATGTTCGACAAGATGAACGGAGTTGGTGCCCACGAGGTCATAATAGAGACCAACGATCATGACCAGGATCTGGTGGACCTCTCGGAGCAGGAGATCGCTTGTGTGATTGAAGCCTATCGCTTCCGCTACGAGGATTTGAAAAAGGATCCCCGTTTCCGCTACATAATGATCTTCAAGAACAAGGGAGAGGCGGCAGGAGCCTCTTTAGAGCATGCTCACAGCCAACTTATTGCCACCCCCGTCGTTCCCAAGAGGGTGTCTGAGGAGTTAGAGGGGGCCAAGAGGTATTACGACTACAAGGAGAGGTGTGTTTTCTGTGACATTATCCGTCAGGAGCTGAGCGATAACGAGAGGGTGGTGGCGGAGAACGAGGCCTTCATCGCCCTGGAACCCTTTGCGCCCCGTTTCCCCTTCGAGACCTGGATACTTCCTAAGAAACATTATGCCACCTTCGAGAAGAGTCCCGAGGAGGACGACCTCAAGTTAGCGAGCCTGTTGAAGGAGACCCTGATGCGATTGTCCGTATCTCTCAGCCAACCTCCGTATAACTATGTACTCCACGTCTCTCCGGTAGATGAGGGATACGAAAGAGAGTACCACTGGCACTTCGAGATCATTCCGAAATTGACGAAGGTCGCCGGTTTCGAGTGGGGCACTGGCTTCTATATCAACCCCGTCTCTCCAGAGGAGGCGGCCAGATACCTCCGAGAGGTGAAGTTGAAAAACAGCACCCTCAAGCAGCAAGCGGAGTTGGTTCACTAATCAAGATCGGAACGGTTTAGGATCACAGCTACTCACAACCTCATCAGAAGGGAGCGTAGATAACTTGAAATCACCAGGGATGAAAATAGCTATAGTCTCTTCAGAGGCGGTGCCCTTCGCTAAAACCGGGGGGCTAGCCGATGTCGCCGGTGCCTTGCCGAAGGCGCTTGCAAACTTGGGTGTCGAGGTGAGAGTCATCCTGCCTGGATACGGGTCCATAGATGAAAGGACTTACCGAATAGAAACCGTGGTCAAAGGTTTAGAAGTCCCCACAGGAGACCGCAGGGAGACTTTCACGCTGAAGAGGTGCAAGCTCCCGGACTCCGAGGTGGAATGGTTTTTTATCGATTCGCTGACAAAGTTCAGGCGGAACGGTCTCTACCTTGACAAAAAGACCGGAAAGGATTTTCCCGACAACGACGAGCGTTTCCTGCTTTTCTGCAGAGGCGTGTTGGAGTCGTTGAAGGCTCTGGATTGGAAACCTGACCTCATCCATCTGAACGACTGGCAGACGGGTTTGATACCGGCATACCTCAAGAGCATTTATTCACAAGATCCCTTCTTCTCAGAGACTAAGACGGTCTTCACCATTCACAACATCGCCTATCAGGGCAATTTCCCTGCAGAGATTTCTGAGAAGTTGAATCTCCCCGCCGAGTTTTTCTACCCAACCGCTGGTTTGGAATACTGGGGCATGGTCAGCTACCTCAAATCGGGGATACATTTCGCCGACCTGATCACCACCGTATCGTGTCGCTACGCTCAGGAGATAAGCTCCTCCAACGAATTCGGGTGCGGGATGGAGGGGCTTTTGCGGGCGCGACAGTCTGACCTCCACGGGATTATGAACGGCATCGACTATAAGGTCTGGAACCCCGAAATTGACAGATTTCTCCCCTTCAAGTACCGGGCGGATGACCTTGAGGGAAAAAGAAAGAACCGTTTAGCTCTCAGCAAACAGATGGGTCTCCCCAACCCCGGAAGGAGGCTTCCGCTTATCGGGATCATCTCGCGTCTGGCCTCCCAGAAAGGTTTTGACCTGATCGAGGCCTCCTCCAAGGAGCTCATGAAGCTGGATTTGCAGATGGTAATTCTGGGGACCGGGGAAGAGCGCTATCATAAGCTCTTCCGTAGCTTGAGAAGGAGATATCCTGGGAAAGTCGGTTTGAAGTTAGGGTTCGACGAAGCTTTAGCGCACCGCATCGAGGCCGGCGCGGATATGTTTCTGATGCCTTCGCGCTATGAGCCCTGTGGTTTGAATCAGCTTTACAGCTTAAAATACGGCACCGTTCCGATCGTCAGAAAGACCGGCGGATTGGCGGACAGTATCGATGACTATGACCCCGAAACCGGTCTGGGATGTGGCTTCGTCTTCGAGGAATACTCCCCGGAGGCACTTTTAGAGGCAGTCAATAGGGCTTTAGAGGCCTATCGTAAAAAGGAGAGCTGGGAAAAGCTAATGCGCTATGGGATGTCGCTGGACTTCTCCTGGGAGGCCTCTGCAAAGAAATATCTGGAGCTTTACCAGAGACTGAAAAGAAACCCCCAGCCGGTGACGGCTGAATCCCAATCCTGCCGCTGAGGGGATTCAGATAAAACAGTTTCTCAGGAGGGGTCTGCGAGGAGCTCCTCCACCGGAGTGAAATGGAGGGTTCTCCGCTTGTGTTTTGCTAGCGCTGTTTTCACGCAACCGGTCCACCACTCAAGCTTATACTTACTCTGGAAGATAGCAATCTGCTAAAGGGCCAGCCCCATCAGGCTTGACAAGAGATTTTGAAGCGGTATAATTCAACTCCGTGGAATCCGGCTTCTAATTGACAATGGACGAGACCAAGATCACTAACGCTTTCACCGTAGACTTGGAGGACTGGTATCAGGGGATCGGTCTTGCTCCGGAGGACTGGAACGGTTACGAGAAAAGGCTGGAGATGAATCTCCACAAGCTTTTGGGTCTTTTAGATGAATATGAAATAAAGGCGACCTTCTTCATTTTAGGTCATATCAGCAAAGAGAGCCCCCATCTGGTCCGGGAAGTGCACAAGCTTGGACACAGGATCGGCAGCCACACTTACGGCCACCAGTTCATATATGAGTTGACAGAAGAGAAATTCAGAGCCGACTTAGATAAGGCCTTGAAGTTGACGGAGGATCTGATCGGGGAAAAGGTCAGAAGTTTCCGCGCTCCCTATTTCTCCATAACCAAAAGATCGCTCTGGGCTTTCGATATCCTGGCTGAGCTCGGGATCGAACACGACTCCAGCATCTTCCCGACCAGGAATTACCGTTACGGCATCCCGGGGGCGGAGAGGTTTCCCCACCGAGTTGCTACCAGAAACGGAGAGATCTGGGAATTTCCCCTCTCGACCGTCAAGGTCGCAGGATACAATCTTCCCGTCTGTGGAGGTGCCTATTTTCGGATCCTCCCCTTCTCTTTGACCAGGTGGGGATTATCGAAAATAAACCAGGAAGGCCATCCCTTCATCTTCTATCTGCATCCCCGCGAGATCGACCCCGAATGTCCCCGAGTCACACTTCCCCTTCCCTTGAGATTCACCTTTTACGCTAACTTGAAGGAGACTCAAGGCCGGCTGCACCGTCTGTTTTCGGAGTTCAAATTCGCTCCCATGGAGAGTGTTCTTGAAAGCTACAAACTCAGGTAAGGTCCAAAAATTCTTCACCGAAAGGGCCTCCGAGTTTGAGGCCATCTATCGTCCCAGAAAAGGGCCTCTGCATCGATTCTTGGATTGGTATTTCCGAAGGTCCATCCCCGAGCGGTTCAGATTAACCCTGGAGAACTGTCAACCCATAGAGGGGAGGTCGGTTCTGGATATCGGCTGCGGGCCCGGTCACTATCTTGTGGAGTTCGCGAAGAGGGGTGCCGATCGGGTGATGGGGATTGATTTCTCAGAAAAGATGTTAGAGATAGTCTCTGAAAACGCCAGTCTCGTTGGAGTCTCCGACAAGCTGGAACTCATCTCCGGGGATTTCTTGACTCACGCTTTCGAGGGAGAGTTCGACTACTCTCTGGCGATCGGCTTTTTCGATTACATCCCCGATCCCCTCCCATATATTGAGAAGGCAAAGGGCCTCAGCACGAAACTGATGGTGATGAGTTTTCCCAAGAAGTGGCTGCTGCGCACGATAATTAGAAAGGTCAGGTTGACCTTGAAGGGATGCCCGGTCTATTTCTACCCCCGAGGCAAAATTGTTAGATTGCTTAAGGAAGCGGGGATCAGCGATTATCGGATTCTGAGCGTATACCGTGATTACCTGGTGCTGGCTAAGCCTGGATAAAACTGCGGACCTCTCCCCTTGAGGCATCGTTTTGTCTCGGTTACGAGTTACGATTCCGTTGACCTTGACACTGTTCCCTTGCGGAGCTATATTGCTCGAAAGAAGAGAGGAGATCAGTCTTTGCGAAAGTGGCGGAACCTGGTAGACGCGCTGGATTTAGGATCCAGTCCCTTAAGGGGTGGGGGTTCAAATCCCCCCTTTCGCATTCAAACGATAGCCCAGGTTGTCTCAACCTGGAGGAGCGAAATTTGGAACCGGGAGTTAACGAAATAAACCAGGAATTGAAGGCTGGCTTGAAAGTCACCGTGACCGAGAAGCCGGGGTGCAGGAGAATTCTAAAGATAGAGGTTCCGGCATCGGAGGTCAACCGGGAATTCGAGGCCGCCTACAAGAGGCTGCGTCAGGGGTTATCGATCCCCGGCTATCGCAAGGGGAAAGCTCCTCTGGAGCTTCTGAAAGCGCGCTACAGTGATTCCGCCACCCAGGAGGTCAAGGAGAGTTTGGTCCCCAAAGCCTACGAACAGGCTCTGAAGGAGAAAAACCTCTCCCCGATTTCAATGCAGGAGATCTCCGATATCGAGTTGAAGCCCGACCAACCTTTGAGGTTCAAAGTGGAGATCGAAGTTCCACCTCAGATTCAGGAGTTGAACTACAAGGAGTTGGAGGTCGAGAAACCGGTGTTTCTGATCACCGATAAGCTCATCGACAAGACCCTAAAAGAACTCCAAGAAAGCCACGCTGAAGATGAGGTGGTCGAGCGAAATGCCCGCAGTGGAGATGTATTGACGGTGGACTTAGAGAAGGTGACTCCGGAGGCTTCCAGCCCGGAGAGACGCGAGAATATCGAGATCAGCCTGAAGCCCGACGCAATTCAAAAGGAGTTCTACGAAGCTTTAGTCGGGAAAGGGGGTGGGGAGTTGGTGGAGGTCACTGTCGCCCGCTCCGACGATCGCCCCGAGAAAGGCTCATCAGAGGAAAGCGTCGGATACCGGTTAAAGATCAAGGAGGTTAAGGAAAGGAAGCTCCCGGAGCTGAACGAGGAGTTCGCAAGAAGGTTCACCGGTTGGACCGGTCGGCCCGACCCTCAGAATATCGCCGAGCTTAAGTCCAACATCGAAGCCGACCTGGACATCAAGGCCCGCAAGGAGGCGGAACAGATTCTACGGAGAAACCTCATCCGGAAGTTGGTGGAGGCCAACCCCATCGAGATTCCGGAATCCTTCGTATCCGACTACACCAAGTCAGTTAGCCAGGGATTGAAAAGCAAACTCACAGATTTGGAAGAGGAGAAATTCCAGGAGAGCTATCGCCCCCACCTCATCGACCAACTGCGCTGGGAGCTTCTCTTTCACCGCATCGCCGAAGAGGAGAAAATCGAGGTCACCGCGGACGATCTGGAGGGATGGGTAGGAAGATACGCCGAGAGATTTCAGCTCCCCAAAGAAAAGATCAGGCAGAATCTATCCGATGAGAAAGAAAAACAGAGGATCGAAGAACAGCTTTTAGAGGAGAAGGTCACCGATTTTCTGATTTCCAAATCGGAGATACGGGAGAGGGGTCTCCCATACGATGTTAGTTGACATTCCAATTTGGTTGAGGAGGTAGATTAATGCCACGATTTATGACAATTTGCCCAACGCACATTCAAGGCAAGAAGGAAGATGCGTGGAATAATTTTCTATCTGGTGGATATATAGCAATTGGATGGATGGATGAAGACCTGACGGGAAAATCCATTGATGAAGCTATCTTAATTATCAGGTCAAAGAAATACGAAAGTGAGGCAAGCGTAATTGATGTATTCACTAAATTCTTGTCTCTGAATGTTGGTGACTATGTAGGTGTTAATAATGTTAATCATGGTCTCTTCGGAGTAGGTGTTGTCACTTCGGAGTACCGCTATCAAGAATTCAAACACAACACTGGAGTTGATGATAAGGAAGAATTTTATTCGCATTTCAGGGAAGTCGACTGGAAATACACTAACTATGTAAGGGCAAAAGACATTCTCAGCCCCGGTGAACGTGCGTGGGAGCCATACGGTACAGTCGGTAGTCTTCTGGACGAGGTTCCACCATACATACGGCGCTTGCTCGGGGAGACGCCCCCAGAGGAGTCTGCTAAGATAAACTATGTTGATCCTCCTCCAGACTATCTTGACTCAGTGGTTGAAGCAGTTAAGCGACTGAAAGCCGATCCTAAACACCAGGAAAGAGCCCACGAATCTCTTGTTGAAGATTTCTTTTGCGCTATCGGCTACAAGAAGCACAGAGACATCAGGTATCGCCAAGGTCGGATCGACATTTCTATCTGGGATGGAGACAGCCCTCTTGTTATCGTGGAGGTGAAAAAAGATTGGAACCTGAGTTTATACAACAGTCATGGAGCGGTTCAACAAGGATACACGTATGCACTTGATCGGGGAGTGCGGTATGTAGTTGTGTCGAATGGCGACTATTACGCTGTTTTTGACCGTCTCAAGGGTCTATCGTCTTCCTCGAATTTGATTGGAGAATTTCGCCTTACCGCACTAGAAGAGGAACATCTATCCCTAATTGACCGGCTGAAACAGGAGAGTCTCACAAATCCTAACTTAGAAGAATTGTTCAGGCATCTGTCTGAGTCATTCAAGCAGGAGGGCGGCAAAGTCGGATAGTGGTGTGTATCTGGTTCGAGCTTAACTGCTGGCGCAAATTGTCCCGGCCACGTCGGATACGCGCAGGATGTTGAATGAGCGAACTGAACATAAAACAGCAGGAGATTGATATGCCTCTAATACCGATGGTCGTGGAACAGAGCGGGAGAGTGGAGAGAGCTTACGATATTTACTCCCGGCTTCTGAAGGACCGCATTGTCTTTGTGGGCACTCCCATCGACGATAATGTCGCCAATCTGATTATTGCCCAGCTTCTATTTTTGGAGGCCGAAGAGCCCGAAAAGGATGTTTTTCTCTACGTCAACTCGCCCGGGGGGACCGTGACCGCAGGCATGGCAATTTACGACACCATCCAGTTTATCAAGCCAGATGTGGCCACCACTTGCGTGGGATTGGCGGCAAGCATGGGGGCGCTTCTGTTGGCGGCAGGTGCCAAGGGGAAGAGGGCGGCCCTCCCCAATGCCCGGATTCTGATTCACCAGCCCTGGGGTGGGGTGCAGGGACAGGTTTCCGACATCGAGATCCACGCCAAGGAGATGCTGGAGGTGAAAAGACGTATCAACGAAATCCTCTCCAAGCATACCGGCCAGCCGATAGAGAAGATCGAAAAAGATACCGATCGCAACTTCTTCATGTCCGCCGAAGAGGCCAAGGCTTACGGCCTGGTGGATGAGGTATATGTCAAGAGGGAAAGCTAGCTTCTTACTTTCGCTTCCGATCGACTGCAGGTAAACTGGTCCTATGTCCAATAGCAAAAATGACCGCGAAGAGCCGATCGGGGAATGTTACTTCTGTGGGCGTCCTCAGAGCCGCACCGAGAGGCTTTTCGCCTCCTCCAGGGCGGCAATATGTTCTTTCTGCGTCGAAACCTTAAACCAGGTAGTTCAGACGGAGAAGATCGGCTCCATCAGCGAGCACCTGAAAGTTGTGCCCACGCCGGTGGAGATTAAGGCCTTTTTAGACCAGTATGTCATCGGGCAGGAGCTTGCCAAAAAGACCATTGCGGTTGCGGTTTACAACCATTACAAGAGGATCCTGAATCCCCCCGAAAAGGAAGATGAGGTCGAACTGGAGAAGTCCAACATCCTCCTTCTGGGACCCACCGGGACCGGTAAGACCCTCCTGGCACAGACTCTGGCACGATTACTCAAGGTTCCCTTCACCATTGCCGATGCCACCGTTCTCACCGAGGCCGGCTATGTCGGGGAGGATGTCGAGAACATCCTGGTGCGGCTGCTGCAGGCCGCCGACTACAATGTTGCCTTCGCGGAGCGGGGAATCGCCTACATCGACGAGCTGGACAAGATTGCGCGCAAGGATGCCAATCCCACCATAACCAGAGATGTCTCCGGGGAGGGAGTCCAGCAGGGGCTTTTAAAGATTTTGGAGGGGACGATCGCGGCGGTGCCACCACGAGGCGGGCGCAAACATCCCGAACAACCCCTGATCAACATCAACACCAAGAATATCCTCTTCCTCTGTGGTGGCTCCTTCGACGGATTGGAGAAAATAATCCAGCGTCGCTTAGGCAAGAAGGTCATCGGCTTTCAAGCGGAGTCGGCTCTCAAGGATATGTCCATCGGGCAGGTGTTATCTTGCGTGGAGCCGGGAGATCTTCTGAAGTTCGGGCTTATTCCCGAGATCATCGGTCGACTGCCGGTGGTCAGCGCCCTGGATGCTCTCGACAAAGAGGCCCTGTTCAAGATCTTAACAGAGCCGAAAAACGCATTAGTCAAGCAGTATCAGAAATTCTTCGAGCTGGAGGGAGTGAGGTTGACCTTCACCGAAGATGCTTTGGATACGGCTGTGGATCTGGCTTTGAAGCGGGAGATAGGAGCACGAGCCTTGAGAAGTATCTTAGAGGTGGCGATGCGGGATATCATGTTTCAGCTACCCTCTCAGCAGGGGATTGCGGAGTGCATTATAACTCCTGAAGTTGTTTCGCGGGGACAGCCTCCCACTTACATAATGGTAGAGGATTTGAAGAGAAAGAGGGCGTGAGGATAGATCACAGTTCACCGGCAATTCCCTGTTTCCGGTCTCCTGTCTTTTGTGCCCTATTCTTTGAGGTGGCGTCAGCTGCCCACATCTGACGCAAGCTGTCCAACGTGGGCATTCGACAGCACCGGAACCTTCAATGTCCCTTGAGATCAAAAACGCCGAGTTTGTAACGTCTGTTTACAGCCTCGACAAGCTGCCTAAACGGAGACTTCCGGAGATGGCCGTCGCCGGTCGTTCCAACGTCGGCAAATCCTCGCTGTTGAATCGATTGGTGGGACGGAAAAGCTTGGCGAAGGTCTCCTCCACTCCGGGTAAGACCCGGTGTCTGAACTACTTTCTGATAAACGAAGGTTTCTATCTCGTTGACCTTCCCGGTTACGGTTATGCCAAGGCCCCGAAATCCCTCAAGAAGGCTTGGGCGGAGCTGGTGAGCAACTACCTTGAAGATTCAGAATATCTGGCCGGGCTGGTGCACATCATCGACAGTCGTCATCCCCCCACGCCTCTTGATCGCCAGCTCACTGAGTATCTGCAAGATTTGGGGGTGAGAGTGTTAGTGGCCTTGACCAAAGTGGACAAACTGACGAATCGATCCCGAGCCGAGTTCACAAGGGAGCTTGAGAAGGATGAGCTTTACGGCCCATTGGACAAGATCTTCTTCTCAATTGTTACGGGAGAGGGTAAAAGGGAGATTCTAAGGTGGATGGAGGCGCAGCTAACTTACGCCAAGACCCTTTCGAAAAGATAAAGGAGAGCCAATGCCAAACATCGCGGTCTTAGGAGCTCAGTGGGGAGATGAGGGGAAGGGGAAAATAGTTGACCTCCTGGCGGAAAAGGCCGATATCATCGCCCGTTTTCAGGGTGGCGCCAATGCCGGACATACTGTCGTTTTTGGAAAGGAGCAGTTCATCCTTCACCTTCTTCCCTCCGGCGCTCTGCACCCGGGGAAGGTATGTGTCATTGGCAACGGGGTGGTGGTGGACTTAGAGCAACTTTTCCGGGAGGTGGAGGAGCTGAAAGCCAGGGGATACGATCTGACCGGCAGGCTCTTTCTCTCCGGAAAGGCGAATCTGGTCTTGCCCTATCACAAGATGATTGACCGCCTTCAAGACTCTGACAAGGGGGATGAAGCTCTTGGGACGACATCTCGCGGGATAGGTCCTGCATACGTGGACAAGGTGAACCGCCTCGGCATTCGGGTCTCGGACATCTTCGACCGGGGGACGCTGGAGAGGAAACTAAATCTCACTTTGAGCTTCAAGGAAGATTTTGCGGATAGGTCCGAAGACAAAAAGGCCTTCGACAGAGATTATCTGTTGAACCACCTGCTTTCTTACAAGGAGAGATTGATTCCTCTTTTGTGTGACACCTCAACTCTACTTCTGGAGGCGATCAAGGAGAAAAAGAACATCCTGTTTGAAGGCGCCCAGGGTGCTCTCTTAGATGTCGATTTCGGTACCTATCCTTACACCACCTCCTCCAACACCTCGGTGGGAGGGATTTTCACCGGGCTGGGCATCCCCCCGGTGGCGCTTCACGAGACCATCGGAATAGCCAAGGCTTACAATACCAGGGTGGGCAACGGGCCCTTCCCAACGGAAGAGACTGGCCAGATTGGAGAGGGGTTAAGGAAGAGGGGAAACGAGTTCGGGGCAACCACCGGGCGTCCTCGTCGCTGCGGATGGCTGGATTTGGTGGCCTTGAAATACACTACTCGGATCAACGGGGCAAACAAACTGGCGCTGACCAAGTTGGACGTCCTGGACGAATTTTCGGAGATAAATGTTTGCATCTCCTACCAGATTAACGGTATCCAAACGGATCGCTTTCCTGAAGATTTGAGCTGTTGGGAGAATTTCAAGCCGCTCTACCAGTCCCTTCCCGGCTGGCAGTCGCAGACCTCCGGCCTGACCTCCTGGGAGGAATTGCCCCAGAAAGCGAAGGCTTACGTCTCCTTCATAGAGGATTTAGTCGGCGTCAAGGTTGGACTCATCTCCACCGGGGTTGCCCGGCGCGAGATAATCTACAGGAAAGGGAACAGGTGACAGGACACAGGGTTCTTCCGTGAACTGTGAACCGTGAACCAATAAAGGCCCCGGTGGGTGGACGAGGCCAGGGACTCCGTTTCCCTGTTTCTTATCCCTTATTTTTCGAGCTCACTACCTGAGCTATCTATGGAGGCTCCTTCGCTCCTTTCCGAGATACCTTTTTACCTTCTTTGTAGTAGTCCAGCTCTTCTGTAATCTTTGCACAATTCCCTGTAATCTCCTAGGCCATCTTTGACTTTGCCCTCCCTGTAGACTTTCCGGGGCTCGATATAGTGGTCCTTCAGCCGAACTTCAGCAAAAAAAGCCCCCGGGTTTTCTCCCGAGGGCTTTGATTTAGCCTCAAATTTCGTGGGGTGAATGGGTCACCTCCACGTAATCTGTGGTCTACTTCAGCAGGTGCATTTTCTTGGTGGCAGTGTAATCTGCAGTGGTGAGCTTGTAGAAGTAAACACCGCTGGAGAACTCGGAGGCGCTCCAGGTTGCGGTGTGCTCGCCAGACACCTGATGCCCATCAACCAAGGTAGCCACCAGACGACCGGAGATGTCGTAAACCGAGAGGTTCACGTTCCCGGCCTCAGCCAGCGTGTAACTGATGCTGGTGTTGGCGTTGAAGGGGTTGGGATAGTTCTGGCTAAGCGAGGTGAACGTAGGAAGCTCGAAGTCAGCTCGGTCAACTTCAACCAGCTCCCAGGCGGTATGATCTTCCGATCTCCAAGGGGAACACCGGATGATGTTGGTGTTCATGCAACAGTAGACGTCAGAGCCTCCGAGGGCACCCCCGACTGAGGCGCTGTACGGACCGGTGCTGATCTGATTGGGGATCTCGAAGCCATAGTAGCTGACGGTTGTACCAGGAGCGAAGGTCTTATTCCGCGGGATGCTGACCAGCAGATTCGCTGGGTCGCAGTAATGGTCAGAGTAGGCGCTGAAAGTCAGAGTCCCGGAGACATTCCCCGGGCTCTCATTCCTGACGATCAGCCTGAAGAGGAATTCGGAGCCACGGCAGAAAGCCGGGAAGGTCTTGCAGCTCATAGAGACCCCGGCTGGTAGAAGCGCATCTTTGTCAAAAGCGTAATACATTACCGGGTTTTCGGTGGCGACCCCTTCTGGCCGGGGAGCGCCGCCGGCGTCCTTGTCATTGATGTATAGAATGTAGAGGGAGTCATCCACCATTTCTGCCAGGCTGGACCAGTGGTCGCTGTCGCACTCTCCGGGCCAGCAGTCGGGAGTCGGGGAGTTGGTCAAGTTCACTACATCCCCCCAAGTGGCGCCACCATCGCGGGAGCCAGTGCCGTAAATTTCCCCATTGGCGTAACCGCCCACGGAACAATCCTGGTTGTCAAAGCGGGTGGCGATCACAAAGAGGTTGTTGTCGGAATCGCAGGCTATACTCAGCTTGGCGAAAGCTAGGTTATGATCGCCAGGCGAGCAGCTGGTGAAATCATGCTGGGGATGCTCGGCGATCTCGGTGATTCCGGTAGCTTCGCTCCAGTGCATTAAATAAGAATGGTAATACCAACCCCCGCCGCTAGCCCAGTGAGTCCCGATCCAGACGATGTGCAGGTTTCCGTCCTTGTCATAAACGGCGTCGTTGTCCTGGTAAGCTACGGTGCTGTCAAGGCTAGGGTTGGTGTAAAAGTTGGTGACGTTGACCTTATTGTTCCAGTCCCAGGTGATGCCATCCTCCGACTCAACATAATAGAGGTCGTGGCGGACGTCGGGATTGACAGTATGATGACCATAGACTATAGCAACCTTGTCGTCCACCGAGGAGGCCACAATTATTCCAGCAATGCTGTGAAGAGTATCCACGATCACTGGGTCGGGCCAGGTGCGACCGCCATCATCTGAGCGTGTATACATCAGCCGTTTGGGCTCCCCGCCTGCACTGATGTATTCGTGAGCTACGATCTGGATGCGATCCTGGCGGTCAACGGCGACATAAGACCAGATGCATTCCATCTCCGGGTTCGAAAGGATATCGGGGACGTCATATTCGGTGAATTGTCCGAAACCGGGCAGAAGGTCAGCCGAAACCACCGTCCAGTCTGCATCAACGATGCTGTGGTAGGTGATTACGGCTTCACCACCGCTGCGGACGTCCAGATTAGTGTAACCATCTCCCTGGGGAGGAGGATTCACCTGGGTCCCGGTGGTGGTCCAGTTCCAGAAGCCGGAGGCGGCATCCCGGAAGTTGTAGTAGATCCAACGGTTGCCGGACACCTGATTGACCCCGTTCATCCAGCAGACGTGGATGTTGCCGGAGGCGTCCTTGACGATGCGATTACCGGTCGAAGCGTTAGTCTGCATATCGTAATGAGTGGTGCCGACCATGTAACCAGGTGAAGTCAAGACCTGACCTGGATTCAGAGGGATGGTATGGCTGGCACCGGCTGGCGGAGAGATAAGGTCGGCCAAACCTCCGGCGGCATCCGTCATGTCAGAAATTCTGGCTTTGTCTACTTCTCCGGCGAGAGCCGAACCGGAAATCAGAAAAACGGCCACCAGACAGAGAATTGATACGACTGTTAATCTCTTAGACATTTAAACCTCCTAATTGCGTTTTTTAAGGTTTGTGGTTTGAAGGGGATGGATTTGTGCTCAGAAAGATATCCCCTTTGACAATCACCTCCTCATTAATAACGTATCAAATGCGCGAGCTGAACTTAAAAAGCACCCACAGGAAGAAGATCAAAAAGAGTTTTCTCAGTGCTCACTATCAATATAAATCTCCTAACACGATTTGTCAAGAAAAAAGCCCCCGGGTTTTCTCCCGAGGGCTTTTGTCTGAGGTCAGATTTGTGAAGGCAGCGTTGCCTCCACGTAATCTGTGATTTACTTCAGCAGGTGCATCTTCTTGGTGGCGGTGTAATCGGCAGTTGTGAGCTTGTAGAAGTAAACACCGCTGGAGAACTCGGAGGCGTTCCAGGTTGCGGTGTGCTCGCCAGACTCCTGATGCCCATCAACCAGACTAGCCACCAGACGACCGGAGATGTCGTAAACCGAGAGGCCCACATTCCCGGCCTCAGCCAGAGTGTAGCTGATGCTGGTGTTGGCGTTGAAGGGGTTGGGATAGTTCTGGCTAAGCGAGGTGAACGTAGGAAGCTCAACCTCCGGACGATCGACCTCTACCAAATCCCACTCGGTGTTGTCGCCAATCTTCCAGGGCACGCATTGAACGATGTCAACGTTCATACAGCAGTACACGTCAAAACCGCTCAGAGAGCCACCGATGGAGGCACTATACTGACCCGGCCCAGCGGCGTTCGGAACCTTGAAGAAGTAATACTCCGTTGTGACGCCGGGAGCATAGCTCTTGGCCTTCGGAATGGTGACCAGGGTGTTCCCCGGGTCGCAGTCATAGCCAGCATAGCCGGCGAAAGAGAGCTGACCGGAGACGTTTCCACCGCTCTGGTTGTTGACGGTCAATGAGAAGTAGAAGTTCTTGCCGCGGCAGAAGACCGGGGTGATGGCCTCGCAGCTCATGGATACTCCGGAGATCGGGTTGGCAACCTCCAGATACATCACCGGGTTCTCGGTGTCTACACCCTCGGTCTGAGGAATGCCACCGGCATCCTTATCGTTGATGTAGGTGATGTGGAGGTTGGCATCGACTTGCTCCGCTAGGGTGGACCAGTGATCGCTGTCGCACTCTCCCGGCCAGCAGTCGGGGGTGGGAGTGTTGGTGATATTCTGGGAAGTGCTCCAGGTGGCACCACCGTCGGTGGAGTAGCTGATGTAGAGCTCCCCGTTGGACCAGGCGCCAACAGACCTGTCGCTGCTGGTGAACTGAGTCCAGAGGGCGAAGATGTTGTTGTTCTGGTCCACTCCCAGTGACATCTTGGAGCTGGAGCGGTTCCAGGCGCCGGGGGAGGAGGGCCACCAGGTGTTGGCAACCATGGTTATCCCGGTGGCTTGCGACCAGTGCATCAACAGACAGGCATCGACGGTAATGAAACCGCCGCCCTCATCGTAATACGGAGTGTTCCAGAGCAGGTGCAGATTGTCGTTATAGTCGTACACCGCGTCGCAGTCGGTGTAAGCCCGGGTGGTGTCTGCGAACTGGTAGTTGGTGACGTTCACCATGCCACCGTTGAAGTTCCAGGTCACTCCATCCAGAGACTCATAATAGCAAATGTCGTTGTTGTACTGGGTAGGGGCGACCAGGTCTCGAGGATGGGTGAAGGCGATACAGACCTTGTCGGACACTCTCGAAGAGGTGAGAAGCTGAGAGATGTCCATCAGGGTGTCGACTAATACCGGGTCGGTCCAGGTGTTTCCCTCGTCGGCGGAACTGGTGTAGCAAATCTGCTGAGGGGTTCCGGTGCCGCTGTTCTCGGCGTCGGCGATGTGAATGCGGCCACTGCGGTCGATGGTCATGTAAGGCCACACATAGTAGAATGCCGATGGACATTCGGGGGCATCCAGCTCGGTGAAAGATCCGAAACCACGCAGAACATCCATTGCGATGACGTTGTAGAGACCGTTTCCGACGCTGTGGTAGGCGGCTACCGCCCGACCGTCGGCCAGGACGCTCACGTTGGTATAGCCTGCACCCACGGTGGTACTAACCTGGGTGCCGACACCCGGCCAAGCCCAAACACCTGTCTCATCACGGAAATTG
Source organism: Candidatus Zixiibacteriota bacterium (assembly GCA_030605835.1). Lineage (GTDB taxonomy): Bacteria > Zixibacteria > MSB-5A5 > DG-27 > DG-27 > DG-27. The sequence continues at coordinate 25,020 of JAUWHO010000029.1, read as the reverse complement.
TAATAGACCTGACGATCAGAACCCCAGAAAACTGGAGACCTCATCCAGTCGACGTGAACCCCGCCGAGATCATCCAGAGCCACCCTGTTACCAGTAGAACCGTTAGTCTGGTAATCGTAGTGGGTGATGCCGATCTGGGTGCCCGGCGACGTCAGAATCATGCCCGGGTTAAGAGGAATGCCGACGCCATCCATCTGGGGGGAAGTGGGATCGGCCAGAACCTCAAACTTCATCGCATCCTCGATTTTGACCTTGGCCAAAACGGTGCTGGAGACGAGAAAAACCGCCGCCAGACAGAGAATTGATGCGACTGCAAATCTCTTGGACATTTAAACCTCCTAATTGCAGTTTCTTAAGGTTTGTGGTTTGAAGTGGATAGGTTTGGGTTTGGAAAGATATTGCTCTTGACAATCACCTCCTTACTCATTGAATTGCTCAGCGCTGTTGACTTAAACTAAAAACACTAAAAAGAAAGAAGAGCTAACAGAATCAATTCAGTGCAGTTTAATAATAAACCCATCAACAGAGTTTGTCAAGGGGAAAATGTTCAAAAAAAGCCCATTCTGCGTGAGCCGAAACCCGTGAGCTGTCAAGAAACTGTTGATTTTTTCTGCTGGAGGCATATATTTGAGCAATCGGGGTGTTCTGTCGATGCACGAACTTGACCGCAACCGTTTTGTGCTATCGCGGAGCGGGGTAAGCTGGGAGGTTCGTCCGCTTTGCTGATGGGAAGGAGACCGATTTAGCCTTGAAGCTGAAGTTCATACAAATGCCATATCAGAGTAGTCCGAAATCTGGGGGGTGCCTCACTTCTGTTTTGCCGCCGGGAGATGATTTCCCAAGGGGAATGGGATGAAGATAGCGATGCTGGGCACAAGGGGGATACCTGCAAACTACAGCGGGTTTGAGACTTGCGTTGAAGAGTTGGGGGCTCGTCTGGTCGAAAGGGGTCATCAGGTCACAGTCTACTGCCGTTCACATTTCATCACCCATCCCGGACCCACCCACCGGGGAATGAGACTGCTCAAGCTACCGACCATCGAGAGCAAATACTTAGATACCATTGTGCACTCCTTCGTTTCCGCCTGGCATGCCGCTTTCAGCAGTTTCGACATCGTCTTGATGTTCATTGCCGGCAACAGTCTCGTCTCGTGGATACCGCGCCTCACCGGAAAGAAGGTGGTGCTCAACGTCGACGGCCTGGACTGGAAAAGAGAAAAATGGCCTCCTCTGGCAAAGAAATACATTCAGTTTGCGGAGTTTTTAGCTACCAGGCTGCCCAACCAGATGGTGACCGACTCCCGGGTGATCCAGCGTTACTATCAGGACAAATACAACTGTGCCTCCACGTATATCGCATATGGTGCCAACGCCATCAACGTTCCCCCGGGTGAGTATCTGGAGAAGTTCAGGCTGGAGCCGGAGAGGTATCTCCTCTTCGTGGGGCGGCTGGTTCCGGAGAACTGCGCCCATCATCTGGTTGGAGCCTTCGAAAAGCTAAAGACCGATATGAAGTGCGTAATCGTCGGTTATGCACACTACGCCGAAGAGTATATCGACTCCCTGGGAAGCACCTCCAACCCCAACATCATCTTTACCGGTTATCTTTTCGGGGAGGGATATCGGGAGTTGAGCTCCAACTCGTACCTTTTCGTGGAGACCTCCGGGGTGGGGGGGACCCACCCGGCTCTGCTGGAAGCGATGGCCTGTGGTAAGTGCGCCGTGGTCAACAACACCCCCGAGAACTTGGAGACGATCGGAGATTGTGGTTTCTCTTACGACGGCAAAGTTGGAACAGACAGTCTGGCGGAGGTCTTAAAAGAGCTGCTCGGCTCTCCGGAACTGGTCAGGGAGAAGGGCGTATCAGCTCTCGACAGAATTGAGAAGCATTATAACTGGGGGGCGATAACTGACGAATACGAGAAGCTCTTCGAGAGGCTTTTGAAGGGGAAATAGCTTTTCGAGTTTAAACCCAGAGGTTTTAAAACCGATATAGAGAAGGATTTCAGATACAGGGTAGTGTTTTTATTTGACAAAGAGTCACGACTGCGTATATTAAGAGTTTGCACGGGGTTAAAACAGATTCAATCTGTTTCCGAGGAGGAGCACAAAAATGCAGAATGATACGGAAACCGGTTTTCCCAAGAGGAAAGTCCTTTACACGCTTTTCAAGAGGAAGTGGACGATTGTGATTTTCCTGGTGGCAGTGGTGGTGGTGGTGATGGGGTTGAGCTACGTTCTGCCACCGAAATATAATGCCTCCGCTAAGGTCCTGATAAAACCGGGGACGGAGCAGGCTCCCTTCTATCCCTGGGCGACCGCCCAGGAGGTCAGACCCATCAGCCAGCTGAGCCAGAGCGACGTCATGTCGGAGATCCAGTTGATGTATTCGCGGCCGGTTTTGGCCAGGGTGGTCAGTGAGGTGGGGTTGACCCGAGCACCAGGTAAAGAGGCATCCCGAGGGCCTCTTCTAGACGCCCTGTCAGGGATTTCGGAAGGGATCTCGAAATTGTTCGCTCCCCTTTCGGGTGCCCCGGAGATGGACCCCACCACCGCCGCCATCGGCAGGTTGTCTAGAAAGATCAGGGTGGAGCCGATCACCCTCACCAACGTTTTGCAGGTAACTTACACCGACAAGAATCCCAGAAGGGCAGCCAAGGTGGTCAACACTCTCCTGGAGTCTTACATCGAGCGTCATATCGAGGTACATCGCGTCAGTGGCGCCGCCCTGTTTTTGGAGGATCAAGCGGGGATCTATAAACAGCGGTTGGACGAAGCTGCCGCCGGTCTCAGAAGCTTCACCGGGAGAAACGACATCTTCGACATCAAGCAGCAGAAGACGAACTACCTCGGGCGCCTGGCGACGGCGGAGATAAACCTCAGAAACCTGACCGGCACCAGAGGGACTGAAGACCCCATGGAGATGGCCAGCGCCTCCGACGACGAACTGCTCAGATCCCTAAAAGGGGAGATAATCAACTTAGAACTTCAGCGTACCGCCACGGTGGAGACCTACGGCGAGGACCACAAGGCAGTGAGGGATATCGACAGAAAGATAGAGGTCACCAAAGAGCGCCTGGGCATAGAGATTGCGGGCCTGCGACAGATTTACAGCAGGGACATCAAGGAGGTTCGCGCCGCCCTCAAAGGCCTCGAGTGGAAGGAGGCGGAGTACGATCGGCTCAACTTGATCGTGGAGGAGGCCAGAAATAACTACCTTCTTTACCAGCAGAAGACCGAGGAGGCTCGGGTCCAGAGCGCCATGGACAACCAGAAGATCTCCAGCGTGAGGGTTTTGGAGAAGGCTACGGTTCCCACCAAGCCCTCCTTCCCCAACCTCCCCTTGAACTTCATAGTCTCGATATTGATCGGTCTGTTCGGCGGGGTTGGATTCGCCTTCTTCAAAGAGTATTTGGACCACGGCCTCGGCAGCGTGGAGGAGGTGGAGAGCAGACTCAAGCTTCCGGTTTTGGCCTCCATTCCCATGGCGGAGAAAGCCGAGGTGGTCTCTCCCCGCTCCCTGGAGATTTCCCTTCCGAAGCTGGCGACCGAATGTGACCATCTCTGGAGACAGATCAAGAAAGCCGATCCCAATCTCAACTTCAGAGTCATTATAATCTCCAGCAGCACCAAGGGCGAGGGGGTTACCACCGTCTCCTCGGGTTTAGCGCGCATCGTCGCGGAGGAGAGCCTGGGGGAGACGGTCTGCTTGAGGTGTGGCTCGCTCCAAAAAGCCTTGAGCGAGGATGCCCAGGAAGCCCTTTCCATGGAGACCATGAACATAAGCTTCGGTCGTCCCGGGAGACATTCCGGTCCCCCCTCCCTATCCAACGGCGGCAGCGTCAGTACTGCCGCGATGATAGGAACCCAGGAGCTGACGGCGGCCTTCAACGCCACCCGCCTCCCGAATCTGAACCTCTTGGAGATGGACAACCTGGTGGGCGAGTTCAATCTCTTGCCCCTGGCCACCAGGGTAAAGGGAGTTATCGAGAGGTTGCGGGAAATCGGCACTACTGTGGTGGTGGTTGACGCCCCACCGATTTTGCACTCTCCGGAGATCCTGGAGATCGCCTCCTTGGGAGATGCGGTGGTATTGGTCCTGGGGGCGGGCAAGACCCGACGTGAGGTGGTGCAGCGGGCCATCTTGAGCCTGGAGAGGGCCCAGCTCAGAATCTACGGGATCGCCCTGAATTTCCGGGTGGAGCATATACCCAGCTTCTTCTATCGCAGGATGTAGCTCTACAGGGAGCGTTAACCTTTACCCGGAGGTTAGAATTTGAACCGGACCGCCCAACCCACCTCCAGCTCCCAGATCTGGTCTTTCTTTATTACGGTCGTAATTGCTGGGGCCTTGGCGGGGGTCATCGTTTTGACCGCCAGCGGCGGGGGTAGAATGCCCCTGGCACTCTTCGTCTTCGGCATCGCAAGCTTGGGCGTCATCCTGGTCCTCAATTACGCTGTTGGGCACTTCGAGCTTTTCGTTCTGGCGGGGACCTTTTTTGCTTTCTGCTTCATAGGGATCGACGTCAACTTATTCTACCAACATTCCGATTATTACAACCACCAGTTAGTTCGTGGAATCTTGCCGGGAATAAGGATCACCCTCCCTGATGTCATATTCTTTTACCTTCTTCTGACCTGGTTCAAGAAGATCGCTTACGGGGAAGAGCGCCTGGATCTGCTGGAGAAGCCCAACCTCCTCTTCGTCTTATACTTCGTTTTCGTGGTGGCCTCAAGCTTCGTGGCCATCTCTCCGGTGAGGAGCCTCTTCCAGGTCATCTTGGTGGCAAAGATTTTCCTGTATTATCTCTACTTCTCTAAAGCCATCAAGAACGGAACTCAACTCAAAGGCTTGCTCTGGATATTCCTTTTGCTTCTCTGTTTTCAGGACGGTCTGGGATTCCTGCAGAAAGCGACCGGCAGCACTCTGGGCTTAGATATCCTCGGGGGCGAAACCAAGGAGACCGCGGTCGGACTCAAGTATGTTTCTCGAGTTACCGGCACCACCGCCCATCCCAACGGCCTGGCGAGATTCATCGGTTCCATGTGGCCGATCTTTTTGGCTCTCATGTTCGTGGAGCGGATAAAGAGGAGACATCTGTGGCTTTTGTCCGGAGTTACGCTCTTCTCCTTGGCCACTCTCTATTTCACCCTGTCGCGGTCCGGCTGGTTGGGGGCTTTGACATCGGTGCCGATGATCATGTTTCTGAGCCTGCGCCGACGTGGGGTAGCTGCCCGCAGAATTCTTCTCTACTTCGCAGTCACGGGACTGACGGTCTTCTGTCTGCTGCTACTGGTCTCCAGCGATTTCCGGGCGCGGCTCTACTTGGAGGAATCGAAGTACCGTTTCCCCGGTTTTTCTCCGCTGGAGGCCGCCTACAGGGATTTCCTCGACAACCCCCGTATTCCCATGAGCCGGGTGGCTTTGAATATGATCGCCGCCAATCCAATTCTGGGAGTGGGGCTGGGGCATTTCAAGGCGGAGAAGAGGAGATATGACGACACCCCGGAGGCTGCCGGCTGGTCTGGATTGGCGCTGGTGCACAACATGCCCCTCCTGATAGCCTGCGAAAGCGGTATCGGGGCGGCGGTGTTTTTGTGTGCCTTCCTCTTTGCGGTATTCTGGCGGGGGTATAAATCTGCCAAGGGGAAAAACCATTTTCTGGCGGCCATTATCTGGGGTCTTTTGGGCGGGGAAATCACCTGGTTTGTCACCGCCTTTTTCAACATCTACGAGATCGGTTACGGGCCGATGTCCTGGGCGATGTTGGGGTTGATCATCGCGCTGGGAAAGATGCCCGACGAGGAAGCCCACAAAACCGGCTTTTTGGAAAAGAGCTCCACATAGATTTATGGGCGAGGCCAGAGTCGTTGCCAAGAACACCGGGGTTTTAGTGCTGGTGGAGGTGGCCCGAAAGGCTTTCGGGCTCCTCCTCTTCATGGCCATCGCCCGGCTTTTGGGCGCTGAGAACTTCGGGGTCTTGGCCTTTGGGCTGGCTTTCACGGAGCTTTTGGGGCTCATAAACAAGTTTGGCTTTGAGCCTCTCATCGTCAGAGAGATCGCCCGCGACCGGGAAAAGACCCAGTCCTACTGGGCCAATATAGCCCTGATCAAGGTCTTCTTGGCGATTCCCTATCTGCTTGTAGTCATCGGGCTGGCCCACCTTCTGGGAATCAAAGACCTCAAGCTGTTGGTGGTCTATATCTGCTCCGTGGACACCATCTTTCAGAACTTCGTGCTTTATAATTGCGCCTTCTTCCGCGCCCATCAAAAGGCTGAATACGAGGCCATAACCCGTCTGGCGCTGAGCGTCATGTATTGGCTTTTAGGTTGGGGGATAATCATCTTAGGTTACGGGCTGGTGGAATTGGTGGTGGTTTTGGCGACGGTGAAGCTCCTATCCTTTTCAATCTCGCTGTTTCTAATCCACAAAAAGATCAAACCGATCCGCCTGAAATTCGACCCCGCAGTCGCCAAGGAGGTTCTCAAGGGAGGTTTTCCCTTCGTGGCTTTGGCGCTGGTGACGATGATTCAGGGACGGGTTGGGGTGTTGGTATTGTCCTTCTTGAAAGGAGACGAGGTAACCGGCATCTATGCCGCCGCCATGCGGTTGTGGATGATATTCTCCTTCATTCCGATCGGGATCCGGGGAGGGTTTCTGCCGGCGATGTCGAAGTTTGCGGCTGAATCTGCCACAGAGTCGTTCGGGAAGGCCTTCAGATATTCCTTCAAGTATCTTTTCATCATCGGGTTTGCCCTGGCGATCGGCTCCACGGTCCTTCCCCAAGGGATAATCGGCTTAATCTACGGTCCCAAATTCGCCGCCGCCGCCGAAGTCTTGCGAATAGTGATGTGGGGACTGCTCATCACCTTCCTGAACTACGCCCTAGGTTCCGTCCTGATTGCAGTCAAACGTGAAAAGACGCTTCTCTGGATCATGGGCATCTCCGCCGGAATCAGCGTGGTCTCCAATCTGATTTTGGTGCCGCCTTTCTCGGCCCTCGGCTCCGCCATATCGATACTGCTGGCCCAAGGTTTCGTCTTCGTAGCCGCCCTCTTTTGTGCCCGACCTTACTTGAAGGCGGATTTCGAGCCCTTAAACACCCTGCTGAAGCCGATCTTGGGCGGGCTGGTCATGGGAGGAGGTCTTCTTCTCGTGCAGAGATGGAACATCTTTCTCGTCATCCCTCTGGGGATCCTGATCTATTTCTTCTTTCTGTTTGCGGTCCAAGCCTTTGATGCCGATGAGCTCCGCCTACTCCGAGATGCTGCCCGCAAATTGGCCAGAGTTTGAGAATCCCCGAGATGAAGATCGTTTACTTGACATACTCTGGCAAAGTGGTGGGTCCCAGGATTCATATCGTGGGGTTTCTGGGGGCCTTCCGAGGGCTGGTGCCCGAGCTCAAGGCGTTCCATATGCATCCTGATTTCCGGGATCCTCTCGAGGGGATCCCGGATAGGGAGTCGAACCGTACTGCCTCTGAATCTGCCGGAGGTAAGAGAGGTTTGGCCTCCCGGCCCACCGCGGGAATGAGGAGTGCAGTGCTGTGGCAGTTGGGTTTCCTCCTCAGAAATCTCCGTTCCTTTGGAAGGGAGCTTTGGATACTCTCTCGCGAGAAACCCGACCTCCTCATAGTCCGCAAAAGCTTCGTGGTCTCCTCCCTGTTGGCGGCAAAGCTGAAGAAAATCCCCTTCGTCTGGGAGGTCAATGCCCCGCTTTTCGAGAAGGAGGCATTTGTTGAGAGGAGAATCCTTTTCCCCTCCCTTTTGAACTTCATGGAGGTGAAGACAAACCAGTGGGCAGATGCCATCACGGTGGTGACTAACCCCCTGAAGGATTATTTCGTGAAAAAAGGGGTGCCCGCCGAGAGGATTTTCGTCAACCCCAACGGGGCCGACCCCCACCGGTTTTCTCCGGAGAGCTCGCCCGCGAGAGTCCGACAGAAGTGGGGTCTGCAGGGGAAGTTGGTGATCGGCTTCTCCGGAGGTTTTAAGGCCTGGCACGGAATCGATTCCTTTCTGGAAGCGATTCCCAGCCTGGCTGACTATCATCCTGAAGTCCGTTTCGCCCTCGTCGGGGAGGCTCCCAGTGAGAGGTATTTGGAGAAGATAAGGCCTCCTTACTCCGACCGGGTGATCTTCACCGGGTTGGTTCCCTACAAGGAAATGCCGGAGTACTTGGCGGCGATGGATATCCTGGTGGCACCCTATCCCCCGATGGAGTTTTTCTACTTTTCGCCGCTGAAGATCTTCGAGTATATGGCCATGGCTAAACCGGTGGTGGCCCCACGTCAGGGGCAGCTGGCGGAGCTGATAACCGACGGGGAGAACGGTTTCCTTTACGAACCCGGCAACCGAACCGAGATGCTTGACAAAATCAAAAAGCTGCTCGACGATGCTGGGCTTCGCAGACAGTTAGGGCAGGCGGCCCGCAAAACCATCGTGGAGAACTACACCTGGAATGATAACGCCCGGAGGGCTCTGGATGCTTGTCGTTATGCTTTGAGTAAACACAGAACAGATCTGGACTGACCTTTTTTAAGTTGGTGCTACTCCTTTGACCCTGAATTTGAGGATTTCCCTTTGACCTTTCCTCATCTTGAGGTTGGTTATCCGCTTTCACGCTAATTGCTGAACCATCATGCCGTCAAAGCCGCTGGATTTAGCCATATTGATTTACCACTCCATCGCCGATAACGCCGAGAATCACGTATGGAGCCACCTCTCCCTGCCGGTGGAGGAGTTCGAGAGACAGCTTCGGTATCTAAGACAGAAGGGATTCACCTCCGTCTCCCTCTACGATATTTATGAGTATCTTAATGGAGAAGGGAAACTACCCCAAAAGCCGGTGGCTCTGACCTTCGATGATGGCTTTCTGGACAACTGGGTTTTCGCATACCCGCTGTTGAAAAAGTACGGCATGAAAGGGACGGTGTTCGTCGCCACCGACTTCATCGACCCCCGGGAGATTTGTCGTCCCAATCTGGAAGAGGTCTGGAAAGGAAGATGTGCCAGGGAAGATCTGGAATGGTGGGGTTATCTCTCCTGGCCGGAGCTCCGGGAATTGGCCTCCAGCGGGGTTATAGACGTTCAAGGACACTGCAAAACCCACACCTGGTATTTCTTCGGTGACGAGATAGCCGACTTTCACCATCCCGGAGACCCGTACTTCTGGCTGGTGTGGAACTCCAGACCCCAGGACAAACACCTCTGGCTTAAGAAATTCAACCCGGAGGCGGTGCCCTACGGTGTCCCGGTCTATCAGTTTGAAAAATCCGTTCTGGCGAGGCGTTTTTTCCCGGATGAGAGTTTAGACCAATCTCTTGCCGATTTCGTCCGCGAAAACGGGGGGGTGGGTTTTTTCGAGAATCCGGACTGGAGGGAGCAGCTGTTCGCCGTCGCCGCCGATTTCCTCTCGGTGCAGAAGTCAAGTGGCTATTACGAAAGCGAGGAGGAGCATACCAGGCGCCTGGAAGAGGAGCTGATCGGGAGCAAGCGACTTTTAGAGGCCGGACTGAAGTGTCAGATAGATTTCATGGCCTGGCCCGGCGGGGGATATGACGAGACCTGTCAGAAGCTGGCGATCGAGAAGGCCGGATATTTGGCCACCTTCTCCACCGGTTTCTGGCAGACTCCCTCTTATGTCACCCCGCAGTTGATCAACCGCAGTTTCTTCGGACAGGCATACCGCAGTCGCTTCCCCAGCCTTGACCGCTGGCGGATGAGGTTGCTTTTCACCGGACTTGTAAACTACCGCCTCGGCAAAAAAGCGTTTCGTCTCCAGATTATAGCTGCCAACCTGATGCGAAGAGTCCTCCGGCATCGGGGACGGATATTACCCAAGTGAGCAAACAGCCCGCCTTAGGCGGGTAGATAGCATACAGCATGCAGTGAATACCATTCCGCGGGGCTCGCTCCCGTCCTGACCCAAACTGCATAGGTCGGGCTTTCCAGCCCGACAAAAATCTACACCGCAGGGGGGCGAATTTATCACTGCCCTTTCTCCTGTTGCGTCAGGACCGAAGTCCCCGCCTCGGGCGGGGACGTGCCCTGACGCTCTGTCACTGGTGACCACCCGTTGGTCACGGATGCCCTCATCCGTGATCTTTATTTCTGTGATTCGTGAACCTACATCTGGGTAGCCCAGTGGCCTCCCGCCGGAGGTCTGCCACAGGCAGACAGGCGGGCCACCTCAGGTGGCCGCCACCGGGAGTAAGGCCAACAAAGGTGGGTTGAAGCGCGACCGCCGCGTCGGATAAATTCCGACCCCTACGGATTGTATTCGAAGAGACAAAAAGCGCGGGCGTGTCTTGTCATCAACCATGAACTGTGAACTGACCATCGAGGGAGCGGAAATTTCCTATTGCGTTTCCCCTTCGTTCAGTTTATTTTTTTGCTGCTTTATTTCGGAGAAAGTAGTTTTTAAAAAGATGTTAGTCATACCAAAGAAGCTTTTCTTGACCAAGGGGGTTGGTCGCCATCGAGAAGAGCTCTCCAGCTACGAGTTAGCTTTGCGGTCCGCTGGAATTGCACAGTTCAACATTGTGAGCGTCTCCAGCATCTTCCCACCGGAGTGTAAACTGGTCCCGCGTAGTCGGGGATTGAAAAGCCTGATCGACGGCCAGATAGTCCACTCTGTCATGAGCCGCACCGCCACCAATGAACCTAACCGCTTGATCTCCGCCTCCATTGGGCTTGCGATTCCCCACGACTGCCATCAGTACGGTTACATCTCGGAACACTCCGCCTTCGGCGAGACCGCCAAGAAAGCCGGGGACTATGCTGAAGATTTGGCGGCAACGATGTTGGCCTCCACCCTGGGGATCGATATCGACCTGGACAAAAGCTGGGACGAGCGCAAGGAGATCTGGCGCATCTCCGGTAAGATCGTGAGAACTACTAACATCACCCAATCGGCGGAGGGACATAAAAACGGTCTCTGGACCACCGTAGTTGCGGCGGCGGTGTTTCTCCCGGAATTACACTAACCAGGGTCTCTCCCGATGACTAAATCCCCTGGTGGTTATTCCAAGTTCGCCTCCTATTACGATTTCTTAGGGTGGGACGATTTCTCCCGACAGGCCTTCCGGCGTCTGAAAAAGACTCTAACGGTCGTCCCCTCCCCGGTCGAGACCGTTCTCGATCTGGCCTGCGGCACCGGAGACTTGGCAGTGCTGTTGGCGGGGGAGGGATACCGGGTCACCGGCGTGGATCTCTCCGAGCTGATGTTAAAGCAGGCCAGGAGAAAAAGAGGGGGAAAGATGATCAGATTTGTCCGAGGCGACATTCGCCGGCTTTCTCTAAAGGAGAGGTTCGACCTGGTATGTTGCTTCTTCGATTCGTTGAATCACCTCACCTCCAAAGCGGACCTGCTTTTAGCACTCAAGACCGCTCGCAGACATCTCAATGCTCGGGGAAGATTCATCTTCGATATGATTACTCCGAAAGGTCTGCAAATCTGGGACAACGTGGAAATCGACAGGGAGGAAGGCTACCTCGTTTTGACCGAGGGGAAGCGGAATCCCGCCGGGGATAGGATCGAAATCGTAATTGAGGGTTTCGTACGTAAACGGGGTGATCTATACGACCACTTCAAACAGGTGATTCGGGAGCGAGCTTATCCTCAAAGAGAGGTCACTCAACTTCTGGCGAAAGCCGGCTTCCGAAAGATAGTCATCGAGAGCTTCGATAGGCACGAAGCGATTGAATCTGCAGAGAGACTATTATACATCGCCCACTGAGGTATCGTTCTATGGAAGAGCTCTCTTTCCGTCCACAGAGTTTCTTGGGCCTGGAGAATCGAAGCTCAACTCTCGACAACTGCAGGATCGTCATTCTGCCGGTTCCGTACGAGGCCACGGTCACTTATCGTCCGGGGACGAAGTTGGGTCCCTCCGCTATAATACAAGCCTCCCAGGAGGTGGAGACCTTCGACCTCGAACTCAAGGCCGACCCCAGCGAGATCGGTATTTTCACCTGTGACTTCTTAGAGGTTGACACTCGGGGACCGGAATACATGATCGAAAAGGTCAGAAGGGCCTGTCGGGAATTCATCGAAAAGGACAAAATAGTCGTCCTCCTCGGAGGGGAGCATTCCCTCTCTTTGGGTGCGGTAAAAGCTTACCGGGAGAAATATGGAGACTTATCCGTCTTGCAGCTGGATGCTCACGGAGATCTGAGAGACCGTTACCAGGGTAGCCCCTTCAATCACGCCTGCGTGATGCGTCGCGTCGATGAGGTCTGTCCGATCGTGCCGGTGGGGGTGAGGAATCTGAGTCGAGAGGAGTTCAATTTTATACGGGAGAGAAAACTGCGACCCATCTATGCTGAGCAGATCGACGATAAGGGAGATTGGATAGAGAAATGCCTGGAGCGCCTCTCCGAGAATGTCTATCTCACCGTTGATATGGACGTGTTTGACCCCTCCATAATACCGGCGGTGGGAACTCCCGAACCCGGGGGACTCTCCTGGCAGCAAGTCTTATCACTTCTGAAGAGAGTTGTTGCCGAAAAGAACCTGGTTGGCTTCGACGTCGTCGAGCTATCGCCCATACCGGGGAATCAGACTTCGGATTTCCTCACTGCCAGCCTGGTCTATAGGATCATTGGATATATTTTTCAAAGGCAAAGGAATTCCTCAAAGGGATAACGTCAATTGGTAACCAGCAATTAGCAACCGTCAGCCATCAAGTGCTGACCACTGGCTGCCAACGACTAACCATTTATCAATTCACCGCATCCGACCGGCAGATTGCGCTAAGGCTGGGGGATTCTATTCGGAGGTGGCTATCCTGGCTGGATAAGTGTAGACGTTCATTCTCCTTCCCCGGACAAACCCGACCACGGTTACTCCCAGGTTCTTTGCCAAATCCAAGGCCTTACCGGTGGGCGCAGACCTCGAACAGATGAGGCTCAATCCGGCCCTCCAGACTTTAACCAATAGATCGGAGGATATTCTGCCGCTGGAGAGGATCAGCTTATCTTTCAGGATGATTCTCTTCATAAGGGCTTTGCCCAGAACCTTATCGACGGCGTTATGTCTACCGACATCCTCGGCAAACAGCAGGATTCTCTCCCTGTCAGCAAGGGCGGCACCGTGCACACCGCCGGTCCTTTTGAACAACGTTGACTTGCTGTCGAACTCCCTCATCAAAGATAGAATCTCAGAGGGGGTGAGGCTGAAGTCGAAATTGAGCAGAATATCTTCGAGAGGGTTTATCTTCTCCAGAGACTTGAAGCTCTTACCCTTTCCACAGCCTGAAGTCAGAACCGCAGTTTGAAGGAAGTCCCCGGAGAGCTTGTCCTCCCTTTTGGTGAAGACCCTCACCTCTTCTCTCTGCGGATATGAGGCTACTCTCTTTATCTCCCCTCTATCTTTGACTATCCCCTCCGAGAAGAGAAACCCGAGGGCCAAGTATTTCTCTTCCTTGGGGGTGCAAGAGAGGGTGACGACCTTCTGGCCGTTCAGAAAGATGGTCAGTTCTCCCTCATCTACAACCGTATCCCTTTCGCCGGATCTCTTTCCCCCTTTAATCCTGATTACCGGATAGCTTTTCGTCGCCGGTGCCAACTGGACCTCACTCCTGAGACTTACAGGTTATTTTGAGGCATAATCTTGGAGAAGCTCCTCGGCCCTCTTCTGGTCTGCCGGAGTATTAAGATTAAAAAAGCTCAAACGCCGGGGGTCAAATCGGTCTATCTCTTTTTTGCCGATCCTCTTCACCTTCAGTTTATCCAGGATTTCTCTGGTTTTGAGGTTGTCCCTCATCAGATGCTCGAAGATAACCGCAATGCAGCTTTTTGAATACAGGGCAAAGAGCGGCTCCACCTCCCCTCCGATTTCGGGAATGACGACATCGTACCCCTCAGAGCTCTCTACCATGAACTTCACGAGCGAGGGTTCTATGAAGGGCATGTCGCACCCCACCACGAAGTTGTAATCAGAAGTGGAATAGCAGAGCCCGGTGAAGATCCCTCCTAAGGGGCCTTTGCCCTTAATCAAATCCTGCACTACCGGGAGGTCATAATCCCGATACGCCTCCCTCTTATTGGCGACTATCAATATCTCCGGGAAGAGAGCTTTGAGGACTTTGATGATCCGGGCGATGAGGGGTTGGCCACCTTCAAGCTGAATGAAGGCTTTCTCTTCTGCAATTCTGGTGTTTTTGCCTCCAGCGAGGATTATCCCGGTCATCTAATAACTCATCTCGATTCCGATTGAAAAATTTCTCCCCGGCATGGGGATACCGTATTCGGACTCGTAATACTCATCGAATAGATTGTAAAGCGAAAAATTGAAACTCAGGTATTCGCCTAGATGTTGGCTGAGGTGGAAATCAACGGTGAAATACCCGGGCAGCTCCTGGAGGTTATCATCGCGGTCAAAATAGCTCCTCTCGCTGGTGAAAGTGCTGTTGAGTCTCAGAGTTGATTCTGTTGGCAAGGTGTAGTCAATCCCCACAAGAATCCGATGTTGGGGACGATAGGGAAGCTTGTTCCCCTCCTGGCCGGGAGAGCGGTTCAGAGCCTTCAGGAAGGTGTAGCTGCTGGACAGAGAGAGATTCCCTGCGGGAGAGAAGTTCCCCCCCAGCTCCATCCCCAGATGACGAGCCTTGCCGATATTGTCCAGCATTTCTTTCTCTTCGCCCTCCACAACAACGACCCTGTCGACAACCAGGTTGGTGATCTCGCTGTCGAATAAGACCAGCTCCGCTCTGCCGGAGTGACCCCACAACAGAGAGACACCCAGTTCCATGTTTGTGGCCGATTCCTCCTTCAGATCCGGGTTAGGAACATTGCGTCCGGCATACCCGGAGTATAACTCCTTCAAGGTTGGGAATCTGGTCTTTTTCCCGATGGAGCCGAACAGGCTCATAGTCTCGGTCAGAGAAATGTGGGCTCCCAACCGACCGTCGAGGGTGCTCATATCGTCTCGCAATGGTGCAGCTTCGGCGAAGATGGGGTGCAGCATATTCAGGCTCAGGCCTCCGGAGAGCGCCAGCTTCCTCGAGACAGTCCACTCATCCTCCAGACCGAGGTTGTAGCTTTGGATCTCGTACCACTCGAAGGGCTCACCTCTGCCCGGCTGCTCCCGGTGGACATCCCTTTTGAGGCCCGCCCCCAGGGTCAACTCATTTTTCTCAGAGAAGGACTTGGTCACATAGAAGTTGAAACCGGCGGAGTAATCGTCGTAGACGGAATGGAAGGCATACCTTTTCGTTTGAGTGCTATAAGTGTCATCGTCGTAGGAATCGAGGATGTTGTCATACTTGTCGTAGAAGAAGGTCCCTTTCAGGAACCAACCGGGGTCGAAGGTCTGGCTGGTGGTCAAATTGAGCACCCACTTTCTCCACTCCGGAAAACGCCAAAAGCGCGGTCGCTCATCGTAGATTTTCGGGGGAACGCCCTTCTCATTGGTCAGATGAGAGAGCGACAGCGCGGTATGGTGTCGGTTATTGGGACGCCAGGATAGCTTGGCAAGGAAATCAAATTTCTCGTAATCGCTGTTGTCGCGGTATTCTCCGTCCTCGTTGGGAGCCTCGGGAAAATCATCGCTCAAGCGGAAATGATCCTGCCGGCGATAAGATCCCGTCAACAGGTAACCGAAACTCCCCACCGTTCCGCTTCCCCCTAATGAATAGACCTGGAGATTTCCGCTGCCAAATGTCGTTTGGACGTGGCTCTGAAGTCTTCCGGGCGACTTGCTGATGATATTTATGGTTCCCCCCAGGGAATTGGGCCCATACAACACCGAGGCATTTCCGGCGGTGACGGTGATTTTTTCCACCACCTCCATGGGGATCTCCCCGAGGTCGACGACCCCGTCGTAGGGCACGTAGATCGGCACCCCGTCCAAAAGGACTGCAACCTGCCTCTGTTCAATTCCGCGCAGTTGCACCACCATCTCGTTGCGGGCACCGATAGAGACATACCCTCCCGGCAGAGTCTGAATCGCCTCCGCCACGGTCTGAATCTGGCGCGCGGCCATCTCCTCTTTTGTCACCTCCCGCAGGCTGGTGGTCAGGCTTGCCGGAGACCTCTTTGCGGTTACCACCACCTCCCCCAAATAGTAGGTCCGCAGGGAATCCGAAGCGATGTCGGCCTCGGCGATATTCCAAAGAAAAAGAAGGACCAGAAGGAACGCTACCGCGAGAGGTTTCAGAATCTTGGCTGTCACTGCTTTCTATCTTTTTTTAAAAACCTTTCTTCGATGAACTCTACTAAGGGGTCAATTGTTTCCGGCGAAAAGCAGGGTACGCCAATATCAACCTTTCTCTTGGAGACTAAAGCGATCAGGTTATCCTCTGGCGAACAGAGAGGGGCGGAGTTGCCTTCTGTATTGTGAACTTCGATTTTCGGATATGGTGAGCTTCTGAATCCCTCCCCCAGCACCAGGTCGTATCCCCGGAAAAGAAAATCTAGAACCTCTTCAAACTGTCTGTCCCTCAGGCTGCTTGAGAAGATAGCGGCTTTGTGGGGAGAGAGAATCATGGTAGTTTCCGCCCCCGCTTTGGCGTGCCTGTAGGAATCCTTCCCGGGAGTATCGAATTCGTGATCTCCGGTGGTGTATTTGATGCTCCCTAATTTGTAGCCTCTCTCTTTCAATGCTGACAGAAGCTTCTCGATGAGGCTGGTTTTGCCGACCTTCTTTCTCCCCACCACCAGCAACACTTTTCCCCGAAGGGAACCTGAAGACATATCTATTCTCACTCCCGAATTATCGAGAGACTTCAATGACGACTTCGTGAGCTTCCTCATCGGTCTTCAGGGAGGAGACGATCGCCCAGACGATGCTCCCTGTCAGATTGGTGACGAACGGATTCAAGGAAAGCTCTTTCTGGTTCACCTTGATCTTTACTTGTCCCGGATTTTCCATCCTTTCTCCTTATTTGACAGGAAAGGGAGAAGTATTCCTCTCCCTTTCCAATTCAAACGATATGTAGGTTAAGCTGATTCTCAGCTAGAAGAGATCAGCTATAAAGCACCAGCCCCAACACCCAGAAACCGAGTGAAGTCAAAATAAGTCCCCGGGCGTATGCTTTCTCCTTTCCGCCATCGGCGGACCACCTTAAGAACCTCGGCGCCAGCTTTCTCCCCAGAGCTGCTCCAACTATGATCCCGAAGAAACTCAAAGCAGCGGCATAGCTCCCGTCGGTGTAAACCCATCTGAGAAGACCAGCCACTCCTCTTTCAGCCCAGTAGGCATTGACAAAGAGGTACGCTTCCGAGAAGGCAAAGGTCAGGTAGTTTATGTAGCTGGCGACCAACCCCACCATCCCCAAACTGACCAGGCTTTTGGTCAAGCCTTTTCTCTCCGCCAGACTGAAGGCGAGGTCGAAGACCACGCCGGTCAAAAGCACCGCGCAGAGCTGACAGAAATACACACTGGGGAGGCTCAGGAACTTAAAGCCAGCGGCCACCAGCGCAATCAGGATGGTGGTGCCGGCCCTGGGGAAAACCACCCGGGCGGATGCCAATAAGAGAATCGCAATCAGGGCCAGAACAGGGGAGCTGGGGTGGAAGCCGGTCGCACCCATCACTTTTATTCCCAGCGCCTCCAACCCGCCCCAGATGGAGCCGAAAAGTATGATTCCTAAGATAAGCCTCTTTTTGTCGCTCATATTTTCCGCTCCTTAAAAATCGAATTTAAAGGCCAGATTGAAGTTACTGTTATTAGCATCGCTCTCCGCCAGTGCGGCCGCGGTCGCATCCCAGTATTTGTACGTGGTCTTCAGGTAACCGTACTCAAACGCAACGGTGACATTGTCCATCGGCTTGGCCATGATGTTGGCGAAGAAGGTCAGATTTTTCCACAGCTGGGCCGCTCCCGCGGCTGCCAGGGAATCGACGTGCTCTTCCTTGAGGATTTCGGTTCCCACCCCGGTGTTGAAGGAGAGATTTGTGTTCTGCGGTTTGAGGGAGATTTGTCCCCATCCACCGTTGGCCTCCACCCCCTTGACCTTGTTCTTTCCGCTGACGGCGTCGAACTCGGCCCAAACGTGAGCGTTGCTGAAGAGCATCCGCAAATTACTTCCCATGAACCACTCCCCAGAGAGGCCGAAAATCCCGGCCTTGGCTTTGAAGTCCACGGCGGCGGCGGCGGTGGTGGTCTTATCCTCGTGAAAATCCATGGTCGGATAGGCCTTGTCCCAGTCCTCTTGGCCGTAATGACTGGAGAAACCGATCGTCACATTATTGTCGAAGCTGGCGGAGACCCTACCCTGGAAGAAGGGAAGGCCGTTGTATTCACCGGCCCCGAAAGCCTCTCCCTGAGTCCTGGTGGCGGTGGCGACATCCGCCCCCAGAGGTCTTAGCAGCGCCCACTGGAAAAGGACGGATCCGTTCTCGCCGAGGTCATGCTGGTGCTCAAACCTGATCTGTGGCATCCGGTTCCAGAGGTTTCCGCAGCTGGAGAACTCCGGAATGGAGACGTGGGCGATGGAGGTGGGAGAGAGGGGGGCGAAGAATACCCACTCCTGTCCGACCAGGAAAGTCATGTTTTCCCTGGTCATTTTGAAGAAGGCTCTTCTCAAACGGGGCGCAGACTGCATCGCGAGCCCGTTGGCTCCGCTCCCTTTCAAGCCCCAGAAGTCGAGCTCTATCTGACCGCCTATTTCCCAGTCTTCCCACTCAGAGGACATCTTCAGCCCGAAGCGGGTCTGCCGGGGGGTGATGAGGAAGTTGGTCCTGGTGGTCGTGTCCGCGATCCCGGCCTTCACCGGAATATCGGTGCCCAGAACATCATTTATGCCAACGTTCACCAAGATGAAACCGTAAGGTTTGACATCCACCCCGGCCGAGGCGTTCACAACTAACATCAAAGCGATGGCGATTGAGAGAAATACAGTTTTTCTCACTTCAAGTTCTCCTTTCTGGTTTAAGCTTCGACTTTCTCTGTGACCTCTTCGGTCTGCCTTGCTTCTTTCACTCTAGCAATCACTAATCCTATGACCGCGGCAGATATGCTCAGCGAGCCAAGGGGCTTCAAGAACTCGTGGAAGAGTCCCAGATCCTCGGAGACCTTGGGCTTCTTGGGAAGGTCGGGGAAATAGCCTAAAGGCTCCGGCAGCACGTAGATCTTGCTACATCCAGTTCCCAGCTCCCTCTCTCCGTAAATCTGAGGGTTTCTCCCCTTCGCCTTCAGTCTCTTTTGGGCCTTGTGAGCCATCTCCAAGATCATGTCTCGGTCTCCGTAGACTAGGCAATCGGTGGGGCAGGCCTTCACGCAGGCCGGCTCCATGCCGTTGGAAACCCGATCGTAGCAGAAAGTGCACTTGGTGGCCTTCTCGGTTTTGTCGTCTATGCGCGGGATCCCGAAGGGACAATACTCGTAGCAGGCTCCACAGCCGATGCAGAGCTCTTTGTTGACGTAAACGACTCCGAGCTTCTTGTCGTGGGTCATGGCCTTCACCGGCTCCACCGGGCAAGCCTTCACGCACGCCGGGTCGACACACTGCATGCACTGGTGCTTGCGGAACATCCACCTGAACTTATCGCCCACGGTGGTCTCGTAGAATTTGACCAGGGTGTAAGTCTTGGGCGAAAGGGATGGGGGGTTCTGGTAACCCCCAGCGGCCGCGAAGAATCTGGTTTCCTCTCCGGGGAGCTGATTCCAGGCTTTACAGGCCACCTGACAGGCGCGGCAACCTATGCATTTATCTAAATCGAAGAGTATCGCTTTTGCAGCCATCTGGTCACACCTCCTTCTCTACATTGCAGAGGAACGCCTTGTATTCCGGGATCATGGTGTTGGCGTCTCCCACGTGGGGGGTGAGGATGTTGGCGCTGAAACCCTGTGCCAAACCCTTATACCCGAAATGCCACGGCAGACCGACCTGCTCGTAAAGCCTCCCGTTCAGCTTGAAAGCTTGGAAGCGTTCGGTCACCACCGCGTAGGCGGTGATTTCCCCGCGAGCGGTCTTTATCTTCACCCGATCACCATGTTTGATCCTCTTGGATTTTGCCAGAGATTTGCTCATCTCCACGAACATGTCGGGCATGAGCTCCACCAGCCAGGCGTTGTTGCGGGTCATCTGCCCCGCCTGCCAGTGTTCGGTGACCCGGTAGGTGGTGGCAATGATGGGATACTTCTTCTTGTTTCCGATCTCGTTCATCGCCCCTCTCCAGACCTTGGTCACAGGATTAATCTGGGTCTTGGACATGCGGTTCTTCACCGGACTCTCCAGCGGTTCGTAGTGCTCCGGGAAGGGACCGTCGGCCAGACCGAAACCGAACAGCCGGGCGTGTCCCTCCGGCTTCATTATGAAGGAGTGCCTGGTTCCTGGTGGCCAGCCGCCATCGGGGACATCTCCGACCCACTTCTTTTCGTCAGCAAGCCACTTTACCACATATTTATGCGGGGCGTGAGGATTCCCCTTGAGGTCGCAGGAGGCGCGGTTATAGATGATTCTGCGATTCACCGGCCAGCACCAGGACCAGTTGGGATAAAGCCCGATCTTGTTGGTGGCATCCCTTGGGTCTCTGCGAGCGGCCATGTTTCCCTTCTCGGTGTAACTGGCACAATAGAGCCAGTTGCCGGAGGAGGTGGTGCCGTCATCTTTGAGTTTTCCAAATGAGGGCACCAGCTTGCCGGTGACCAGATCGTATCCGTTGATCTCCTTGGCGACCAGATGGACATTCGGCTCCTCTTTGGGGCCGTAATTCCAGTTGAGATGGACTATCGGCTCCGCGAAGGCACCACCGTCCTTCTTATACAGTTTCTTGAGCTGTTTTGCCAGCTTATCTAAGATCCACAGATCTGATTTGGCATCTCCGGGCGGATGGACTGCCTGGTATCTCCACTGCATCCAGCGGCCGCTGTTGGTGATGCTGCCCTCCTTCTCCATGGAGGCTGCCGCCGGCAACATGAAGACCTCGGTTTTGATCTTTTTGGGATCTACCTCCGGAGTTGCCCAGAAGGAGGCGGTCTCGGTCTCCCACAGGTCTACCGCCACCAGCCAATCTAACTTCTCTAAGGCCTTCTTTTCCTTCCTGACGTTAGGACCTCCAACCGCCGGGTTCTGCCCCATGCAGATTAAGCCCTTGATCTTGCCGTCGTACATGGCCTCGAACATGGTGATGTGGGAGTAGTTCTCGCTCACCTTGGGCATATAGGAGTACGCAAACTGGTTACCCTTGGTGGCGTGCTCTCCCCAGAAAGCCTTCAGGAGACTGACCATATATTTCGGGGTGTGTTGCCACCAATTGGCGCTCTTGGGATCTGCAGACTTAGGGGTCCAGTGCTCCAGGTATTGCTTTAAGCTCTGATCTTCCACCCGCGGGGTCTTAAGATAGCCCGGGAGGATGTGGAAGAGTAAGGCCATGTCGGTCGAACCCTGGACGTTGGACTCCCCTCTTAAGGCATTGATGCCTCCGCCGGCAATTCCCACATTCCCCAACAGAAGCTGGAGCATGGCGTAGCTGCGGACGTTCTGGGTGCCAACGGTATGCTGGGTGGTGCCCATAGCATACATTATGGTACCAGATTTTCCCTTGGCTCCGGTAGCTCCATAGATCTTGGCGACCTCCAGCAACAGGTGCTTGGGAGTCCCGGTAATTGCCGACACCTCATCGAGGTTGTAACGAGAAAGGTGTTTTCTCAGAAGCTGGAAGACACAGCGGGGATTCTGGAGGGTCCTGTCGACCTTGGGGATTCCGTTTTCGTCGAGCTGGTATCTCCAGTACTTTTTGTCGTATTTTTTCTTTTTCTTGTTGTAACCGACATACAGACCGTTCTTGAAACTGAACTTCTCGTTGACCAAGAAACTGGCGTTGGTGTTATCAACTAGATAATCTTTGTCGTAAAGATTATTCTCGATGATGTAGTTCATAACGCCGTTTATGAAGGCGATGTCGGCGCCGGATCTCAGGGGAGCGTAAATATCGGCCTTGGAGGAGGTGCGGGTGAAGCGGGGATCGACGTTGATCAGCTTGGCGCCCTTCTCCATCGCCTTGGTCACCCACCGGAACGAGACGGGGTGATTCTCGGCGGCATTGGAGCCGATGATCATTATGCAATCGGCGTTCTTGATGTCGATCCAGTGGTTGGTCATGGCTCCCCTACCGTATGTTTCCGCCAAACTGGCGACGGTAGCGGAGTGTCATATGCGGGCCTGGTGTTCCAAGTAAACGATCCCCAAAGCCCGGGCCAACTTGGACCAGAGGTAACACTCCTCATTATCAAGTGCCGCTCCCCCCAGAGCGCCGATGGCTTCGACGCGGTTGACCACTCGTCCCTTCGAATCCTTGCCGACCCAATTTGCATCCCGGGTCTTCTTGATGTTCTCCGCGATCCTAGAGATGGTCCAATCCCAGCTTTTCTCCTCCCAGCGGTCGGAGTAGGGAGCCCGGTAGAGGACCTTGGTCATGCGGCGGTCGTTGTTGGCGACCTGGAAGAGGGCACTCCCCTTACTGCACAACGAACCCTGGTTTATGGGATGGTCGGGATCTCCTTCGATGTTGATTACCTTGCCTCTGGAGACCGAGACTATCATCCCGCAACCCACTGCGCAGTAAGGACAGATGGTGGTGCTCTCTTCGGCATAGCGGGTTCTCAAGGTCTGGGCGTAGGCCTCCGAGGACTTGCGGTTGAAAGCGAAGTTGCCCAAAAGCGCCCCGGTGGTGGCTGCGCCCGTCACCTTCAAGAAACCTCTTCGAGAGAGTTTCATCTCTGTCTTTTCACCTCCTGGTATCTATTAACAATTTACTTCTACTTATTTTCTTGCCTATCTGTTACTCGACATCCTTTTCGTAGATCTCGTTGAGCATGAACATCGACTTGTGAATCTTCTCGATATCCCTTTTGCTGATCTTGGAGCTCTTCTTCTTGGACATCCGCTCGATGGTCATCTTCATCTGGGCCTCATCCTTGGTCTGATGGGCCTTGATGACCACGTCCAGCCCATGACATTTCTGGCACTTCTCCTGGAACATCGCCCGGTGAGGTTCCTTGACCGGTCTTAGAGTGAACGACTCCTCAATCTCTTTGAGCTCGGCATCGCTGACCTCTATGCCAGCTTTCTCGTGCATCTCCTTGATCATGATCTCGATTTCGGTCTTGACCCTCTCCAGAGTGTGGCAGACCGAACACTTCTTTTCGAAGGCGGTCTGCTGTGCCTTTTGAGGGGCGGCCACAGAGCCGTTCACCAAAAGCACGCCAGCCACGGCGACAACGGAGAAAAGGAGCGCCAGAGCGAGAATGCTGTATCTTTTCATGATTATGCCTCTCCTTCTTTGATATTCTCTCGTTCTATTTTTCTTCTGTCAGCGGTCAGGAACTGAACTGACCGGCAAGATAAGTATTCATTCCAACTACGGAGGGGAGACTGCGTGCATAGTGAAAACATTCACAATCGTCATCTAATAGAATCGGCTCATACCCTCGCTCCCTGCCGGGAGTCCCGACCGTGGTATCCATCCTTCTCCGCCAGGATATCCAGATATAGAGTCTTTAGGTTCTCAAAGGACAAATCCGGTTTTTCATCCTCGGGGATCTCTCTTTCGTCGAGGGTTTTTATGTAACGTTTACATTCGCCGCAGAGGTAAACCCGATAGCGCTTCTCCTCTTCGGTGAAGAGGTATCTCAGTTTTTTGTGATTCTCGGTGGCGCAGAAGGGGCATTTGATTCTGGGATATCCCCACTCCGTTCCGCAGAATTGGCACCACAGGATGCGCTTGCCATCGTCCCTTCTGAGCCTGGCGAAGGCGGCCTCGCTGCCGCACAGGGGGCAACGTCCTTCGAGCCAGTCTTCGAGGTCTACTTTCCCCCGCAGCTGGCCGGCATACATCTCGAAAAAGGGATTCCCCAGGTTTGTCCCCAAATAGGCAAGCAAATCGACACTGACACCGAGGCGTTCTCCGAGCGAGCTTAAGAAATCGGGATCACCCGAGTAAGTCTTTTTGACCAGCGATCCCCAATTCAGCTCTCCGGCCTCCACGGCGGCTTTCAACGTTTCCACCTCGGCGACCTCATGAAATTTGAACCCTTTCATAACCGAACAGAAATCCTCAAAGAGCTTACGCAGCTCTTCCTCCGGAAATTCGATCTTCTGGAAGTCAACGAGGTGCCGCCCGCTCTTCAACCTCTGTTCGGCATCCTCGAGTGAGACCCCCCTCAGTGGCTGTTCGAATCTCTCTTTGAAAAGGGACTTCGCCCTGGTTATGCTCGAATGTAGTTGGAAAAACTCGTTTTCGTTCTCAATCATTCTATCAGCAACTCAACAGTCAAAGAAGGGGGCTCATCAGATGAGCCTAAAAAAATTATCCATAATAAACAGAATCTGTTCCAAAGTTGTCAAGTAAAAACTCCCGGCTCGGCAAAAAAATTTGCAGATGTTTGAGGACCTTTTCCCCGGCAGTCTGTATCTCACCGTTGTTTTGGAAACCTTGCAGTTCGTCACCAGTTTTCTTTGACGTCGCTAAATTGGATGCTACGTTCAGCGGGTTTGAGCCGATCGAAACTATGCTTGCGAAGCTTCTCACTTTGGCTTATATTCAGCAGCGTTCTGAAATGCGAGTTGTACGCAGTTGAGGTCCCATATTCCAAATGGAGGAAAAACTTCTATGAGCAGGTTTGCAGCTTTACTGGCGATTCTGGGTCTATTCATTCTCTCCTGTGGGGAGAAAACCGAAGAGGGAAAAGTTGCCGAGATGAAGGCGGCTGAAGAGAAGGCCTCCACTTCTCACGAAAAAAAGGCGCCGGTCTCTCAAGCAATCAAGACCGATTACGATTACAATCCAACGGTTGTGGTAGAAACTGATTTCGGTAATATCGAAATCGAGGTCTTCTTCGACAAATCTCCGGAGCATTCAAAGAACTTCATGAAGCTGGTCAACAGCGGTTTCTACGACGGATTGATCTTC
Organism: Candidatus Zixiibacteriota bacterium; assembly: GCA_030605835.1. Classification (GTDB taxonomy): domain Bacteria; phylum Zixibacteria; class MSB-5A5; order DG-27; family DG-27; genus DG-27. The sequence continues at coordinate 158 of JAUWHO010000029.1, read as the reverse complement.
CACCGGGTCATTCCCGGCTTCGTCGTCCAGGGCGGAGACCCTTATGGCGTCGGCACCGGTGGTCCTGGATATTATCTCCCGGTGGAGAAGAGCGGGCTTCATCACGAGACCGGCTCGATCGCCATGGCTCAGTCTGCTCAGGGAGTAAGTGGTAGTCA
>JAUWHO010000045.1 GCA_030605835.1 Candidatus Zixiibacteriota bacterium | reverse complement strand
CAGGGTATGATAACAAATTCTCCAAGAGAGAAAAGTGGTTGGGGAAGAACAACTTCACCTACCACCATCTGAGAAGATACGAAGCTAGCCTGCCTCCCACACCGGAGCTGGTGAAGAAGATAAGAGCTGTTTACGATGGGGAAATCTTGTATAACGATTGCGAAATCGGTCGCCTGCTCAAGGCTCTTGAGGATATGAACTTAACCTCCAGGACCTTGATTGTCTTCTCCGCCGACCATGGTGAAAGTTTGGCTGAACACTACTATTATGTGGGACACAGACCCCTGATATATAACCCCAACATCGCGGTGCCGCTGGTGATAAGGTTCCCCGACTGTCGTTACACCGGGCTCATCAAAGATCCGGTCAGCAACTTGAATATTATGCCCACGATCCTGGACTTCATGGGTTTTAACCAGGAGACCTTTCCTGGAGGCATTGATGGGGTTTCACTCATGCCCCTGATAAGGGAGGGGAGAAAAGATTACCTCCCGTTAGTTCGCAGCCATAACGGAGTCTCCTGGCCTTTCGATCCCAAGCTCTTTGACCAGATAGAGACCGGTGGCATCAACCCCCACAAAACCGTGAAGGCCAAGCTGGCCCTTTATCCCGCGGTTAAGGAGGCGGTTGATAGCCTCTATCGATTAATCAAAGGCGGTCACACATTGGAGCAGGCTCTCTATGCGGTAGATGCCGGAGAGGTGGGTGATAGTCTTTATCGATTAATCAAGGGTGGTTACCCACTGGAGCAGGCTTTCTATGCAGTAGATGCCGGGATTCAGTTGGAGGCATCCCTTCAGCAAGAGATTGAGCTGAAACTGCGGACGGTCATCAAGGATAACTGGAAGCTGATCTACGTTCCCCTCAAGGACCCCGCCTCTCCCACTGGGAGACGTCATTATTACGAGCTGTATGATATAAGTAGCGACTGGGAGGAGAAATATAACCTCATTGCCAGCGAGCCGGAGGTCTTTCAGGAGCTGAAGTCGGAGATTGAATCCTGGTGTGCAGCCGACAGCGGTCGCAGTCTCTTTGCAGAAGTAATCGAGCTGGAAGAGGAGGATATTGAAGCCCTAAGGGCTTTAGGGTATATTCAGTAAGTAAGACGGTCGGTCATCCTCTTAGCTCATCGAGAAACCAATCTCTCAGCAGAATTTGTCAGAGTTTGTTGGCCACCTCCTGAGCCACCTCCAAGGTGGTGGAGCTTCCCCCCATATCGTAGGTTCTGACTTTCCCGACTTTTATGGCCAAAGCGATGGCGGCTTCAAGGTTTTCGGCCCTCTCCTTCTCTCCGAGCCAATCCAACATCAACTTTGTGGCCAGAAGCATCGCCGTCGGGTTCACCTTGTACTGCCCGGCATATTTCGGGGCAGAGCCGTGGGTGGGCTCGAATAAGGCATAATCGTCCCCGATGTTTCCGGAGGAGGCAAACCCCAAGCCCCCCACCAGTTGAGCGCAGAGGTCGGAGACGATGTCCCCGAACATATTGGAGGTGACTAAAACACCATAATCCTCGGGATTTTTCACCAGCCACATACACATGGCATCGATGTTGGTCTCCCAGAGTTCCACGTTCCGATATTCTTTGGCAATCTCTCTGGCGGTTCTGACCATCATCCCGGAGGTCTCCCGGAGGACATTAGGTTTTTCCACCACCGTCACCGACTTGCGATTCTGACTGGCGGCATATTCGAAGGCGTCGCGGATGATATTTTCACACCCCTTCTTAGTCACGATTCTCAGGGAGATAGCCATGTCCTCATTGGGCACCTCCTTGAAGCGCCCCATCCGCGGATGAGTCTGATCCAGAATGTCTCTGACCTCCTTCGGGACTGGATGATATTCCACTCCACTGTAAAGATCCTCAGTGTTCTCCCTGAAGACCACAAGGTCGATGTCGTCCCGGTAGTTCAATGGATTTCCCGGATAGGCCTTACAGGGTCTCAGGTTAGTGCGCAGATTCAGCTCCTGCCTCAAGCGCACAATCGGGCTTCTGTAACTCAATCCCTTTTCCTTGAGGTGGGGGGAGAGTTCCGCTTGAGCCTCCTCCTTGGGCTTGGAGGTGATCGCTCCGAAAAGGCAGCAGTCGGTATTCTCTAGGAGGGTCAAGGTTCGGTCCGGAAGCGGATTCCCTTCTTTACACCAGAATTCCCAGCCGACATCTCCGTGAATATACTCAGCATCCAGCGCCAATTTCTCTAAAACGATCTTGGCCGCCTCCATAACCTCAACGCCAATCCCATCCCCGGGAAGCGTGGCAATCTTATATTTGGGCATAAAGTCTCTCCAGTTTTCAAGGCTTTCGGACGCTAAATTATACCTGCAAGGGTGGCGTGTCAAGAGAGAAAGGGGTTGACCCCATACGCTCACACCGGAGCTAAGAGTCTGCCCGCGATTGCTGGTATTGGATGCCCAGTCACTGTTGGTATCGGACGCCCACGTCCGATACCCAAAAGGTCACGGATGAGGGCATCCGTGACCAACCGTAAGGTCTTCGCTAGGGTGGGGGTTGAATCCCCACCCTCTGACGTGCAGTTGAACCCCAGTGGCGGAGGCCACTGGACTACCCCGGTTCGTCCACAGTTTCAACGTGCTGTCGGGAGTTTCCTCCCGACAGTTTGCCATCAGGTGGTCATATGACCCGTAGACGAAAACCTGACGGCAGACTTGACCATTGTACCGGACACGACTGGACCAGACCCTGCACGTCGATTTCTGGCCCACGGTTAGCAAATTGCCTCATCACTGTTGCTATCGGACGCCCCGTCCGATACCGAAGCGGTCACGGATGAGGGCATCTCATACGAGCCGTATGGTCCTGACCAACACGCTCCGGGGCAGGAGTGCAACTCCCCATACCGGTCGAACAACTGTCCCCAGGCGTCAGGACACGCTGCGCTCCGGTCCTGACGCAACTGAAAGGGTGTCCGCAGGCAAGCTAGGGTAGGAGGTTGAACCCCCACCCTTCCACACGCGCGGGAGTACAACCCGTGCTTCGAACTTGCGAAGACTGTATGACTTCCTATTGCTCGTTTCCTGTTCCCTGTTTCCTGTTCCCTGTTTCCTGTTCCCTGTTTCCTGTTCCCTGTTTCCTGTCTCCTGTTCCCTGACCTTGTTCGCCAGCTCAACGCTTCCTTCTGGTCTTGGTCACCGTCAGCGCAATGATTTTCGATACTTCCCCTTTGACTCGGAGCGGCCTGCAGACCTCATTCAGGGTCGAACCGGAGCGATAAAGGTCATCAAGCAGAATCACCTTTTTGCCGCGGAACGGATTCCGGCCTCGGAGAGTATCCAAGAATCCGCAATAGAAGTCAAAAGCCCCCTCCAACATCTCTCTCCTTTTCTCGAAATCATCGATATACTTGAGGGGTTTAAGCTCTCTTGTCCTGACGATGGCATTCCCGCGAAATGGAATCCCACACAGCTTGCTCACTTTGCGGGACAGGAGTTTCAGAGGCTGAAAGAATCTGAATTGCGTCGGAGGAACAGACAGTAGGAAATCGATTTGTCCCTCTGACGGCAGAATCTCTTCCCGAATGAAGTTGCTTACTGTCTCTGCCAAAGGGAGCAGGTGTTTTCTCTGCTTACGATACTTGAACTGGTAGAGGGCTTCTCCCAGCTCGGTGCGGAGGGTCTCGAACTGGTCAACATCGACCTTGACGCTTGAGATGGTGTGATAATCCAGACAAAACCCTAAGTCCCACTCCCCATGAATCCTGATAGGATCGACTCTCATGCGCCCCCGGGAAAAAACTACTTCCTCCCCCTTATCAGCGTATATCTTGACACCCTGAAAAGAGAGCCCGGCTCCACCTCCGATTTGAGCTTCTCCAGGCCCTCTTTGAATTCCTCCTCTGGAACGAGGGCAAGCTCCGGGCGAGTTCTACTCTCGACCGAATGAAGGAATTTGAGCCCGCTGAGAATCTCCCCCTCCCAGGTCTCGCTTTCCAGATTCCTGAAACCGCTTCTCTTCAGCGCTTGCGAGATCCGGTGAATGCCGGGGCGACGCCTCCTTTTGGCTTCGACCAGAGAGGGGAAGTATCTCCCCAAAAACTCCTCCTCGGTCTGCCGGTCGGAGCCGGTGACGATACAGACCTCGCCTCTGTCTTTGAGAACCTGAAGGATCTCCTGCAAGCTAAGTTGCCAATCTTTTCCGCCGGAGGCGGATCTGCCTCTGGCAGAGAGGAAAGAGATGACATCGATCATGTACACCAAATCGAAAACCTCTCTCCTAAACGGAAAAGCTTCGCCCGCCACACAGAGGAGGTTCAAATTCTGGTCTTTCCGTTTCCTTCCCTTTAGACCCTCAAAGGAGAGGTCAAGGCCGAAAACAGCCGCACCGGTCAGCTCCTTCATGACGTTGAGGTATTCACCCTTCCCGCACGAGACCTGGAGAATTCTGCTCTCCGGCCCCAGCAGAGATAACCCCAGAACCTTTTCCAGCAACCTTTGTTGAGATCCCTTCATCTCCCAACGGCCAGTGGTGCGGCGGTCGGTATAATCGACCTTGATGGTCAGATCAGAAATCTGTAAGTCTGCATGACGGAAAAGCTCATCTTCACGCTCTCCATCTCGGCGTAATCCAGCTCCGAGCCGAGAACGCTGTGCGGAACCAAGAATATCGCCAGCATCAAAATGGAGGCGCCCACGACGAACGCCCGGGGAGACCTGCTTTTGAAAACGGCAATCGTGGCTATCAGCCAGCCCACAAACGCTATCAGGGTTTTGTTGTCCGTCAAGTCTATCCCGAAGGGAACCCCGGTCCAGTATTCCCCGAAGGCGAATTTCTGAACGATGGGACCAAAGATAAGTCCACCCACGAATACTAAGGCTATCGACCACAGCGCATATCTTTTCAGGTTTTTGTTTGTCACGATCGCCTGCAGGCCCGCACGGGTGGAGACCAACATCGCCGAGAACATGAAGAGAATATGGGGTATTAATACCGAGAGAGGCACGGCCCCCTTGAAGCGTATCACCACGCCTCTTTCTTCGGGTAAAACTACTTCGGTACTGCCTTCAATCAGCTTCACCCGATACTGCAGCTTCCCCGCCGGAGGTTGATGGGGGAGATACCCAACGAGATTATCACCCTCGTAATTCATGGAGGTCTCCGTCCAGTCATCATCAGTCTTGTAACGCTTATAAGACAAGACACCCTCCACAGAGTGGTCTGGCACCTCTATGGTGACCTTATGGTCATCATCGCCGCCGTGGCTGCGCCCCAATTTGTATTCGACTGACATCCCCTCTATCGAGGCCTCTCCGCTCAACGGATAAGTCGGCCCAGTCATCTTCTGATAGACCGCCGATGCGATCGTTATCACAACTGCGATAACCCAGAGAATCACACATCTCGCCATATACTCACTTCTCCAGCTCCACTGCAATCGTCCTTTTGGCTCTCAAATCTATCTGATTGTGAATGATTATCAAGTCCTATTTTCAATTCCGTTCGACACAGTCAAATCCCCATTCACTACTGACCACTAACCACTCACCAACTGCCTTTTCCCTTGACTTAAAAGGCGCATTTGCTTATTTGATGCTGAAATTTCAAGGTCGCTTCGAGGAAAACCGAATCTATCGCTGGATGGTAACTGATGCGCTGGACTCAAATCTACATACCTACCCTGCGGGAAGACCCTGCCGAGGCTGAACTTATAAGTCACAAGCTCCTATTGCGGGCAGGCTTTATGAGAAAAGTCACCGCTGGAGTCTACAACTATCTGCCGCTGATGCAAAGGGTGTTACACAAGATTTCCAACATCACCAGGGAGGAGATGAATAGAGCCGGAGCGCTGGAGGTTACGATGCCGGTCTTGCACCCCGCGGAGGTCTGGCAGGCCAGCGGGCGCTGGGATGTGGTCGGGAAAGAGCAGATGCGTCTGAAGGATCGTCATCAGCGAGATTTGGTCTTAGGCGGCACCCACGAGGAGATAATCACCACCCTCATCAAGGGGGAGTTGCGCTCCTACCGGCAGCTGCCTTTGAATATGTATCAAATTCAGGTAAAGTTCCGCGATGAGATTCGCCCCCGCTTCGGGCTAATGCGCGGCCGGGAATTCATAATGAAGGACGCCTATTCCTTCGACCGCGACGAGGAGGGTTTAAAGATCGCCTACCAGAAGATGGTCGATGCCTACTTCAGAATCTTTCGCCGCTGCGGCTTCGATATCCGCAAGGTGGAGTCGGATACCGGCCAAATGGGCGGCACCGGTGCCCACGAATTCATGGTTGTGGTCGACACTGAGGGAGGCGAAAACACCATCTTCTACTGCGACAAGTGCGAGTATGCCGCCAATCAGGACAAGGCCACCTTCATCTCTGATCAGCCGGACGAGAGGGAGAATGAGAAACTCCCCTTAGAAGAGGTTCACACCCCCGACAGAAAGACCATCGAAGAGGTGACAGACTTTTTGAAGCTGCCCGCTGAAAGACTGGTGAAGACCCTTCTTTACAGAGCCGACGACCAGATCGTTGCGGCTTTGATCAGGGGCGACCGCCAGATCAACGAAATCAAGCTCAAAAACGAGAGTGGATGCCTGGAACTGGAGATGGCCGATGCCCCAACGGTCCAATCCATAACCGGGTCGGAAGTGGGCTTCGCCGGTCCCTGTGATTTGAAGAGAGTGAAATTCTTCCTGGACGAAGAGGTCAGCAAGATGGCAAACTTCGTGACTGGCGCGAACAAGACCGATTACCATTACAAGAATGTCAACGCTGGACGAGACTTCCGGGTGGATCACATCACCGATTTGAAGCTGGCGGAGGGGGGGGAGAGATGCCCACACTGTGAAAAGGGAAGTCTGAAGACCGACCGCGGGATTGAAGTCGGCAACACCTTTATGCTGGGAACCAAATATTCCGAGGCTTTGAAGGCCTATTTTGTGGACGCCGATGGGAAGGACAAGCCTTTCGTGATGGGTTCTTACGGTGTCGGCATCACCAGAACCGCCCAGGCGGTGGCGGAGCGCTTCAACGACAAATACGGAATCATCTGGCCGAAGTCGATTGCCCCCTTCGGGATTGTCATCACCCCCACGAACTATCAGGATGAGAAGTTGAAAGAGATCGCCGACCAAATTCACGGCGAGCTTGAGAAGAAGGGGCTGGAGGTCATATTGGACGACCGCGACGAGAGGGCCGGGGTCAAGTTCAACGACGCCGACCTGATTGGCTTCCCACTGAGAGTGACGGTCGGAGAAAGAGGCCTAGCTAAAGGCCAGGTGGAGGTGAAAGTCCGGCGCACAGGGGAGGTCACCAGCATGGATTTGGACCCAGCCGCAGACAAAATCGCCGAGATTTACGACCGAATAGACTAGTTTCACGACAATACAAACCGAATCCTTCTTCTATTTCGATCATAGTTCATGCCGGGGATTTTCTCATTGACTTGCGGTTATAGTGCGGTTAATATGAACTTAGCCGATAAGATTGGAGATAGTGTCTCCCGCCACCGTAGCTCAGTTGGTAGAGCAGCTGATTCGTAATCAGCAGGTCAGCGGTTCGACCCCGCTCGGTGGCTTTGTCCTTCAATGAGCTACAAGGGTGCAAGACAAGCACGAGATTTCCCTCAAACGAGTCTTAAGGACAAACTTCAAGTCAGGACACAACTACTCCACCCCAGTGCTAGCCCTCTCGTCTCCTGTCGGTTGTGTAAACTACGGATTGTAACCAACGGACAACGCAATCGCAGCCGCTATGTTCTCAAGCTCGTCCTTTGTCAGGACTCCTAGCCTCTTGTTAAATCGTTGAAGTGATACCGACTTGACCTGAAGACAGTCCGCTGCGGATTCCTTCGAGAGACCGTTCTGTGTACTGGGCTTAAGGTGTATTTTCCAAGGGTCTTTCTTGAAGATTGGCTTCCACCGTCTTATGGGCACAATGATTCTCAGTTGAAACTCCTGTATTGCATCAATCCCAATAACGACAGCAGGTCGCATCTTCTCTATTTCATCCCCTATAGTCAGGTCAAAGTTGACCCTCCAGACTTCACCCCTCCGTGGGTCACTCATAGAAATCGCCGTTACCTAAAGCCTCGAACTCTGTGAGATCGGGATCCTTCTTGTACTCCTCTTTCAGCAATTCTGCAGCCTTGGCAAGGATTTTCTCGCGCTGTGGCTTCGGTAATTTTATAATATCGACGGCTGACATTTCTTCTGCCAGCTGCTCAGTCGATGTGGGAGTAGGTTCCTCAGTGCAACCAAGGCAGAGCTGCTCAGCCTTGTCGGGTGTAATAATGCCCTCGGCAAGCGCGCGAAGGGTCATCTGCTTAAGCCTCATTGGCCGCTCGCGGCCCACGAACTGCACTGGTTCACTCCTTCGCCAACGGCGCCTACTAAATTCGACGCATAGAGCCCGGTACGTGCTCTGGCCTATTATGTTCAAGTCCACAGCTCGGCGCATCCACGCCTGCATGCTCAACCCGTGCTTTATCTTGAGTAGTGCGAGTTCCTGCAGATCCAGCTTATGACGATGGTCCCCTAGTTCACGCCGAGCGACTGCTGGTGGGACAATAAACGCAGCAGCAAAACGGTAGGCGAATCGATCTTCTTCCTTTTCATCTACTTGTCGGCAATCCATCATAAGGTGGCCCAACTCGTGTGCTAGATCAAACCGACAACGGTCATCAGGAACCGCACTGCTAACAACCGCGATGGGGTATTTCCTATTGGCCCAGCCAGATAAACCATCAAACTCGCCCGCAGCTATGGGACAGTCGACCACAATGCCGCCCTTCTGTTCTACTGTCTCCGTTACACTTTCAAGGGGACAATCACCAAGTTCCCATTTCTGTCTGAGCCTTGCGGCTGCTTTCTCGGCATCCTCAGGTGACATTGCTCTGGATCGCCTTGGGAAAACGGGTTGTTCCTCTGGGAAAAGGCACTCCTGCAACCAAACTTGGCCCTCCACAACCCTCTCAGCGAAGGCCTTTATCCGATCCTGTTCCTTCTTGCCAAGTGAAACATGCCTACGGAAAGCCAACCACTTGACAATGACTGTCTCTTCCCTGAGGAAGTAGTCCGCCTTGACCCCGAGAACCTGTGCCAACCTAAGTAGCAAAGACGCGTTCGGAACGCTACCGCCTCTTTCGTATTTCGAGACACCAGCTTTCGTCAGGCTGACATCGAGCTTTGAGAGTTCCTCACTCACTTGCTGTTGGGTCATGCGAGCCAGCAGGCGTGCCTGCAATAGCCTCTTCCCGATCATTGCTCGTTCCTCCTCACCTCCGAAAGACGTTCGACTCTGCTCTGTTTACAATATCGGCAACTCCGTGATGAAAATCAACGTTGACATTATACGCCCGAATTGACAGTTTGTCAACAACAAATTTCACATTTTTTACCTCATGCGGCCACATGTAGGACAAGCGCCGGACAGAATGACACCAGCTAGCCCCTTCCTCTTCTCTTCTTCCTCCTCGCCCGTCCACAAACTGCCCTTGCCACACGGGGTGCCTTTCAAAACAAGAAACCCCGCCGAAGCGGGGCTTTAATTCAGAATATTGGCTAAAATCACTTCACCAGCAGCATCTTCTTCACATCTGAGAAAACCTGGTTCCCACCTCCATCCTGGGCAGTCAACTTGTAGAAATAAAGCCCGGAGGAAACTCTGGAAGCATTCCATAGGACAGACCTGTATCCAGCCTGCTGTTTTCCCTCCACCAGGGTAGCCACTCTCCGCCCCAGAAGGTCGTAAACGTGCAGACGGACGTAAGCGTCGGTGGGCAGCTGATTCGTAATCAGCAGGTCAGCGGTTCGAATCCGCTCGGTGGCTTTCTTCGTCACGGGTGAAAACCTCTTGCTTTATCGGAGACAATCCTTTACTATTTTTGCACTGTGCAGGAGAAATCCTCTCGATGATCTGGGCAAGGGGGAATCAAGAGGGGATTGAACCGGCAAATGGGCAGAGAGGGAAGAAATGATAAAGGAATTGTATGCCGAAGTTGTCGGGACTGGCAGCGCGTTGCCCCCCAAAGTGGTGACCAATGTCGATCTGGAAAGGATTGTCGACACCTCCGACGAGTGGATTTACACCCGCACCGGAATCAGAGAACGTCATATCGCCGAGGAGGGTGAACCTGCTTCGAAATACGCCTCTATAGCCGCTGAGAGAGCCTTGGAAGATGCCGGGGTAAGGCCCGAGCAGCTGGACTTCATTCTGGTGGCAACCGTCACCCCGGATACTCCCTTTCCCTCCACCTCTTGCATCGTCCAGAAGAAGCTCGGAGCTCCTCGCGCCGCCTGCATGGATGTGTCCGCGGGCTGTTCCGGCTTCATCTATGGTCTGGTCACCGCAGACAACCTCATCAAGACCGGCAGCTACAAGACCATATTGGTGGTCGGGGTGGAGCTGCTCTCGAAGATAACCGACTGGACTGACCGCGGCACCTGTGTTCTTCTCGCCGATGGCGCTGGAGCGGCAGTACTTCGAGCCTCCGAGAAAAAGACCGGAATCCTAGGAACCCACCTGGGGAGCGACGGCAGCCTGGGCCATCTCCTGCATATGCCGGGAGGGGGTTCCTTGAATCCCGCCACCCACGAGACTATCGAGGCCAAATACCATTATCTGAAGATGTCGGGAAATGAGGTCTTCAAACATGCGGTCCAGGTCATGGGCGACATCTCCGAGAAGCTTCTGGATGTAGTCGGCCTCAAACGCGAGGATATTAGCTTGCTGGTGCCTCACCAGGCTAACCTGCGGATAATCCAGGCCACCGCCAGAAGGCTGAAGCTCCCGATGGACAAAGTCTACGTCAATATCGATCGCTACGGCAACACCTCCTCCGCCACCATTCCGATCGCCCTGGACGAGATCAACCGTCTGGGGTTGGTGAAGCCCGGGGATGTTCTGCTGATGGTGGCCTTCGGGGCCGGTTTCACCTGGGGAGTGGCGGCCCTGGAGTGGAGCAAACAGAACACTCCCTCTTCTTAAGAGCCTCCGAACAAACGCACCCTTATCAATTTCTTTCACAGGGCAAATTTTTTCTGACAGCTTCTGTCAGCCCCTCCTCTTATATTTCCGTCAAGGTATCACCCTCGGGAGGGGGGCTTCCTTTTTTTGAGAGGAAGTCTCTGGGGGAATGACGATTGACACAGTCGATATTGTCGATTAGTCAGTCTGGTTCTCCTCCACGGCACCCAAGCAGCCTCTTCAACAGGGAGATTGACCAACCTAAAAGCCCTGTCTACGTCTACTATTCACCATTCACCATTCACTATTCACCATTTACTATTTACCATTGACCGCTTCGCTGGCCTCGTTGAGCAGCTCTCGGGCATGTTTGAGCGAAAGCTCGGTGATCTCCTCTCCAGAGATTATCCGGGCGATCTCTTCCACCCGCTCCTTCTGGGATAACCGTTTCACCACCGTGATGGTGCGTTTCCCCTTTCCGGTTTTATAGACGCGAAAGTGGTTGTCTCCGTATGAGGCGATCTGCTGCAGATGGGTGATGCAGATGATCTGGTGGTCCTCCGAGAGCTTCTTCAGCTTCTTTCCGACCAAAGAGGCAACCTCGCCGCCGATTCCGACATCAACCTCGTCGAATATCAAAAGGGGGATGTTGTCGACTTTGGCGAGCACCGTCTTCAACGCCAGCATGATCCGGGACATCTCCCCCCCGGAGGCGATCTTCGCCAGAGGCTTCAACGGTTCCCCGGGGTTGGGAGAGATCAAAAACTCGATCTCCTCCAGGCCGTTCTCGTCGGCAAAGACCTCCCCTGCCTCGGAGGATAAATCCACAGCCGCAACTGAACTCGAAATCGGAATGAAGCTGACCTCAAATTTCGTCCCCTTCATTCCCAGCTCTTTTAGTTCCTCCTCAACCCTCTGCCTCAGAGTAACTGCCCCTTTATGCCGTTCTTTGGAGATCTGTTCGCCCAACTTGCACAGCTTGGCTTTCAGTTGAGAGATCTCCTCCTTCAGGTCTCTGATTCGATCCTCTAGGCTCTCTAACGAGTGCAGTTCTTTTCCGATCTTCTCCCGGTAACTGATGATGGCGTCGTAACCCTTGCCGTATTTTTTCCCCAAATCCACATACAGCCGCACACGATCCTCCACCAACTCCAGCCTTTCGGGATCGGCCCCAAGCAAATCGCCGTACCTGACGAGGTCGGACGACAGGTCTTCTAAAGAGAAAATAGTTTCCTGCCATTGGGAAATCTTCTCTTTCAACCGGGCGTCTAACTCCGAGACTGATTCGAACTCCTTGAAGAGGAGCTTCAATCGGTCCAGAACCGAACCCTCCTCCTCGCAGAGTGCCTGCTTTACCGCTTGCACCGTCGAGGATATCCTCTGGACGTTCAGCAAGACCCCTCGCTCCTCGCGAAGCGACTCTTCCTCCTCGGGCTTCAACTCCGCCCTATCGATTTCCTCCTTTTGGAAGCGATAAAGCTCTCTTTTCTCGTTTGAAATCTGTTCCTGCTGCAGGGTTTCCCTTAACTCCACCTCCTTTTTCCTGAGGAGGGAGAACTCCCCCTGGTAGCCTTCGAGTATCGATCCTTGGAAGCTGAATCGATCCAGGAGATTCAGATGTATTCTGGGGTCCAAGAGAGACTGGTGATGATGTTGACCCAGAAGATCCGCCAGACACTTGCCGATCTCCTTCATGGTGGTCACTGTAACCTGCCTATCGTTCACGAAGCCGAAGCTTCTACCACCCTTCAGCACCTGACGCTTCAGTAGCAGAGCCTCGCCGTCCTGCTCGGTAAGGAAGCTGGCGATCGGGTCAGGTGCCTGCCCGCCGAACTCGAAGGTTGCCTCCACGGAAGCCTCCTTCTCCCCGCTGCGAATCATCTCCACCGAGGCTTTCTCCCCTAAAATGAGGTTCATGGAATCTATCAGGATCGATTTGCCCGCTCCGGTTGCGCCGGTCAGGATGCTGAGCCCCTCCTGAAAACTCAGGTCCAAATCCTCTATGAGAGCGTAATTCTTTACTCGTAATCTCGTGAGCATAGATGAATACCGCAGTCGGCTGCTTCGGATTTAAGATAAAGGGGTAAAAATCGGATGTAAAGACAAAAACAGGAGACAGGAAACAGGGGACAGTCGCCGGAGGCGATCCGCCTCTGGCGGGGGAACAGGAGATCGGGGACATCCCCTGGGTAGCCCTGAGGCCTCCGCCCCAGGCAGATCACCCTCTGGTTGACAAGCCCGGCTCGACGGTCCAAACCCCCTCCCGTTGGTATCGGCCATACGGCTCGTATGAGACGCCCCGTCCGACACCCAAAAGGTCACGGATGAGGGCATCCGTGACCAACAAGTTGGCTCCAGGGCTGGAGTTCAACTCCTGCGCCAGCCAGAGAGCATTCGCTGTCTTCCATCTACTGTTTACTGCTTGCTATTCACCATTCACTACTCACCACTAACCACTAACCGTAAACCAGCAGACTCCTTGACACAGAATGTGGTTTTACTTATATACTTCCTGCATTTATTAGGCAGAGTGAAACCTTCAGACTGTTTCTGATATATAGGTCAACAGCCGACGTTGGCCTCAGGAGGATAAGATAAAATGGGAAAAACATTGGCGGAGAAAATAATAGGGGAGCATGCCGCAGGTGAGGTCAAAGCCGGGCAGATTGTTCTTGCCCGCGTCGATGTCTGTCTGACTCAGGACGGCACCGGGCCTCTGGCGGTGAGACAGCTGGAGAAATTGGGACTGGAGAAATTGGCCAATCCCAAGAGGACGGTGCTCTTTTTGGACCATTCGGTTCCCGCCTCCAGAAAGGAGCTTGCCGACGACCACCAGACCTTGAGGAACTTTGCGAAAAAGACCGGCGCCAACCTCTCCGAAGTGGGAATGGGCATCTGCCACACCGTCATCAACGAAGAATACGTCAATCCCGGCGACATCATGATCGGCGCAGACTCTCACACTTGCACCGGTGGAGCTTTGTGCGCCTTTGCCACCGGGATGGGCTCTACCGACGTCGCCATCGGAATGGCCTTGGGAAAAACCTGGCTGCGGGTGCCCGAGACTTTTAAGATTGTCGTTAACGGGGAGTTCCCTCTGGGAGTCTTCCCAAAAGACTTGATCCTGCACCTGATCGGGATGATTGGAGCCGACGGCGCCACCTATAAAGCCTTAGAGTGGCACGGCGAGACCATCGAGAAGATGGACATGGAAGGCCGCTTGACTCTCTCCAACATGGCGGTGGAGGCTGGCGCCAAGGCCGGGCTCATCCCTTCGGACGAGACTACCAGGAGGTATCTCGAAGAGATGGGGCGGGGCGGAAAATTCCGGGAGATCAAACCCGACCCCGATGCCGAATACGAGAGGGTAATCGAGATCGATGTCTCCCAGCTCACTCCGGTGGTCTCCTTCCCCCATGCCGTGGATAATACCCGCATAATCGACGAGGCCAAGGGTGAGAAAATCAACCAGGTCTTCCTCGGCACCTGCACCAACTCCCGGGTTGGAGATTGGGAGGTGGTCGCAAACATAGTCAGGGGGAAGAAGAAACACCCCAATGTCCGTTTCATAGCCGTCCCCGGCTCAGTTCAAATCCAAAAGGAGGTCATCAGGCGCGGCTATTATCAGACTCTGCTTGACTTCGGGGCGATGATCATGCCGCCCGGTTGTGGACCATGCGTTGGTGTCTATGGTGGGATCTTAGGCTCCGGAGAAAAATGCCTCGCCACCATGAACCGCAATTTCCGTGGGAGAATGGGTAACCCTGAGGGCTTTATCTATCTCGCCAGCCCGGCGACGGTAGCGGCCACCGCAATTGCCGGGGAGATCGCTGATCCCCGGGAATACGAAGCCGAGCTCAAAGCAGTCGGGAAAAAGGTCGTCGTGCCGGTTACCAAGGCGGTGAAGAAGGTAGCCAAGAAGAAAAAGGCGAAAGAGAAGGCAGTCAAAAAGGCAAGAGCCAAGAAGAAAGCCAAGAGGGCGGTCAGAAAGAAGCCCGTGAGAAGGGCGACAACCAAGAGAAGGGTTAAGAAGGTCGCCAAGAGGAAAGTAGCCAAGAAGAAGGCAGCCAAAAGGACGATGGCCAAAAAGAGAGTCAAAAGGACAGCCAAGAGAACTCGGAGAAGATAGAGGAAACCGTTCGCGGATTCCCGGAAATCACACAACCGGGTAGCCCGGTGGCCTCTGCCACCGGGTCTGACTGAGATAAGCGATTCAGGAAATGTAGACACAGGAGATAAAGATGTTATTCAAGGGCAAAGTCTTCAAATTCGGAGATGACATCTCCACAGACCATATCGCTCCCGGAAGGCTCTTTCACTTGAGGAGCAATCTGCCGGAGCTGGCGAAACATGTCTTAGAGGACGCCGATCCCACTTTTGCCTCCAGGGTCAAGCCTGGCGATTTCGTTGTTGGAGGCAAAAACTTCGGTTTGGGTTCCTCCAGGGAACATGCCCCCACGATCATAGAGCTAGCCGGGGTCTCGGCAGTTCTGGCGAAATCCTTCGCCCGCATCTTCTATCGCAATGCCATCAACGTCGGCCTACCGGTTCTGATATGCGACACCGACAGAATAAACGACGGTGACGAGTTGGAGGTGGACTTAGAACAGGGTTACGTCAAAGACCTCACCAACGGGGAGGAGATGAAGTTCGACCCTCTCCCCCCGGTGATGATCAAGATTCTCAATGACGGCGGCCTGGTGGCACACATCCAGAAACACGGGGACTTCAAGCTCGACTAGCTTGATTGAGCTGTTTTGAGGTGTAAGCTATGAAAACGGGCACCGGAAATCTGATCTTGGGCGGGCTGCTTGTCCTTCTGGGGATTCTTTTTCTCTTAAACAGCCTCGGAGTAACCTCCTTTGACTTCGGAGATTTCATCAGCATCCTCTGGCCGATTATCCTGATAATAATCGGAGTGAGGGTTCTTCGAGGAAGTGGCTTCTGCCGGGGGGAATTGCCAGTCGGAGTGACCCCCAAAAAGCAGAATAAGTTCATGGGGGAGATGACTTTCAACGCCAGCGGGACCGAAATCGACGGCTGGTCCGGAGATCTCTTCATCGGAGAGGCAAAAATCGACCTGACCGGGGCAAAGCTCCACCCCGGAGAAAACGTGATGTCGGCGGAGACCTTCATCGGCAGTCTCACCGTGAAGGTGCCAAGGGAGATCAAATGCAAAGTGATCGCTTCCGCCACCGCCGGAGAATTGCGGGTGATTGACAAAAAAGCCGACGGCATCTCCCTCAGGCTGGAACACGAAGACGAAGGGTACTCCGAAGCCGAGGAGAAGATCAAGATCTTCGCCAGGGCCTTTGTGGGTGAGGTCAAGGTGCTCGCGGTTCGAGGATGATTCACAGTGGAGAAAGCAGATATTCGTTAAGGCAGTTCTTCCGGTTGTTGCCTGACACCCGTTCTTGGAAAACAGAAGCGTCGTAAAAGGAGTGGTCTATTGATGAAAGCGTGGCAGATTATCGTTGGTATTCTTGTAATTCTCGTAATTCTCGCGATTGCAGTCATATCTTGGGGAATCAGAGTAAACAACACCATCATCGCCAAAGAACAGACGGCGGAGGAGAGTTGGGGAAACGTCCAGTCCTCCTACCAGAGAAGAGCTGATTTGATTCCTAACCTGGTGGAGATGGTGAAAGGTTATGCCAAACACGAAAGGGATGTCTTTGCTCAGGTGACGGAGGCAAGAGCCAAGGCCACCTCCATGAACATCAACCTCGGGGAGCTCACCCCGGAGAAATTGGCACAACTGCAGCAGGCACAGCAAGCACTTTCCGCCGGCATCGGCAGGCTCTTGGCGGTCGCCGAGAACTATCCACAGTTGAAGGCAAGCGACAATTTCAGGGATTTGCAGGTGCAGTTGGAGGGGACTGAGAATCGCATCAACGTCGCCAGAAACCGTTACAATGCCTCCTGCAAGGATTACAATACTTACATCAAGCTCTTCTTCCAGAGAATCATAGCAGGCATGCGCGGTTCTCAACCGAAGCCATACTTCGAAGCCGAAGCTGGCGCCGAAGTTGCCCCGGAGGTGAGATTCTAATGCTGAATGAGAGAGTGAGAATCGGGAGGGTGAGCTTTCTCCTCCTTTGGGTTCTTCTGACGGTAACTTCGGTGGCGAGAGACATTCCCGACTATCAGGGATTCGTCAGCGACTACGCCAACCTTCTGTCCGGGTCGGAGAGGACCTCTCTGGAGATGAAACTCCGCGAATTCAATAGCTCCACCTCTACGCAGATAGCGGTCTTGACCATAAACAGTCTGGAGGGTGAGACGATTGAGGATTTCGCCATCAGGGTGGCGGAAAAATGGAAGGTGGGGCAAAAAGGGCTGGACAACGGCGCCATCTTGTTAATCTCCAAAAACGACCACCGCTTGAGAATAGAGGTCGGTCAGGGTCTGGAGGGTATTATTCCCGACATCATCGCCGGACGCATAATCAATAACATCATCGTTCCCGAATTCAAAGCCGGCAACTTCTCCAGAGGCATCGACGGAGGCGTGGAGGCGATGATGTCTGCCGCCAAGCAGGAATACGATGCCATCCCCGGCAAACCACCGACCGCTGCAGGCCGGAGTGGGAGGACGGTTGGAAACCTCATATATCTTCTGATAATGGCCGCTTTTCTGCCCGTCTTCATCTTCGGAGGTCTGTCTCGGAGAAGAAGGGGGCTCTTCTGGGGCGGACCTTTCGGCGGATTCTTCATGGGAGGTGGAGGTTTTGGAGGTCACAGCTCCGGTGGAGGTGGCGGTTTCAGCGGCTTTGGCGGCGGCAGCTTCGGTGGCGGCGGAGCTTCAGGTGGCTGGTAATGTGATGAGAAGAGGTGAGTGAAATGGTGAAGCTAATCCTAAACAAAAAGAAGCTCGAAGAGGTCAAGGAGGCCGTAAAGGCTGCGGAACTGGAGACCTCCGGCGAGATAAGGGTATCGGTCTTCAAGGATTTTCCAAAGGAATTGAGAGAGACCGAACCGGAGGAAGCTTTGCGCACCCTTGCCCATCAACAGTTCGTGGAGTTGGGGATCACCAACACCAGATTGGACAACGGAGTTTTGATACTTTTGGTGGTCAAACCCCGGCGCTTCATAATCTGGGGTGATACCGGGATCAATGAGGTCATCCCGGAGGGGAGATGGCAAGAACTCGCTGGACAAATGAGTTCGTACTTCCGTGAAAAGAGATTCAAGGATGGTCTCTGCGAGGTCGTATCCGAGGTGGGGCAGATGCTCAAGGAGCATTTCCCCTATCAAGAAGATGACATCGACGAGCTCCCCGACGAAGTCCATCTCGGCTGATCGTCACCGACATCCCCCACGGACATTGTGGCAGATAATGTAGCGGAAACCTTCAGGTTTCCAAAAGCCACCACGCACTACTGTTGGTCACGGATGCCCTCATCCGTGACCTTTTGGGTATCGGACGGGGCGTCCGATACCAACGGGCTGATGTCCGCCTCTGGCGCGGCTTAGACCGCAGCCCGAAATGAAGGAGCTCCAATGCGGCTCTGGTCTCAACAATCACTTGCCTTTTGAACCTCTTTGACATTAATTATAGGCCTGTTAGCATGTGACAAGAATCACAAACTGAAATATCGTGCGGAGGACCGATGGTCAAATTCAAAAAATTAACTGTCCCCAAAGAGGGCAAACGCATAACAGTCAAAAACGGCAAACTGCGAATTCCGGATCACCCCATAATCCCGGTGATTGAAGGTGACGGTATCGGGCCGGACATCATGCGAGCCTGCCGCCGGGTGGTCGATGCCGCCGTCGAAAAAGCCTATCGTGGCAAAAAGAGAATCGTCTGGTTCGATATCTATGCCGGCGACAAGGCCATGGACATCTATCGTGAAGTCCTACCTCAGGACACGTTCAACGCCATCAAAGGCTTCATCGTCGCCCTGAAGGGACCTCTCACCACGCCGGTGGGAGGAGGTTATCGCTCCCTGAACGTCACCCTCAGACAGACTCTGAATCTTTATGCCTGCGTCCGTCCGGTCAGATACTTCCAGGGAGTTCCCTCGCCGGTCACCCATCCCGAGAAAATGAATGTCGTCATCTACCGTGAGAACACTGAGGATGTCTACGCCGGAATCGAATGGCCCAAGGGCAGCAAGGAGGTCAAAAAGGTCATCAGCTTCTTAAACCAGAGGATGGGAACGAAAGTCCGGACTGACTCCGGTATCGGCATCAAACCGATTTCGGTAACCGGCACCAAGAGGCTGGTCAGGAAAGCCATCCAGTATGCCCTCACCAACAAACGCAGATCCGTCACCCTGGTACACAAGGGCAACATAATGAAATACACCGAGGGCGCCTTCAGAGACTGGGGCTACGAGCTCGCCAAAAAGGAGTTCCGGAGACAGATTGTCACCGAGCGGGAGTCCTGGATTGTGGGCAACAAAGAGGCCAACCCCAAGCTGAGCCTCGAAGACAACGCCCGCATGATCGAGCCCGGATTTGATCGCCTCCCGAAAGGGAAGCAGAGGCCGATCGTCAAAGAGGTCAAGGACTGCCTCGATGAAATCTGGAAGACTCACGGCAACGGGAAGTGGAAGAAAAAGCTTATGATCAAGGACCGCATCGCCGACAGCATGTTCCAGCAGGTTCTGACTCGTTCCGATGAATACGACGTCCTCGCCACCCCCAATCTGAACGGGGATTATCTCTCCGATGCCTGCGCGGCTCAGGTGGGGGGTCTGGGAATGGCGCCCGGCGCCAACATCGGCGACTATGTGGGGCTTTTCGAGGCCACCCACGGAACCGCACCCAAGTACGCGGGCAAAGACATGGTCAACCCCGGCTCCCTGATCCTCTCGGCGGTGTTGATGCTCGAGTATCTTGGCTGGAAGGAGGCCGCGAATCTGGTCGTAAACGGCATTGAGAAGACCATAGTAAAGAAGACTGTCACCTACGACCTCCACCGCCAGATGAAGGGAGCGACCAAAGTCTCAACCTCCCAGTTTGCGAGCAACATCATCAAGAACATGGCCGCCTGATGCGAGTCAGTCTCTGGCAGGTAACCACCAAGCCCCGGGGCCTTGTCCCGGGGCTTTTTCATATCATTTTCTGAAGAACATCCGACATCCCCATGCGCATCCGAACCGATAACTCCATCTCTTCCCGATCGGATAGATTCGGACCCCTGCGGAGAATTATGCAGAGAAATAGGTCGGGCATTCCTGCCCGGCAAATCCTCTGAGAGCGTTCCCTTGAGTTTCGAGTTGACCACGGAGGTCAAAATCCTTAAGTTTGCCTCTCAAGTTGAGAGACTTTCGGTTTAAAAGGATAGAGATTTGCTGAACTTCTTTCTGGTGGCACTTCTGTGCCTCATCTGGGGTTCCACCTGGCTGGGGATAAAGATCGGACTGGAGGATTTCCCACCCTTTCTGTCTGCGGGGTTGCGTTTCGTCATCGCAGCCCTGGTGCTCTTTTTGATCGCCAAAGTGCAAAAGGCCCGTTTCCCTAAAGATCTGTCCACGTGCTTTCGCATATGTGTTACCACCATTTTCATGTATGTTGCGACGTATATTCTCGTCTATTGGGGCGCACAGTATATCTCCTCCGGTCTGGCCTCGGTTCTGTTTTCCACCCACCCTTTCTTTGTGGCTCTCTTCGCTCACTCGATTCTGTCTGCGGAGCGATTCACCCTCGCCAAGGGGATGGGATTGTTCCTGGGGGTCGCAGGTGTTCTGGTGATCTTCTCCGAAAGACTGGGCTTGGGCTCGGACTTGGCCTTCTGGGGGATGGTAGCCTTGGTAGCCAGTGCTGCCACCAGCGGCTACGCTGCAGTCCTGGTGAAGCGGCATCTCACCGAGCTTTCTCCCATCGTTCTGACCAGCATGCAGATGACTCTGGCGGCACTTATTATACTCTCACTGGGATTCTTAACTGAGGACATACGAGCTATGAGGTTCACCCCTTCCTCAGTGGGATCGCTTCTGTATCTGTCCCTGGTCGGTTCCGCTCTCGCTTTCAGCTTGTATTACTGGCTGTTGAGGAGAATGGAGGCCACTCGCTTGGCCATTATCGCTTTTGCCACCCCGGTTGTGGCTCTATTCTTGGGGTGGGCGACCTACGGTGAGAAAGTCGATATCAGGACACTTCTGGGGACCGCTTTAGTTTTTCTGGGGATCTATATCGTTAACTATTCGTCAATACGAAGCAGCAAACTGTGGAACCTAACTAGGAAACGGGAAACTGGGAAGGACAAATAGGCACTTGCTCCTGAGGTCATCACGCCCATCACCAGGCGGAATGGTGGTCTGCGAGCTATTGACTATTGACTATTGACTATCAACTATGAACCATGAACGACAAAGCCCGCCTCCGGCGGGCTTTGTCACATCGTCGCACACATTCTGAACCCTAACGAGAGATCGCGTACTTGGAGAAGTGCTCGACGTGGAAGCCGGCTTTGCCGTTGACGTCGACCGCAGCTGCTTCCTGTAACTCCCATTCCCCATCGTCGGGATCATACCAGTAGAGCTTCAGCTCGCTTTCGCTCTCCCAGATGGGAACCACATCGACCACCAGCTGCGCGGAAGGATCAAACTCCAACCCTGCTGGCCCGAAGTTCAATCTCAGAACCTTGTCGCCCTGGTACAATTTGGTCCAGGCGCTAATGTAGATGGTGCAGCTGGCGGGCATCGATCCAGCGGCCACCACGAATTCGTGCTCGCCGCCGTCGCACTCAAACTCGATCTCGCCATCCGCATCGGCGTCGAGGTATTGCGAGACTTCTGTTGCGTCCGCCGGTTTCTCAAGAAATTGTGGTAGCTTGTTGCCTTCGGCACCCTCATATAGATAGTCGACGGGGGTGGAATTGTTGCCGCACCCGACCACAAACACGAAGCCGCCGATGGTTACCAACGATAAAAGGATAAGCCACTTGACCGCCTTGTTCAGTCTCATGTTACCTCCTCCTCTTGGGGTTAGCTTTGACTTTGACCTCAACATAGTCTCAAAGATAGTGCCACAGCTGTACGCCCGTCTCTCATCATCCGCTAGCCTTTGAACTGCAAAGGATTACAGTGACTGGTTGGCCTGAAAGGCAGTTCTCCTCCATATAGAAACCTAAGAGAAGAATTGGAGGAGCCCAACACCCGGAAGGAGAACACCCACACCTCTTGATGAAACAGTCCTTCTGTTTCCCCTTGCCTTATGCGAGCGTGTTCGTCAGGCGAGCAAATCGGGCGTTCCCCGAAGCATGTCACCTCAGAGCCGCAAATCCTTGAAGATCGCAAAAAGGTCTTGATAATTGAGCCGAGAAGATTTATCAACTACCCCAGATTTGAATAATTTCGGGAGAGAACGGTAAAGCATCTATGAGCGAGGTGAGTTCTCGCACAGACGAAGAGTTGGCCCTCCAGGCCAAGGGTGGAGAGATGAGAGCTTTCGAGGTTTTGGTGGAGAAATACAAACGGCCACGCCTACTTCATCGCCTACGGCTTTGTGGGAAACAGGGAGGCCGCCTTGGATCTCTCCCAGGAAGCCTTCGTGAGAGCTTACAAAGCCATACACAGATACAAGCCCGATTTCAGATTCTTCACCTGGTTCTATAAGATTCTGTCCAATCTTTGCCTAACTAACCTGGAGAAACGGAGAGTCCGCAGGAAATACGAGGTCAGTCTGGAGGAGGTCCCATTTGAGTTGACAACCTCAAAGCTTGACCCCGCAACCATCTATGAGCAAAAGGAGCTGAAAAAGAAGCTCTGGGAGGGGTTGAGCAATCTCCCACCAGATTTCAAGGAGATAATAATCCTGAGACACTTTCGATGTTTCTCGTATAGGGAGATCTCCGAGATTCTCCAGATTCCTCTCGGAAGCGTGATGTCAAGGCTCTACTATGCCCGGATGAAGTTGAAGGAGGAGTTGAAAGATCTGATCTGAGCGGCTATGGGATGTGAGAAGTTCGAATTTCTGATAAGCGGCCTGTTGGACCGGGAGCTTGATACCTCTCAGGAGCAGATGCTGAGAGGACATCTTCGGGTCTGTGAGAAATGTCGCAGAAAACACGAAGAGCTTTTGAGATTGAAGGAGGTGACCGATTCGGTGAGGTTCAAAGATCTGTCGGAGGAGGTCTGGGCTGGATACTGGAAGAGCATTTACAGACGGGTCGAACGCAGTCTGGGCTGGATTCTCCTCTCCGCGGGGGCAATTATCTTGATCAGCTTCGGGCTGTATGAGTCCCTTTCGCAGTTCCTCGCCGATCCGGAAGTTTCGCTTCTGGTCAAAATCGGAGTGAGCACCTTGGGACTCGGTTTCATCATTCTGTTGGTATCCGTTATCCGTGAGAGAATCTTCGCCTACCGGCGCGACAGATATAAGGAGGTCCAGAGATGATAATAACCACCTCTGATACTGTAGCTGGCAAAAGAATCGTTGAGACTCTGGGGCTGGTTAAGGGGAACACCATTCGTGCCCGCCACCTCGGGCGGGATCTCTTGGCGGCACTGAGGAATGTGGTTGGCGGGGAGGTTGTCGATTACACCAAGATGTTGGCGGAGGCGAGGGAACAGGCTTTAGACCGCATGGTCGCCGAGGCCGAAAAGAGGGGCGCCAACGCCATCGTCACCCTGCGCTTTGCAACCTCCATGCTCATGCAGGGGGCCGCAGAGCTTTTGGCATACGGGACCGCGGTGGTGGTGGAGGGGGAATAGAACTGCACCCTCAGCACCTCTGAAGAGTCTGTCTCGATAGCAACAGCGGTCTGGTCACTCCGATCCGGACGACAATCGAGCAAAAAGCCTTGCAATTGGTTGAAGCTGGGAACATATTAATGAAAGCGGGATATTTGACGATTATCTCAAAAAAGACTGCTGGCGGATACGATGCCCTGGTGGAAAAAGCTGTTCAACGAAGACTACCTCGCCATTGAACCTCATCTCGACGAGGAGGCACCTCTCGAGGTTGAGGCCATTCTCCAGATGACGGAGCTGAAGCCGAAATCGAAGATCCTCGACCTCTGTTGTGGCCACGGACGTCACGCCATCCCCCTGGCGAAGAAGGATTTCCAGATCACCGGCTTCGATTTCTCCGAACATCTCCTCCAGAGAGCCGCTCAGGCCGCCGAGGAGTCCGGGGTTACCTTGAGACTGATCCACGGCGATACCCGCCAGCTCCCCTTCGAGGACGAGTTCGACGCCGTCATAAGTATGTTTACCGCCTTCGGATACTTCGAGCAGGAAGAGGACAACCAGAAGGTTCTAAGCGAAGTCTTCAAAGCCTTGAAGCCCGGCGGGGTCTTCCTGATGGACGTCCTCAACCGCGAGCATCTCCTTAAAAACTGGCAGCCGAAAAGGTGGTCGAAACAGACCGACTTTATCCTGCTGGAGGAAATGTTGTTTGACTTCTTCAGAGGGGTATTGGAGGTGAACCGCACTCTCATCCACGACGACCATGAGAGCAAGAAATCCAACTTCTCCCTGAGGCTTTACACCTTAGTGGAGCTACTTGAGATGCTCAGGAAAGCGAATCTTTACCTGGAAGCGGTGTTCGGGGATTTCAAACTGGGTCAATACAGCGCCGACTCCCCCCGAATGATCATAATGGCCAATAAGCCCAGGGAGAGGGCAAAAACTAAGGCCAAAAGGGAATCGTAGGGCTCCCTCGGGACTCCGTTCCCGAGAGGCGAAAATCGAAAAAGGACCGAACCCAGGGTTTTTCAACTCTGGGGTTTTGCTGTTTCTCTTTTCCATGTCGCTCTCGAAACTGTTCCAGGCTCTTAACCGCACTCCCTCCTTGCGAAGGATATTGAGTTCCCTGAAGGAGGGAGAAAAAACCATCCAGGTCTCCGGGTTGGAGGCCTCCTCCAGGTCACTCCTGATTGCTCACCTTTTCAACTCCCTCCGACGGTCGCTAATCGTCATCACAGACTCCGATGAGTCGGCAAACGGTCTCTTCGGAGACTTGAGGTCCCTTTCCGGAGAGAAGGGGGTCAGTCTTTTCCCCTCCTGGGGGATTGAGCCTTACGAGCTGAAAACTCCCTATCCTGAGAACTCCGGAGGCAGATTGGAATGTCTGGGTCAACTCCGCCGAGCCAACCCGCTACTTGTGGTCACCACCCTGAAGGCAGTCATCGAGAAGACCATCACCCCCGAGGTGCTGGAGGCCAGCTCAATTATGTTGAGAGAGGGGATCGATTTCGGCCACGAGGACTTGGCTGCGAAATTGGCCAGGCTGAATTTCAACCGCGTCCCCCTCGTTGAGGAGGTCGGCGATTTTGCGGTCCGGGGGGGGATAATCGACTTTTTCCCCAACTCCAGCGAATACCCGATAAGAATCGAGTTCTGGGGGGAGGCGGTGGAATCGCTGCGCCTCTTCTCCATCAACACCCAGAGGTCAAAAAGAAGGCTTTCTGAATTCAGCCTTTGGCCCCAGAGGGAATTTTTGATCGACCGAAGTGAGCTTTCAAGAAAGCTAAAATCCTCCCCCGAGATCTTGTCCCCGGAATCCAAAGAGCTGCTCCAAGATGAGAGAGGTTTCGAGGGATTGGAATGGTTCGCGCCGTTTTTGGGAATTCCTCAAGCCACCATCTTCGATTATCTCCCGAAAGACACCATCGTGGTGACCGCGGAGGCGGAGCTTTTAGCCTCGGGGCTAAAAGATTTTATCCAGCTCGCCAGCAGTGCCCGTTCTGATATGGTTGAGAAATACGGTCCCCTCCCGCCTCTTAAGATGAGCTACTTCCTCCCCGCAGAAGGCGACTCCGGTTCGGAGGGGAACTCCCTCTGGGAGACTATTGACAGCTATCAGCGACTCGATCTGGAAGACCTCGCTCTGAAAGGGGATGCCATCAGAATAGAGACTCATCCGCAACCGAGCGACTCCAGTTTGGGCCAATTCAAAAAGAGGCTGGAGGATTATCTATCGGAGGGCATGGAGGTTTTCGTGTGCTGCGCCAACGCCGGTCAGAGAGAGCGCATCGGGGAGCTTTTAGACCAGTTCTCCGTAAGAGTAAACCTTCCGGTGGCAGAACTTGAAGGGGGGTTCATCTTTCCGGAGGCCAGACTGGCGGTTTTGACCGACCACCAGATCTTCCCCCGCCACCGAATCCGGGAGAGACGCCGGAGGTTTAAGGAGGGGATCGCCCTGCAGAGCTACACCAGCCTTAGGGAGGGGGACTACATCGTCCATATCGATTTCGGGATCGGGAAATACCTGGGGCTGGAGACCATCACCATCGAGGACAGAAAACGCGATTGCCTCTTGATAGTCTATCAGGGGAATGATAAGCTCTACGTCCCCATCGAGCAGTTCAACCGGGTGCAGAAATATGCCGGCAGGGAGGGACATCCTAAGCTCACCAAGCTGGGGGGCCCGGGCTGGCAGAAAATCAAGACCCGGGCCAAGAAAGCCATAATGGATATGGCCGTGGGCCTGATAAAGATCTACGCCCAGAGGATTGCCCATCCAGGCTTCGCCAGTGCTGCCGACACCCCCTGGCAGAGGGAGCTGGAGGCCTCCTTCGTCTACGAGGAAACTCCCGACCAGATGAAGGCCATCGAGGAGGTCAAGAGAGACATGGAGGCTCCTTACCCGATGGATCGTCTAATCTGCGGCGATGTCGGCTACGGAAAGACCGAGGTGGCCATCCGGGCCGCCTTCAAGGCCGTCGACAACGGCAAGCAGGTGGCGTTGTTGGTTCCCACCACAATTCTGGCGCAACAACACTACCACACCTTCAGAGAGAGATTGGCCGCCTTTCCGGTCAAAATCGAGATGCTGTCGCGATTCAAAAAAAGAGGGGAGCAGAAACAGATCTTAGAGGAGGTGAAGAGCGGTCGTTGCGACATCGTCATCGGCACCCACCGCCTCTTGAGCAAAGACGTGGAGTTCAAGGATTTAGGGTTAGTGATAATCGACGAGGAACAGCGTTTCGGGGTCAAACACAAGGAAAAGTTGAAAAGGTGGCGGACTCTGGTTGACGTCCTCACCCTGACCGCCACCCCCATCCCCCGCACCATGCAGCTCTCCCTCTATGGCGCGAAAGATACCTCGGTGATAGACACCCCTCCCAAAGACCGTCTACCGATACACACTCAGCTTGCGAAATTCTCGCCCCAGGTAATAGTGGAGGCGATAAAGGGAGAGCTTTCCCGCGGCGGTCAGATATATTTCGTTCACAACCGGGTGCAGTCTATCATGGCGGTTCATCGCTACCTCCAGAATCTATTGCCGGAGGTGAATATCGCCGTCGCCCACGGTCAGATGCCGGAGTCGAGATTGGAGAGGATCATGCTGGACTTTCTGGAGGGTCGCTATCAGGTCTTGCTGTCCACCACCATCATCGAGTCCGGGCTGGACATCCCCACCGTCAACACCATTATCGTGGCGCGCGCCGACAAGCTGGGGCTGGCTCAGCTCTATCAGCTGAGGGGACGGGTGGGACGTTCCAGCCTCAAGGCTCACGCCTACCTTCTGGTCCCTGCCCCCAGATTCCTCTCCCCCACCGCCCGCAAACGCTTGAAGGCCATAGAGGAGTTCACGGAGCTGGGCTCCGGATTCCATCTGGCGCTGCGAGATCTGGAAATCCGAGGTGCCGGAAATCTCCTCGGAGCTCAACAACACGGATTCATCGAGGAGGTGGGCTTCGATCTTTACACCAAGCTATTGGAGGAGGCGGTATCAGAGCTCCGGGGGCAGCCTCTGGAAAGGGAGCTCCCCATAAGAGTTGACCTGGACTCTGAAATATATCTGCCGGAAGACTACATCTCAGAGAAGCCTCACCGCGTTCAGGTTTACCAGATGCTGGCGGAGGCGAAAACCGACAAGGATACTGAAGAGCTCCGCTCCGAACTCTCGGACCGCTTCGGCAAACCCCCTCCGCAGATGGGGCAGCTTTTCCGGCTGGCGGAGATCAAAATGCTGGGAACCAAGTTGAAGCTGGAGAGGATCACCTCCAGAGAGGAGAAGTTGACACTGCAGTTTCATCCCCAGGCGAAGATCACTAAGGAGCGGGTTCAATTCTTCCTGAGCAAACTGAGGCAGCCGGTGGAGTTTGTCTCCGGAGCGAGATTCGGGATGGTCATCTCGCTCATCAAGACGGAGGAGGGGAAGAAGGTCTCAGAGGTCTGGGATATTTTGAAAAGACTGACTGCTGGGTGAGGAGTCAAGGACCCTAACGTTGGCATCGACTCAGAAGAGGCCCGACACAACAGTGTCTCCCGACAATCTTGGGCCGTTCCCTTTTGCTAGTCGGAAACAAAGCCTCAGCGTCCGAAGAAACGGCTGCGGTAATCTCTTATATCTCCATGTTCGACAATGTAGACATACCAATGATTCATGGTTATCTCCTGAGCCTTCGTTACCGCCTCCGATCGTAGGGTCTGGTTCTCGATTGCGAACCTCACCATATCGGCGGGGGTATGATCGACCAATTCTAGCAGGTAACTGCCGCCTTCGGAGCTTGCCACCCGGAGAGGCTTTTCCTCATCGAGGCTGAAAGCGGTGACGATGAACTCCGCAAGCCTCCCCACCCCCGGCACCCGGTCGGATCGGGCGAAATACGGGGTTTCCTTGATCTCGTATCCGTGTTTCCTTGCGGCCTTCCTGAAACCCCCGGCGGCGGTCACCTCGGCATAAATCTCCCTGGCCTTCTCTTCCGCCAACTTCGCCCAGCGACGATAGGTGAGTACCTCCCTGACCCGATCCTTGACTTCCTCGAAGGGAATATAACCTGGCTTTATCCGCTCGAAGACCAGGCAGATGTGATAACCGCTCTTGGCGTGAAAGACAGGGGAGATGGTCCCGGGCTTGTGGGCGAAAACGAAGTCGTTGATTTCCTGGTTTTCACCTATGCCCGGGATCATAGGTCCGGGGACGAAAACCCCAGTCTCTTTGGCCTCCAGACCGAACTCTTCAGACAACTGCTCAAAGTTCTTCTTGTCGGCCCGACCCA
Source organism: Candidatus Zixiibacteriota bacterium (assembly GCA_030605835.1). Classification (GTDB taxonomy): domain Bacteria; phylum Zixibacteria; class MSB-5A5; order DG-27; family DG-27; genus DG-27. The sequence continues at coordinate 52,222 of JAUWHO010000045.1, read as the reverse complement.
GAAAGTCCTGCGCCCGGCTGTAGATCCTCTCCCGGGTAGCATCCGAGGCCACCACTTTGAGCAGGATGGTGCTGGTCTGGACCTGAGTCTCCCACTCTCCCTCTCTGTTCTTTTCCCGTTTCCGGTCTGTGACCTTGAGGATTTCCCAGCCCCCGGGGCTCTTCAATGGCTCTGAGACCTCCCCCACCTTCAGAGAGAATGCCACCTCATCTAACTCCCCGGAGCGGGGTCCTTTCCGCAACCAGCCAATCTCGCCTCCCCTGGAGGCAGAGGGATGGTCGGAATAGGCAGAAGCTAACTGCGCGAAATCATCGCCCCTTTCAATCATCCCCCGGATCTCTACTATTTCGGCCTTGACGGAGTCGATCTCCTCCTGGGCCGGCTCTATCTGGAATTTCACATATTTGAGATTGGCACCCTCACCGTGCGTGAACTTCTTGTCCTTATTGGTGATGTAATAGTTGCGGATTTCCTCTTCGGAGACCTCAGCCTCCTTTCCCTCGAACTCGGCGGCATCGATGAAGAGATAACGAACTTTGACCTTCTCGTTTCTATTTATGTAGTCGCGCTGAACCTCCGGGCCTGTCGCTCGGCTGGTGGAGGCTACGAGCCGCTGCACCTTGTCGACGATCATCCGGCGGCGGTAACGTTGCTCAAGGGGAACGAAGAGCTGTTGGACCACCATGGGCTCGTTGGAGGCCAGAAGTTGCAGATATTTGTTGTAATCGAACTCCCCATCGGTGGCCACCCACTCCGGAGGGTTTTCAATCCATTCCCCCGGGGGGTAGGCTTTTATCAACTCCACCAGCTCTTGATCGGTCACCACCAGGCCCAAATCCTCGATCCAGCTCTGGATTAGAATCTCGTTCCTTATCTGGGCCCAGGTGCTTTCGTGCAGACGTTCCTGGTCCTCGTCGTCGACCTCCCCCTTCTCCTCTATGATTTGCCGATACAGCTGGTCATAGAGCATAAAGAAATCACGACTCCGGACCTGGTAACCTTCGACCTCCCCGACGAGGTCGCGGTCCCTGCCACCACCGTTGAATCCACCCTTACCCCAGGCGAATATGATCGTCCCCACGAATGCCACGATGACTACCCAGAGGACGCTCTTGGTGTATTGTCGCAGTTTGCTCATCATAACGGCAGTCTCGCCTCCATCTTCAAAATCATAGACTCTGACCCCCTATTATATAAAATCTCCTCTAATTAGCAAACTGTTTTCTTCCCAGAGATCGACATTTTTGCCTCACAGTTGATTTGGTGAGGCCTTATTGGTTACTGGTGAGTCGCAAATAGGAAGCAGCTGTAACTACCAATACCAATCACCGATTACTACTTACTATATACTATCTACCACTTACTGTTCACCATTGACTGTCTACCAGCACCCCGCTTGCGCCGGGACTTAGCTGTGGAGAGTTTTCTCTCGACCTCCAGGATTCTCAAAGTGGTCTTGATCACGGTATCGGGATTCAGAGAGATGCTGTCAATTCCCTCTGTTACTAGGAATTCGGCGAAGTCGGGGAAATCCGAGGGGGCCTGTCCGCAGATGCCGATTTTTCTTCCTCTCTTTTTGGCGGCCTTGATGACCTGGCTGATGAGCCTTTTTACGGCTTCGTTCCTCTCGTCGTAAATGTGAGCCACCAGCTCCGAATCCCGGTCGATTCCGAGGGCCAGTTGGGTGAGGTCGTTGGAACCGATGGAGAAGCCATCGAAGATCTCGGCGAACTCGTCAGCCAGGATCACATTGGAGGGGATCTCGCACATGACGTAGATCTCCAGGCCGTTTTCGCCCCGCACCAAGCCATGTCTGGCCATTTCCGCCTCCACCTTTCTCCCCTCTAAAACGGTGCGACAGAAGGGAACCATGACCTTGACGTTCAGAAGTCCCATCTGTTCCCGCACCTTTTTCAAGGCCCGGCATTCCAGTCCGAAGGCGGACCTGAAGTTCACATCGTAGTATCGGGAAGCACCCCTCCAGCCCAGCATCGGGTTGGCCTCCTGAGGTTCGAATTCCGCTCCCCCTATAAGGTTGGCATACTCGTTGGACTTGAAATCGGACAGCCTGACAATCACATCTTGAGGGTAGAAGGCCGCCCCGATGATGGCAATCCCCTGCGCCAGGCGGTCGACGAAGAACTGCTCCTTGCTCTCATAGCCGGCGGTGAGCCTCTCAATCTCCCTTTTGGCTTCCTGGTCCTTCAATCTGTCGAAGTGGATCAGGGCCAAGGGATGAATCTTGATGTAGGAGCTGATGATGAACTCCTCTCGAGCCAGCCCCACCCCGTTGTTGGGGATGGAGCTTAAGCTGAAGGCCAGCTCCGGGTTTCCCAGGTTCATCATGATCTTCGTTATCGGCCGCTCGAGATTGGCTATATCGGTCTGCTTGACCTGGTATTTGAGCAAACCCTGGTAAACCTTGCCGACCTCCCCCTCGGCGCAGGAGACGGTGACGTTTTGCCCCGATTCGATTTTCTTGGTTGCCACCTCGGCGCCCACCACGCAGGGAATCCCTAACTCCCTGGAGATGATTGCAGCATGGCAGGTCCTCCCGCCCCTATCGGTAACGATGGCAGCGGCCATCTTCATGATCGGTTCCCAATCGGGGTCGGTCATGCGGGTGACCAGAACCTGGTTCACCTTGAACTTGGCGATGTCCTGGACGTCCAAGATGACGTTGGCCCTCCCCTGCCCGATCTTGCCTCCCACCGGGGCACCGGTGAGTAAAAGCTCGCCGTTCTCGCAGAGGCGATATTCCGTCAAGACTAAGTTGTTCTTCAGCGACTGCACCGTCTCCGGACGCGCCTGCACGATGTAAAGCTCTCCGCTCACACCATCCTTGGCCCATTCCATATCCATGGGGCAAAGACGGCCCGCCCTTCGACTATAATGCTCCTCGATCGTGAGTGCCCATCGAGCCAACTGCAGAATCTCCTCATCGTCCAAGACGAAACTCCGCCTCTCCTGGGCAGTGGTGGCCACCGTCTTGGTGGGGTTGGGTCCGGTGCCGTAAGTGATCTTGGTATCTTTGGCACCCAACTTCTTGGAGATGATCGCTCTGTAGCCCTGTGATAGGGTCGGCTTGAAGACACAGAATTCATCCGGTATGACCCTCCCACCGACGATGCTCTCCCCCAGTCCCCAGGAACCGCTTATGATCACTGCATTCGAAAAGCCGGTCTCGGTGTCTATGGAGAACATCACTCCGGAGCACGACTTATCGGAGCGCACCATCTTCTGCACCCCGACGGAAAGCCCGATGGAGAAATGGTCAAACCCTTTGTCATCCCGGTAACTGATAGCGCGGTCGGTGAACAGGGAGGCGAAACAACGGCGACAGGCTCGAAGCAGTTCCTTTGAACCTCTGACGTTGAGGTAGGTTTCCTGCTGTCCGGCGAAGGAGGCCTCCGGCAGATCCTCGGCAGTGGCGGAAGACCTCACCGCCACATCGACATTGACTCCATACTCTTTCTCCAGCAGGCGATAATGCTCAATTATCTCCGCCTCCAGGTCTGGAGGCAAAGGGGCTTTTTCGATGAGCCCTCGAATCTTCCCTCCCCGGCGCGCCAAATCGCGAACGTTTTGGGTGTTCAGCCCCTGAAGGGTTTCTCTCATGACGGCATTCAGATTCGCGCTGTTAAGCAGGTGGAAGTAAGCGGAAGCGGTTATGGCAAAGCCATTGGGAATTTTTACCCCCTCGGAACTCAAGTTCCGATACATCTCCCCCAGGGAGGCGTTCTTTCCTCCAACCCTCTGGAGGTCCTTCAGCCCCAGCTCTTCAAACCACAGGATGAATTTCGGTTTTTGCATAGCTCCCTCTATCGAAGATCGTCAAGATTCAAAGACAGACATCCGTGTGTCAGTTCGATATTCACCTCAGGAACATACGTCTGTGCGACCCAGTCAGTCAAGGACCTGCCGCAGCTTCTGGCTCAGCTCCACCAGCTCGAAGGGCTTCTGAATGAAACCTCTGACACCTTCATCTAAGATCCGCTGGGCGGCGCCGTCCTGGGAGAAACCACTTACGAGGAGCACTCTGACGTCTGGGTTGCGCATCTTTATCTCCCGGAAGGTCTCACGTCCCCCCAGGTGGGGCATGATCATATCGATGATGACGGCGTCGATCTCATCCTTTCTCTCTTCGTAAATCTGGACCGCCTCTTCTCCATCATTGGCCAGAATCACCTTATAACCAAGCTTCTTCAGCGTCTCCTCTAAGAGGCTTCGGATAATCTCCTCGTCATCCACCGCCAGGATGGTCTCGTGGCCGGTCTGCAGTTCCGCCGCCCGTGGTCGCGGAGGCGTGAACTGTTTCTTCGACACCGGCAGATAGATATCAAAGGTGCTGCCCTTGCCGGGTTGGCTGCGAACATCGACGTAACCACCGTGATTCTTGACGATCCCGTAAACCGTCGAGAGCCCCAGACCGGTCCCCTTTCCCATCTCCTTGGTGGTGAAGAAGGGCTCAAACATCCGGGACAGGGTTTCAGAATCCATTCCGATGCCGGTGTCGGACACGCTCAAAAGGACGTAATCCCCGGGGTCGGAGCCGAGATACTTGCGGGCAAATTCCTCCTCTAAGGCCACCACTCTGGTCTCTAACTGGAGCTTCCCGCCGCCGGGCATAGCTTCGGCAGCGTTTACGCAGAGGTTGATGATGGCCTGTTCGAGTTGGCCGGGGTCACCTTCAACGGAGGGAAGCTTCTCCTGAAGCTCGGTTGCGATCTCAATGTTTTTGTCCAGAGTCCTGCCGAGCAGCTTCAACACATCTTCGACGCTGTTGTTCAGGTCAACCGCTCGTAGCTCGTATTTCCCCTTTCTGGAGAAGGCCAGGAGCTGGTTGGTCAGCTCTGCAGCTCTCATACTGGCTTTCTCAACCAGCTCTAACATAGCGTAGTGTTTCTCCTCAGGTGAGTAGTCCCCTTTCATCAGGCCGACGTAGCCGAGAATGCCTCCCAGAAGATTATTGAAATCGTGAGCAACGCCCCCCGCTAAAGTTCCCAGAGCCTCCATCTTCTGCGCCTGGCGGAACTGCTCCTCCAAGCTTTTTTGCTCGGTTATATCCCTGGCAATACCACACAAACCGATTGTTGAACCATCGGGTCCGTGCAGAGGCGTCTTGACCATGCTCAATGTCAGTGTCTTGCCTCTTATTTGTCTGTCGTATTCGCCGGTGAAGGTTCTTCCCTCCACAAGCACCTGACGGTCGATTTCGGCTGAGTGTCTTGCTTGCTCTTCTGGAAAGAGGTCGAAATCTGTCTTGCCGACGAACTCCTCTTCGGAGATTCCGTGTAGTCGGGCGCACGCATAATTGACTCGGGTGTAATGCCCCTCCCGGTCTTTAGCGAAGATAATATCGTCGGCGCTGTCCAAGATGGCTCTAAGCTGCTCTTCTGAGATTCTCACAGCCTCCGCGGCCTTCTTGCGCTCGGTGATGTTGTCAAAAACAGCAACGAAATAACCCTTTCTTGGACAATAGACAGAAATGGAGAGCCATATGTCTAAAGGCTCGAAGTGGATGTCAAATCTGGTCTCTTTACCGGTGGAGGCAACTTTGCCATATGTGTCCAACAGCTCCGGATGTGAATCTCTTGTGCCCGGTATGGCCTCCGTTACTTTTTTCCCGACGACATTTTCCCTTTTCAGCCCCGTCAATCTCTCAAAGGCCTCGTTGACTTCAAGGTACACAAAATCTATGGGCTTGTCGTTCTCGTCAACAATCATTTTGCAGTAAGCGAAACCGTCCAGCATATTCTCGAACAGGGAACGGTATTCAGCCTCGCTCTCCCGCAGCGCCTCCTCCGCCTTCTTGCGCTCGGTGATGTCTATTCCGATACCTATCTGGGTCCCATCATCCAGACGAATGTTTGACCATTCTGAATTAATTATTTTTCCGGATTTGGACTGAACCCGGAATTCACGCCATTCCGTACTGGCTTTTTGCATGTACTCCATGGCTTGTTTGCGGTAATCCGGGTCGGGATATACCTTTTCCATCAGGTCGATATCTTTAACTTCTTCGGTTTTCCAGCCAACTATTTTTTCAAACTCTTTATTTAAATACAGCATATTGGTGTCGGGGTCATACTGGGTGAGCAATACCGGAATCTTATCAATGATGGCCTTAAGCAGGGCTCTTTCCTTTGATAATTCTTCTTCCGCCCGCTTGCGCTCGGTGATGTCTTGCACCGTGCCAAACAGCTTCACAATCTTTCCATTTTCGTCTCTTATTGTCCTGATGAGACCACGTTGATAGACAGACTTCCCGCTTGGCAGCTTCAAACGATAGTCAGCATCAGACTCCTCCCCAAATTCTATCGCCCGGCGCACCTGCTCCTGCAGCTTTTTTGAATCCTCCGGGTAATAGTATGCCATGTTCTCTTCATAGTCTGGAGGACCCTTTGCCGGGTCACGCTCGAAGAGCCTGTAGACTTGTTCCGACCAGGTGATCTGCTGGGTTTGGACATCGAACACCCAGTCGCCAACTGCTCCGACTCTCTGCGCTTCTTTCAAACGTTCTTCGCTCTCCCGCAGCGCCTCCTCCGCCTTCTTGCGCTCGGTGATGTCCTTGACAATATGGACGCAGCCGGCAACCTCGCCATCTTCGTCAAAGATTGGTGAGGCAGACGCCTGCAGATAAGCTCCCAGATGAGGGTCGAAGAATTCCGAGGTCACTGCTTTCTTACTCTCCAGCAGCTGCTTATGAGGGCAATCTGCGGGAGGGCTCTCTCTCCCATGAACCACCTGGTAACACTTTTTGCCCACCAGCTCTTCCGGCTTCATCTTGAGCAGATCAGCAAAAGCCTTATTGACCCGGATAAACCTGAAATCGTTATCATGAACAGAAACCAAGTCGCTGATGGAGTTGAATGTGGTCTCCCACTCCGCCGCGGTCTTCTGTACTGCCTCCTCCGCCTTCTTGCGCTCGGTGATGTCAAGGGTGTACTCGATAAGCTGGACAACGTTTCCTTCATCATCAAAGATCGGATAGCCGTGAACCTGGAAGATTCTGGCATTCCCATCTTCATCATAATGAGTATGCTCTACGATCGCGGGTTTCCTGGTTTCCTTGGCGATCCTAAGGGGACAGGGATGCTCTTCTCCTTCACACGGTTCCTCGCGTCTATGAGTGAGAGCATAGCAGGTTGACTTCTCGGACAGAGCACCAAAGCCCGCGGCTGAATTTGCCATCTTGACCGTGTAGTCATTGGCATCTATGACATAGAATGGATGAGCAAGAGCTTCTATTGTGCTCTTCAAGAACTCGCTCTGCTGTTTGATTCTCTCCTCCGCCCGCTTGCGCTCGGTGATGTCCTTGAAGGTAGCGAAGTAACACAGAACGTTGTCGTGCTCGTCTTTCAACCAGGAAGGGCTGACCAGGACTGGGAAGCGCTCCCCCTGCTTGCGCATGAAGGTCAACTCGAAGGTCTGAAATTCACCACGCACGGTCTTCTCGAATGCTTTCTTAGTATCTTCCAAGGACTCCGTGGCCCAGTAAGGGTGCGGCGGCCCAACACCGATCAGTTCCTCTCTGGAGAAGCCCGTCATTTCGCACAGTGCGAGGTTAACGTCAATGTGTACCCCGTCCTTGTCGAGCACAGACAATCCGTCATGCATCGAAGCCAGAAGACGCTCTCTGAACTCCATCGCTTCCCGGACCTCCTCCTCCGCCTTCCTGCGCTCGGTGATGTCTTCCATGAAACCGTTGATTCTGATGAGCTGCCCATTTTCGTCAACCATTGGTGTCGCTCTATCTCTTATCCATTTGACGGTATTGTCCTTAGTTGTTATCCGATACTCGACATCAAGCGGTGCCATCTTCTCACGGTGCTCTTCGATTTTTTTCCACACATACTCTCGGTCATCCGGATGAATGATCTGTGTCCACAACTCCACATGTTCCACAAATTCCTGATGAGAATATCCGGTAAGCTCCATGATTCTTCCGGAAATTAGAGTAGTAGTAGAATGTTCATCAGGCAGTGCTGAATAAACCACAACGGGGATGTTCTCACTCACCAGCCGGTATTTCTCCTCGCTTTCCCACAGCGCCTCCTCCGCCTGCTTGCGCTCGGTGATATCACGGAAAATGCCCCTGGTGGCAATCGGCTTTCCGTCTACGAACTTGCAGTTGGCAGTCCCCTCAACCAGGATCTCGTTCCCCCCCTTCGCAACGAACAGAGCTTCAACCTTATGAACCTGTTCGCCGGAGAGCACACGCTGAAACACCTTCGTGCAGTGCGCTCGGCTATCGGGGTGGATGATGTCGAACATGTTGAGCCCGGCGATTTCCTCCTTGCTATAACCTAGGGCCTCCCTCCACGCTCGATTGACGTATACGAAGCGACCGTCCGGGGCCACGCTCTGAATAAGGTCACTGGCGTTTTCAAACAGGTCCCGATATCTCTCTTCACTCTCCTGCAGCTCCTCCTGCGCGCGCTTACGCTCAATTGCCACTGCAAGATGCCCGGAGACAAATGACAGGATGTCAAGATCAGCCTCTGAGTAAGCGCTCGGATCTGAGTAGTGTTGAACTACGGCAACCCCAATGACACCCCGCGGGGTCTTCAAGGGCACACCGAGCCAGATGGGTCCCGGTCTCCCTACTAACTCTACTTCACCTTTTTCCATTAGCTTTTTGTTGGTTTCTTCATCTACCAGAAGCGGCCTTCCAGTTCTGCGGACATAGTCGGTGAGGCTTTTTTTGAGTTGACGTGTCGAAAAATCTGTTTCCTCGTCCTGGTCAACACTATAGGGGAAGGAATACTCTTCCTTCTCGGCATCATAGAGGGCAACAAAGTAATTGGTGGTGTCAATCAACTCACCCAGCACTTCGTGGGCAGTCTGTACCAATTCCTCCAGGTTGCCCGTGGAGGTGACTGCTTGAGAAATCCTGAATAATGCCGACTGAATCTCCTGCTCCTTCTTGCGCTCGGTGATGTCCGTATCAGCACCTCGATATCCGAGAAGGTTTCCTGCTTCATCGAGTATGGGAACTCCACTTGTCGAGAGCCAAACTGTTTCACCGTTCTTGTGCACATTACGGTTTATGAACTCGCGGAACGACTCCTTTTTGGCGAAGGCTTCAAACGCCACCTTCTTCAGTTCTTCGCGGTCTTCAGCATCGAATAGGTCATAAAAATGCTTTCCAAGTACCTCCTCCGGTTTATAACCTAAGATCTTCTCGACAACAGGGCTGGTGTGAGTGAATTTGCCATTGGCGTCAACCTCCCAAATCCACTCCAAGGTATTCTCCGTTGTGTCTCTATACCTCTTTTCCCTTTCGCGCAGAGCCTCCTCCGCCTTCTTGCGCTCGGTGATGTCAGTCACCATCCCGAGGGTGCCATTGTAGTTACCCTCGCGATCGTAGAGGGGAGAGGCCGAGACCAGAAGAGAGCGGTGGCTTCCGTCCCGATGGCGCATCTCGGTTTCGTAGCCGCCGGAGGTACCCCACTGTCTCTTCCCGGTCTCCATCTGGAAGGCCTCGAACCGTTCCTCGGTCACGAACTCGCGGAGGTTTCTGCCCACCAGCTCTGAGGGCTCATATCCCAATATGGAGGCAAATGCCTTGTTGACGAAAACAAGCTCCTCCCCGAGCGAAGTTATCCCGATTCCCTCCTGGGCGGTTTCAACCATGGTGCGGTACTTCTTCTCCGATTCCCATAAAGCCCACTCCGCCACCTTCTGCTCGGTGACGTCCCGGACGCTGCCGATTAGGCTCACCGGGTTGCCGTCTGTATCGCGAATGACGGCGCGGTTATCACTGAACCATCGGTATTCACCCTCTTTATGCTTCCAGCGGTATTCGATTGTCGGCGCCAGACCGTCCTCGAAAGTCTGTTTGAGCACATTCTCGAAGTGCACCATAAAACGGTCTCTATCCTCAGGGTCTATCCTCTCTATAACCCCTTCAAGACCCATAAGAGTTAACTCCCCCGGGGTGAAGCCGGTTAGCTCTATTGCCGACGGGCTGACATAATCGAACTTGCCGGTCTTGGGATGAAGTCTGTAAACCATATCTCTGGAGTTGTGCAGCACCACAGAGAAGCGCTCCTCGCTCCCCCGCAGCGCCTCCTTCGCCTTCGCAATATGTTCACTCAATATGGCGACAAAAACACTAATAGCTATGAGCACAGAAGCTCGAAGGAGGTCAGTAAGAATCGCCACATCAGTTCTAAAGAAAATGTGGCTCAAAATCAGCAGTCCCGCCAAAAAAAGACTGATAATTATGCCCTTTTTCTTCCACCAAACAGATGCCAGAATTATGGGGATATAGAATAGATGGGTATAGAATCCCTCGTACTTCAGTACCTCATGAAAAAAGTAAGTGAGAAGGCAAGCACCGGCCAGAAGGGTGGCCATAAACACAATTTTAGATCTTTCTCGTCTAGCTTCAGATGTTCCCATCATACGCCCCCCCAGTTGTCACTTTCGCGGAGATCGCCCCCAATGAGAACTCAAAGGGTTGGTTCGACCCTATCGGGTTTTGGGAAGTCCAGCCGGTCAAGTCCTTTGACCAGCCATCGACTTTCTGTACCACTCACTACCTCTAAAACAACATCTATCCCGCCGGTCTGGCTGCAAAGAGCCCTCGAGAGTTCTCTTCCTGTATCTCAGACCTACAAGTCCACGTGAAGCAAGATGCGTAACCGGGGAAGTCGTTTATGTGATCTTCCCCCCATTTGCGCTATCCGTTAGAGATTACGGTTCGCTCACTTCACCTCGAGCCCCCGCTGTATCGGCGGGCTCCCCCCTTCGCTTATGTTACCCTTTGTGTTTTCGGCAGTTTACCGTGGATGCATTAGCGCTTGCGGTACACCAGGTGGGCGCAAACCGGATCCCCCTTGGGGCGACTGCGGGGGATGGCGTAACCGAGATTTTCTCCCAAAAGCTCCACCACCGTCTCCTCCATGGTGGTGTGAGCGGCACAGATCTCCGGATTCGTGAAGGGATACGGGCACTCCGGCAGTTCGATGACGACGCGGTCATCGGAGAACTCCGTCACCTCCCCCTCGGAGTTGATGTTCTCAAAGATTCTGATCAGCAGAAGCCCCAGCTCCTTGGCGCTTCCATTGTGGACATATTTTTTACTTCTGGCGGCGATCTCCTCTCCGTATTGGCGGCTGACCTCCCTGATGAGGTCTAAACCGGCCTCACCAAAACGACCGTATAAACCTTCGTAGATGGCGTTGATGCGGCTCATCAGAGCTCGGGTGATGCTCCGATACCTCTTATCCAGAGGCACCGGCTCCCAATCTATGCCTTGAGGAAGTTTAATCATCGGTTTTCTCCTTCTTCGCACCGCAGAAGAGAAGAACCACGGCGACGCTTGTGAAAAAAAGAACTAGTCGAGAAAGAACCTCACTTAATCCCCGAGAAAAACGAAAACTAGCTCTTCCTCTCCTTTCCGAAAACCCGGACAACTTAACCCAGCTGAGAATATACGAAGGAGAGGTTCGATTATCAATGAAAATCGTGGCTTCAGAGCCGGAAGCTCTAAGTCAGAAGCTCCTCCGAAATGAGGATGTTCTTCAAGCCAGTATTTAGGCGATAGCCTCCCATACGGTTGTTGTCGATTATGAGGCTGCCCTTGGGGCAGTGTGGTTCTGAGGCTCTCTTCAATCTCCAGAGATAACGGGATTGATTGTCTCCCCCCTCGAAATCGAACTTATTGATCCAGCCTCCCTCCTTTTTGTACAATGCCCCCACCAGCTTCAGAAGATAGTGGTACAGCTTGTGTGTCAGAAGCAGACTTTTCCCGTTCACCTCCACCAGGAAGCGATTCTTTACCGCTTTGCCCTCGATTCTCAATCTGGCTATGCCCGCATGCGGAACTTGAGTCTCCTGCAAGTTCTTTGAACTCTCCCTATTCAATTCCTTTCGCTCAGAACTCAACGGAGTGGTTCCAAAGAAGAAAGGGGAAACCCTTCGCCTCTTTTTTCCCTCTTTTGATTCCTCTGCTGCCTGCTTGAGCGACAAGGCCAGCCTTTCGGGAAGAAGCTTGTTGAGAAGGTCGAGGTCAGCCTCCAAAACCGAAGGCAGGTTAGTTATCCCAGACTCCTTCAACCGCCAGAGGAAATCTCTCCCCATCCCCGGAAGCCTGAGAGTGGCAAGCCCGAAGCCCGGGGGGCTGATCCCGAAAAGCAGGGAGATCGCAAACTCCTCAATCCTTCTGAGGTAGCGTTCCTCCATCGCTTTGGCCTCTCCCAGAGAGACCACCCCCCTCAGAAGCCAGCTGGTCCTCTCCGCAATCCTCCGGATCGTCCCCGATAAGACCTGATACCTCTTCTCGATTTCAATAGTGGTCATCTCGCTTGTCCAGTCGGAGAGAATCAGAGCCACTTTCAAGTGGCGGATCTCTCTGGTGTTGCCGACAATCTCGCCACTTATAAGCCCCAACAATTCTGGTGATGAAACCTCCGCCTCTATGGCCCCGCGGAAATGACCCCGCCTCTTCTCGAAATCTCTCACCGGCAGGTAGTTCTCGTCGCCATCCGGTGTCTGACATAGGTGGAAGACCCAGTCGGGCAGAGTGAAGCCCTCTCCCTCCTCAAGCAGTTTCAATATCGCCCGTCCGGTATCCAGCTTCAGTCCCGAGGCGGCGAAGGCCTCCCCCAACTTCGTCCCGTTGAATCCGGAGGATGTTGTCCGCAGAACCCCAAGTTCCAAAAGCCGGCTCAGGCTATTCTCGATCTGGGCTGTGGAGACTTCCTCGCCTCCGCAGAGTTGTCCCATCTTCTCTAGATGCCTCTGCAGAGCGGGGAAATCCCTTGCCGAGCCGGAGATGACCAGATCCAGGATAATCTCCGGCAGAGACAGAGTTCTTTTCGTGGTGGACAACTCCCCGGAGCTGCCACGGATATACTTGTCCCACAACAGCTCGCTCTGGAGCTTATTCGGAGCGATCACCAGGGAGCGCCCGAATTCCGCCTCCGCCCCCAAACGACCGGCTCTACCGGACATATTCTCGAACTCTCCCCTGCTGATCGGCACCAGGACAGAGCGGTCACAATCGGGACTGTGGAAGTATTTCTGTGTCTCCAGAAAGACGTTCTTGGCGGGGAGGTTCACTCCCATCGCCAGGGTGGTGGTGGAGCAGAGAAGCCGAATGTCGCCAGCGCGAAAACCGCTCTCCACCAAAAACCTCTCCTCCAAACTCAGGTCCGCATTGTGAAAGGCACATCCCGCCTGCAGGCAGGTGACCAGACTCTGCGACAGAGTGGTCTCCTCCAAGTCCTTCAGACATTCCAGGGAATTTGTGGCCGGCGGCAACTTCAACCTCTCGGCCAGGGCCCGGGCACAGACGATGGTGTCAGGTCTGGATTTAAGGAAGACTAAAACCTGCTCCCCGCTTGAGGTGAACTTCTCCACCGCAGCGAAAAACCCGTTGAGGTGAGGGTAAGACCCCTCCTCTTCAACCTCCTCATGTGGGAACAGCAGTTCGGACGCTTCCGAGAGGTCGTTGAACTTCCGATACCTGAACTCTCCGGACTCCAACACCCCCCTTAAGAGCTCCACCGGCCGATTTCTCTCGTGGAGGACCCCGGGCATCGATGAGAGAGGCAACCTCTCTTAAGTCTCCTCCCAGCGGTGCCAGACACAGCAGTCGGGGAGCATTAGCCCCTTCCGATATTTTTGTCAGGATTAGAGAGAGAACCTCTCCCCTCTTTTCATCCCCCAGCATCTGAAGTTCGTCGATTATCACCAGATCCAGGGTTTTCAGGAGGTTTATGTTTTTCACTAAAAAGCGGTTGAACTTCTCGTAGATGATGACGGCGAGGTCGAACTGACCTTTCGTGATCATCTCGTCGAACTCAGACCGGTCGGCACTGGAGATCACCACCTTCAATCCTAACGGTTCATATTTGCTCCTGAAGTCAAGGAACTTCTCCTCTGCCACCGCCTTGAGGGGAACCAAGAAAACCACCTTCTTCAGCTTGGAGATAGCCCCGATGGTGGCTATCTCGGCACAAAAAGTCTTGCCGGAGGAGGCCGGGGCTGAAATTATCAGGTTTTCCTCCCCTAACAGTTCTCCCTCCTCAATCGCCTTCACCTGCAGCGGTAAAAGCTCGGTGTAACCCGACTCCCTCCAGGAGGGTAAAACCTTTTCGGAAATACCGAAACGACTTAGATAACCTACCTCCATGGTCATCCCCTTCCCTATGGATTGCGAATGAGTTTTAAGTTAGCAGTCTCCCCAGCCGCATTGCCGGCAGAGGAAACAGTTGCCTTCCCTTATGAGTTGAGAGTTGCAGATGGGGCAGTGGACTCTGAGGCACTTCTCGCAGATAAAATATCTGCCGTCGTGAATCAATCTTCCCCCACACCTGCATTTTTCGCTGACCAAAAGGTCATATTGCATCTGCCGGACCATAATTCACCTCCGAAAACCGAGCTCGTCATCTCTCATATCGGCACGTTTCCAATATACTGCACAGATGTGCGGTTGTCAAGTAAAAAAATAAGAAAATCTCTGACAGAATCTGTCAGTTTATCCAGAGATAGGGACGCGGGGATAAATTCCCCGCGCTACGGTGAGGAGAGACAGTGAACAGTGCTGTCGGGAGTTTCCTCCCGACAGAGGCCGTCAGGTGGAAACACCTGACCGGACCACAAGTCTCCTTAGTCTGCTCAATCTGCTTGCCCGCCTCTGGAGGGCTGCGAATGAACTCCCGGTGGAAGTAAGAGGATGGGTCATCCGAGCAATTTCAGATAGCCACAAACAGCTAGGGTGGGGGTTGAACCCCCGCCCTGCACGCCAACTGTCAAATGTGGGCATTCGACAGCACCGGAAAGGACCCCCTCCTGTTGGCATCGGATGCCCCGTCTGATACCTGCAGGGGTCACGGACGAGGGCGTCCGTAACCAACACGCATTTGCGAAATCGCCAGAACACAATCCGTAGGGGTGGGAATTTATCCCACCCAAACGGGTGCGGGGGTGAATTCTCCGCTCTACGTTTTGGGGATTGAAGCAGCAGGTAAAACCCTCCAGCGTAGGGCGGCGAATTTATCGCCGCCAAATCGATTTCGTGATCCATCCTTCCTCGGTCAGGAGCAGAGACCACCTGACGCGGGCGTGTCCTGACCGAACCGGAAATACACGGCAAAAAAGTAGGAAAATGCTTGACAAAAACTTACACGGGGCTACCTTGAATACGGTAAGTAGAATTAGAAACAGCAACCTTGAATCTTCATCTGTGGCTCATGGCCCGCTCGTGGACATATTCCAGTTTTCGGATCGTTCCTTTGCATTCAGAGCAGTAATGGAGGTGGTCTAAATTGAAATTCGGATCTAAAACAGCAGTTGCAGCTCTTGCCCTTTTGACCTTGTGTTTTTTGCTAGATGGCATGTGTGGCCCACCTGAGCTGATGCCCGGATGGCCGTTCTACTTGGCGATACCCGATTGGCCATATCACTACGTTTTAGGGGCCTGTGAGGGTATAAGCTACCTTTCCCCGGACCTGGAAGGTCAGAGGAGGATAGTATTCGGTTTGAGGGACTCTACAGTTCACATTCTGGACTACCAGTGCGAGGAACTTGAGGGATGGCCAGTAAAAGGGGAGGGGTATGTACTGGGGGCGGTGACTGTTGGTGACATCAACGCTGACGGTTACGAGGAGGTGATAGTCGACTTTCATGATGATGGTGACCCGCGGCATATTCGTTCTTGGGTTCACGCCTTTCGCCTGGACGGAAGTGACCTTCCCGGGTTCCCGCTGGAGATTGACCGGAGGGGTGGTTCATTAGGGAGACCTGCGCCCACCTCTCAGGTTTTATGTGATTTTGACAAAAACGGCACTCTCGAAATCGCGTTCACAATGTGTTCGGATTCCATTGCCTGTCTGGTTAATTGTTACGGTCAATTCCTTCCGGGCTGGCCGAAAAATATCGGTCCGGACAACTTCTGGGGTAGTCCGGTCTCCGTGGGGGACATTGACAAGGATGGGTATTTCGATATCGTGGCTTTGAGTCGGAATCACGTTTACGTCTGGAACAGTGAGGGAGAGGACCTTGCCGGCTGGCCAGGAGATATACCAGATGACCTTTACCCCTCTTTATCCTCAGCACCCGCACTCGCAGACCTTGACGGTGATGACTGTCTGGAAATACTGTTCTCAACTTACGAGTGGTCGCAGTTCCTTTACGGACAAGTATTCGTCTATCATTCCGACGGGAGCATAATGGATGGATGGCCGGTAAATTTCTCGGACGCTATCCCCGTCACCACCCCCACCGTGGGGGACGTTGACAACGACGGAGAACTGGAGATAGTGGTAGTCCTGAACCCAACTGGACCTGTAGATAATATATACGTGCTCAGCACAAACGGAGCTGTAGAGAATTCCTGGCAAATGGATGGTTGGGGTGTTGACCACTTCGGCCCGGTGATTGTTGATGTGGATAACAACGGTTATGCCGATATTGTCGTCAGCACGAACATGAATGTCTGTGAAGATACCGTCTGCGGGGCATATTACGCCTACGATAAGGACGGTGTCCTGCTTAGTGGTTGGCCGGTCATAGTCTACGACTTGACAGCTTACGTTGGCGCCACTTTCCTTGACATCAATAGTGATTCCTCTCTGAATATGGCGGTCTCCAGCAGTACTGTTCACAACTTTTACCCCCCCCGCACGGCCACTTTCCACGCTTGGCTCTACGATATAGGCGTACCTGTCAATCCCGACTTGATGTTCTGGCCCAAGTATGGTCACGACCAGTACCACACCAGCAATTTTCACTTTAAGGTTCCGCCAGTCACTCAGGTCAAGGGAGGCAGTGCCACCGTTCCTTTCGGCTTCAGGCTCTACCAGAACTACCCCAATCCCTTCAATGAGGAGACCACCATCAGGTTCAATCTCCCCAGGGGTAAGAGCGGCGAGGTCACCTTAGAGGTCTTTGACATCCATGGGCGACGGGTGAAGAGGTCGTCTGAGATTGTGCAGAGATACGTGCCGGGCAACGGCCCCGCAGGCTACACTTTCACCTGGGATGGAACCGACAATTACAGCCAATCCGTCAGCTCCGGCATCTACTTCTATCGCCTGAAATACGGGGATGACCTCCTGGTGAGGAAGATGACGCTCATCAAGTGAGCACGCACATTCGCTGGGGCAGGGGTTGAACCCCTGCCCCAACACCCAAGCGGGGATGAATTCCCCACACTACAGGCGGAGGGCGTTTGCCAAACCGCCAGAACACAATCCGTAGGGGTGGGAATTTATCCCACCCAGGCGGATGCGGGGATGAATTCCCCGCACTACGTTTTCACAAACAGTGAACATTACTGCCGTGGTTTTCCAAACGGCGTGATCAGGTCCCGGTGGCGGAGGCCACCGGGCTACCCAGGTGGGCGGTTTTCCTGTCCCCTGTTCCCTGTCTACTGTCTACTGTTTGCCCGCCTGAGGCGGATCGCCTACGGCGACTGTTTGCTGGTTGGGATGGGGGGTGGTGGGCTATTCCCCCTGTAATGCTTTGATGCGCTCTCTCGCCTTTCGAATCGACTGTGCCTGGTCGAACCTATCCTTAGCGACTTCCACGTATCTTTTCCACTGCTCTAAAGCCGTTTGTCGGTCCCCCTTGTATTCGTACGCCAACGCCAGATTGTAATTGGCATCGGTGTGATCCGGCTTAATCCTTATGGCCTCATTGTATTCTCGAATGGCATCATCCAGAAGGCCTTTGTATACATACACATTTCCCAGATTATAGTGAGCCCCGAGATCATCCGGATAGATCCGCAAGACCTCGTTGAACTCCGTTATGGCGTCGTCCAAAAGGCCTGTACCCTTGTAAGCAATCGCCAGGTTGTAATGAGCTCCGGCGAAATCGGGATCTATCCTCACCGCCTCTTGCCATTCCCCGATGGCGGCATCGGGAAGCCCTTTTCTTGCATAAACATTTCCGAGGGCACCGTGAGCCTTGGCGTCATCCGGATTGATGCTCGAAGCTTCCTCATACTCCAGCATGGCTTCATCCAGAAGACCTTCAGCCTCGTAAGCGCGCCCCAGACCTATGCGCGCATCGAGGTGGCGTGGCTTAATCCTCAAGGCCTCCCTGAACTCCCCAACGGCCTCATCCAAAAGACCCTTGAGATGGTATGCCGTCGCCAGATTCGTGTGCGCCTGGGCATCTTCCGGGTTGATCCTCAAGGCCTCCTTGTATTCCCGAATGGCATCATCCAAAAGGCCCTTGCCTGCGTAAGCTAGTCCTAAGTTGTTGTGAACCTCGGGGTAATCGGGTCGAATTCCCAAGGCCTTCTGGAATTCGCTGATCGCTTCGTCGAAAAGTCCTTTAACATAATAAGCAGCCCCCAGATTGGCGTGAGCCTCGGCATGATTCGGTTTGATCTTTAACGCCTTCTTGCGTTCCTGAATGGCCTTGTCCAGAAAACCTCTGCCGGCGTATGCCAGTCCCAGGTTGCTGTGAGCATCGAAGTAGGTAGAGTCGAATTCAACCGCCCTGCGATAATAGTCGATTATCAGATTGATTTTGACGAGATCTTTGGTGCTTTCATAGTGAGCCTTGCTGAACCACTCGTACGCCTCCAGCGATTGGGTGGGCACCTCCACTATTTTTGCCTCTTCCTCTGGGGTGGGAATCACCTCCAGGGTTTTAAACAAGTCGAACGTCAGCTCATCCTGCAGCCTGAATATGTCTGAGTAAGGGCCGTTCACTTCGGCAGCGTTCAGAACCCGTCCCGATTTCGTGTCGAGGAATCTACAGGCTATCTTGATCTGGCTGCCTCCCTTCAGATACTCTCCGGCAACGACTATCTCCGCCTCGAAGGTCTCTCCGGCCTTGACGGCGGTCTCGTCATCTATCGTACTTGTGTGTTGTAGCTCGATTATCGAGAAAAAATCGTTCATGCGAACCCGCGGCACCAACTCAAGTGCAGAGACTCTCCCCAACTTGGAGGTCAGTGTAGCGGGTATCGCCTCAGACAGCCAGGCGGTGGTCTCATCGTGCGTTAGATTCGTAAAAGGTAAGACTGCCACCACCTTTCTTTCGGTGGCGCTTGCGACTGAAAGCGTGAGTAGGAAAAACAGCAACAGCAATCGCTTCACGGGACTATCCTCCTAATCGGAGCACCGGTTGAAGTCTTGTGAAAATACGAAGCTTGCCAAAAACCTGCAAGGGCTTTGTGTCACGTTTCTGTCACCACTGTCGAGTTTCCCCCCGGTGGAGACTGTTCGGCCACTGGCAACTCCCCTCGATTGGGAAAACCGAAAGCAAAAGACTTGACAGAAACCCTTTCATGGCCGATCTATTATGAATGGAAATCTATTTGCGATGGCTTCTCGAAAAGTGAAACAGACTCTCGACGCCCTGGCGATCTTCGCTCATCCCGACGATGCCGAGCTCACCTGCGGGGGCACTATCATCAAGCTGGTTGACTTGGGATACCGGGTCGGGCTCATCGACCTCACCCAGGGGGAGATGGCGACTCGCGGCACTGTCCGCCAGAGATCAGAGGAGGCAAAATGTGCCGCCGGAGTTATGGGCGTCCATCTCAGAGAGAATCTTAGACTGCTGGACTCCAGAGTCGAAAACAGCTTTGAAAACCGCCTTGGGGTGGTCCACCTTCTGAGGAAATATCGCCCCCACCTTCTGCTTTTGCCTTACTGGGAGCAACGCCATCCCGACCACTCCAAAGGCTCCCGATTGATTTACGAGGCCTCTTACCTTTCGGGTTTGACAAAGCTGAATGCACCGGGGGAACCATTCCGCCCCCATAGGATTGTCTATTCGACCTCATTTGTCGAGGTTCAGCATACATTTGTCGTGGACATCACCGAGCAGTTTGAGCGCAAATTGGAGGCGGTGAGGTGTTACCAGAGCCAGTTCTCGGAGAAGTGGGAACCGACCATTTTCCGACCGGCCGAGGATGTCTTCGATTTCTTGGAAGTAAGGGCCCGTCATTACGGTTCTCTCATCGGCAAAAAGTACGGGGAAGCCTTCCTCACCAAGGAAATGACCGAAGTAGAAGACCCCATGAGGCTGCTCAATAGATCAATATAGCTCACTCCTGGTGGCTCATCGGGGTGAGCCTTACTGGTCGGTGGCCAGGGTGTTGTAAGGACGTTTGCTTTCGGAGCGGAGCAGGTGCGGTGCGGAGGCCTCCTGCATCTTCTGGGAACCGAGTTCCAAATTCACCCACTCGTTCACAAACCCGATTTCGAATTTGTCGAAATATCTCCAGATCAGCAATCGGGCCTTCTCTCGCTCCCCGGATCTGTGAATGCCGGAGTCGGCCAGATCCAGGAAGGAGTCGCGCAGGTATTTGATGATCCCCAAGATCCTCACCAGCAGAAATCCTCTGTGATAGTAGCTGTGCGCCTCGGTTATGCCGCGGGCGCCGGCTGAATTACGGGTGATATCCTCATCGACGGGCATCTCCTCCGGAGTATCCGACTCTTGTAGGTAGGAGAGGAACCGCGATGCCGTCCTCCCTAGGATTGCCCGCCACAACTGCAGATCCTTTCCCATGTAGTCGGTGTAACCGGCAAAGGAGACATAGTTATAGAACTTCCTCAACAGGAAATCTTCGGACGATTCCACCAGTCGAAATAGTTGCCCCGCTATTTTTTTCAAGCTTTGGTGATAAGGTTTAAGGTTTATCTTGCCTCAATTTCTATCGACCGCTAAAGGCGCTTCTCAAGTGCGGTTTTGAATGAATATCGAGCATAGATCTCTTCGGCGAGTTCAAATTTTGAGAATTCTGTTGCGAACCCGCATGAATTTTGATAGATTTAGTCTGGAAGAGGATAGGGTCTGGTGGCCCTCGCGGTCTTCAAAACCGTAGGCGGTTTACCGTTGAGGTAGCCGCGGTGGGTTCGATTCCCACTCCTTCCGTTTTTTTTGGTTCACGGTTGACAGTTCACGGTTCACGGAACCACGCCCCCTCGCCCCCACTTAAGACCTGTCTACTCTTTGCTGCCTACCTCAGTAGTGGCGTCAGGTTGCCATTTTCAGTGCTGTCGGGTCGCCTGAGGCGACCTCCCGACAGTCTTCCGTCAGGTGGAAACACCTGACGGCACTCTTGGAGTGATTCACAGCGGATTAAACGAATTAAGCAGATGGGGAATCCGTTTCATCTCCTTCATCTGCTGTGAATAAGCCGCCCAATAACTTCTCAACCTCCTCCCCAAACTGCTCCTTCGCCTCCTGTAAGAAGTCCTGGAATTCCCCACGCTGCCTCAGTACGGTAATTGATAGAGCAAGCTTGCCCTTTGTCTTGTCAAACTCCGCCTTTGCCCCAATTGCTGCAAAGAGTAAGAGAGCTTCAATGTCGAGCAGCGCAGACAACCTGTAGTCCTGCCTGTGAAAAGAGATGTTCGCGATGTTGAGACTCGCAGCAGCAACACCGTAAGGATCGCCAATGATCACATACATGCCTAGCGCCGCGTTCGCATATTCCGCTGCTCCATCGAGATCTCCTTTACGCCTCAGAGACACAGCCATATTGTTATAGGTCGCAGCCACGCCTGAAGCATCTCCGATCGCAGCTGGCTTCTTGAGTGTATGTGTGTATTTCTTCAGAGCTCCCTCGAGGTCGCCAAGTTGGGCAAGAAGGTTCCCAATGTTACAACACGCCCTGACTGAACCGCGCTTATCTCCGATGCTTTCACTTATGGACAAGTCCTTTTCAAAACACTTGAGTGCTGCGTCAACATCGCCCTTATCAGCAAGTGTAATACCGATGTTGCTTTCCTGGGCCGCTACACCACTCTCGTCTCCAAGCCGGCGAAAAACCTCCCTCGCCTGCTCGTAAGACTTCAACGCCTCGTCCGGTTCTGCCAGCTTTTGATTGACAATCCCCTGCATACTTAAAAACCAAGCCTTTCTTGGGGAATCCCCGGCCATCACCTTGTAACTCAAGGCCTCCGTAAGTTCATCTCTGAGCTGCCTGTATAGGCCGATTCTTTCCTTATCACCGTGTACATTGTCGAGCCCCTCCATGAAAGCCTGTTGGTCTCCGCTTTCCCTCAGGTGGTGAGTGAACTCAGTCAGAGCTTCAGCGTCGTTGCGGTCTTTCTCTATTCTCTTGTAGAAGGCCGCAGCAGCCTCCTTGTGAAGCTTGCCAAGATCAACATCCTTTTCATCTCCAATGCGCTTCTGAACATATTCGTTGAAGGTCTGGTGATATAGTTGGTACTTCTTCTCTCCCACACCTTCAGTGACCTTTATAGCGTCACTCATGACCTGGGAGGTCAAAAAGTCCCCGACCTCATCCGGTTCCATGCTCAAATAATCGCCGAGCAAAGACCTATCCTGAGACCCAGAAAGAATCGACATCCCGTAAACCGTCCACCGCTCCTTTGCGTATTGCGGATCTAACAAGGGCTTGAATAACCTGCTCTGAGCACCTAGTAAGTCGAGCTGCTGGGCATCAATCTCTTTAAATTCCGTTTCTACATCATCCGCTCTCCGGAGAAGCTTTCCCATATCTTCCACGAATATTGGCCAGCCGCCACAAAGTCTCTTCACCTCATCCCCTAAGCCTTTTTCAAAGACCTTGCTTGGCATGGCTTCGTGGTATAGTTCATCCCTATCGTTTTCCGCGATTTCCTGCAACTCGAGAATATCCACAGCCTGATTAGAGCAGAACTCTGCATCGGAAAAAAGAACATCCTCCGGTCTTTGGGGGATGATGAATTTCACAGAATTGGGGATACTATCCCGAAAATATCTGAACACCGAGAGTGACTCAGGTTTTAGATACTTGTCAGGATCAAGGAAAACGACCAGTCGCTCTCCTTCGCCAAGTCCACGTGCCACACTCTTCAGGACCTTGAAGAACTTATCCGGTGCAGGCTCAACGGTCTTCGGAGAAAGAAGCATCTTTAGAAAAGGGCCGACTTCTGGGATGTTACCTACTAAGTCCGCCCATTCCTTGCGACTACCCCACAGAAACTTCCCCTTGCTCACCTCTACTAGTAGATTTGTGAAATAGACCTCCGGCGACCAATGTTCGGCGATTTTGAAAAGGAGTTTTCCGACCTTAGACCTAGAGGCATGCCCTAAATCCTCATGGTATTGTCTCACCAAACGAGATTTGCCCATCCCTTCTCTACCCACCAGCAACAGAATTCCACCCGCGACCTTGTCAAAGACAAAACTGTTGAGGCGTTTTATTTCGTCGCCCCGCCCTACAAACTTCAGCTCCCGTATATCTGGCATCTTTGTTTATCAGCTTCTGGAAACTGAAGGTTTCCGCTACAACCCTGTTTCCGGTCTCCGGTTTGAGGTTTCCTGTGCCACGAGTAGCCTGAATAGCTTCTCTTCGCTGTCGGAGAGCTCTTGCTCCCTTCTTGCCATCACCGTCTTGGCGTTGGCAATGAATTTCTCTATTTCATAGGGGACGAAGCTCTTGCCATCTCCCCAGGAGAAGGGGGGAACATGTTTTTTCTCCACCAGTCCGCCTCCAAATATATTAGAGCCGAAACCGAGGACGGCGCCGGTATTCAGAAGCGTCCCGATGCCGGTCTTGACATGATCTCCAATGAAGCTGCCGACTTTGATCTGCCCACTGTCGACGGTCTTCTCACCGAAATCGACCCGGACGGGAGAGTAGTTGTTCTTCAGATCCGAATTGGTGGTCAGTGCCCCCAGATTGACCCACTCGCCGAGATAGGAATGCCCCAGAAATCCGTGATGCCATTTGTTGAGATAACCGAGAACAATCGTATTTTCAACCTCCCCCCCCACGCGGCACTGCGGACCGAAAGAGCAGCCACCGGTTATCCTTCCCCCGGCAAGACGTGAATCTCTGCCGATGTAGGCCGGCCCCTCCAGGCAAGTGAGATTGCCCACTTGGGCGCCAGGCTCGATATATATCGGTCCTTGCCGGCTGTCCAGGACGACGCCCCCATCAACAATGGCATCTTTGCCGATGAAGATTGGGTTTTCGTCCATCAAGATCGCCCTGGGATCGAGTTTGCCACCTATCAGGGTCTCGGACAGTTTTTGGCCCATTTCCTGACGGAGGATGTCCGGGTTTTCCGTAACCAGCTCCCAGATGTAGGAGAAAAGACCAAGCTCCACATCGATCTGCTCGAGTTCACCCTTGAGGACTTCCAAGTTTTCAGATTTGTGAAGTTCGGTTATCCGGGGGAACAGCCTCTTTCTGTTCTCATCGTCAACGCAAAAGGCCACCACCTCTCCACCATTTGTGTAAACTACATTCTCTCGGTCGAAATCGACCTTGGAGGGAAGTTCTGGGAGGCAACGTACCCGGCCGTTCAGAAAAAGGTGGCGGTCGAAGGGTCTGAAATCGAACCGGTTGACCCGCAATCCGGTCTTCTCTTGCAGAACCGGTGCTAACTCTTCCCGGCAAAGGAGGTTTATTTCGCTGTCTGAATAGAGGGCGGCTATCTTTTCCCGGAGGAGGCTCATTCCGCTCAGGAGTTGATAGACCGGGCGATTGAAGGTCAAAGGATAGAAGTTGGAGTATTTATCGTCTTCGAATATGAAGATTTTGTCGCTCATGGTTAGCTTTGAGAAACCACCTGCCCCAGCGGTTTCATTTTGACAACCCCTTTTTGAACCTCGCCAATCTCCTCTTCAACTTCGGATCGGACAAAGCCAATATCTGCGCCGCCAGGATGGCGGCGTTTTTTCCACCGGCGTCGCCGACTGACATCGTCGCCACCGGTACCCCGGAGGGCATCTGCAATATCGAGATGAAGGAGTCGGTCCCCTTCAGATGGGAGGTCGGCAATGGAACCCCGATGACCGGCAGCGAGCTGTGAGCCGCTATCGTCCCCGGGAGATGGGCGGCGAATCCGGCAGCGGCAATGATGACCGAAAAACCTTTGCGGGCCGCCTCCTTGGCCAGTCTGGCAGACTGATCAGGCTTGCGATGTGCCGAGGAGATGACCAGCTCGTAGCCGATGCCGAACTCCTCTAACAGTTGACAACAGCCCTGAATATATCTTTCATCGGACTTACTACCGATCACGACCAGAACGGTTTTTTGCGACATAGCAACTTAGAAAAAGGAGGTTTTGGCGTTGAGCCCCCGGGCGCCGATGTCCTTCCGGTATTGCATCCCCTCGAAGGAGATCTTCCGAGCGGCATTATACACCTTGTCAATTGCCCGCGATAGACTCTTTTCCACCGCGGTGACCCCCAGAACCCGACCCCCATTGGTGTAGAACCTGTTCCCTTCGGATCTGGTGCCGGCGTGGAAGACCATAGTATCCCGACCGGCAAGCCTTCTCAGGCCCTTGATCTCCTTCCCCTTTTCATACTCCACCGGATAGCCCCGAGAGGCCAAAACCACGCAAACCGCGCATTTGTCTTGCCATTTGATCGTGTCGGCGTGGAGGTCGCCATCGACAATGTGACAGAATACCTCCGCCAGATCACTTTCGAGAAGGGGCAAAACCGCCTGAGCTTCGGGGTCGCCGAAAC
The DNA here is from genome assembly GCA_030605835.1 of Candidatus Zixiibacteriota bacterium. Classification (GTDB taxonomy): domain Bacteria; phylum Zixibacteria; class MSB-5A5; order DG-27; family DG-27; genus DG-27. The sequence continues at coordinate 26,797 of JAUWHO010000045.1, read as the reverse complement.
GACAGTTGAATTCTAAGACTTTAGGGCCCGTATCGGTGATCATCAAGCCGGCATAGAACACTCCCTTGTACACCCGACCCTCCTGGTTCAATCCTTCGATCACCGGCTCCAGAATCTCCTGCCCTATGGTTTCCATCAACCCCTCCGACACCACCCTGGTAGGGGCGTAAGCCCCCATCCCACCGGTGTTGGGACCTTTGTCCCCGTCATAGATCTTTTTGTGATCCTGGGAGGAGAGCATCGGGAAGACATGCTCACCGTCGGTGAAAGCCATTACCGTGAGCTCTTCCCCCTCCAGGAAGTGCTCGATCACTATCTTAGAGCCGGCCTCCTGGAAAACCTTTCTGAGCATCATATCGTCGATCACCCTCTCGGCCTCCTCCCCGCTTTCGGGGATAACCGCCCCCTTGCCGGCCGCAAGGCCATCGGCCTTTATGACGATGGGGACATCGGCCGAGCGGGCAAACTGGATGGCTTCTTCTCTGGAGCCAAAGATCCGGAAGCTGGCGGTGGGGATATGATAGCGCTTCATGAACTCCTTGGCGAAAACTTTGCTCCCCTCTATTTGAGCCGCGGACTTGGAGGGTCCGAAGATCCTCAAACCCCGCTCCTCGAACTCATCCACTATCCCCAGAGTCAGCGGGAGCTCCGGCCCCACGACGGTCAAGTCGACCCCGTTTGCCTGCGCGAAATCGGCCAGTCCCTTCAGGTCGTGGACGGCGATATCCGCGCACTCGGCCATCTCAGCAATGCCGGCATTTCCCGGGGCGGCATAGATCTTTTTGACCAGCTTCGATTGAGATAGCTTCCAGACCAAAACATGCTCCCGGCCTCCCCCTCCAACTACCAGTACCCTCATGGTTTTCAAACCTTTAAGTCAAGTCTCTCTTATAAGCTAAAACCCGTTACCGCAAAATCGATTTTGAAAAATACCGTATAGGAATTGTCGATGCAAGAGGTTTTTTGCCCACGACTTAAGCGATAGTGCGTAGTGAATGGTTAATGGTAAATACTGACGAGCCTAACCATTCGAATGAGACAACCACCTAAGAATAGCCGGGGCATTCTTGCCCCAGAATATCTCCACAATGGTCTGGTCAGCCAGAGGCTGATCCGCTTGCCTGCTTTAGGCGACTCTGTTGCCCTCGGGCAGGCCTCCGGTGGAAAAGCCCAGCCAATTCGGAAACGCACGAAACAACGGAACGGAATAGGCGGCGCATTCTTGCGCCGCAGACAACTTGAAAACGACGTCAAGATCAGGAGCATCCACAGCATTCGCCGAAGTCGTTACGTGCAAGTTACTCATGCCGGGCTCGAAAGCCCGGCCTATTCAGAAAGCTCAGCGCACCAACTATACCCTACCCCTGGTGGTCTGCAAATCCACCCACGCAAGGGGAACCGGAAGGTCTTTCTCCCGATAAACCCTTGACTTTTTGCTCTCTTGATGTTTTATAATTAGCTTGGAACGTCATGAGATTCTTAGGCCTGAGAAAGTACCTCCGGGTGGCCTCTGCCATTGGCTACAACTTCGTGAAGGGGGAGGCGGTTTATCCTTTTTACGCTTCCCTGAAGCTCACCAACCGCTGTCATTTCAGGTGTAGCTTCTGCAACGTCTGGAGGGAGAAGACTCCAGAGCTCTCGACCGAAGAGTTCTTCAAGCTGCTTGAGAATTTGGGACGCTCCTCGATCATCTTAGTCAGCTTCGAAGGGGGTGAACCCTTACTGCGGAAGGATCTGGAGGAGCTACTGAGATTCGCACGCACTCAACCCTTCTATCTCCTCTTCACCACCAGCGAGCAAAACCTCCAGGACTACCCCATGGAGAGGTACGCTCCGTACGTAGACTTTCTGCACATCTCCATAGACGAGGGACACCGGAACTTGGAGCTTTTCGAACAGTTGGAGGATTTCAAGAAATGGAATAAGAACCTCTGCGTCCAGACGGTGGTCACCAATAGCGACCTGGAGGCTCTGCAGTGGAAGGTAAAGAGGTGTTTTCAGGCCGGAGCCAAAATCCTGGTGATGCCGGCGGTCCCGATGGAGGGGGCCGAGGATCTCTATCCCGATGTGGAGGCATTCCAGAAGATCTGTCTGGAGCTTAAAAAAAGATTCCCCAAGACGGTCATATCTCCAAGAAGCTACTATGAGAAGCTATCCTGGGAACACGGTTGCACCACCTCCTCGATAATAGTGGACACCGACGGTAAACTTTTCTACCCCTGCAAGAATCTAAATGGAAAGGGGCCGGATTTGACAAAGGTGCCCTTGAGAGAATATCTTCTGACGCAGGAGGCGGCCGGGTGTCGGAAGCTGATGTCGGGTTGTGATAAAAGATGTGGCTGGTACCAATACTTCGCCACCAGTTCCTTTACCTCTTTGAAGGAGGTCTGGCGGGCTCTGGAACCATACTGGAGCCACATGTTCTCGAAAGAGAGGTGAGATGATGCGGGGACCGATTCTCCTTCACTTTTTCGTCACCTACCGCTGCAATGCCAGGTGCAGCTTCTGTGATATCTGGCGAAACTCAACCGGTAGCGAGAATAGCGACTCCCTTCCCCTCTACCAGGCGAAAAACATCGTCACCGATGCCAAAAGGTTAGGGGTGAAGTTCGTCGATTTGACCGGCGGAGAACCGCTTTTGTACCCGCAGTTGGTGGCGCTCTTGGAGCATGCCAAGAACATGTCGCTTTACACCTCGGTGACCACCAATTGCATCCTCTACCCCAAATATGCGGAGAGGCTGAAAGGTCTGGTCGATTTCCTGCACTTCTCAGTGGACTCCGACCATCCCGAAGAACACGACCGCATAAGGGGAGTGAAGAGTTTCCACCGTTTCCGGGAGAGTCTCGAGATTGCGAGGGAGTTAGGCGAGCGTCCGGATCTGCTTTTCACCGTCAACGGCGACAATATCGGAGCCTTGGAGGGGCTTTCTCGCTTAGCCTACCGCGAGAAGCTGGTTCTGATTGTCAACCCGGAGTTTTCCTACTTCGGCAATAACGGCTTCAAGCCCACCCATCTGCAGTATCTGAGAGACTACGGCAAAAGACCTTATGTGTACACGAATCATGCTTTTCTCACTCTGATTCAGAGGGGTGGCAATCTCCCCTCCAGGCCCCGCTGTCGGGCCATGACCTCCACCGTGGCAGTCTCTCCCCGGGGAGAGCTCCTTCTCCCCTGCTTTCATCATCAGGTCGAGAAAGTCGAAATCAACGGAGACCTGTACGAGGCATATCACTCCAAGGAGGTTCGAGAGTTCAGGCAAAAGGAGGGAAGCTTGCCTTTCTGCGAAGGATGCACCATCAACTGCTATTTTGATCCCTCTTTTGCTTACGGCTTCGATCGTTATTTCGTGCAGAGCCTCAGCTCCAAAGCCAAATACGTGTTCGATAAGTTCATCCGACCATATTAGTCACATAGCGTCGCAGAAGCGCTGACTTCCAGTGCCGTCAGGTCTTTTCCGCCGAAGGCGGATCCTTCGGACGACTTGGCGGTCTCTGTCGGGAGGAAAACACCGAGAGCACTGGAAACCTCAACCGATCGGGCGGAAATCTTCAGGTTTCCAAAGGCTACGACTGTTGGTCATGGATGCCCTCATCCGTGACCTTTTGTGTATCCCACGGGGCATCTGACGCCACACATAAGGCTGGGCTGGTCAGCCCAGCCTATTCGGATAAAACAAACATCCATGCATAGCCGGAGCATTCCTGCCCCGGAGTCGGCCTGTAGCGGAAACTCATACGAGCCGTATGGCCTTCAAGTTTCCAAAGAGCAGCACTGTTGGTCACGGATGCCCTCATCCGTGACCCTTTCGGTACCGGACGTGGCGCCCGATACCAACACGAAGTGGCCTCCCGCTGAACGTGGCACCTGCTGGGTTTTATTCCATTTACGAAATGTGGGTCAGGATCTTAGATTCAATCTTCTCCGGCAGGATACAGCCCGAAGATTCCAGTTTCGAAGCTAACAGGAAGGGGCATTCCTCTGGATTGGCGACTCCCCGCAGGCAAAAGAGAGTCCGGCGCTTCCTGAGGTGAATCCTCTCCCTCTGAACCTTGTCCACTAAAACTCCCCAGCGACAGGAGAGACATTCCTCCGGCTGGGAGCTTAATTCCTTTCCGGTCTTGAAAGCCACCAGCGCCTGCTGAGGGCTGAAGCTTTCAGCTCCGGACCTGAAGTTGAATTCGATCTGACGCGGTCTGGCTAAAATCATCCGTCCCCGGTCCTCGGTCAATATTGCAATGCCGTCAAGCTCATCACCGACCGCAAAACGATGCCTCTCCTGAAACCGCAGAGAGATATTCACATAAAGATGGTCGTCGAGCCGGGTTCTCCCGATGAATCCCTCCTTCAATCCGAGAAGGAAACCTAAAAGTCGAAAGCTGTTCTCCCTTGAAGAGACCAACTTCCGGAAGTGGGGCTTAACAGAGCTGACCTTTCCGGAGAATTCCACCTGACGATTTCGGCTGTTGTTCAGCCAGTCTTCAAAGTCTCGATACAACTCCCGGAACTCTTTTTCCTCTTCAGCGGTCACAATCACTTCCGGTCGGCACTGAAGTTTCTCCTCGAAATAGGATTTGCAATCGAAGCAATTCCTGCCGACGTGCCTGTATCCTTTGGGGCAAGAGCCACCCTTGTTCAGGATCTGACATCTCCAGAGGAATTGCATACACCCCTCCGGATAGCATTTTTTCTCCTTCAGGACGTGATAGACCGAGACCCGATTCTGAAAATCCCGGTGGGAGAGATGCCGACAGCGAAAGACGTCAAGGCGCTTATATTGATTCAACATGCTTTAATAATACGGAATCCCGAGGGACGTTGTCAAACCTCACAGACAATTATTGGCGATGAACGAGGAAGCGGAAGTCGACTGGCCTTATTTCAATAAGACCATCTTCCCGATGGAGCAGTTGCCGTTCACGCCTATTCTGTAGAAATAGACCCCCGAAGGCTGGTCCGGAAGAGCAACTATCAGCTCTTGCTCACCGCCCGACAACTTCCCCTCAAAGGATTTGGCAACTCTCTGTCCCTTGACGTTGAAAACCTCCAGGGTGACAGAACTTCCAACCGGCAACTCCAAACTGAGACTGGCAGCGCCGTTGAAGGGATTCGGGCCAATACGAGCACGAAAAGGAACATACGATTATCACCGAAAAAGAGATTTTTTTTGCCGCTGAAGGGTAAGTTGTGACTGAAACCTCCGAACAGTCCACACTATCGCGCCGATCGCTTTTCCCTGTCTTCCGTGTCTTGTTTCCTGTCCCCTGTCTCCTGTTTCCTGCCTGCTGTGTGCCATGTTTGGAAACCTAAAGGTTTCCGCTACAACCTATCTCCTATCTCCTCTCTGCTGTTTCCTGTTCCCTGTTCCCTGTTTCCCCGCCAGAGGCGGGTCGCCTCCGGCGACTATCCAATGTCTCCTGCTTTTTTTCCGGTTCCGTCGGGACCGGAACCCGGCGCGACGGGTGAGTCCCGACGGCATAGGCGTCAGGACACGTCCGCCTCAGGGGGACTTCGGTCCTGACGCAACGCAAAGTGGTAAGTGGGCTCCCCTACCCCTGTTCCCTGTTCCCTGTTCCCTGTCTTACGTGTCTTGTTTCCTGACCCCTGTTTCCCGTTTCCTGCCTGCTGTCTGCCATGTTTGGAAACCTAAAGGTTTCCGCTGCAACCTATCTCCTATCTCCTATCTCATATCTCCTGTTCCCTGTTCCCTGTCTCCTGTTTCCTGTTTCCTCTTTACTGCTTGCTGGTTGCTAGTTAGCTTGACATAATCGTACGGGCTTCATATATTCGGAAAAATTTTGCATTTATAGGGAAATATTCCTCACTTTCTGATTAATGTCTACTGCTCAGATAAAAATCTCGGGACTTTCGAAATCTTTCGACGGAAGAGATGTTTTTGCAGATATCACCGAGGCCGTCAGTCAGGGAGAGTGCTTGGTCATCACCGGCCCGAACGGTTCCGGAAAGACCACCCTTTTGCGCATAATGGCCGGTCTTCTGCGAGCCGGTGAGGGATCGGTGGAGTATTTTCTGGGAAACTCAGTCATACAAAGACAAGGGCTCAGAAGAAAGTTGAGTCTGGTCTCACAGGACCTGGCTCTATACGATGAGCTAACGGCGTTGGAAAACCTCCACTTCCTCTCTCGAATCCAGGATTGTCATTTCAGTGAAGAGGAGCTGGTGGAGAAGCTTTCTAAATTCGGCCTGACCGACAGAGGCAACGACCTGGTCGGTTCTTTCTCTTCCGGCATGAAACAGAGGTTGAAATACCTCCACGCTCTCCTCAAAGAGCCGAAGTTTCTACTCTTAGACGAGCCGACCGCAAACTTAGACGAGGAGGGGGTGCGGCTGGTCGACGAGATAATCAAATCCCAGAAGAGGGACGCCATTGTGGTCTTGGCCACCAACGAAGGCTCTGAGCTAAATTATGGAGAGAAAACCCTCCAGCTTGGTCTATAAGGGCTGGTGTATCTTCAGCAAGGACCTCAAATCCGAACTGCGGAATCGTTACGCCATAAACGCCCTTTTGATGTTTGCGGTCACGACTCTGGTGGCGGTAAATTTCGCGGTGGGGCAATTTGGCCTCGGAGAAAAGCTCTTGGCCGCTCTCTTCTGGATCGTGGTATTCTTCTCCGCCCTGTCGGGCCTGGCGCAAACCTTCATAAAAGAGGAGGAGACCAAAACCGCCAGCACCTTGAAGTTAGTAACCTCCCCCAACAGCATCTATCTGGGAAAATTGACTTTCAATATCGCCCTTTTGCTCACCCTGGAGGTTGTGATTGTGCCCCTCTTTTTTCTGCTCTCCAATGTCGGAGGCGCCAACTTGCTTTTGTTTTTTACGGTGCTTATATTAGCGAGCCTGGGATTGGCGGCCGCCACCACTTTGATTGCGGCCATCGTCTCCAAGGCCGCGGTGAAGGGAGCGCTTTTTGCAGCTTTGTCCTTTCCGATACTCTTGCCGCTTCTGGTCACCGCCATCCGGGGAACGGAGCTGTCGTTCAGGGGCGAGGTTTTTATGAGTGGATTTTCGGAACTGAAGATACTCCTCTCCTATCTGGTGGTGATGATCACGGTTTCGCTCATGCTCTTCGACTTCGTCTGGAGCGAGTGATTTATGCCCAACTTCTGGAAATTCTTTCTGCTTCTCTTGATGAGCGCGGTGATCATCGCAGTGTGGGTGATGGAGCCGCCTCAGAATCAGTTGGGGGAGGTCTCTCGCCTATTCTACTTTCACATCCCGGCGGCCTGGGTGACAGTATTGGCATACTTCGTCGCCATGCGCCAGTCGGTCCTCTATTTGAGAAGAAAAGAGCTCCTTTATGACCTCAAAGCCTCCAGCGCCGCAGAGTTGGGGACTCTTTTCTGTATTCTGGCGACCATCACCGGTTCTATCTTCGCCAAGACGACCTGGGGGAGTTTCTGGAACTGGGATCCGCGACAGACCTCCATCTTGATCCTGCTTCTGATCTACGGCGCCTACCTGGCCCTGCGCTCCGCGGTGAGAGAGCCGGAGAGAAAAGCCGCCCTCTCCAGCGTTTACTGCATATTCGCGTTCCCGGCGGCGGTCTTTCTGGTCTTTGCAACTCCGAGGGTTTATCAGTCTCTGCATCCGGCTGACTCCATCATCGACGCCTCCGGGAAGATTCAGATGCCGGCACCGATTTTGGTGACATTCCTGGCATCGCTTGTCTGCTTCACTCTGATCTTCATCTGGATGCACAGATTACAGATCGTCATCGGAGGAGATATGGAGAGAGAAAGGAAACTGTAAATGTCAACGAACCTCGTGGCCATGATGGCGGTTCTGATAATCTGGCTGGGGATTTTCCTCTACCTGGTGCGGCTCGATAGGAAGGTCAAAAAGCTAAACCGGAAATGAACAGAAGATACTACTACTTAGTTGGATTCATCGTAATCGCGCTTTTCCTGATTCTAGCATTCTCCTCCTTCAGAGAATCGATAACCCCGTATGTCAGCTTCAGCGAGGCGAAAGCTTCCGGAGAGACGGTGCAGATAATCGGAAAGTTGGTGCCCGGCTCCTCCGCTTACGACACCAGTCTGGTCTTTCTATCTTTCCAGCTTACCGGCAAAGAGGGGGAACTCTTGCCAGTGGTCTATAGCTTCGGACCCAAGCCCGCCAATTTCGAGGACGCCACCGAGATCGTTGTCATCGGCAACTACGATGGAGAAAAGTTCGTCGCCGACCAGCTCTTAGTGAAGTGTCCCTCCAAATATCAGGGAAGTCTCAACTGATGTTCGGCACTATCTCCCTCATCTTGGCTTTGACCACCCTGGTGGTCTCGGCACTCTACTATCTGAGACTCGCCGGGGGGCACCCCAAAGCGCTCAGGGTGGGGAGGATTTCTTATTATCTGTTGGCGACCTTCATCACCTTAGCCTCTGTTTACCTTTTCTCCCTTTTTCTGGGAGACCGCTTCGAATACGGGTATGTGGCCGGATACAGCTCCACAGATCTATCCTTGCTTCTGAAGGTCTCGGCTCTCTGGGCCGGTCAGGAGGGGACCTTTCTGTTGTGGCTCTGGTTCGCCTCCCTTCTGGGACTCTGGGTGATGAAGAGGGCCAAAAGCCGCGAGGGCTGGGTGATGTTCTTCTACCTCATCTGCCAACTGTTCTTGTTCGTCATGATTTTCGTCAATAGCCCCTTCGCGAAACTGACCTTCACCCCAACTGAGGGGAGGGGCCTCAATCCCTTGCTGCAGAATTTCTGGATGGTGATTCATCCCCCGATAGTGTTCATCGGGTATGCCGCCTTAGCCATACCCTTCAGCTTCGCCTTGAGCTCCCTGGTCACCGACGACTATAAAGGGTGGGCAAAAACCACCTTCCCCTGGGTGATCTTCTCGGCTTTAAGTCTCGGGGTCGGAATCTTCATCGGCGGCTACTGGGCTTACGAGACCCTGGGGTGGGGCGGTTACTGGGGTTGGGACCCGGTGGAAAACGCCTCCCTGATCCCCTGGCTGTTCAGCCTCGCCCTCCTCCACGGGATGTTGATCGAAAGCTCCAAGGGGAGCCTGAGGAAGACGAACCTCTTTCTGGCGATCCTCTGTTTCCTTTTGGTGCTGTATGGAACCTTCCTCACCAGAAGCGGAGTTCTGGCCGATTTCTCGGTGCACTCCTTCGGGGATCTGGGAATCAATAACTACCTGATTCTCTTCATGGGCATCTTTGCCCTCTTCTCGCTCGGTCTTCTGATTTACAGATCGAAAGGCATCACCGCCCCGGTCTTTTCCAAGAGGCTCTTGTCCCAACAGTTCACGGTTTTTTTAACTCTGCTCTTCCTCTGTCTCTCGGCGGTGTTGATTCTGGTGGGAACCTCTGCCCCCATTCTGACTCGGATTTTCGGCCAGGCCTCCGCGGTCCAGATAGACTATTACCTCAACACCCACCTGCCGATAGCGATTGTCCTGGGACTGCTTTTGGCCTTCTGCCCCCTTCTGGCCTGGTCGGGGACTACCTTCTCTGAGATTGCCAGGTCGATTCTTCCACCGCTCATCGCCGCCCTGTTAGTTACGGTGGTGGCTTTCATCCTCAAGGTCAAGGAGATAAAGCTCGTTCTCCTGCTCTTCACTTCCCTGCTGGCGGCTTTCGTCAACGTCGAGGTCTTAGTCTCCAGATTGCGTGAGAGCTGGGTGGAGTTGGGCGGTTATCTTGCTCACTTCGGGCTGGCGATAATGCTCATCGGGGTTTTGGCCTCCTCGGGATACGACAGCTCCGAGAGGGTTGCGATCGCGGAGGGGAGGACGGAATCGGCTTTGGGTCACGAGCTGACATTCCAGAAGGTGAGGGAGCTCTCCCCGAAGAGAGCAGAAGTCTGGATAGAGGTGAGAAATGGAGTAGACAGCTTCATCGCCAAACCACTTTTCATCATGGGAGATCAAGGTCTGGTGCGGACTCCCTTCATAAAGAAATACCTCTTCTCGGATTTTTATATATCACCAGAGCAGATCAGTACTAACCAGGGGGAAGAGGGAGAGAGTCTGGTCTTAGGCAAGGGGGAAGAAAAAGAGATAGGGGGTTACCTGATAAAATTTCTCGACTTCGACCTCTCCTTCCACAACGCCGCCGAAGGGAGAGGCGTGGGGGCAACTCTGGAGGTCTCCGGGGAACAGATGCAAGCCCGGGTCACTCCCGCCCTGCTGCACGATGCTCAGGGGAGACGGATTTCGAAACCGGCGGAGCTCCCCGACAAAGCTGGCTTAATCCACCTCGACCAAATCAGGGCGGATGCGGGTCAGATCCAGATCACCCTCGGCTCCGGCGAAGAGATCCTGTTTCTGGAGGTCTCCAGAAAGCCGTTGATCAACTTCGTCTGGCTGGGAGTGATTCTGATTTCGGTCGGGATGTTACTCGCAACCAAGAGGAGATTTTCCAAACTGTAGGGGGAACTGACACCCCGACGCCTCCCGGCAGCGGAAGCGGTCGGAGGAGGATCAAAAAAAAGATGTCTGCAAAAGGTAATGTTCACGTAGGTTTGGATTTGGGCTCCGTCGCCCTGAAGGCGGTCTTGCTTGATGACCAGAAGCGGGTCCTGGAATCTCACTACCTCCGTCTGGAGGGTCAGCCGACGAAGGTGACCTACCGATTTCTTCTGGAGCTTCTGGATCGACCTTGCTCCGAGGCAATTGCATCGGTCTCTTTCACCGGCTCTGGCGCCAAGAGTTTCTCAGAGGCGATAGAGGCCAGCTATTTCAACGAGGTCATCGCCCAGGCAGAGGGGACCTTTCATCTCCACCCGGAGACCAGAAGCATCATAGAACTGGGCGGGGAGGATTCCAAGCTCATCCTCCTGGGAGAAAACGGCGATGGTTCCGGTCCCAGGATAAAAGATTTCGCCACCAATTCGCTCTGTGCCGCCGGCACCGGCTCGTTCATAGACCAGCAAGCCTCCCGGCTGGGGATAAAGGTCGAAGGGGAATTCGGGGAGCTGGCGCTCCAATCGAAAAAGCCACCTCACATCGCGGGGCGCTGCTCGGTTTTCGCCAAATCGGACATGATCCACTTACAGCAGATAGCCACCCCGGTTTGTGACATCATTGCCGGTCTGTGCTTTGCGGTGGCTCGGAATTTTAAATCCAACCTCGCCGCCGGCAGGAAGTTACTACCGCCGGTATCTTTTCAGGGCGGACCGGCCGCCAATCTCGGTCTGGTGAGAGCCTTCAAGGAGGTCTTCAACTTCGGGGAGGGGGAGTTTTTCGTTCCCAGATTGCACCGCTTCCTGGGGGCGATAGGCGCCGTCCTCTTGGGGATAAAGGAGGGCCGTGGCCACTTCTCCCTTTACGACCACGAGCAGTTGAAGGAGATTCTAAAGCTCGACGGGGACGGACACCGTCCCCACCCCAGGCTGGTCTTCTCCTTCCCGCAGAGTAAATTCTACCACTTGACCTCCAAGGTCTCGCCCCTCAATGGAAAAAGGGTGGAGGCGTTTTTAGGAGTCGACGTCGGCTCGCTGTCAACCAACCTGGTCATAATCGACCGCCAGAAGAACGTTCTGGCACGCTCATACCTGATGACCGCCGGACGGCCTCTGGAGGCGGTCAAGAAGGGTCTGCGGCAGGTCAGTGAACATGTGGGGAATCTGGTCACCATCAGGGGAGTGGGCTCCACCGGCTCCGGGCGCTATCTGGCCGGCGACTTCGTGGGAGCGGATGTCATCAGAAACGAAATCACCTCCCAGGCCAAAGCGGCCTTATCGATCGACCCCACCGTCGATACCATCTTCGAGATCGGGGGCCAGGACTCAAAATATATCTCCCTGAAAAGCGGCGCCGTAATCGATTTCGAGATGAACAAGGCATGCGCCGCCGGAACCGGCTCCTTCCTTCAAGAGCAGGCAGAAAAACTAGGCATCAAGATCGAAGAGGAGTTCGGAAAACTCTGCCTCGGCGCCAAAAGCCCGGTGGGGTGCGGTGAGAGGTGCACCGTCTTCATGGAATCTGACCTCGTCTCCCACCAGCACAGCGGCGCCAAGAAACAGGATCTGGTGGCGGGGTTAGCATACGCTATCGTCCTGAATTACCTGAACAAAGTCGTGGGGGCGAGAAAAATCGGCGACAAGATCTTCTTCCAGGGAGGTGTGGCCTGGAACAGGGGGGTGGTGGCGGCCTTCGAAAGAGTGCTGGACAAAAAAATCACGGTGCCTCCCCACCACGACCTCACCGGCGCCATCGGAGCCGCCATCCTGGTCATGGAGGAGATAAAAGATAAGCCGACCAAATTCAAAGGTTTTGATCTGTCAGAGAGAAACTACGAACTCTCGACTTTCGAGTGCAATCATTGCTCCAACCTTTGCTTGATCCGTAAGGTTGAGATCGAAGGAGAGAAACCTCTCTTCTACGGTGGGCGCTGCGAGCGCTACGAGGTCGGAGATTCCGAGAAGCCCAAAAGAAAGGTGAAGAACCTCTTTCCGGCCCGCAATCTGAACCTCACCGAGAACCTCAGGAACATCGAAGCTGGCAATGTTGCCTCCCGGGCCCTCAAGGGCAGGATTGGAATCCCCAGATTGCTCTTCTTCTGGGAACTTCTCCCCTTCTTCAGCGAATTCTTTAAGGCCCTGGGTTTGGAGATGGTGCTCTCCGACCCCACCACTGACAAGATCATCAGATCGGGTGTGGAATCTGCCACCTCCGAGGTCTGCTTCCCCATGAAGCTTGCCCTGGGACAGGCGAGGACTCTTTTGAATAGAGACATAGATCTTCTCTTTGTTCCCGCGGTGATAAACGTCAAAAGCTTCGAGAAGGGCGACCGCGGCGGGTATGCCTGTCCTTTCGTGCAGGCTTTCCCTCATCTGCTGAAGACAACTCTCTCCGAGGCGGTGGGAGCTAAGCTCCTCTCCCCGATGTTACACCTCGGATATGGTTTCGATTTCCTCCTCCGGGAGCTTCTCGATTTGCGAAAAGAATTAAAATCATCGGCTGAGGAAATCAGATCGGCTCTGAAGTCGGCCTGGAGAGTTCAAGCCCGATTCGAGAGGAAAAACAGGGAGGCGGGGCAAGACTTCTTAGGATCCTTGAGAGATTCCGAGCGGGCCTTGGTGATCTTGGGTCGGCCCTACAACGTATGCGACGAGCGTTTGAGCCTGGATCTCCCCAAGAAACTGTCAAAGTTAGGGATGTCGGTGATCCCGATGGACCTTCTGCCCTTAGGGGAAGAAGAAGAGGAGCCCGAAGGGATAAACATGTACTGGAACTACGGGCAGAAGCTTCTGGCGGCGGCGCGCTTCATCAGGCGAGACAAAAGGCTTTTTGCGATTCACGTCACCAACTTCGGTTGTGGGCCCGATTCCTTCATCTCCCACCACTTGAAGAAGGCCATGGAGGGCAAGCCTCTGTTGCAGTTGGAGATTGACGAGCACACCGCCGACGCCGGAATCCTCACCCGCTGCGAGGCCTTTCTCGATAGCCTCAAAAACTACAAGCCCGAGGGTGTTGATCCAGCCCGGAGGAAAACTACAGCTCCCAACGTCAACCGGAGTTTGTCAAAAAGAACCATCATGGTGCCCTATATGTGCGACCACGCCCTGCTCTTCACAGGGGTTTTGGAATCCTCCGGAGTGAAGGCGGAGGTCCTTCCGGAGACCGATCAGGAATCGCTGCAATTGGGGAGGAAATTCACATCCGGTCGAGAGTGCTACCCCGCGGTTCTCACCACCGGGGATCTGGTGAGGTTCCTCCTGAAGGAGAAGCCCAAGCCGGAGGAGGTCGCCTTCTTCATGCCGGCGGCGGCGGGACCCTGTCGTTTCGGGCAGTATCACCAGCTTCACCGACTGGTCGTGGAAGAGCTCGGCCTTCCAGAGGTGATGATTCTCTCCCCCAGTTCCAAGGATGGATATGACTATATGACCTCCGTGGGGAGAAGCACCCGTCGTCGGGGCTTCGAGGCTTTGATGGCGGTGGACATCATGCGTCAGACCCTCCTGCGGCTGCGTCCCTATGAGAAAAACCCCGGGGAGAGCGAGAAGGTCTATCATCATTATCTGGAGAAGCTGTATCTGGCCTCCCGCGTTGGAGCTGATTGGAAGAAGGTGTTGAGAGAGGCCGCCGGTGACTTCAGTCAGATTGCCACCGACGACGGGGAGAGAAAGCCCCTCATCGCTGTCATCGGAGAGATATACATCCGCAACAATCGCTTCGCTAACAATCATCTGGTCGACAAGATCGAATCCCTGGGCGGGGAGGTTTACTTATCCTATGTCTGCGAGTGGATATTTTACACTTCGCACATGTACGGGCGGAACAGCTGGAAGCTCCGCAAGTTTCGGGACTTCCTCTCCAGTCAGCTGCAGGAGCTTTTACAGACGAGGATAAAAAAGAGTCTCTCGAGACCCTTCGATCGCTTCCTGGGGAACTACAGTGATGAATCCACCGGAACACTCTTAAGATTGGCTCATCCCTATCTGCCCGACTCCGTGGGAGGCGAGGCCATCCTCACCATCGGGAAGGGGATTGAGATGCTCAACTCCGGAGCCTGTGGAGTGATAAACGCGATGCCCTTTACCTGCATGCCCGGAAATATCGTCGCCGGCCTGTCGAAGAAGGTGCAGGAGAGATTTCCCGAGGTTCCCTGGCTCAACATCGCTTACGAAGGGCAGGAGGAGGCCAAGGACCTAATGCGTCTGGAGGCGTTTATGTATCAGGCCCGGCAGGTAAGGCTGTCCAGAAACTCGCCCTGACCGCTTCTTTGAAAGCTTGATCGAACATCGTTCCATCGTCGAAATAGAGTTGTGCTCATATAGACACGGGAGTCAAAGTGGACAGAGAATTTGAAAAACTCTCTGAAGAGATCCTGGAGTGGAGGTGGGAGGTTAGCCCCTTAGAGGCCACCTTCGAAGGTTACCACAAATACGATGATGAGTTCGACCGCTTCGATAGGGAGTGGCGGGGTGAGCTTCTCGCCAGGGCGAAGGATTACGTCAAGAGATTAAGCCAGTTTGAGGAGGAATCCCTCTCTCCGGACAATCGTATGGACAGGACTATCCTGGCGAAATCCTTCGCGGTGGAGATAAGAAGAGAAGAAGAGTTCAAAGACTTAGAGCGGCGACCTTTCCTCTATCCGGAGGTGGCTCTGTATGGAATATATATCTTAATGCTCAGGCAGTTTGCCCCTCTAGAGGAGAGAATGACCTCCGTTCTGGGAAGGTTAAAAGAGGTCGGCAGAGTTCTCAAAGACGGCAAGCAGAATCTCTTAAGAGGAAAGAATATCCCGGAAATCTGGACCAAGATCGCCCTGGAAGTGACACAGGGAGGGCTCCAGTTCTTCTCCAGTTTCCTCCCCCTGATGGCAGAAAGGGTTCCCTCTTTGAAGGAGGAAATCCTGGCCGCAAATGGTAAGGCCAGTGAAGCTTTTACAGATTATGTCTCTTTTTTGGAGCAGGAACTTCTGCCGAAATCGAGGGGGGATTTCGCCCTGGGAAAGGAGAGATTCAATTTCCTCCTCAGAGAGCATCACCTGCTCCCGTTCGACACCGAAGAGCTCTTAGAGATCGGACAACAGGTCAGGGAAGAGACCCAGGAGGAGATGAAACGGATAGCACAACAGATCGACCCCCAAAAAAGCTGGCCCGAAATCGTCGCCGAGCTAAAAAAGGAACACCCCACCGCAGAAGAGCTTCTTGCGTTCTACAAAGGGGAAATGGAGCGTGCCAAAAATTTCGTTCTGGAGAACGATCTGGCCTCCGTTCCCGAAGGGGAGGTGCTCTCGATTGTGGAGACCCCCACCTTTGAGCGACCGACAATACCCTATGCCGCTTATGTCTCCCCGGCACCCTTTGAGGAGAGACAGGAGGGCTTCTTCTGGGTGACCCCGGTTGACAAAAACGCACCTCCGGAAAGACAGGAAGAGCAACTGCAAGGTCACAACAGATACGGCGTGGTTCTGACCGCTCTCCACGAGGCCTATCCCGGACATCACCTCCAGCTTCTGCACTCCAATAGGGTCAAATCCAAGGTGCGGAGAAAGTTCGGCACCTCTGTTTTCGCAGAGGGTTGGGCCCTCTACTGCGAGGAGCTGATGTATGAGAAAGGCTTCTACAATAGTTCGGAGGTGAGGCTCATTCAGCTCAAAGACCAACTCTGGAGAGCCTGTCGGGTGGTTATTGACGTAATGCTGCACACCAATCGCATGAGCTTCGACGAAGCGGTGCAGATGTTGGTAGATGTGGCGAAACTGGAGATGATAAATGCCGTCACCGAGGTGAAAAGATACACTCAGACCCCGACTCAACCGATGAGCTACATCGTCGGCAAGCTGGAAATCACGCGCCTGCGCGACGACTACAAGAAGATGATGGGCGATAAATTTCAACTGAAGGAGTTCCACGACAAGCTTCTGAGTTACGGCACCATCCCGGTCTCGCTGGTGCGCCAGCGGATGCTCTCCTGATTGGTTCACAGTTCACGGTTCCCAGTTCACGGATAAGACCCTGCTGACTGTTCTATCTCTCCTGTTTCCGTGAAGGACTATCGGTGGGAGCTACCATCCCTGGGTTGACAATCACTTCATCGAGAAAATATATCCCCGTGGTGTCAGGAGTTTCCCATTACGTGGTGTCAGGAGTTTCCTCCTGACACTTCCGTCAGGTCGTCCGAAGGATCCGCCTTCGGCGGAAAAGACCTGACGGCACCGTAAGGTTCGGTCAGGACCAAAGCCCCGCTTATGGCGGGCGTGTCCTGACCGTTGCTATCCGCCAGGACTCGCTTCGCTCTGGTCCTGGCGTAACTTGTGATGTGTGTCAGGTGGAGTTGACTTTTCCATATAGATTTCGTGCAACTCCCAGTGGTGTCAGGTCGCCTGAGGCGACCTCCTGACACTTCCGTCAGGTCGTCCGAAGGATCCGCCTTCGGCGGAAAAGACCTGACGGCACCGTATATTCACAGCCATGCCAGAGGCAGGCAAGATTAAGCAAATTAAGCTGATTGCCCGACACGTTGGCATCGGACGCCCCGTCCGATACCAGAAAGGTCACGGATGAGGGCATCTCGTACGAGCCGTATGGCCGTGACCAACAGTGAGATTTCCCTTTGGAAACTACAAACACCTAGGATGGGAACAAGTAGCTAGGGTGGGGGTTGAACCCCCACCCTTTGACAGGCAGTCGGGCAAGAATGCCCGACCTATTCTTTTAGGAGCTCAATTGTGGAAACCTGAAGGTTTCCTCTACAACCCTCCTCCAACTCTACTACCTATTCCCTATTCCCTATCTCCTGTCCCCTGTTCCCTGTTCCCTGTTCCCTATCTACTATTTCCTATTCCCTTGGAGAAAATAAAAAAAAGCCTGCCTCCTCCTGCCCGGCAGGCCTAATTTGTGGTGGCGCTACGGGGAATCGAACCCCGGTTTGATGGCTGAGAACCACCCGTCCTAAACCCCTAGACGATAGCGCCGGAAATCTCCTTTGACCTCATCCCTTCTTCATGACCGGTATGCGTATCTCGGTAAGACATTCCTCCGGGGGCACCTCCGGTCCACCCTTGAGGTATATCTCCAGTGCCGGACCCGCGACGCGATAGCCGTTTTTCTTCATCCACAAGAACATCTTCCGGTAGTCCTCGGCAATCTCCTCGTATGGTCCCTTCAGCACTGTGTAGGCAACGGTCTGGACCTGAATCTCCCTCACCTTGAAGCCCTCAGGAGCTTCGAATTCGGGAGGAACCTGGATCCCGAGTTCACATCGCAGCTGTTCTGCGGGAACCTTCTCGGGGTCGCTGAAGAATACTCCAATTATGTTTCCGCTCAGCTGCTGCTGCGCTGCCATGGCGCCGATCTCTGTGAATCTCTCTCCAACCCATAACAAGTATGCGAATAAATGCATCTCCTCACCGATGTCAAGCGAAAAGCCGGTTTGTCCCACCCAGTATGTGTCGGTCGACAGCCGACCTGAAGCCAGAGAACGTTGATTTCGTGCGCGGCTGCCGGATAGCTATTGGACAGTCGCTCTCGGACTCCACTTTGTAAGGGGGACGTTCTCTCCCGCATACAGAGGGTGGTGACATACTTCCTAAAGGGGATTCAATGACGAGGACTTCTCTTCAGCTCTTCGTTGAGACGCTTACGTCATCGAACAGTATTGCCGGCACCCACGCGCCTCCGTCTGAGGGATAGAGGCTATCGCCGACATCAACCACATGCTTCAAGGTCTCGTAGATATTGCCCGCCACCATGGCATCTTTCACCCGGCCCACTATCTCGCCGTTTTCTACATACAGTCCGGGACTGACTCCGATCGAATAATCGCCGTGAGGTATATTGCCGCTGTGAGCTCCGAGGGCTTCTTCAACTATGAGGCCTCGGTCCATCGATTTCACCAGCTCCGCGAAAGACCTCCCTCCGGGTCTTATGCTCATGTGAGTAACTGCCGGCACCGGCTTGGTCGTAATCGGATCTCCTCCCCACTGCGCAACTCTGTAACCATGTCCGGTAGGTTCAGCGTTCAATTTACTCGCATAGTTCAGATCATAGAAAAAGCTCTTCAGCACTCCGTTCTCGACGATCGTCAAGGGCTTAGAGGCCACCCCCTCATCATCGAAAGGCCGCGCCCCCGGATATTTGTCGTTCAAGGGATCATCGCAGACGGTTATCTTTTCGTCGAATATCTTCTCTCCCCGCTTATCCGCAATCGGCGAGGTCTTCTCATACACGCTCTTGGAACTGGTTCCGCTCAGGATCCTCCATCTGAGGGTAACCATGCTGTTGGGCATAAACATCACTTTCATCCTCCCTCCTTTGGGTTCCACAACCCTGGAGGAGATGTTGTAAAGCTCTATGATCTCATTCAGAGAATCGTCGGGGGTTCTCTCAAATCCTTTGCTGTGGAAGCTTCGCTGAATGCCGGAGGCGGATTGCGGATATATCACGATTCCAGCCAAACTGTAAGAGGTAGCTTTCCCGGAGATATCGGTCCCCTCGCTGTTTATTATGCGAATGTCTCCGATGTGAGAAGAGGCGCTTGCCAGAATCTCGCCGTCGGTTTCAGACTTCAAAAGATCGCAGACTCTGGCGCACTCTTCCACCATCTGCTTGCTGGACAGCTTCTCTAAAGAAGGGTTGTAGGTGTCAAGTTGGGGAAGCTCTTTGGTGAGAGGGAAATCGTAATCTGCTTCAACTCCTCCCGCCAGAGAATCGAGCGCATTCTGCAGGAGCTCTTCGCGATTCAGCAGATTCTTGGTGTAAGCAAATCCAAGCTTACCCTCTTTGATTATTCTGAGGCTCACTCCTGACTGATATGCGCTATCAATATCGTGAAGTTTCGCATCTTGAAAGGAAACGGAACTGCCGGTGTATTGAACTGAGTAAACCTCTACCTTATCACAAACCTTTTTTGCGGCCTCAAGCAGTTTTTCCACTACACGCCTCCTACCACAAGGTTGTTAACAAGTATGTGGGGTCCGCCATGACAGGAACGGATGTTTATCTGGCCCTTTCCGCATCCGCCGACTTTGCCCAGAACGAAGTCATCTCCCACCGCGACAATATCCACCAACGTCTTGTATAGGTTGCCTGAAATATTGATGTCACGCACCATCTCGCCGAGCTTTCCATCCTTTACCAGGTAACCGTATTGCGCCCCGAAGGTGAAATTCTCCCCCGCCGTTTGTCCCCCCTTGGCATCCAGAATATACAGCCCCTCTCCGAGCATGCTCAGGAGTTCGTCGAAGCTGCGGGTCCCCGGCTTAATGAAAATGGTCCCCATCCTGATTATGGGGGCGTAACGGTAATCCTCGGCAACGCAGTGACCGGAGAGCGGTTCTCCGAATTCGGCGGCGGTCCTTCGGGAGTGCAGCCGCCCGGTCAAAACCCCGTTTCTCATAAGCTGGGTCGGGTGGACTCTGACGCCTTCATCATCGTATTTGTAGAATCCCAGTTGATCCGAAAGGGTGGCGTCATCCACGATATTCAAGACGTCGCTCCCGAGCTTCTCTCCCATCTTCATCTTTTCGCGCATCGCCGGAAGAGCCTCAATTATGTCCCCCTCGGAAAAATGCCCGAAGGCTTCATGAGCGAAGATACCTGCCATTTCAGGATTCAGAACGCAAGTGTAAGTCCCACCCTCGACCGGTTTCGCTTTCAGAAGATCAAGCGCTATCTTTGTCCGCTCCTCGAAATTCTTCTCCTGGTTTCGGATGGTCGAGAAGCCCTCGCTTCCCCCGGCCTTGACCCTGACATTCTGGGTCAGATCTCCGTCTTTGCTAATGATTTCTCCCGACAACCTCGTGGTCACAAGATCTTCCCGTATTTCGGTTCCCTCGGTGCTGGTGAAGTATTTTTCTCTGATGACCTCCTGGTAACTGATAGACGTGGTGGCGATCTTCTCGTATCCGAGGGGAATATCGTTATACTTGCGGATCAGTTCGAGCTTCTCGGCCACGGACACTTCTCTGGGATCCTCTTTCAGGGGAGGGAGGGAGGTATCCTTGACCACCTCTGCCTTAGTCAAGCTTACCGGTTTTTCAATGTTTTGGGCTATCAACCGTGCGTTTTCGGCGGCCGCAAAAGCGGCCTTCTCGGCGTCGCTTTCTTTCGTGAAGACGACCGAAGAGAAGCCACCGTCTTTCAAAGCTCTCAATACATATCCGTCTGTGGAATTGGAACCGATCTGGGTCAGTTCCTTCCCGTCGAAGGAGATTACAGTGGCCTTTTTGATCTCATAGCGGATGTCCGCATAATCAACGTCAAGTTTGCCTAAAACTTCCCGGAGTCTATCGAACATACTACCTCCTACTCAATCTGACCTGACATGCGTCCTAAAACCTCAAGGCACAAATTTAAGCAATAGCTCTCAGTTTGGCAAGAGGGTTAATCCGGGCACTCGATTCAACAGCGTGAAACGACCTCACTTCTCATCGTAGATTTGTCTTGAGGTGCGAACGAAAATTGTTAAATTTATGGCTTCGACAAGGGAAATATATTGTGGTGAGTCGCCCGTGGATAATGCGGGTGAATTGGTTGACAGCAAATCCGAAGTTGAGGAAGGAAGGCCGTGATATCGCCCAAGAGTGAACCGGGCAACAACGAAAAGAAAAAAGTGAAGGGAAGTGCGAAGACAACCACGACCGCTTCTACTACTCCCTCCGATTTCATCCGGGAGATCATCGATGAAGACTTGAGGACCGACAAATACAGCGGTCGAGTTCATACCCGGTTTCCGCCGGAGCCGAACGGCTATCTGCACATCGGACACGCTAAAGCGATCTGCCTCAGTTTCGGTATCGCTGCACAATATGACGGATTGTGCAATCTGCGTTTCGACGACACCAATCCCACGAAGGAAGAAGTCGAGTATGTGGAATCGATCATGGAGGATGTCCGCTGGCTTGGCTTCGATTGGCAGGACCGTCTGTACTATGCTTCCGACTACTTCGAGCAGTTGTACAATTACGCGGTTCTACTAGTGAAAGAGGGCAAGGCCTACGTTGACGATCTGAGCGCCGAGGAGATCAGACAATACCGCGGCACTTTGACCGAACCCGGTAGGGAGAGTCCCTATCGCAACCGTTCGGTCGAGGAGAACCTGGATTTATTCGAGCGCATGCGCGCCGGTGAATTTCCGGACGGCGCCCGGGTTCTTCGGGCGAAAATCGACATGACCTCCGGAAATCTGAACATGCGGGATCCGACCATTTACCGCATCAAGCATGCCTCCCATCACCGAACCGGCGATAAGTGGTGCATCTACCCGATGTACGATTTCACCCATTGCCTTTCGGACTCTATCGAGAAGATCACCCATTCCCTTTGCACTCTCGAATTTGAAAACAATCGCCCGCTGTACGATTGGTTCCTCGACCAGTTGAATGTTTACCATCCCCAGCAGATCGAGTTTGCCCGCCTCAATCTCAGCTACACTATAATGAGCAAGCGAAAGCTTTTGCAGTTGGTGGAAGAGGGTCATGTCAACGGATGGGACGATCCTAGAATGCCGACAATTTCGGGCTTGAGGAGACGCGGCTACACTCCAGAATCTATCCGAACATTCTCCGAGCGCATCGGAGTCGCCAAGCGGGACAGCACGGTCGATATCGCGGTCTTGGAACACTGCCTCCGTGAAGAGTTGAACAAAAAAGCTCCGCGGGTCATGGCGGTGTTGCGTCCGCTTAAGGTTATCATAGACAACTATCCGGAAGACCATGTGGAGGAATTGGAGGCCGTCAACAATCCCGAGGATCCCTCCATGGGCACCCGAAAAGTTCCTTTTTCGCGGCTGCTGTATGTCGAGCGCGAGGATTTTCGTGAGGATCCACCAAGGAAGTTTTTCCGTTTAGCACCTGGCCGGGAGGTGCGACTGAAGCACGCCTATATCATCAAGTGCGAGCGCGTCGTTAAGGACGAGAAGACCGGCGAAGTGGTGGAGCTCCACTGCAGTTACGACCCGGAGACTAAAAGCGGTGGACCTAAAGCCGCGCGGAAGGTCAAGGGGACGCTGCACTGGGTTTCTGCGGCTCACGCCATGGAGGCCGAGGTCCGTTTATACGATCATCTCTTCGTAAAGGAAGACCCCGGCGACGTGGAGGAGGGCAAGGACTTCAAGGACTATCTGAATCCAAACTCGCTGGAAACGCTGACGTCGTGCAAGGTCGAACCGGGTCTTGCGGGTGCAAAACCGGGAACCCGCTACCAGTTCTTAAGACAAGGCTATTTCTGCGTTGACCCCAATTCGAAGGACGACAAGCTGGTATTCAACCGCACCGTGACACTGAGAGACACCTGGGCGAAGATTGAGAAGGCACAGACACGAAGCTAGAGGTTGTGTTGTGGAGAGATATGTCTATTCCTCACTGCTGTGGGGCTGCTGTGTTACACTGATTGCTTGACGGGGCGATACGCTGGGCAACCCACCTCAACAGTAGGAAAGGCGCGAGGTAGGACAGGCTAACTCATTTGCGGTGATAGGGATGGGGACAGGAATTGAACATTAGAATGCAGCTGCCCTCAGGTACCTTCACTTGTCAGCAAGTGCCATCTAATAGGAGAACCCACGTCGTATTCAGACAGAATCCAAGTGGCCTTCCAGTAATATTCGTTTCCGTCACCATCCTGGTACTTCACGTAGACATGTCTATAAATTCTATCGCCTCTGTCCTGTACCCCAAGGACTTCCGACCTAGCTAACTCTTTCTGTGTCGCAATCATCGTCATCCCTGGACTCACTGTGATAGGCTTATTGTTGTCAAACTTCGTGGGAGACTCTATCTCTGACGAGTTACTCCAATCCGCTTTATAAAACACATTCTTGGCTGGGTACTTGCCCACATTGGTAAGCCAATATCCCAGGACCCATATCTCTGTTTGTCCGCCCACGCTTCTCCAATCAGTTAGCTGCACTACGCCAAACGCCGGCTCTATCTCTAGATGTATGTAAGGTCGCAAGGATACGGCTTGCTCATGCCTAATATCTTGTAGTTGCTGAAACATGATAATGAATAGTATTACTGTGCCCACGGCTGCTGCAGCCTGTATTAATGTTGTGTACCAAGGCTGGAGAAACTTGACTTTAGATACTTTCTTTTCCTCGCTCATAACAAATACACTCCTTGCCCATGTGTTGGTCTTGCTTTTCCCCTTTGTGGTCTAGATGGTCCCTATTTCGTGAATTTGAAAACCTAATGTCGTTCACCCTCTTCTATGCATCTAAACCCATAATTTAGCAATATAGAACGTCATCTTACAGATGTCAATAGCTGTTGCCCCAGCGAATTTGATATGTCCGGTTCGCAAGTCCGCACCGTGAGGACCACTGTCTCTTAATATCGCTGTAGTTGGGCTTCTGGGCTCGCCATCTGGTAGGCTAGGTCGCGCTCGGCCACAAAGGCACTTGACCTTTGCGTTGTTTGAGGTAGATTGCCTAATTCCGGCGCGCAAGTGAACGGGTGAGTTCTCCGGGTCAAGTTGAAGAACCCGGGAAAGAATAGGAGTACATCATGGAATGCAAACAAGACCAGATTCTAAAGTCCTGTAACTGCAGCTATGACCCCTGTTCTCACAAGGGGACCTGCTGCGACTGCGTAAGCTACCATCTGAAACTCCGGGAGCTTCCGGCCTGCGTTTTCCCCGATGATGCCGAACGCACCTTCGACAGGTCTTTCGAGTATTTCGCTCGTTTAGTCAATCAGAAAAAAATCTGAGAATATAGTCTTTGGATAACGACGATGGACTTCAAAAAACCGAGTCGCTTCGACATATTCGTTCATACACTGGCCAGCTACGTCCTCATGAGGGGTGCCTACAAAAAGTATGTTGATACCTTCGGCCTAAAGGGAGATGAAGAGGTCCTAGATTTTGGGGGTGGCGGAGGAGGACTCACACGCCATATTGCCAAGCGGTTGCTTCAAGGAAGGGGGCACGTGACCTGTCTGGATACTTCCGAGGCTTGGTTGGACGTTGCCAGAAAACAGCTCCGAAGATTCCCGAATGTGAGATTCGTGTGTGACGAAATCTCAAATCTGGCCGATGCAGGCCCGCAGTTTGACGTCATCGCAATTCACATCATGTTGCACGATATCGACAGGGAGTTCCGCCAGGATATAGTCAGCGCGCTATCGCGCACATTGAAGGACACCGGCAAGCTGTTCATCCGCGAGCCGACAAAAGAGAAACATGGAATGCCCGCCGATGAAATCCGCCAGCTTATGACCAATGGGGGGTTGGAGGAGGTTGGATTCACAGAGGGCAAGCTGAGGTTTGTCGGGCCTACCTATTCCGGGGTATTCCTAAAGCCGCCTCGAACCGAAAACTGAGGCAACGAATTTCCACTATCTCTCTTGCGACCCAACGACAATAACCGCAGCTCCCTCAAAGCGACCGTGACGCAAATCATCCAAGGCTTCATTTGCCCTTAAAAGCGGGTATGGATGCACCTCCGTTTTAACCGGCACTTTTGGTGCCAGGGCCATGAACTCCTCTCCGTCCTTGCGGGTCAGATTGGCGACCGATCGCACTATTCGTTCGCCCCAGAGAATTGAATATGGGAAAGAGGGAATGTCACTCATGTGAATCCCGGCACAGACAACTGAACCTCCCTTGGCAACTGCCTTCAGCGCCGCCGGCACCAACTCGCCCACGGGAGCGAAAATGATGGCGGCGTCGAGAACCTCCGGGGGCATCTCATCGGAGGCCCCGGCCCAGGTGGCTCCCAACCTTCGAGCGAAATCTTGCCCTTTAGTGTCACCTCGCCGGGTGAAGGCATAGACCTCACGGTCTTGATATCTGGCCACCTGGATTATAATGTGAGCAGCGGCGCCAAATCCATAAAAGCCCAGCCGGCGGGCATCACCAGTCATACACAGAGCCCGATACCCGATCAGGCCGGCGCAAAGCAAGGGAGCTGCCTGAAGGTCAGGATAGGCCTCCGGAATTGGAAAACAGAATCTTTCATCAGCGGTGCACAACTCCGCAAACCCGCCGTTGATTTGATAGCCGGTGTAGCGGGCCTGGTCACAGAGGTTTTCCCGCCTGGTTTTGCAGAAATCACATCGACCGCAAGTCCAGCCAAGCCAGGGCACCCCCACCCGATCCCCCATACGGTATTGGCTACTGCCCCGGCCAACCTCAACCACTGTTCCGACAATCTGATGACCAGGGACAATTGGAAGCTCCGGTTCGGTGAGATCGCCATCGACGACGTGCAAATCGGTTCGGCAAACACCGCATGCGTGCACCTGAATCAACAACTGCCCCGGCTCCGGGGCCGGGTCCGGCAGTTCAGCTTCCTGAAGTGGCTGCCCCGGCGCTTTGAGAATCATCGCTTGCATTTCTCTTCCCTATCTGAGAAGACTGACTGAAATTACTCGCTCCTTTTCTCGTACAATGTAAGATCAGACCATCGCTTCTGCAAACAAATAGTCAAGAACTCCAGACCAGATTATTATAACAGCTACACCATGTAGTAGAAACCACTAACTGTTATAACCCGTTGCAAGATAGTAAGTTAAATGAAGAAGCTGGGAGGCAGGGATTCGGAACCTCACATTCCTGCTAACTTCATACGGTTCAACAAAATAGGGCTAATTCATTGCTCAATCGAAAGTTAAGTTCAGTGAAGTTAGCGGTTAGAAAACGGTTAGAAAGAATCCTCTTAGCTCGAGCTCGACTTGGGCCGGAATTCACAAACGAAGAAAGCGCCCAAGACCAACCTGGACGCCTCTTCTGACAATCTGTGGATGGAGGTTACTTCACCAGCATCATCCTCCTGGTCTCGGTGAAATCGCCAGCAGTGAGCTTATAGAAGTACAGACCTGAGGACACCTCCGAGGCATCCCAGATGACTGACTTATAGCCTGCCTGCTGCCCTTCGTCGAGCAACGTTGTCACCTTCTGCCCGAGGGTGTTGTAAACATCCAGCTTGATGTGATTGGCCTCCGCAAGTTGGTAATTGATGACTGTGCTGGCGTTGAACGGATTGGGGTAGTTCCCAGAGAGAGCATAGTCGTTGGGAAGATCGAATCCTCCCGCATCACTCTCTCTAGACAGAAGACCGCTCCCAGACCAGTCTCCGATCCCACCAGAGACCGAACCCTCCTTCCTGAAGTAGAAATAGGAGGAGTCTATTATGGTGCTGGGATAGCTGCCAATGTAGGCGACCAAGGTGTAGTCTCCTTCCGGAGCTAGCCCAGGCACGTTCTGCCTGATCTCGTTCATACCGATGCTGTCGGGGGGAATCCTGAAATTGGGATACAGGTCTATCGGACCATAGCGCCCGATGCCGGGCACGAAGGCGTAGGTCCAGATGTCTGCTCTGCCGGGGTAGCCGATGAAATTGAAAACCCAGCCGTCATAGACGAGCTGTCCGCC
>JAUWHO010000039.1 GCA_030605835.1 Candidatus Zixiibacteriota bacterium | reverse complement strand
CGGATCGTCCACCATGTCAACCTTGTTCAAATATACCACGATGCAGGGAACCCCCACCTGACGAGCCAACAATATGTGCTCCCGGGTCTGAGGCATCGGACCATCCGCCGCACTCACCACCAATACCGCTCCGTCCATCTGCGCCGCTCCCGTGATCATGTTCTTGATGTAATCCGCATGACCAGGACAATCCACATGCGCATAATGACGCTTCTCGGTCTCATACTCCACATGCGCCGTCGCGATCGTTATCCCGCGCTCCCGCTCCTCCGGAGCATTGTCTATACTGTCAAAATCCCGAACCGCCGAGAGACCCTTACGATGCAATATCATCGTCATCGCCGCCGTTAAGGTGGTCTTGCCATGATCCACATGACCGATCGTGCCAACGTTAATATGCGGCTTCGTCCGCTCAAACTTCTGCTTGGGCATGCCCAGACTCCTCCTGCTTTCTCGTCTGAGTTCTAATCTCCGTTATGATTCCCCGAAGCCCACGACCAGGATCGAACTGGTGACCTCGTCCTTACCAAGGACGTGCTCTACCAACTGAGCTACGTGGGCCTTTTAAAACCTCCGGTCTTGACTTAACCCACCACCATCTATCCGCTAAAAGCAAAGCTTCAGCAGATCGTGGCTGGCAACCCGTTTCCAAAAAAGGGGGGATTGGTCTCAGTGCAGTACAAAAAAGGAATCCGGCAAACAAAAAACAATCCCCCGGCACCCAACCTGAGGTCGGGTTTTTTATAAACTAGCAAAATAGAAAAATTCCTCCGCTTGTCAAGTAAAAAAACCCGTTTTTTTCGCCTCTTTTTCACCCCCTCTGACCTGCTTTGATCCCTGCTCTCGGTCAAATCCCAGACCTGGAATTCCGAAACTTCTTGACGAGAAGCTGGTTCATTATTATTATGTCGGGAAAATTGCTCGGAGGTGCCGCTTCTGAAAGAGAGAATCTAAGAGTGACCAGCACCGTAAAACAGGTTGAACCCAGGCAGGCCGAGATAAGTTTCGACTTCAGGGAGAAACTCGACGCCACCTTAGAAGGCTTCAGACACAACTACTGCTACCAATGCGGAGCCTGTGTCGCCGATTGCCCCGCGGCCAGATATGCTCCCGAGTACAACCCCCGGCTCATCCTTCTGCAGGCTCTGCTGGGATTTGAGGAGGAGCTGATCGGAGAGAACTCCATAATCTGGCTGTGCACCAATTGTTACAACTGCTACGAGCGATGCCCTCAGGACGTCCGCCCGGTGGAGATCATCATTGCCCTGAAGAACCTCTCGGTCGAGAGGGGAACCAATCCCGAAGAGATCACAAAGATCTCCGACAGCGTCTTGAAGGTGGGCTCGACCACTTTCATCACCCCTCTGGTCGACCGTCGGCGGAAGGAACTGGGGTTGCCCTCCCTCAAGGAGATACCGGTG
Organism: Candidatus Zixiibacteriota bacterium; assembly: GCA_030605835.1. Classification (GTDB taxonomy): domain Bacteria; phylum Zixibacteria; class MSB-5A5; order DG-27; family DG-27; genus DG-27. The sequence continues at coordinate 29,888 of JAUWHO010000039.1, read as the reverse complement.
GAGGAGCTAAGAGAGATTCTGGAGGATTAAGTCATGAAATATACACCCTTCTGGGGTTGCATGATAAGCATAAAATATCCCCAATTCGAGGCCTCCGTGAGAAAGACCGTCGATAAGTTGGGGATTGAGCTGGTCGATGTCGAGGGTTTCACCTGCTGTCCCGACCCCATCTACTATCAAGCTAAGGATAAGATCGAATGGCTGACCATCGCCGGAAGGAATATTGCGGTGGCAGAGGAGGTCGGCCATGACGTCATTACCTGCTGCAGTGGGTGCACCTCCACCCTCTCCGAAGCCAATCATATCTTGAAGGAAAACACAGAGCTTCGGGAGAAGGTCAATCAACGGCTCAAGAAGGTTGGGAGGGAGTTCAAGGGAACTATCCGGGTCAGGCACATCGTCACTGCCATAAGGGATGACATCGGAATCGATAAGGTCGCCGAGACTGTGACCAGACCTTTGAAGGGGTTGAGGGTCGGTATCCATTACGGCTGCCATCTGTTGAAACCGAGCGCGATTATGCAGGTCGACGATCCCGACCACCCCGCAATCCTGGCTGACCTGGTGAGAGCCACCGGCGCCGAGCCGGTGGAACACAAGCTGAGACTGCTCTGTTGCGGTAAAGCCTGTATGTCGGACGATATTCCCGACCGCATGGTCATTGACCTCATTGAATCTATTGAGGCGGAGAAGGCTGATTGTATGGGTTTGATCTGTCCCACCTGTTTCGATGAATTCGATCTGGGACAGATAGTCCTGAACCGCAAATATCAGAAGGGCTTTCAGCTCCCGGTGATATACTACTTCCAGCTGTTGGGCTTAGCCCAGGGGTTGGAGCCGAAAGAGCTGGGACTGCATTTCCACAAGATCAAGGCTGGCAGGGTCACGGAGAAGGTGGCAGCCGCCTGAGATTTGTCCACCGCGCACGGAGCAAGGATCACCCAACAACTGTTGGTATCGGACGCCCCGTCCGATACCGAAAGGGTCACGGATGAGGGCATCTCATACGAGCCGTATGGCCGTGACCAAGAAAGAATGAAGCCCCTGTGAGACCTCTGTCGATCAGGCCTATATCAGAAACTTGCCGTTCTCGTAGAAAAGCTTGCCGTCGGCTGTTATCCTGCCGCCCTTTTTCAGGTCGCAGATCATATCCCAGTGCAGGGCGCTGACGTTCTTGCCGCCGGTCTCAGGATAGGAATTCCCGATGGCCATGTGGAAGCTGCCGCCGATCTTCTCATCGAAAAGGATATTGCGCGTCGCCTTCTTGATGCCGTAGTTGGTGCCGATGGCAAACTCCCCAAGATAGGATGAACCTTTATCCATCTTGATCATCTGTTCTAGGTAACCTCCGCCTCTGGCGGCGCTGAATTTGACGACCTTCCCCTTTTTGAACTCCAGACGGACATCTTCCACCTCCCGGCCCTGATGCACCGCCGGATAGCTGAAACGCACCCTCCCCTCCGCACTTCTCTCCAGGGGGGAGGTGAAGACTTCCCCGCTGGGGAAGTTTTTATGGCCGTCGCTGTTGATCCACTTTCTCCCCTTAACCCGCAGGGTCAAGTCGGTGTCCTTCGCTTCCACCTTGATTTTATCGCAACGATTGAGGTACCTGACAATCCTCTCCTGATCCTTAGAAAGCTTCCTCCAGGCTGCAACCGGATCCCTTTTGTCCAAGAAGCAGGCCTTCGAGACGAAATCCTCATATTCGGCCAGAGACATGTGGGCATCCTGCGCAGAGGCGTGAGTGGGATACTGAGCGATGCACCAGCTGAACTTCCCCTGTGCCTCCCGCCGCTGCAGTATCTTCCTCAGAGCGACTCTTGGCCTCTGCATCTTGGCTTGAGCTTTGGGATCGACATTGCTCAAGGATTTGGTGTTCTCGCCACCCCGAATGTGCAGGATAGCATCCATCCTCTGGGCCTCCACTCTGGTCAAGGGAGAGATATATTGTAGCTGCTTGTCGGAGGCGTTCTTCAGGAAGAGCTCTGGAAGTTCCGGCAGAGTGATGTTTGTGTATGGATGCGCGCCGCGACGCAACGCCTCCCTGTAAACCTCATAGACCAGAGGAGCGGAGATCGGCTCCGCGACAATCGCAAACAGGTCTCCCCTCTTCAGCTCCAGGGAGTATTCGAGTAAGGTTTGCGCATATTTCCTTATCCGTTCGTCTTTCATCTTAGACCTCGTTTCTGTTTTGAGTAATCGTGAAATCTCACTGCCTTCTCCTGATTGGGTGACGAATCTGAGGTTTTCACCTCAACACCTTTTGAAGGATATGCCGTTTGAAGATTGAATTCTAACAAATGAAGGCGCGAAAGTCAAAAGATGTTCGATCCCAAGAGCGCTTTAAAAGATGAGCGGAAGCTCTGCGATCTCGGTGTTACTTGGTTTGCATCACCCAGACCCCGTCCCAGTCCTGGGAGGGAGGGTTCTGCTGGAAGAATTTGCATCTCTCCACGAAAGCCTTGGTGGGGCCGTCGTCAGGGGACTTCTGCAAGATCATTTCGAAAGCCGAACAGGCTGGGCCCCATTCCCGACCACGATAGAGATAGATGCCCTCCGAGAACTTAGAGATTAGCTCTCTCTCTTGTGGGGAGGGAACCCCGTATCCCAGAAGCTCGTATATCCTCACCGGTTTCATCTTTCCTTTGACCCTCACAAGATCCAGTTCCCTGGTGAAAAAATCCTGCGAGGTCCGACGACGGGTGAACTCGGAGATGATGATGGAGCTGCCGTAAATCCGATTCAAGCCCTCCAATCGAGAGCCCAGATTAACGGCGTCCCCGATGACGGTATATGCAAACCTCACTGCCGATCCCATGTTGCCGGCCACCATCATCCCGGTGTTGACTCCGATACCGGTTTTCAGCTCCGGGAAGCCTTTGGATCTGTTCTCCTTCGAGATCTTCTTGGAGACCTCCTGCATCTTCAGGGCCGTCAGACAAGCTTTCTCGGCGTAGTCGATTCCCTCCTTCATCTGAGGCGCCCCGAAGATGGCAACGATCTCGTCGCCGATATACTTATCCAGCGTGCCCTCATGTTCGAAGATGACCGCGGTCATGCGGGTGGTGTAATCGTTGAGGAAGTTGACCAACCTGACCGGGTCGACCCTCTCGGAGAGGGTGGTGAAGCCGACGATGTCGGAGAAAAGCACCGTCAGCTCTCTTTTCGTTCCCCCCAATTTGAGCTTGGAGAGGTCGGTTAGAATTTCGCTTACCACCTGCGGGGCGACGTAGTAACTCAATATACCTCGATACTTTTTTTTCTCCCTCTCCTCGGTCAGGTAGCGATGGACGATGACGATGAGGAAAGTCAATCCCAAACTGAGATTCGGCCTGACCAGTTCTATCCAGAGATTAATTTTGAGGAATAGATATTGAGAAGAGAGAATGAAAACCAAACTGAAAAAAAGCAAGATCACAAGCGACCTCACCGGCCGCAGTCGGAGAAAAAGGGCTCCGCCGAGCAGCGATAAGACCAGAGTCAGAATCCAGCCTGAGTGTTCCGGCAGAGAGCTGATGAATTCGGCAGTTAACAGATTGTAAAGGCTGCTGGCGTGAATCTCCACCCCGGGGTAATCGCCGGCAAAGGGCACCACCTTCAAGTCCCCCAGCCCCGGAGCGGAGGAGCCGATAAGTGCCACCTTGTCCTTAAAGGAACCTTTGGCGACACGTCCCTCCAGGACATCGTAATAGGAGACATAGCGGAAGGTTCTGGCGCCGCCGAGGTAGTTGATTCTCATGCGGCCGTGAGAGTCCACCGGCACCTTCAAGCTATCGCCGAGGAATACGTTGTCTCCCGGGAAACGGATCGGATCTCCTACTCCCAGAAGGTCGATCGCAATCCGGGTCGCCAGAGATGGGTGAGAGATATTACCCAGGCGGATAAAAAGAGGAGAGCTTCGGGTGATGCCGTCCTCATCCGGGAGGAAATTGACAAAGCCCAGACCAGCGGAGGCCAAGGCCAGCTTCTCGAAGGGGCCCTCGAGGATCTCATACTCGTAAAAGCCCTCCCCGCCGCGGATCTCATAACCAGAATAGGCAAAGGGATCCGACTCCATCTTGTAGCGGAAAACCTCCCGGGACTCCATCGAGAAAGCCAAGGCGTTGTAAGCGTTCCCGGCACTTCGAGTCGCCCGCGTTAATTCTATATCCTCCAGGCTGTCCTTCACCGGGTCGAAGAACTGAACGTCGAAGCCGACCGCAAGGATGCCCTCCCCCGTCAAATAATCGATGAGCCGCGCATGATACGACCTTGGCCAGGGGAAACGGCCGTATCTGTCCAGGCTCCTCTGGTCGATGTCGATGATGACGATCTCCTCGATCTGGGTGTCCGATTTGAGGAAACGAAGCTTATATCGATACCGCCAGTCGTAAGTCTTCGACTCGAAGGCCTCGAAGATGTCGCCAACGAAAGTCAGGTTCAATACGAATATGATGGCAAAGCCTCCCAGCCCGAGTAAGCCCCCTCGGATGACTTTGCTTTGCAGAAGCTTTTTCATGACAGATCTGGCGGCCCCTCCGGATTCTCAATGACAGCTCTTCTGAATCTCAAAAGATAGTGGCCGGAGGAGGCAAATATCATCACCATCGCCAGATAGAGGAGAGGTGACTTGAGCAGCTCCAAATTTATCAGGTAAACCAAAATGGAACCCGCCAGGATCAAGGCCGTCAGCTTGCCCCAAGCGTCGGAGACCATCACAAGACCTTTTGTCCTGACAATATAGAGACCCCCCAGGAGGATGGCAACATCCCGCAGGATTATGAGAAGCATTGCCCACACCGGGTAGCCTTTGAGTCCGACCGCAACAATGGCCGCTCCCACAATGCAGACTTTATCGGAGAGGGGGTCGAGAAGTTTCCCCCATTCGCTGACCTGCCCCAGACGTCTGGCCAGGTAGCCGTCGAAGATGTCGGTCAGAATCGCAATGATTGCGAGAATGAAACCCAGGCGGTCACACTCCGGGCGTCTCTGATAGAAAAGATATAGGATGTAGGGTACGACCGCCATGCGGGAGAGGCTGAGCAGATTCGGGAGGGTCAGGAATCTGTTGGAACGGTCAGGCATGCCTCATCTAACTGGTTTGAAGCGGAGGACGAATTCCGCTCCACCGTCGGGGTTATTTTCGGCTTCGATGGAGCCCCCATGATCTCTGACGATCCGATAGGTGATCGCCAGGCCCAAACCCGAACCCTCCTTCTTGGAGGTGAAATAAGGCTTAAACAGGTGAGGCAGTATCTCCTCCGGGATGCCGGGACCGTCATCTCTGATTCTCAGGGTGACCTCCGGGGGCAAGCCCTCTTCCGTTAGGGATATGTAGATATGACCTCTCTCCTCCAGAGCCTGAATGGAGTTTATGATTATGTTAATCAAACCCTTTTTCAGCTCCTCGGGATCGAGGTTGATCTTGGGGACCTCTGTTTTCTCGAAGGATATATCGATTCCCCTCTGCTTGGCCTGGGGTTCTAGCAGTCCAACAACCTCCTCCACTAGAGTGGAGAGCTCCCCGGGATTAAGGTCGAGCCGGTGAGCGCGGGCCAGGCTTAGGAAACTGTCCACCACCTGGTTTAGTCTCCGAACCTCATTGATTATGGTGCTGGTGAAGTTTAGATATTCATCCTGACCCTTCTCCGGTTTGAACTCACTTTTCAATCTCTGGGCGGTGATAGAGATGGCGTTCAGCGGATTTCTGATCTCGTGGGCCACCCCCGCCGCCAAATCCCCCATCTCCCGAAGTCGGTCCAAACGTTGGGTCTCCTGCTCCAGCTTCTTGAGCTCGGTCAAGTCGTGAATTACCGCCACCGCTCCCGCCGTTTCACCTTCCTCCCCCAAGAGTGGGGAGGCCACCACCAGAAGGTCTCTACTGTCACCTCCCAGGGTTCGATACTTGATCTCCCTCCCAAAAATCGGCTGCGATCTCTCCAGCACCTCCCCCAGCTTGATTGCGTCTCCGGGGAAATACTCCGAATAGGGCTTATTGACGATGGCCTCCGAGGAAAGGGAGAAGAGTTGCTCTGCAACTTTGTTCAGGGTGTTTATCCTCCCTTCCCCGTCCAGGGCGACCACTCCGCTCTTCATTCCGTCGAGGATCTTGGAGGTGAGACTTCTTATCTCGGAGTAAGAGGAACGCAAAAGACTATAGTTTTGATAGATAAGCACCGCCGCCACAAGGACAAATCCCACCGAAAAGAGTATGATGGCGAAAATCGTAAGCTGTCTCTTGTACCCCAGAGCCATCCGCTCATAAGCCTCCAGAGAGAGCCCCACCCGAAAAAGCCCGTAAAACTCCCCTCCGGAGGCAAAGGGTTTGACCACCTCCAAAACCTCCTCCCCCTCGAAATCGTAAAACCGCGAGCTGGCCTCCTCAAAATTAAGAGCCTCCACCAGAAATGGGTCGTTCTCTATCTTGAGCACTTTTTGGACACCTGGGGAGGCGAAAACAATACCCTCCGGATTTTGCAGAAGCAGATAGACCAAGCCCGGCTGTCGGCTTAAATTCTGAATCAGATAACCGATGCCCAGCTTCAGTTTCTTCTCTTCATCGCTCACTTTCTCCATCAGGATGATGGTGTTGCCGGAGCTTTCGGTGCGATACGCCAGGCGGAAGTCGCTATCTTGAAAGCGCCCCGGGAAATGGCCCGAAAGGGGACTTTCGGTGGCGGTCTCTATTCTTCGGAAGACATATCGAGCTACCTCCTCAGAGGGAATCTCCTCCCAGATGGCGGATTGAAGAACATTCCCCCCGGGGTCACACCACAGAAGTCCGGTGAGGTTGTTGTCCAACAGCAGCTCTTTTAGCTCGGTGCGACCGAGCCTCTCCTTTTTGGTTATGTGCGAGAGGGAGACGGACAGGTTCTCCAACCGCCGGCGGTGAAGAGATTCCAGATACTCGTTCGAGGATATGATCTTCTCGCTGGCGGAGGTCAGAGAGCCTAAAAGGGTGTTTCCCTCCTCGTTTAAGACCTCCAAGGTAGTGGCTTGATTGTAACGGATTCCCAGAATCGTGAGGATTATCAGGAGCGCTCCCCACAACAGAATGACCGCAATGAAGAAGCGAAGCTTGAGAAGCCGCGGGAAATCTCGGATGCCACCGGGGAAAATACTCATAACGGCACAATCGAATCAGCCCCTGAATTTAGCCCGCGGTGAGATTGCAGTCAAGGAGTTTCGGCTGTTTGTTAGTGAGTGGTAAGTAGTTAGTGGTGAGTAGTGAGCCGTAAGTGTGCTCTCTGGATCTTTAATAACCTGTTCCCTAATTCCTGTTTCCTGTCCCCCTGTCTGGGCGGGAGTGGATGCAATAAAAAGGCCTCTGCTTTCACGCAGAGGCCTTTCCCTTCAATTCTCCCCTCCAGCTCAGGAGAGCTTGAACTTCTCTATGCGATCTCTGAGGGTGTTCCGGGAGATTCCCAGTAGCTGGGAAGCCTTGACCTGATTTGAATTGCAGTATCTCAAAGCGGCTGCGACCAACGCCTTTTCGAAAGCAGAGGTCAAACCGTAGAAAATCTGTCCCCAGGAGGTCTGGGCCACTTGGTCGAAAATCGGGTCGATGAGCTCACAGGATTTCCTGTAGAGGTTCTCACTGATAACCGCAAGGGGAGCGCCACCCTGCTGCACCTCCGCACCTCCCACTCCGCCTGGTGGCTTCCGCAGACGGGCCATGCCAGACTTCATAAGCAGACTGTCCTCCATCAGTTGCACGATTCCCTCCGGCTGTATCGGTTTGCTCAGGTAACGACAGGAGGTTTTCTGGAGCACCCGTGAGATTCCCCACAGAGGAGATTTCTCCGAGACGATCACTAACGAGGCGTTGGGATGGTCTAACCTTATGCCCTCCACCAGGGGTTCCCACCGCAATCCAGGAATATCAATGTCGAGAACGATCAGAAGGGGATTGTTCAAGTCTAAAGCCTCTAAGATCTCGTCCTCCTCGGTAAATATCTTCACCGGAGTTTTCAGGAGATCCAGGCTGCTGTTGATGATTCCTTGAACCTCGGGGTCACGACTCAACACATATACAGTGCCGACACCTAAGGCGGTTGACATTGTGTGCGGTGCCATGTGCTCACCTGTCCTTAAGAGAGATCGAATTTTTGTTATTATCATCGGCAGAATTCCGTGAGTGTTTATTCAAACTTTAGCAAAAAAGCTTACTCTCAGCTTTTTTTGTCAGAGATTACAGAGGTTCCTCCATCTCCGCAAAGCCGGGGACAAACCGGAGAGGTCGAAAACCCCTGACTGTGCAGAAGCGCTTCCGCCAAGATGCAAGCCCGGGAGGATGAGCCACTCATCGGAACAGTCAGGACCTCAGACAAGACCGCCGCCCCATAAGTCAGCCCGATGGGGCTGCGAAAAACCTAGAAGCCCATCCTCCAGCGCCTGAAGTGCTCCCCGATGTCTTCTGGGTGAACCTTTGACCGGCGCGAGTCTCACGCAGACCTCCGGCATATGCCATATGGCTTGAATACTGTTCTCGACGGCAAGGAAAACCTGGATTGAGAACCGTGGACTTGTGAGCAAAAAAGGGACAGAGAGGACCCAACCGCAATGCGGATTTTGCGGCTGGGCGAAGGGGAGCTAAGTGCTCACAATCTGCGATTCACTTCTCACCCCCCCCCATCTCACTTAATATCACAATTCCGATTACGATATAGATAATAATCCGTTATATTTGTCTTGTGGAGGAAACTCGGCCCCAGCTGAGGCGTTGACCATACTGGGGGTCGCCCGGCTATGACTGTTTGATAATCTCTAAGCTATGAGATTTCAAAAGCTCACATTTCTGACACTGATCCTGGTCTTGTCCTCTCCGCTTTCTGCCCAGTATTACTTCGGACAGAACAAGATTCAGTATACCCAGTTCGACTGGCAGGTTCTGACTACCGAGCACTTCGAGATCTATTTCTACCCGGAGGAGAAAGAGATCGTGGATATTGCCGCCTATCTGGCGGAGGAAGATTTCCACGAACTGGAGGCCTCCTTCAACCACCACATCTCCAAGAAGATTCCTTTGATTATTTACAGCTCCCCCAGCTATTTCTCGCAGACTAACGTCATCCCGAATCTCCTCCCGGAGAATGTTGCCGGATTCACCGAATTCTTCAAAGGGAGAGTGGTGATCCCCTTCAACGGCTCCTATGACGATTTTGCCCACGTCATTAAACACGAGCTGGTGCACGTCTTCACCCTGGATAAGATCAGCTACGTCACCAAGGCTCACCGGAAACTGCGTCCGGCGGCGATGCCCTTGTGGTTCTCAGAGGGCTTAGCGGAGTATTACTCCGGCAAGTGGGATTCGGAGGCAGATATGATTCTGACGGATATGGCTCTGACCGCCAGGCTGGTGAACCTCGACAACATCCACCGGATTAGCGGCACTTATGCGATGTACAAAGTGGGGCAATCCATCTGCATCTTCCTGGCAGAGAACTACGGTCCGGAGAAGATCTCCTTTCTTCTGGACAACTGGTGGAAGGGAGACAGCTTCGCCCAGATCGTGGAGATCACCTACGGCAAATCGCTGAAGGAACTGGTGGAGGAATGGGAGTATGCCCAGAAGAAGAGGTATTATCCCCTGCTGGGAAGCACCGACCTGCCGGGCAAGAGCTCTTCCCAGTTGACCTTCGACGGCTTCAACGTCGAGCCGGTCTCCTTCGAGAGGAGCACCTCCCTCGGTTCCAAGGAGTGGGTAGTCTTCAAGGCCAACAAGCTCGGTTATTCCGGAATCTATCTTATGTCCGCCGGGGGAGAAAAGCAGGAGCTGGAGAGGGTGATCAGGGGGGAAAGCTCGGCGGCGTTCGAATCTTTACACCTGCTTTCCAGCGGGATCGACGTCTCCACCAAGGGCATCTTAGTCTTCGCCTCCAAGGTAAGGGAGAAGGATATATTCTATTTCTTCGACCTCAATCGTAATCAGATGATTCAGAAGGTCGGCTTCGACTCCCTGGTAAGTCTCTCTTCCCCCTCCTGGTCGCCGGAGGGGAACAAGATTGTTTTCTCCGGCACCGGCAAAAGAGGCCAGCGGGATCTTTTCATTTATGATCTGAAAAGCGGAAAGCTGTCCCGCCTCACCAACGACTTCTACCTCGATGCCGATCCCACCTTCTCTCCCCTGAGAGAGGAGATCGTCTTCGTCTCCGACCGCGGCGATTGGGGAGCAAGGGGGCATACCAACCTCTTCTCGTATTCCTTGGAGGCCGGGGAGATCTCACCCTTGGTGGTCGGACCGGAGAAGTGTTCCTCACCCCGTTTCTCCCCCTCCGGAGGATTTTTAGTTTACGCTTCCGATCGTCAGGGGGTAAACGATATCTACCTCATGGATTTCAGAGATCCCGCCGCAATCCGAGGGGTGAAACTGACCTCGGTGGCCACCGGGGCCTTCGATCCCTGCTTCTCCCTGTCGGAGTCTCAGGTGATCTTTTCCAGCTTCAGTGCCGGGAGATTTCAGATATACAGCAAAGCTATTGAACTCGACTCTTTAGAGTTCTTGCCGCACCGCCCGGTTGAGTCTTATGCTGATTGGCGACCCCCGGTTTTGTCTGGAGAGAAACGGAAAGGGACGGTGAAGTATGAGAATCGCTTCTCGCTGGATCTGGCACAGTCGATAATCGGTTACGACGCCGCCTTCGGTCCAGTCGGGGGGTTGCAGGTGGCGCTCACCGATATGCTCGGCGACCATCAATACTATTTTCTCCTGTCCAACACCGCCGACACTAAGAAGAACTTCTTCTCCAGTTTCAATCTGGCGGTCACCCACCTGAACAAGGGGAGGCGCCTCAACTGGGGAGTGGGAGCCTACCATTTCTTCGACGAGTTCTACAACGACCTTCAGGGGATCTATGCCCACCGCCAATACGGAGGCGTGGGGCTTCTGTCCTTCCCCCTCTCCAGATATGAACGTTTGGACAACAGTTTCTATCTGCGGCGCTTGGAGAAGGAGTTCTACTTTCTGGAGGAAACGCTGGGGGGGATGGTGGCCACCGATTATCTCTCCTTCGTGAAAGACAACAGCCTCTGGGACCCGACCGGGCCCATAGATGGGATGAGACTTAACCTCACCGTCGGCTACGGCTACGACCTGAGCAAGGGACGACCCTATAACCGTCTTCTGCTGGTGGACTTCAGGAAGTATTTTCGTTTGTCAAAATACAGCTGTCTGGCGAACCGGATGATGTATATTACCTCCGGAGGCATTGACCCCCAGAGATTCTATCTGGGCGGAAGCTGGACTTTCAGAGGTTACAAACGGCGCTCCTTCTATGGGAGGAATCTGGTCTTGATCAACAACGAGCTGCGCTACCCCCTCATTAACAACCTCCTGATCGGTCTCCCCGTCGGCAACATCGGATTTCAGGCCATCCGGGGCACTCTCTTTTTCGATTGCGGCAATGCCTGGGACGAGACCTTCGAACAGCTATACGGTTCCTTCGGCTTCGGAGCCAGAGTCAACATCGGAGCCTTCACGGTGCTGCGCTTCGATTTCGCTAAGACCACAAACTTCCGCTCGATCTCCTCCGGGCTGAACTTCGAGTTCTTCTTCGGCTGGAACTACTGATGAAGATCGACTCTAAACTGAAGTTGCTCTCCTTCTTCCTTGCACTCACCTTTTTTTCATCCTGTGGGCCCAAGTATCCCCAGAAACTGATCCGCTCCTATGGCGACGGGAATGACTCACCGTGGACCACATACCAGGGGAACGAGCTGAGGACCTCCTTTTCTTCGGAGAGGATTCGACCTCCCCTGGGTTTGGTGTGGCGCTTCGAGACCTCCGCCCCGATTACCGCCTCTCCCTGCATAAGGGGCGGGCTAGTCTATTTCGGTAACCTCGCCAAGAAACTCTATATCCTGGATGCAAAAAGCGGGAGGAAGATCACTGACCTAGGGCTCAAGGGAAGTGTCTCTTCGAGCTGTGCCCTGGATGACACTCTTCTTTTCGTGGCGACGGAGAGGGGGGGAGACCAACTGGCAGCAATCAATCTGAAAAACGGAGACAGAGTCTGGCGCCAACTGGCAAGAGATGTTTCCACCTCCCCTCTGGTCTTCGATGATAAGGTCGCCATTGGGACCGGTGATGGTTATCTTTTGGTGTTCAATTCTTCCCGAGGTGATCTAATCTGGCGCTTCAAAACCGCCGGAGGTATCATAACCTCTCCCGCCAAAGGTGAAGAGAAGATATTCTGCGGCTCGGAGGACCGTCACCTCTACGCCTTAGATACTGAGAGTGGAGAGCTTCTGTGGAAATTCAAAGCCGGCGGAAGCGTGAGCGCCGACCCCACGGTTTCGGATTCCCTGGTGTTTTTTGGTTCCACCGACAGCTGCCTGTACGCCCTAACCGTTGCGGAGGGGAGACAGCTCTGGAGGCTGAAAACCGGTGGGGAGGTATTCTCCTCCCCGGCGGTCGTGGGGGGGATGCTCTTCTTCGGGAGCAACGACCGGAAGCTTTACGCCGTCGAAATCGAGAAGGGGACGGTGCTGTGGACCTTTGAAACCGGCAGCCTAGTTCAAGCTCCACCTCTGGTCACGGAGGATATGGTGCTGTGTCCCTCCTTTGACTTCCATTTGTACCTCCTTGACAGACAGACCGGCAAACTCCTGTGGAAATGCCGCACAGACGGGATGCTCAAAGCCTCCGCGGTCATCTACGATCGCAGAATCTATCTGGCCTCCGGTGACGGGCATCTGTATTGCTTTGCCCCCAAAAGTCCTAAGTAAAGTATAAAGTTTGCTCTCACGCTGCCGTTATCATAGAGGAGGGGAAATCATCAGTCCGATCAGTAGTATGACGACTCCATAGAACCGGGTGGGGCATGACACCACCCCTTTTCCTTGGAAACGGCACCGGCTATGAACGAGGAAAAAACAGCCGACCAACCGGCGGTCGCGGACTTAAGGAAACCTCTGGAGGAACTCTTAAAAGAGATTCATGTTGCCTCCAGAATCTTCTCTCTGTATCCTCCAGGACATACCGCCTTGGAGAACGCGATAGAAAGTCCCTACCGGCGTTTTCAGAAGATTTTTTGGATGAAGACCTCTATCCACCTTGTGGTTTGGGGTCCGGACCTCATCATTGAGGGTTTCTACCTTCGCGGTCGCGATTTTGTGGCAGATTTACTTCGGGATTTTGATCTACTGGGGGTGAAGAGTATAGTGTTCCGTGACACCCTCACCAAACAGGACCTCTATCGTCTTCTAAGCTTCCTCAACGGCAAAGAGAGAGACCCCTCCGCCGACCTCCAGGCTCTCTGGAGGGAAAAGGGGATCACCTCCATCGAGGTTAACAGCGAAGAGTTCAGTCAAGTGTCAGAGGGGGTGGCAGGTTTATCCTTACTATCTGACAAGGTCAGTAATCTCTTGCAGGAGGAGCCTGAGAAATTGGCCAGATTCTTCGCCTCCGAAGGGAAGCTCGATGAAGAGGCCACTGCCGAAATCTTCGGATCCGGTGTTCGCTGGGAGGTGGCCGCAAAGTCAATCTCCGAAAATGTGAAGAGCATGCCGGACGAGCAGTCGGCTCAAATTCTAAAAGAGGTACTGCCGGGCTTGAATTTGACGGACCTACCACAATCGAGAAGGACCGCTATTTTGAAGAGTATCATTGACAGCTTCACCTCCGGTCGGGATCAGGCGAATTTTCTAAGACCACTTCTAAATGACTTTGTCGCCAAGGGATGGGATAAACGGGAAATTCTGGAGCTTCTGAAACCGAGGGCGATGAAGCAGTGGAACTTGCTGGATAAGTCCGAAAAAATCATCGAGACCCTGAGGAACGAGGGGGAGAAACCACCCTCAAATGAGGAGTTCAGAACTTTAGTTAAAGGATGTGTTTCCTTGGAGAACTGGCAAAACCTCTCCGAGCTTCTAGGGCAGTTGAGTCAGATTTTGGAAAAAGGGACGGAACAACAGAAACAGAGGGTCACAGAATATTTGACCGGGATGGCGGATGCTGTCTCCCAAAACACCCCGGAGACGTTCTTGGGGAGCTTAATCCAGTATTCCCATAACTTCTATCTTAAGACTCCCAGCAAGGAGTCCGAGGGTTTGCTTTTGGAACTTGCCAGAGAGTTAATCCTGCTAGACCGTCTGGCATTGGCAAAGAAGGCCTTATCGGTTCTGGGGGAACACAGAGAATCCAGAGGTTTGGGCACCTTCGCCGACAACAGAGAAATTCTAAGCGAGACTATGGATCCGGCGGTGGCGGAAAAGCTCATCTCCGAAATCGCCGGTGGCAAACCCGAAAGCCGCGAGCAGGCAGTGGACCTGATTCTGGCAATAGGGAACAAAGAGGCTTTCAGGGGACTGACCGAGATATTTACCAACCCGGATAAGTCCGTACGCCTGAGCTGCTTGAAAGCGCTGAGGCGTGGTGGGGACAAAGCTCTTTGGGCCTGTGATTCACTCTTGAGAGACTTAGAGCCATTGGAAGCCGAACTGCCCGATGGATACTTAGAGAAGGAACAGTGGTATCGGGCCCGGAACGCCATTTTTGTAATCCGCGAACTCAGAGAGCCCGAAGGAATCAACATTCTCCTGAGGTTGAGCGACTGCACCGACCGCCGGGTCAGATATGAAATAGTGACCGCGGCTGAGAAAATCGGAGGCGAACCCGCGACAAAACTTCTAATGATCTTTGCTGATGACAAAGACCTCAAGGTACGCAACCGAGCCATTGTCGCCCTGGGGCAAATCGCAAAAGCCGAAGATATCGCAGACCTGATCAGCATTTCCCAGAAATTCCCCGATTCCCTGCCAACATTGATGAAGGTACTGGGAAGACTCGCTGGAGAGACCTCCAGAGATTTCCTCTTCGCGGTTCTGGAAAACGACAAGTATCTCAAGGAGCTGGGTTTGCCCAAGAAGGAGATATCAGACCTCAGGGTTTCGGCTCTGAACGCCCTGGCTCAGATCTGTGATGAGGCCTCGTTGTCCAAACTGAGGGAATATAGAAACCGAAAAGCAACCACCGGCAGACTCCTCAAGAAAAGGGACAACCTCCAGGCGACCGCCACCTCCCTATTGAATCAGATTGAAAGAAAGAGCCCCGAGGCGGTTCGCGAACTCATCACCGAACAGCAATCAGTGACCGGTGATTGACACCCGCCACATCTGGCCATTTACCGCCCACCACTAACCAATCACCACTAACCAATCGCCAACTGAGGTGCCAGCCTCATAGCTGCCTGTCACCGGAGCCATCCACTTCCAGTGAGAGGAGAGTCGACTGACACTCGCACCCGGAATTGACACCCTTTCTGTTGGAGCTTATATTTCGAAGCGTGATTGAAGTAACAGATCTCCATTTCTCCTACAAAGACGAGGCAGGTTCTCCTCTGCCGGCAATCCGGGGAATGAGTTTTTCGATTCCGGAGGGGAGCTATGTTGCCATAATAGGACCCAACGGTTCCGGAAAATCCACCCTGGCACGTCTTTTGGCGGGGATCCTCTTTGCGACTTCAGGAAAACTGAAGATAGAGGGATTGAACCCCAAAAGCCCCCAACAACGAGAGAGACTTCGCACCCTGGTGGGTCTGATCTTCCAGAACCCCGATAACCAACTGATCTCAGTAACCGTGGAGAGGGAGGTGGCCTTCGGACTTGAAAACCTGGGTTTGCCTCCGGAAGAGATAAAAGAAGGCATAGATTGGGCCTTAGGGGAGTTCAACTTAGAGAGATACCGCTTTCATTCCCCAAACAAACTCTCCGGGGGTGAAAAGCAGCGCCTGGCAATAGCCTCGGTGATGGCCATGGAGCCGGCCTACCTCATCCTGGATGAGCCCACCTCGTTTCTGGATCCCACCGGGAGGGCTGAGATCCTCTCTGTTCTGGATAGAATCGGCTCCCGGCCGGCCCGCAGGTGCTCTGTCCAGGGCAAACGTGAGCCCTTCCATGGCCCCCAGGGAAAGGTGAATCTGGGCTCCCCCCGGAAGTTGACAACTGTTCATATCACTCAGTTCCCGGAGGAGGCCTGCCTGGCTCAGAAGGTTGTGGTTCTAAACGAAGGAAAGGTGTTCTTGGAGGGAAGCCCACCGGAGGTGTTTTCGCATATTGAGCCCCTCGAAAGCATAGGACTGCGCCCCCCACAACTTGGCAGATTGCAGCAGATGCTGAAAGAACAGGGCCTGAGAATCATGGGGGAACCCTGTCGAGCAGAGGAATTCCGGCACTCCCTGGTGTCACTTCAAAAGAAGCCGAACCGCGCTGAATCGAGGATGGCTATTCGAAAACGTGGAGCCAAAGAGAAGCCTTCGGGCTTGCGCAAAGACAAGAATCCCGACAAGATCGTCAGTCTTGAAGAACTCTCCTTTCGCTACCGCGATTTCGCCTCCAAACCGAAAGAGGTCCTCTCGGAGGTGAACCTCTCCATCGGCGTCGGTGAATTCGTGGGCTTGATCGGACCGACCGGCTCCGGCAAGACCACTCTTGCCAATCTGATCTCGGGTCTTCTGAAGCCTACTTCGGGGAAACTTACGTTTTCCCGGGAGAAAGAGGGCAGACCTAGGGTTGGCTTGATTCTTCAATTCCCCGAAAGGCAGTTTTTTTGCGAGACAGTCTCTGAGGACATTGCATACGGACTCAAAAACCGCGGATACAGTGGTGGGGAGCTAAAAGCAGAGCTTAAACGTTCGTTACAGCTGGTGGATTTGGAGGCCGAGGCATTCACCCACCGCCAGGTTCACGCTCTCTCCGGCGGTGAGCAAAGGAGGGTTGCCATCGCCTCAATTCTGGCCATGAAACCAGAGCTTCTGATACTGGATGAACCTTTTATCGCTCTTGATCCCGAAGCCACGGTGAAACTGAAGCAGAGCCTGAGGAGAATCCACGAAGGTGGCACCTCCATACTGCTCATCTCCCACGATCTTGAGGCCATATTTGAGCTCACCGACAGGTTGATAATTCTCAAGGAGGGAAGGATAACTGATGATTTGCCATCAACTGACAGGGAGAGTTGGCCGGAGGCGGTCTTGAAGTCGGGACTGGTTCTTCCCGACCATCTAACACTGTTGAGAAACCTCGAAGACCAAGGTTGGAAGGTCAACTACGGCGATCTGACTCTGAATGGGACCGCCTCCCAGATAGTAAGGAATCTCATCCGCACGGAGACGGCCTGGAAGGACTGACAATCTCGGCCCAGCTGTGCCCCGTGAGCTGAGAACCATTGATCGTGTTCTCTCCCGGGGCTTACCTCTCCACTCAAAAGCTCTGTCGATATGATCGCGCTTTAGCCGGGCGCTTTTTTGATTTGCAGAGACAGATCGCTCTCTTCGACTGCAGCCCTCTTTCGTGCGGACAGTGGCAGCAGGAACAAACCAGGAGAGTTGGCCCAGTAACCATTCGATCCTGAATCTCACTGGTTTCCTGACGCTGCAATACCCAACTTGCCCTCCAACTTTTCCATCCGGTCAGGAAGAGGTCATATCACCGCTTCAAAAGATCCGAGGGATTCAGAACCGGCACCACCTCGCCTTTGCCCAATATGCTCTCTACGGAAAAGCTTTCAGTTTGAGCCAGATGATTCTCCAGTGGTCTTACTACAATCTCATCCCTTTCCCCGATGGCATCTACGATCAAGGCGACACACCTATCCTCTTCTCCCACTATCACCACCGGTATTTCCTTTCGCTGGGCCTCACGGGAGAGCAGGTTCAGAAGCGCAGATAGCTGAACGATTTTCAAGGTTTGGTCTCGTGTGACGACCACCTTTTCCCCAGATGTGGTCTTGACCTGCTCAGCCTTGACAGACAGCACCTCCTTATACCGTGGTTACGGGTAAAGCGAAAATGCTCCCGCAAGTCTCAATCATCAATGCCTCCACAGTTGCCAGGGTCAAGGGCAATCGCAGGGAGAACTTAGTCCCCTGACGCAGGTTGGTGGTAGTCAATATATGACCATTGAGGCTTTGGATGTTGCGTTTCACTACATCTAATCCCACGCCGCGACGGGAGATGCTCATCACCTCCGCGGCGGTGCTGAACCCGGGAGCAAATATCAGATCCAGGGCTTGGGGATCGTCCAAGAGCGAAAAAGCAAGGAGAGGCGAATCTGCACTGACATCTTAGGTGCCGGAAAGAATTGCGGAAACTTAACGCGTTGCCTGGACTTTGACCTCGCGGATTCCTGCATCTCGTGCAAGGCCAGGAGACACCTCTTCACACTCGTGTGAGGCTCGAAGAACAACCCCTTTGGTCAGGGGCCCGAGAGCAAATGCCTTCCTGTTAGAGCGAGCTGACTTTCCGCTCTGCGAATTTCGGAGGATCGATTGCTTACCTGGAGGGGTAACAATGGTCCTTTTCTAACTGACCTGACCTCCTGCAGAGTCAGATCCAGACCAAGATATGCGGGAAATGATCCCGGGTGAAGGAGACTCTCCTCATGCGGCGGGAAACCAACGTGGCCCCTAAAAATCCTATTTCACCTGACCCAGGGCACTATACATGGGAATGAAAGTGGACATCAGTATGACGGCGGAGATGCCTCCAAAAACTATTAAGATAAGAGGCTCCAATATCGTTAAAACCGCCTTGGTGGTTCTCCTTACGTCCTTTTCGAAGAATCCATTGATCCTGGCAAGCTGTTCCGGCACCTTTCCGGTCTGTTCACCCAGACCTATCATAGTCACCATAAAACCGGGGAAGAGGAGTCCCCTCATGGACTCGGCAAACGATTCGCCCCGCCTGATTCTCTCCTCCATGGTCTCTATTGATCTGACGATGTTCGGATTCCCGATGGTCCCCTTGACCAGATCCAGCGAGGCCAAAAGCCCGAAGCCGGATTGGAGTAAAAGGGCGAGGTAATGGGCGAAGCTGCACAAAACCGACTTCTGCATAAGCGCCCCCAACAGGGGTAACCTGAGCTTCAGGGTGCTTAGATTATAGGCTCCACTCTCGCTCCTGCCGTAAATAAGCGTAGCAACTACGCCTCCGATGATAAGAACCACCAAAGGAATCCAGAGCGCCAGGATAGTATTGACGATGAACTGTATCGCCCTGGTGTAGAAGGGCACCGGGGCTCCCAACTCTTCCACCATAACCATCATTTTGGGCATGAGATAAAAGGCGTAAAAACCGGTAACTGCGGACATCACGAACATAATCATCATAGGATAGATCAGAGCCTGTTTCATCTCTGACTGCAGCTCCTCTTGCTTCTCTAAGGATTCAGCGAGATGGTCCAACATCTCCGGCAGAGTGCCTCCGGTTTCGCCGGCTCGCACCGCCCCGAGGTAGAACGGGGGAAAGACCTCGGGGTGAGCCGCAATGGCCTCGGAGAAACTGCCGGTGGTCTCTACCTTCTTGCCGATATCTCCGACCAGCTCCTTCAATTTGGGATTCTTTGACTGCTCCGCAATGGACTTCAGAGAATCCACAAGGGGCAGCCCGGCAGTGAACATCAGGTGCAGTTGAATGGTAAAGCCGAGAAGGTCTTTCTTTGTAACCTTCTGGGATAAGGTGAAGAAGGAGAGGAAGGATGAGCCCTTGGCCTTTGCCCGGATCGAGATCGGGAAGAGGCCCTTTTCGCGAATCTGAGCCTCGGCCTCCTCCTGAGTGTGAGCGTTCACACTCCCTTTCACCGTTTTGTTACTATTGTCGACGGCCTGATAGGCGTACAGAGGCATTATCCCACTACCCTCCGAATTTCATCAATAGTGGTTACTCCCTTGAGGACCTTATCGATTCCGTCCTCCAACATGCTCTTCATTCCGGCGGCCTTTTCCAGCTCCGTGGAGAGGGCTTTCTCGAGAATGAGCTCATTCACCCTTTCGTTCACCTCCAGGACCTCGAATAGACCTATCCTCCCCCGATAGCCGCTGTGCTTGCATTTCTCGCAGCCCCTGCCCCGGTAGAAGATGGGATTCTCCAACCTCTTAAGTTGTTCGTAATAAGATAGCTCTTCCTCAGAGGGGGTATAACTCTCCTTGCACTTGAGACATATCTTGCGAGCCAGTCTCTGAGCGATGACCGCCAGAATGGAGCTGGCCACCACAAAGGGCTCGATGTTCATGTCCAGAAGACGGGCCACGGCCGCGGAGGCGGCGTTGGCGTGCAGAGTGGTGAAAACCAAATGCCCCGTCATGGAGGCTCGAAACGCCATCTGCGCGGTCTCTTCATCTCTCATCTCCCCCAGGAGAATGACGTCGGGGTCGTGACGCAGGATGGCGCGCAGCCCCTTGGCAAAAGTGTAGCCTGCCTTTTCATGTATCGGCGACTGCTTGGTTATCGGAATCTGATACTCTACCGGATCCTCCAAGGTGACAATGTTTTTCTCCAGAGCGTTTAGAGTCTTGATGGCGGCGAAAAGAGTCGTGGATTTGCCCGAGCCGGTGGGACCGGTGACCACAATCATCCCGTACGGCTTCTGTATATATCTTTTGAACCTCTCCAGATTCTCTTCCCAAAAACCGAGATCGGTAAGACTCAAGAGGAAGCGGGGCTTCTGCAATATCCTCATAACCACACTCTCGCCGTGGGCGATCGGCATCGTGGAGACTCTGACATCGATTTCCTGAGTATTATAGTTGAAGCGCAGGGCCCCATCCTGCGGTATCCTTTGCTCGGTTATATCCAGCCCGGATATGATCTTTATCCTGCTCACCACCGCCCGATAGATCTTCTTCGGCAGGATGAAGGCCGTCTCTAAGACGCCGTCTATCCGGTAACGCACCCGACCCACGCTCTCGTCGACCTCTATGTGGACATCCGTGGCCCCTTCCTTTATCCCTTGAGCGAGTATGGAATCGACCAACCTGATGAGCGGGGGGGTTCCCTCCTCCACCTCCTCCAAAGATATGGCCTGGTTCAGGCTCTCTTCGATTATCTTATCCGGAGAGGCGGCCACCCCGTAATGCTCATCTATATAGCTTAGGATGGTTTCCTCGTCGGCGATTCTGGGCTCAATTGTCAGGTTGGTGATCTGTCTCAGCCGATCTATAGCGTTGACGTCATTAGGCTTAGCCATGGCGATGGTCAGGACACCGTCTTTCATCTCTACAGGTATCAGCTTCGATATTCTGGCGACCTCTTCCGGGATGAGTTTGACCGCCTCACCATCTACGGGTGTCTTGGAGAAATCCAGGAAAGGCGTCTCCGCCTGCTGCCCTAAAAACTGCAGCACCTCGTCGTGACTTATGAACCCCAGCCTTTCGCAGATCTCTCCGAACGTGCTGCCAGTGCGGTTCATCTCTCTCTCTGCCAACTCGAACTGGCTCTTGGTTATCCTCTTGGTATCTAATAGCACCTCTCCCAGCGTCTGAGTCATTTTTCTCCTCCTTGTTGCGAGACAAGATAGTCCAGTCGATCACGTACCGTTGACTTCAAGCCCTCTTCTCCCTCCGAACCAGCGTTCAAGAATAACCGGTAATACTTCACCGCCTCTGCCGGCTCGCCGGCCATATCCCAGGTTCTGCCCAGACGGTAGAGGACGCGAGGATCCGTCGAGTTGATGCGATAGGCTCTCATGCAATAGTCAAGGGCTTGGTTTCCCTCTCCCCACTCTTCGTAGATGCTGGCGAGAAGAAGAGTGGCCTCCAAGTGAAGGGGGTCCAGGTCCAGGATTCGTCGGAGCTTGGCCTCGGCGGAGACATACTCTCCGAACTGGTGCCAGAGCAATCCCAAATTGAACAGTACCTTGGTATCGTCCGGATTTTTGGCGTAAAGATATGTGAGTTCTCGCTCCGCCTCCTTAGACCTGCCGATCTGCATGCAGGCGCTTGCCAGGTTCAGGCGAGCTTGCTGGTGATCCGGATTGAAAGTCAGCGCTCTTCGATATGATTCGATGGCAAGAGCAAATTCCCCCTGCCCCTGATAAGAGAGCCCCTTATCGTAGTATCTCTGCGCTCTGGTATCGGATTTCACGGTGATCGCCAGCTTCTTCTGTGGCAGCTCTCCCCGGGAGTCGGTCTCATAAGTCAGGGCAATCCCCTCTGAAGACCTCTGTTTCTGCTCAGGGGATACAGTCTCGGCGGCAACATGTTCTGCCGCAGCTGCCTCTTCGGGCTCAGAAGGGCCAGCCTCAGTCAGGATTCTTCTCCCCCCCTCAGGGCTTGAAAAAGAGGTAGGTTCGGGGGGCACTTCGGTCTCGGATTCTGGCGTCTCAGGTTCTGTCTGGCTTGGAGAGGTTTGCCTCGCAGAGACGACAGTTGAAGCTTCATCCCCGGGCACCTCTCCGTCTGCCTTGGTGCCGTCAACCAATCCTGCTTTTACGGCAGGTCTTTCAGGAACGAGGGCCTCTTCCACCATTTTCTTCGAGGCTGCCCCCCCACCTTCCGTCCCAGGAAGGTAGTTGTCAATCCAGCCCTCCATACCGTATCTATTGGCAATCTCCTCCTTCACTGCCAGGGCCTCCTGGTGGGAATCAAAAGCACCAATCCGCACCCGGTAGACCAAGCCCCCGCCGGGGACTTCAGTTTTCTGGCTGTAGGCTTTATATCCGCGGGAAATCATCTGGGAGGCGATATCTTGGGCAACCTCTTTGTGCGAGGAAGCCCACACCTGAACGGTGTAGCCACCGGGGTCGGCAGACAGGCCCTCCGCCTTTACCAGCCCTCTGGCACCCTGAGGTTTCGCTGTCTTCGCTCCAGGTGTGGCCTCAGCAACCGCCGGGGTTACAGGCCCCTTCCGGGTAGTCTCCCCGGTGACTTTTCCCGCCTCCGCACCCACTCGACCTTCAGAATCGGCTTGGGCGGCCTGCAGCGCCTTTCTTTTTGCACTCAAAGATTGACGCGGCACCTTCGAGGGAACCTCCGACTCGGATTTGATAAAGAAAACATAGCCGGCACCTAAGAGAGCTGCAATCACCAGACAGGCCGCCGCCAGGACTGCAACCCTCCTTTTCGGCCTTGGAGGTGGCGATCCCTCTTCCAGAGTTGGTGCTGTCCGCCCCGGAGACGACACTACCTTGTCCTGACCTGGCGTCACCTTCCTCGGAGACGGAATTGTCCCCCCGGGCGATGAGGCTGCCTCTTTTGGGGCTGGGACCGCCTCTCTTGCCGATGGAGCCACCTCTTCGAGAGGTATTAGTGCCTCTTCTGCAGATGGTGCTGCCTCCGGTGCCGACCCTGCCCTCTCTTCCGCCGAGGGAGCTGTCTCCTTCGGAGATGATCTTAACTCTTCTGGAGATGAATCCGTCTCTTTTGGCGAGGCCGCCATCTCTTCTAAAGAGGTGCCGGTCTCCTTCAGAGGTGGCGTCACCTCTTTCGAGGATACAGCTGGCTTTTCTGTGGGCCCAATCGCCTCTTCCGCCGCCGCAGTCGTCTCTTCTGGAGATGCCGGCGTCTCCGTTTGAGGAGACACCGCCTCGGAGTTCTCCAGCTTCTCTATGGCTTTGGTTATGAGTCCCACTTTCGTTGGTTAAATGCCTATGATCTACTGACACCTATAGTCTCTTTCGTTCCAGAATCCCTATCCGATTCAGACTCTCCCAACCCTCCATGACATGTTGCACCGTGATCTTTCTGGTATCCTGAAGGAAAGCGGACATCATCGCTCTTTCGCAGAGAACGTTGACCATCCGAGGTAACCCTGCGGAGATCTCATAGATCTTGGCCGTGGGCTGCAAGAGAAACTCGGTGCCGAGATCAACTTTCCCCACCAGCAGTTGATGTTCGATGTAAGGTTGAATCTCTTCGGGCTCCAGCGAACGGAGATGGCACCTCACTAAGATGCGCTGGTCGAATTGTCTCAGCTTCCTCTCCCGTAACCTCTCCTCCAATTCCGTTTGACCAAAAAGGACGATATGAATCAGTTTCTCGCTGTCGGTCTCGAGATTGGAGATAAGTCTCAGGCTCTCCAGCGACTCGAAATCCAGCCCCTGGGCCTCATCCAAGAGAATGACGACCTTCTTTGTCTGACGTTGAGCCAAAAGAAGCAACTCATAAAGCTCTTCAGCTAATTCTCTTTCGGTCAGATCCGCTGGAGGGAATCTTGGCACTTCTAAGCTCTCCAGGACAACCCGCAGCAGTTCTTTTGGAGACATACGGGGGTCGAGTATATGAACTATCTTCAGATCCTCTCCGGCCTGCTCGATGAAATATCTCAAGAGCATGGTCTTGCCGGTGCCGGGTTCGCCCGTTATCATGGTGAAGCCCAATCCCTCGTAAATGCCGTATCGCAGATGATCCAAACCTTCGGCGTGCGACCCGGAGGAATAGAAGAATTTCGGGTTGGGACAGACCGAAAAGGGTGCCTCCTCGAAATCGAAGAACTGCTTATATGCCTCCAGGAGGCCCACCCGCACTAAAACTTGCTCTCCAGGCTGCGGCGGGGATGGCATTACCCCGCTGCGGCCAAGAGACTCTCGGAGAATTCCCCTGCCAGAGCCGGGCATGCCCGCAAAACGAAACGCCGGTCTGCCTTCGGCAGATTCTCCTTCTCTCTTGTACACCAACTTCATCTCAGCCCTCCGTTTTGTCCAAATTAGTCACCCTGGGGGTGAGGAAAATGACCAGCTCTGCTCTTTGTTCGATGGTCTCCGTCCGTTTGAAGAAGTAGCCCAGAAGCGGCAGATCCCCCAAGATGGGAACTTTGTGTTCGGTCTCGGTCAGCTTGGAGGTAATGAGGCCTCCGATTACAACCGTCTCCCCGCTCCTTATTCCCACTATGGTGCTGGCCTCGCGGATGTCGACATTTGGAGCCCTCAGGGTCTGATCCTGGAATTGAAATTCCGACCAGGTGCCGATATCGGTTACGATCGGAACCACCTGCAGGGTGACATAACCGTCTGATGATATGAATGGAGTTACTCCCATCATCAGTCCCAGAAGCACCGTCTTCTGCTCCGGGACAATGACCGGCTCACCTATCTGCACCCCACCCGGAAGCCCGGTTATCTCCCAGTAGTTCAAAACCCGACCGGCGTTGATCAGCGCCGTCTGACCGTTCATGACGTTGATCCTGGGTTTGGAGATGACTTTGACGGTTCCATACTGTCCTAAGGCATGAAGAACTAAAGAGGCATCATCCTGAGAGGCAGTGAACTCAAAGACGGAGCCAACCAGACTCAGGCTCTGACTGGCCGTCACCTCCGTGGAGGTGTGATCTATCACAAAGGAACGAACCGCCGACCAATCGATTCCAAAAGATTGGGTTTGCTCTAAGATAACCTCCACCACCTCGGCCTCGATTAAGACTTGTCTTCCCAGAGCGCTCTTCAACCTCTGCATGAAGTCGGCGACCGTTTTCAGGTTCTTCTTGCGATCGGTAACGCTCACCATGCTGGCCAGCTTATTTATGAAATAGGTTCCATCGGGCGAGATCATGCCTTTGATCCCCTCTTCTACCTGCTTCCAAAGGTCGACCGCGTCCTGGTCGGTGGCGGAGGTGATTTGGACGCTTCCGCTGATTCCTCCGGCCTCCTGAATCGCTCCCAGGACGTCACCTCCTATCTGAATCGAAGAGCTGATTTTGTTGGGAACATACCCCAGCTCAAAGATGCGGGTATCGGTAAGTTTCACCCAAAGGGTGGGGCTGTTGATGGAGTGCAGGTAGTCGGTGGGTGCAAACACCGCCTCCAAGGCCTCCTCGAATGTTAAATCTTCAAAGCTCACACTGACCAGAGTCCTGCGGTCGACTTCCTTGTCCCATATGACGTTGACACTGGCCTCTTTGGCCAGTGGATACACGATCTCCTCCAGGGCGGAGGCCGCCGCCGATAAGGAGAAAAGCTGCTCCTCTTTAGGTGCGACCTCCATCAGGGGGTCCAGGTTCACCTCCGGAGGTATCGGCGGGGAGGTTTCGTTGCGTTCCCTGATCTGGGAAATTACCTCACTTCTTTCTGTGGTGGCAAGTTTCGAAGCGCAACCGCAAAGAAAGAGGAGCAGAAAGAGCACCGAGAGCGCTCCCCTTAGGAAAATGGATCTGCTCATGATTTTCCACCCTGAGTGAAACCGGGACGATCGTAGAAGAAAACACGGGTCTTGCCCGCCCTCGACAAGACGACGCTGTCTTTCTTGATCTCCTTTATCTCCCAGCCGTCGAATTCTTCTCCCTCATGAACCCAACACCTTTTGCTCCCGGAAGCGATGAGAGCTTTTTTCTCATTATCCGTTATTAAAATAGCCTTGACCAGCACTGTTTCCGTGGAGCTCGTGCTCGCCTCTGCCCTGATGGCCGATCTGAGTCCCCCATCCCCTTCAGGAGTGGTAGTGGCTTCGCCTATCTCGCCCTCCAGTTCCTTTATCTCCTTTCTGAGCCTCTTCTCCTCCAGGGTGATTTTCAAAAACTCGATCTCCTTCTTGACGGCGTTCATCTTGTTCTGCAATTCTATAGTCTGCGCGTCCTCCACCCGGAACGGGTCTTTCCAGGCTTTCAAGGTCTCAAAAAGAGGGGAGGAGGTGGCCTCTTTTTTCGGGGGTTTGGGAACCGGTTTACGCGTTCGGGGAGCGCTTCGGTCTCTTTCCGGTGCGACTTCGGCTCCACCCGAGGTCATGAACTTAAACAGAACGAACACCAAAAGGATTGCTCCTGTCGCTCCCAACCCCACAACGACTTTCTTCGATTTCAGACGTTCAGAAAGACCCATCTTAAGAGCCTCCGGGGACATAATACTTGAGCTGCAACCTGAAAACCCCGGGCACGGGCACATCGGTGCCGCCGATGGTGATTACCTCGATCACGAAGGGGAAATTCCGGATTTCCCTCAGCAGGTTCACCACCTGGGCGTAGGAGGCGTAATCTTTTATGCCGATTTTGATTGGCACCTCATTTACGCCGACCACAGCGGGGAAGTCTTTGCTGGCGCGTTCATTTCCCACTCGCACTTGAGCGTCGAACCCCTGCCGCGACAGAAAGGATTCCAGGAATTTGGCTATCAGGACTCTGCTGGCAACCGGATCCTGGGCCCGGGGAATCTCGCAAAGCACCTTGCCGGTCATTCTTCTCAGTTCCAAAGACTCCCCCAGCGTTCTCAACTCCTCCAGTCGCTGGTCTGACTTCGCCACCTCTTCCTGCCGTTCCCCGATCTGCGCCCGCAGCGATCTAATTCTTCCGCTTCCAAAGAAAATAGACACCGCAAGCACCAGGGCAGAGGCTATGATGATGGCTTTCTCTTTACCCATCTCACCTCTGCAATTGATAGGTTAACTTGAATTCCACTTGTTTGCCGCGGACCTCCTTTTCAGCCATCTTAGCCCCTCTGAAAAGAGGTGAATGTGCGAATTTGTACTGAACCTCTTCTGCCAGAAGCAGGGAGCTTATCTCGTCGAATCCATCTGCGACCCCGCTGGCTTCTCCCCGCCACACCTCCTTCATCTTGCTGGTTTCTCCCCGCCACACCTTCTTCACCTTTTTCAGGGTGAGCGTTTTGAGGGCCACCCCCGGCGGCACTGCCGCCGCCACCTCCTGGAAGACCTCAGACCAACTGGGCTGGGAAGTCTCGATCGATTGAGAGATAAACTCCAGGGCGAGGTCCTTGAACGTCTCCTCCTTCATCCTGATCTCCCCTTTTACAGCGGTGTGGTAGACATTCAAATTTTGCAGACTTAAGGCCAGACGAGAGATGATTAAGACTATGATCAAGAGCACCCCCACCGAGATGGAGGAGGACGTTATCAGGGTCCTTTTTAGCTTGCGTTTATCTTGAACCGAGAAGGGGACATATGCAAAGCTGAACTGCTCAGGCTTCAAGAGGGCCAGGCCCAGACATCCCGGATGAATATACGGTATCTCCTTCATTCCCTGGAAAATGGTGTCGGGTGAAAAAGGAATGATTTCGGCTCCGGTCTTGCGCCCCAGATTCTCCACCGTCTCTTTGGTGGTGGAAGCTCCCGCAAACACCAACCTGGCTACTTGCTCGTCGGGAAAGGTGTCACTGTAAAAGAGGAGCGTCCTGTAGATGTCCATGGCCAGGGCGGAGCGATCGGGATCTTTCTCCTCCGTGGCCACCGGGAGCTCTCGCGTCAACCGGATCTCTCTCCCTTTGAAGATAACCACCCGACTTGTGGGATAATCGATCTCCACGAAGGCCAGCGGTTCTTCGGTGAGAATTCCCATTTCCCGGACCAGGGCCTGCAAAGCCATCGGGTAGGTTGTATATACGCACGGTTTGATTCGGGAGTCGGTAAACATCTGTGAGATTTCTTCCAGGGTATCCCTTCTTATTCCCGCGGTCATTATCCTTCTATCAGCTTTGCGACCGGAAATGGCTACCTCTCCTAAATCCTGTTGTTGAAATTGATAGTCATTTCCAAAGGCTTTTATGACCTCACTTTGGACGGCCTGTTTAAGCATCTTCCTTTTCAAATCAGGCAGGATAAAGGCCTTGTGGAAGCTGTCTTCCAAGGCTCCCGAAACCCTTATTTCATCAATGTCCGCAGAGTTGCTTTTGAGAAACTCCCCGAAGGCCTCGCCGAACTCAGCTATGCTGAACTCCAGTGATAACACCACCTTGAAACCATTCTTCTCTCTCTCCACACCAATCAGCTTGGCTTTTTTGCTTGCAAAATCGAGGCACAAAAGCATCTGCTCTCGCTCCCTTCAGGGACAGATGTCATCACCGCCACAGCCCTCGTCGGTTCTGTTGGGGCCCGCGGAGTAGAATCTGTGATTGCCCGAATCCCAGCAATAGTCGGTTCCCCAGGGATCCACCAGGTGATCGGCGTTCCACAGAAGTCCGGCATTGACTAAGGATTCTATCCCGCTTACCAGACCCCAGTTGGTCACTCCGTCGCAATTGCCGGATGGATCCTCCACCCCACATTGCCCCCCCGGATCCTCATCAACCAGCCCATCCCCGTCATCATCATTGTCGGCTAATATGGCCGCCGCCTGATCCAGAACCGCCACCTCCTCCTCTATCTCCCTTCTCCAGGCGGTGAAAGCGGACAGCTCACTCCCGGAGATGTAGATCAGTATGTCATCGAAGGCCGCAGTGGTACCTTCTTGGGTATACTCGTTGTCGGTCAGATCGGTATTGTTCTCCTCGAATTCTAAGTCCCTTCCGCTGGATATCAAAACCAGAGCTGTATTTCCGATGGACTGTCCGTCGACTTTAAGGGTATCTCCACCGTTGGAGGATACGTAGGCATAATACTTGCCGGTATAAATCTGGTCTCTTTGAGCTGCAGGAGGCAGGCCCAGATCGTCTATGGGAACGACATATCCGGGATCAGGGGAGGGCAGAAGCAGGTAACTCTGATAGTAACCAAGAACTGCTTCTCTGATACTCTCCATCTCCTTTTTGGTTTTCACTTCCCTCTGTCTTTTCGCAACAGTAGCGTAGAGCCCGACGATCGAGACGGTGAGCAGCCCGATTATGGCCATAGCTATGGCTAACTCCAGAAGGGTGAATCCCTTGTGAGAGTGCCCGGGAGCTACCCCGCAAGAGGAAAGATTCATTCAGTTCTCTCAACACGATAAGATGAAGCATCTTGAAGTTCAGAAGGGGGCATCTGCCGGTGGCAGTGCCCCCTCCAAAATTGAACCTCATCCCCTCAGTCGAGGAGATCAGTCGATCCAGTAGTAAACATCAACCTTCGCGGTGCCGGTGTACGGGCTGCTCGATGTTACGATTCCAGTGCTGTCAACTCCGTTGTCGAGCTGGCTGTCAATATTCTCGCCCACATCCGGCGGAAGGCTTATCTTGATGTAATTGCCGTTCCGGTAAGCGACCGGCGATCCCGAGGTGTCAGAACCGAAATAGTACTTGGCTCCGAAAGGACTTCTCTTGGACTCGTAAGCTAAGTTCTGATCCTCGATGTCGGCCCACACGGAGTCGTCGGCGTCGAAATAACCGTCGGCGTTGCCGTCCCCGGGAAGCTGCAGAAACTTATCGAAGTAGACATACACCGCGCCGTAAAGTGCTCGCAAGTCCTGTGTCTGCCTTCTGATCTTGGCGTTTTTGATCATCTGGGCACCTCCCAGAATCGCCCCGATCAGAAGCCCGATAATGACCAATCCGATGGCCAGCTCAAC
>JAUWHO010000022.1 GCA_030605835.1 Candidatus Zixiibacteriota bacterium | reverse complement strand
ACTCCGCACACCAAGTTTAAGGGGGAGGTCTATGTATTGACGAAGGATGAGGGCGGTCGTCACACCCCGTTTTTCAGTGGTTATCGTCCGCAGTTTTATTTTCGGACCACGGATGTGACCGGTTTGGTGCAGTTGCCCTCTGGGGTAGAGATGGTGATGCCCGGTGATAATGTCACCGCGGAGGTGGAGTTGATAACGCCGATAGCGTTGGAGAAGGAGTTGCGTTTTGCGATCCGGGAGGGTGGTAAGACTGTCGGCGCCGGGGTCGTAACCGAAATCACAGAGTAGAAGCGGAAGGGTTTTCAAGGAAGCTCTCCGGGAGTTGGGTGGTCGCTCCCTCAAGCTAACTGGAGATCTTGACGATCATAATAGATTAGGTGGGATATGCCTCGAGAAATAATCATCCTGGCTTGTGAAGACTGCAAGAGAAGGAATTACAGCACCACCAAGAATAAACACAAACACCCGGATCGAGTGACCCATAAGAAATATTGTCGTTTTTGCCACAAGCACACCCTTCATAAAGAGACCAGGTAAGTAGAGGAGATTGGGAAGGCCTTAATTCATAACGCCGTGACAGGACTGTAGCTCAAGTGGCTAGAGCACCGGTCTCCAAAACCGGTGGTTGGGGGTTCGAGTCCCTCCAGTCCTGTATTAGAAGATGAAAAACCTACTGAACAAAGCGATTCAATTCCTCAAGGACGTCAGGTTCGAGTTGGGCAAGGTCAACTGGCCTTCCCGGAGGGAACTTTTGGGTTCCACCGTGATTGTGATAATCATGTCGGTGATCGTGTCGATTTTCATCGGGGTGGTCGATTTGGGATTCTCCAATCTCGTTTCCCTCATATTTGGTCGGGGGTAGGTTAGTCGAAGCAGAGCGCTATGGCGAAGAAATGGTATGTTGCCCACACCTATTCCGGGCACGAACAGAAGGCCAGAAGATTCCTGGAGAACATAATAGATGAGAAGAAACTCCAGGATAAGATCTCCCGGGTTCTGATTCCGACTCAGGAGGTAGTGGAGATGAAGCAAGGGAAGAGGACCGTCTCCACCAAGAGATTCCTCCCCAGCTATATCTTGGTGGAGATGGAGCTGGACAGGGAGACCCAGCATCTGGTGGCGAATACCCCGGGGATCACCAATTTCGTCGGCGCCGGCGGCAAACCCGAGGCTTTAAGAGAAAACGAGGTGGAGCGAATCCTCACATACATCGACAAGAGCCGCGGCCGGGAGAAGTTGGAGATTCCCTATGAGGTCGGGGAGGCGGTCAAGGTCATCGACGGGCCCTTCACCGACTTTTCCGGAACCGTCAGCGATGTCAACTTAGAACGCAAGAAAGTCAAAGTCATGGTTTCCATCTTCGGACGCCCCACTCCGGTGGAGCTGGATTTCTTGCAGGTACAAGCCCTGTAAGAGCAACACGGTTATCCAGATGAAAAGATTTCTACACATTCTCATCATCCTCTCACTGCTGTGCGTGGCTACCACGCCGGCCTCCGCTAAGCTCGGCGTCTCGCTGGGAGCCGATTTAGGCTTTGACTTTTACAACAACTTGGAGTATGCGACCTTTTACCCTACTTACTTTACCGGCAACTTCTACGTTACTTACGCCATACACGAGGAGTGGGATTTAGGCGTGGAGACATCGCTAACCAAGGTGTACTTCAACGATGTTGAATCGGCTACGGGCGCTGGCCACCACTTGATACCGCTCTATGAGGTCGGGCCAATGCTTTCGCATAGAGTTTGGAGCGGGTTGAATGACAGGCTAGGTATAAGGATAAGACCGTCTTTGCGCTATGTTTGGGGCTACCTGTATGATGACGATTATAGAAGCGGCCGTGGACACATTCGTGTTGGGACATATAAAGGTTTCAACGCGAGATTCGCCATCAGTGGATATTACGGCGGCCTCGGTCTCACTTTGGGATATGACTTTTCCAGAGTCAGATTGCATCATATAGCAGTAAAAGAGACGTGGTTCGCCGGGTGGGAATTGAGGACATTGGATCTTTCGGGGCCCAATGTTTCCGTTGGCCTGAATTTAGGAGCTTAGCTTTGGAGTAATCCGTGAAGAAAATCGTTGGAACTATAAAACTGCAGATACCCGCTGGGAACGCCACTCCCGCCCCTCCGGTGGGACCGGCCCTGGGACAGCACGGGGTCAACATAATGGAATTCTGCAAGGCCTATAACGCCAAGACCAAAGGGCAGGAGGGCCTCATCATCCCGGCGGTGATCACCGTTTACGCTGACAAAACCTTCACTTTTATCACCAAGACTCCGCCGGCAGCTGTCCTCTTAAAGCGGGCCGCCAAAGTGGAGAAGGCTTCGGGGGAACCGAACCGGGTCAAGGTCGGCGAGGTCACCCAGAAGCAGTTGCGTGAGATCGCCGAGACCAAGATGCCGGATCTGAATGCCGCCTCCGTGGAGGCCGCGGAGAGAATCATCGCCGGAACCGCCCGGAGCATGGGGATCGAGGTAATTCCTTAAGCATTAGCCGAACCGAAAGCGAGTTTCCGATATGAAAAGAGGTAAAAAATATCGTCAAGCTAAGGAGGCTAACCCTGGCGGAAACACTTACACCGTCGCAGAGGCCATCACCAAGGTCAAGGAGAGCGCTTACGCCGACTTCGACGAGACCGTGGAGCTCTCCCTGCGGTTGGGTGTCGATCCCAGACACGCCGACCAGATCGTGAGGGGGACGGTGGTGATGCCCAATGGGACTGGCAAGAAGGTAAAGGTGCTGGTGCTCACCAAAGGCGAGAAGGAGAAGGAGGCGAAAGAGGCTGGCGCAGACTTGGTCGGCGGGGAAGACTACATCGAGAAGATCAAGGAGGGCTGGCTGGAGGCCGACGTCATCATAGCTACCCCGGATATGATGGCTCAGGTGGGCAAACTGGGCAAGATCCTCGGACCGAGGGGACTCATGCCCAATCCCAAATCGGGAACCGTCACCATGGAGGTTAGCAAGGCGGTCAGAGATTTCAAAGCCGGGAAAATCGAATACCGGGTTGACAAGGCCGGCAACATCGGTGCCCCCATGGGTAAGGTCTCCTTTGCCGCCGAGAAGTTGCTGGAGAATCTGAAGGTCTTCTTCGAGGCCATAATGAGGGCTCGACCAGCCGCCGCCAAGGGAACCTACCTCAAGTCGGCGACCGTATCGTCCAGCATGGGCGTCGGTTTCCGATTGGATACCCAGGACATAACAGCTTTTATTCGATAGTTTTCACAGGCGAGAAGCCCGGGAGTCAAGATGCCACCACAGTGGAAGACAGAGAAGGTTAAAGAGCTTGCCGAGAGATTTCGGAACCACGAGAACGTCTTTTTGACCGACTTCACCGGTCTGGGAGTGGGGGAGTTCACCGATCTTCGGCGGAGACTGCGAGAGGTCCAGGCCCGATACCAGGTAGCCAAAAACAGCCTGATCCTGCGGGCGGCAAAGGAGGTCGGTTACGACTTCCTCGAGGAGCACCTGACTGGCCCCACCGGATTAGTCTTCGCCTCCGAAGAGCCCAATCTTCCGGCGAAAATCCTGTTGGACTTTTATAAGAGCGGCGAGAAGCCGAGGGTGAAGGCCTTTCTTCTGGAGGGGAGGTTTTACACCTCTTTGGATGATTTCAAGACCGTCGCCAGTTTGCCGACCCGGCAGGAGTTGTTGGCCAGACTTGTGGCGGGAGTGGAGGCTCCGGTAAGCAACCTCATCGCGAACATTCGGTCTTTGTTTCAACAGCTAATCTCCACCGTAGACTCAGTCGCCCAGAAGAGAAAAGCGGAGGAGTAGGAAAAAGATTCGGGGAGTTTTGAAGTCTGATCCCTCCGAAGCTGGCGAGGAATATAGCATTTATCGACGGAATTGAGAAATAGGAGTCATTAATCTGATATTGCAGGAGATGTCAAAGTGGCTAAAGCGGTTAAAGTCGACGAGGTTTTAGAGACCATAAAGAGCATGACCGCCATGGAGCTGGCGGATTTGAGCAAGAGGATGCAGGAGGAATTCGGGGTTACTCCCGCGGTGGCAGTGGCGGGTGTGGCGGCGGTCCCCGGAGCCGCCGAGCAGGCTCCGGCGGAGGAGAAAACTACCTTCGACGTTGTTCTCTCTGCGATCGGGGATAAAAAGATTCAGGTGATCAAGGTGGTCCGGGAGCTGACCACTCTGGGCTTGAAGGAGGCCAAGGAGGTGGTCGATAACGCTCCCCGGGCGGTGAAGGAGGCGGTGTCCAGGGAGGATGCCGAGGCCGCCAGAGACAAGCTCCAGGAGGTGGGAGCGACGGTGGAGCTGAAATAGATCCCGACTCTGCACCGAGTCCGGTGAAGTCGAAACGATCTTTTTTGCACGGGGAGTGAGAAGAACGTGACAGGAAAAAAGCTGATCCAGAGAAGATCCTTTTCCAAGCTGAAAACGCCGGCGGAGATGCCGCACCTCCTGGAGGTGCAAATTCGCTCCTACGAGGAGTTTCTGCAGCCGCAGGTGGAGCCGGAGAAAAGGGAGAAGAGGGGGCTACAGGCGGTATTTGAGAGCATTTTCCCCATTACCGACGTGCACGAGAACTCCATTCTGGAATTCCTCAAATACACTCTGGGGAGACCTCGTTATACCATTGCAGAGTGCCGCGAGAGGAATATGACTTATGCGGTGCCTCTCAAAGCCACTCTGAGACTGATATCCAAGGCCTCCGGGGGTTCCAAGGAGGTAAAAGATGTCATCGAACAGGAGGTTTTCCTGGGGGAGCTTCCTCGGATTACCGCTCAGGGAACTTTCATAATTAACGGAGCCGAGAGGGTAGTCGTCAGCCAGTTGCACCGTTCCCCGGGGGTGTTTTTCGACGAGGAGATTCACCCCAACGGGAAGCGGCTCTTCTCCGCCAGGATCATCCCCTACCGAGGCAGTTGGGTGGAGTTCAACATGGACATCAACGACTGTCTCTACGTTCACATCGACAGCCGTCGTCGCCTTCCCGCCACCACCCTTCTGAGGGCTTTGGGATACTCCAATGAAAGGGAGATCCTGGGGCTCTTTTATTCGGTGGAGACAGTATCCACCTCCAGCAAGAAACTAAAGGTAGGGGAATTCTGTCTGGCTGAGACTCTGGCCCACCCGGAGACCGGGGAGGTTTCAGTTGAAGTCGGAGAGGTTCTCACCGAGGAGATCTTGGGCAGAATCAAAGAACTCAAAATCCCCAAGGTTGCAGGCTTCTTCATCGACCCCCAGAGGGAAGCGGCCGTCATCCCCAACACCTTCAAGAAAGACACCACCTCCTCTGAAGAGGAGGCTCTATTCAAGATATACACCCTGATGCGTCCCGGGGACCCTCCCACCATCGACCTGGCGCGAGCCTTGCTCGAGAGGATGTTTTTCAATCCCAAGAGGTACGACCTCGGGGAGGTGGGGCGTCATATGATCAATCGGCGCTTGGGCCTCGATACCCCTCTGGAGCAGACCACCCTGACGCGAGAGGATTTCATCGTCATCATAAGATACCTCTTGAAGCTTAGAGCTGGCCAGGGGGAGCTGGATGACATCGACCATCTCGGCAACCGTCGGGCCCGCTCCGTGGGGGAGCTATTGGCCAATCAGTTCTCGGTGGGACTATCGCGGATGGCTCGCACTATCCGGGAGAGGATGAGCCTGAGGAGCAAGGAGGGGATAACCCCTCACGAGTTGGTCAACGCCCGCACCGTCTCCGCGGTGATTGTTGCCTTTTTCGGCTCCAGCCAGCTCTCCCAGTTCATGGACCAGACCAATCCCCTGGCGGAGCTGACCCACAAGCGCAGGCTATCGGCTCTGGGGCCGGGGGGTCTGACCCGGGAGCGTGCGGGATTCAAGGTCAGAGACGTCCACCACACCCACTACGGTCGTATGTGCCCGATTGAGACCCCGGAGGGTCCCAATATCGGTCTTATCGCCTCTTTATCGACTTACGCTCGGATCAACTCTTACGGGTTCTTGGAGACACCATACCGGAAGGTCATTCGCGGACGGGTCACCGACCAGATCGAGTATCTCACCGCCGACACCGAGGACCATCACATAATTGCCCCGGCGAATGAGCCTCTGGATTCTAAGGGACACTTCGTCAACAAGCAGGTTCAGGCCCGCCACCGGGGCGACTTTCCAGAAGTGGCCCCTGGCGAGATCGACTATATGGACGTTTCCCCGGAGCAGTTAGTCTCCGTCGCTGCTGCTCTAATCCCCTTTCTGGAGCATGACGATGCCAACCGAGCCCTGATGGGTTCCAACATGCAACGTCAGGCAGTTCCCCTTCTGACCACCGAAGCCCCTATCGTCGGCACCGGGGTTGAGGCCAAAGTTGCCGGCGATTCCGGAGCCGTAGTGATCGCCAGAAGGGAGGGGCTGGTGGACTACGTCGACTCCGGCAAGGTAGTAGTCCGACCCACCAGGAAGGGGCCCGAAGATCTCGATCTTTTGGAATTCGACGAGTACCCTCTGATCAAATTTCACCGTTCCAACCAGGACACTTGTATCAATCAGCGCCCCTTTGTGGAGGTTGGCGATCGGGTCGAGGTCGGGTCGCCGATCGCCGACGGTCCCGCCGTGAGCCGGGGGGAGTTAGCCCTGGGTGTCAACGTCCTGGTGGGCTTCATGCCTTGGAGGGGGTACAACTTCGAGGACGCCATCATCGTCTCCGAGAGGTTGGTGGGGTCCGATAAGTTCAGCTCCATTCATATTGAGGAGTTTGAGCTTCAGGTCCGGGACACCAAGCGCGGCGCCGAGGAGCTCACTCGTGAGATTCCCAACGTGTCCGAGGAGGCGGTAGCCAATCTGGACGACAGCGGGATTGTTCGGACCGGGGCGGAGGTCGAAGCTGGCGACATCCTGGTGGGGAAAATCACCCCCAAGGGGGAGACCGAGCTCTCCCCGGAAGAGAAGCTCTTGAGGGCCATATTCGGTGAGAAGGCCGGGGACGTCAGAGACGCCTCTCTGAAGGCCACCCCGGGGATGAGGGGGATAGTCATCAGCACCAAGGTTTTCTCCCGAAAGGAGAGAAGCGAGGAGGCCAAGAAGTCTGAGAAGCAGGAGATCGCTAACCTGAGGAGGAGATACCGCAGGGAGGAGGAACAGATACTGGGAAACGTCCGGCGTCGTCTGGAGCAGCTGCTCGCCGGACAGGTCTCAAGGACCGTCAGGCTGGCCTCCGAGGGATCGGTGGTGTTCCGCTCCGGTCATAAATTCAAGGAGGAAAGCTTCGAGGGTGTAGACCCCTTGGACCTAAATGTTGAGGGGGGGATTTGCGAAAACGAACGGCTCAATTCCAAGGTCGGCAATTTCCTGAAAAAAGCCAACGATTTCCTCCGGGACAAGAAGAGTCAGCTGGAGCTGGAGGTCGAAAAGGTGGTCCGGGGGGTGGAGCTGCCGCCGGGTGTGGTTCAATTGGTGAAAGTCCTGGTGGCGACTAAAAGGAAGCTCTCGGTGGGGGACAAGATGGCGGGTCGTCACGGGAATAAGGGGGTGGTCGCCAGGGTCGTTCCCGAGGAGGACATGCCCTATCTCCCCGACGGTCGCCATCTGGAGATGATCTTAAACCCTCTGGGGATTCCCTCCCGGATGAATGTCGGACAGCTTCTGGAGACCCACCTGGGTTGGGCTTCTCATGAGTTGGGGGAGTATGTCTCCTCTTCGGTTTTCGATGGGGCTAGCCTGAAGGAGGTGAAGGGGACGCTCAAGCGTGCGGGCTTGCCGGAATCCGGGAAGTCTAAGGTTTATGACGGGCGCACCGGAGAACCCCTGGATAATGAGATTACCGTGGGTTACATGTACATGATGAAGCTCTCCCATTTGGTCGACGACAAAATCCATGCTCGCTCCATTGGGCCTTACTCTCTGGTTACGCAGCAACCTCTGGGGGGCAAAGCTCAGTTCGGAGGTCAGAGATTTGGGGAGATGGAGGTGTGGGCTCTGGAGGCCTATGGTGCCGCTTACACCTTGCAGGAGATCCTCACCGTCAAATCTGACGATGTCGCCGGACGGAGCCGCATCTATGAAGCCATCGTGAAGGGGGAAAACCCCCCAGAGCCGGGAGTCCCTGAATCCTTCAATGTTCTGGTGAAGGAACTCCAGTCTCTGGGGTTGGATGTGGAGCTGATTGAGAAGTGAACCTCTCAAGTTGTGGCGACAAAAAAGCGAGGTTTAACCGATTTTGCAGTCAGGCGTCTATCGAGAGTGATCGAGAGGGACTTTTCTTCTCTCTCCAGACCGATTTACCACCTACTT
This sequence comes from Candidatus Zixiibacteriota bacterium, assembly GCA_030605835.1. GTDB lineage: Bacteria > Zixibacteria > MSB-5A5 > DG-27 > DG-27 > DG-27. Next base: position 7,880 of record JAUWHO010000022.1, on the reverse strand, counting down.
AAAGAGGAGTGGTTATAAGTGGTCGAGAAAATCTTAAAACCTCTCAGAAAGCCCTCCGATTTCAAGGCCATCAGGATCCAGCTGGCCTCCTCACAGGTGATCCGCGGCTGGTCCTTCGGGGAGGTCACCAAGCCGGAGACCATTAACTATCGTTCCTTCAAACCGGAGAGGGACGGTCTTTTCTGCGAGAGGATCTTCGGCCCGGTAAAAGACTGGGAGTGCAACTGCGGAAAATACAAGAGGATCCGCTTTCGCGGCATCGTTTGCGACCGCTGTGGGGTGGAGGTCACGCAATCCAAGGTGCGTCGGGAGAGGATGGGACAGATCGAATTGGCGGTACCGGTAGCTCATATCTGGTTCTGGCAAGCGGTGCCCTCCCGCATGGGGTATCTTCTGGATTTGTCCGCCAAGGAATTGGAGCGGGTATTATACTATCAGTCCTATATCGTCATCGATCCCGGCAACACCTCGCTCAAATATAAACAGCTGATCTCCGAGGAAGAATACCTGGATTTGGAAGAGAGCGGCAAGCAGTTCGAGGCCAAGATGGGTGCGGAGGCCGTTCGAGAGCTGCTGTCCCAGCTCGACATCGAGGAGCTCTCGGTTTCTCTGCGGGCCCAGGTCAAGGTGGAAACCTCCGTGCAGCGCAAGAAGGACAATCTGAAGAGGTTGCGAGTGATCGAGGCTTTCAGGCAGTCCAAGAACTCTCCGGAGTGGATGATACTGGGGGTGATACCGGTCATTCCCCCGGATCTGCGTCCCCTGGTTCCCTTAGAGGGAGGGCGTTTCGCCACTTCAGATTTGAATGACCTCTATCGCCGGGTGATAAATCGCAACAATCGTTTAAAGAAGCTTATCGAGATCCGGGCCCCGGAGGTGATCCTCCGCAACGAGAAGAGGATGCTCCAGGAGTCCGTGGACGCCCTCCTGGATAACGGCCGGCGGACCAGCTCGGTGCGCGGTGATTCCCGTCGCCCCTTAAAATCGCTCTCCGACCTCCTCAAGGGGAAACAGGGGAGATTTCGCCAGAACCTTCTGGGAAAGAGGGTGGACTATTCCGGGCGCTCCGTCATCGTGGTCGGCCCGGAGCTGAAGCTTCACCAGTGTGGACTCCCGAAGAACATGGCTTTGGAGCTTTTCAAGCCTTTCATCATTCAGAAGCTGGAGGCCAAAGGTTTCGTTCAGACTGTCAAAACCGCGAAGAAACTGGTGGAGAGAGAGCGCCCGGAGGTCTGGGACATCTTAGAGGAGATAATCAAGGACCACCCGGTACTTCTGAATCGTGCCCCCACCTTACATCGCCTGGGCATCCAGGCCTTCTACCCGGTTTTGGTGGAGGGGAAGGCCATCCGTTTGCATCCCTTGGTGTGTGCGGCCTTCAACGCCGACTTCGACGGCGACCAGATGGCGGTCCACGTCCCTCTGTCCTTCGAGGCCCAGCTGGAATCGAGACTTCTGATGCTCTCGGTGAACAATCTGCTTTTGCCCGCGAATGGTCGGCCGATTGCGGTCCCCAGTCAGGACATGGTCTTGGGTTGCTACTATCTCTCCAAGGAGCGTCCCAAGGATAAGGGGGAGGGGAAGGCTTTCTGTTCTCCGGATGAGGTGATTGCGGCTTACGATGCGGGGAGCGTCGGTTTACACGCCAAAATCCGTGTCCGCCTGGAGGGACACAAGAAGCTGGTGGAGACCACCGCGGGGCGGGTTATCTTCAACCAGATTATCCCCCCGGAGCTCGGATACTTCAACGAACTTGCCACCAAGGACAAGTTGGAGAAACTGGTTGCCCGCTCCTATCGAGTCTTGGGAAGCCTGCGCACCGCCCTGTTTTTGGATCGCCTCAAGGATCTCGGCTTCGAATACGCCACCACCTCCGGGGTCACGGTGGGGATCGACGATATCGCCATCCCCCCGGAGAAGGATTCTATGATCCGGTCTGCTTACAAGGAGGTCGACAAAATTCGCAAGCAGTACGAGAGGGGATTGATCACCAACGGTGAGAGATATAATAAAGTAATAGACACCTGGACTCACACCACCAACGAGATGGCGGAGGTGATGTTCGAAAACCTCCGGAAAGACAACCAGGGTTTCAATCCCATCTTTATGATGGCGGACTCCGGGGCTCGGGGCTCTAAAGACCAGATCAAACAGTTAGCGGGGATGCGGGGGCTGATGGCCAAACCCCAGAAGAAGATCACCGGCCAGATCGGGGAGATAATAGAGTCCCCAATCACTGCCAACTTCCGGGAAGGGCTGACGGTGCTGGAGTATTTCATCTCCACTCACGGAGCCAGGAAAGGTCTGGCCGACACCGCCTTGAAGACCGCCGATGCCGGTTATCTCACCCGCAGGTTGGTCGATGTTGCCCAGGACCTCATCATCAACGAGCAGGACTGCGGGACCATCATGGGGGTCAACATTGGAGCTCTCAAGGAGGGGGAAGAGATCATACAATCTCTGCAGGACCGTCTCCTGGGACGAGTGACCTTAGAGGAGGTTTACAATCCCCTCACCGACGAGCTCATTGTCGCCACCGGAGAGGAGATAACGGAGGAGGCCGCCGAGGCTATCGAGGAGAGTGGGATCGAGAGCGTTCTCATCCGTTCGGTTTTAACCTGCGAATCCCGAAGGGGGGTCTGTGCCAAGTGTTACGGGCGCAATCTCGCCTCCGGCAGGATGGTCACCTTGGGAGAGGCGGTGGGAGTGGTCGCGGCTCAGAGCATTGGTGAGCCCGGCACCCAGTTGACCCTGCGCACCTTCCACATCGGCGGGACCGCTGCCAGAATCGCGGAGCAGTCCAAGGTGACTGCCAAAAGCGACGGGTTTGTGAGCTTCGAGAGCCTGAAGACCGTCACCAATGCAGACGGTGAGAAGGTGGTGATCAGCCGCAACGGCGAGATCTACCTCAAGGATGCGGATGAGAGAATCCGCTATCGCTACTCGGTTCCCTACGGCGCCACCTTGAAGGTCAAAGACGGGAATGAGGTCGAGAAGGAAACCAGCATCTTCGAGTGGGACCCTTATACCAACACCATCGTTTCCGAGGCCGGGGGGAAAGCTCACTTCTCCGATCTTATCGAGAATCTCACCTTCAGAGAGGAGCTTGATGAAACCTCCGGATTGCGCCAGAGGGTGATCATCGAGCAGAGGGAGAAGGCCCTCCGACCCCATATTCATATTAGAGGCTCCGGGGGGAGACGGGTGGCCTCCTATCCGATGCCGACCGGAGCTCATCTGGCGGTGCACGATGGTGGCAGCATTCACGCCGGCACTATTCTGGCGAAAATTCCCAGAAGAGAGATCTCCAAGACCAGAGACATCACCGGAGGGCTCCCGAGGGTCGCTGAGCTTTTTGAGGCCCGTCATCCTAAAGAGCCCGCCGTCGTCTCCGAGATCGACGGCGTGGTCGAGTTCGGCAAGATAGTGAGGGGGGCTCAGCAGATAATCGCCCACGGTGACCAGGGGGAGGTCAAGGAGTATCTGATACCTCACGGAAAGCATATGCGCGTCCACGGAGAGGACCGTGTCTCCGCCGGAGAGAGACTTTGCGAAGGCCCCATAGATCCTCACGACGTTTTGAAGATCAAGGGAGTCAATGCGGTTCAGGAATATCTCTTAAACGAAATTCAGGAGGTGTATCGTCTGCAGGGAGTGAAGATAAACGACAAACATATCGAGGTCATCGTTCGCCAGATGCTGCAGAAGGTGAGAGTGGAGGATGTGGGCGACACCGATTTCTTGGAGGGGGAACAGGTCGATAAGATCCGTTTCCAGGAAGAGAACGAGAGAGTGTTGGCTGAAGGCGGGGAGCCGGCCACTTTCCAGCCTATGCTTCTGGGGATCACCAAAGCCTCTTTGTCCACCGACAGCTTCATCTCTGCGGCCAGCTTCCAGGAGACTACCCGGGTCCTGACTGAAGCCGCGGTTCACGGAAAGACGGATACCCTTTTAGGGTTGAAAGAGAATGTGATCATTGGACGACTCATTCCCGCCGGGACCGGCTTGGAGGTCTACCGGAATGTTGAAATTCTGGAGGAGGAGATCCCTGCCGAGGCCGAAAAGGAGATAGAGGCAGTAAAATAATACTTGACTTTTGCGGACAAAACCATAGAATGAAGGTTTGCTGAAGAATTCGAGATTTCGGTTTTAGTTGTTGGAGGTCTTTTGCCGACTATAAGTCAATTGGTGAGGAAGGGAAGAAAGCTGGCGCTTTCCAAAACCGACGCTCCCGCTTTGACCCGATGCCCCCAGAGGAGAGGAGTGTGCACCAGAGTTTACACCTCCACTCCTAAGAAGCCCAACTCTGCTCTGAGGAAGGTGACCAGGGTACGCCTCACCAACGCGATGGAGGTAACCGCTTACATCCCTGGGGAGGGACACAATCTCCAGGAGCATTCCATCGTCCTGATTCGCGGTGGCCGAGTGAAAGATCTCCCCGGGGTTCGCTATCATATCATTCGTGGCACTCTCGATACCGCCGGGGTGGAGGATAGAAGAAAGAGCCGCTCCCGATACGGAGCTAAGAAGCCCAAGAAGTAGACAATGACACCGTTTCATCTCTGAGGTTGTTAGGTTCATGCCCAGAAGAAAGACTGTTACCAAAAGAGAGTTGGCCACGGACCCAAAGTACGATAGCCTCCTCGCCGCCCAGTTCATCAACGGTTTGATGCGGCGGGGGAAAAAGAGCCTGGCGGAGAAGATCTTCTATCGAGCCATAGACATCATCCACCAGAAGACCGGGCAGCCGGGGATGGAAGTTTTCCAGAAGGGGGTCAACAACGTGAAGCCCTATTTGGAGGTGAAATCCCGAAGGGTGGGCGGAGCCACTTATCAGGTGCCGCTGGAGGTGCGACCGGGGAGGAGAAACGCCCTGGCGATCCGCTGGATGGTAACGTTCGCCAAGCAGCGGTCGGACAACACCATGGCGGAGCGTTTGGCGGCCGAGATCACAGCCGCCTCCCAAAATGAGGGCGCCGCCATCAAGAAAAAGGACGACACCCACCGCATGGCCGAAGCCAACAAGGCCTTCGCCCACTTCCGGTGGTGAGGCGTCGCCAAATAACAGAGAGGCAGTAGAAGAAGAAAAGGTAACGATTCCCAATTCCCGAGAGGGATCTGTCGACTGAGAAAAGATCCAGCAGTAGCTCCCCTCCACTTGGTGACAAAGAGTTAAATGCCATCTTTTCGGGACTGTTCAGGTAGCGGGGTTTTTTTATATGTCACGCACAACGCCTTTGGAAAGAGTGAGAAATATCGGCATCATGGCGCACATCGATGCCGGCAAAACCACTACCACCGAGAGGATTCTGTTTTACACCGGCAAGACCCATCGGATGGGAGAGGTTGATGAGGGGGCGGCGGTGATGGACTGGATGGAACAGGAGAAGGAGCGGGGCATCACCATAACCTCCGCCGCAACCACCTGCTACTGGAGAGAACACCGCATAAACCTGATCGACACCCCCGGGCACGTGGACTTCACTGCCGAGGTGGAACGCTCTCTGCGGGTCCTGGACGGAGCCATAGCGATATTCTGCGGTGTGGGAGGAGTGGAGCCTCAGTCCGAGACGGTGTGGAGACAGGCAGATCGCTACCGGATACCGAGAATTGCTTATGTCAATAAGATGGACCGGGTGGGAGCCGATTTCGAGGACGCCATCGAGATGATCCGGGATAAGCTGGGCGCCCGGGCATATGCCATTCAGATGCCGGTGGTCCAGGGGGACCTCTTCAGCGGGATCATCGATCTTGTGACCATGAAGTCCCGCAGCTATGACGAAGACACCCTGGGGGCAACTTACCGCGACGCCGAGACCCCGGAATCTCTTCTCCCGGAGGCTTTGAGAAGAAGGGAGATCCTGTTGGAGGCCTTATCCGACTATGACGACACCCTTCTGGAGAAGTTCATAAACGACGCCGCCGTCAGGCCCCAGGAGATTAACGCCGCTCTGAGAAGGGCGACCATTGATGCCAAGATCGTCCCGGTTTTGTGCGGTTCCTCTTACCGCAACCAGGGAGTGCAGAAGCTTCTGGATGCGGTGATCGATTTCCTTCCCTCCCCTCTTGAGGTCCCGCCGGTGGAGGGGCTGGACCCCGACGATGAGGAGAGGCAGGTGCGAAAAACCTCTGATGTGGAACCTTTCTCCGCGCTGGCTTTCAAGATCGCCACCGACCCCTACGTCGGGAAGCTGACCTATCTCCGGATTTACTCCGGAACGGTGAGAGCCGGTCAGACGGTTCTGAATACTGCCACCAGCAGGAAGGAGAGGTTGAGCCGACTTCTGCTGATGCACTCCAACAAGCGCCAGGATATCAGGGAAGCATACGCCGGTGACATCGTCGCCGTGGTTGGCCTGAAGCATGTTGCCACCGGAAACACTCTCTGTGACTTAGAAAGGCCGATAATCTTAGAGAGGATGAGCTTCCCGGAACCGGTAATATCGGTGGCCATCGAGCCCAAGACCAAGGCCGACCTGGATAAACTGACCCTCTCTTTGGAGAAGTTGGCGGGGGAGGATCCCACCTTCAAAGTGACCATGAATGAGGAGACCGGGCAGACCATCATCTCCGGGATGGGGGAGCTTCACCTGGAGGTGTTGGTTGAGAGATTACTCCGGGAATTCAAGGTGGCCGCCAATGTCGGCAGGCCCCAGGTAACTTATAGGGAGAGCATCACCACCAGCGCGGTGGCGGAAGGTCGTTTCATCCGCCAGAGCGGTGGGCGTGGGCATTACGGTGTGGTCACCTTAGAGGTCTCCCCCCTGGAAGCCGGCGAGGGATTTGCCTTTGAGAACCGGATTGTCGGTGGGGCCATTCCCAAGGAGTTCATCCGCGCAGTCGAACGAGGCGTCAGAGAGGCCATGGGGAACGGGGTCTTAGCCGGTTACCGTATGGTCGATCTGAAGGCGGCCTTACTTGATGGTGCCTATCACGAGGTCGATTCTTCCGAGCTGGGCTTCAAGATCGCTGGCTCCCTGGCCCTTCAAGAGGCCATCAGAAAAGCCAAGCCGGTCTTATTAGAGCCGGTGATGGAGCTGGAGGTTATCGTTCCCGAAGAATACTTAGGAGAGATAATCAACGACTTAAACACCCGTCGGGCGCAGATACAGGGAATCTCCCGGAGGGTGGAGGCGCAGGTGGTCGATGCCAGGGTTCCCCTCTCGGAGATGTTCGGTTACGCCACCTCCTTGAGGTCGCTGTCGCAGGGACGGGCCACCTTCACCATGGAGTTTTCACACTACGAACCGGTCCCCGAGAAGGTGAGCGAGGGAATTGTCACGAAAGTTCGAGGTTACTGAGAGCACCGGCAGGCGTGGCTCCGGATTTGATGAAAGAGCCGTCGTGAATTCGAGAATGGCGCGACAACAGGTAGTGATTTTGATAAACTCAAGAAGGTTTTCAAGGAACGGATAACTCAGAAGTGAGAATCGGTAGGAGAAGACAATATGCCCAAGCAGAAATTTGAGCGGACGAAGCCGCATATTAACGTTGGTACGATCGGTCATGTGGATCATGGCAAGACGACATTAACGGCGGCGATGACGATGATATTGCATCGTAAGGGTCTCTCGGCGGTTCGGGATTTTGACAGTATAGACAATGCTCCGGAGGAGAGGGAGCGTGGGATAACGATCGCGACGGCGCATGTGGAGTATGAGACCGAGAAGCGTCATTATGCGCATGTGGATTGTCCTGGTCATGCGGATTACATCAAGAACATGATTACGGGAGCGGCCCAGATGGACGGAGCGGTATTGGTGGTGAGTGCGGCGGATGGTCCGATGCCTCAGACCCGGGAGCACATATTGTTGGCTCGTCAGGTGGGGGTTCCCTGCATCGTGGTATATTTGAACAAGGTTGACATGGTGGACGATCCG
>JAUWHO010000034.1 GCA_030605835.1 Candidatus Zixiibacteriota bacterium | reverse complement strand
CTGGTTCAATTCCCCCTCATCGAAAAGGATTTCCCGGACGGCGCTAACAATCTCCTCCAGATTATTCACATCGACGGTCACCCCGATCTTGGTGCCCTCCACGAAATTCTTCAACTCCGGGAAGTTCGAGACCACCTGAGGTACGCCCGCCATCATATACTCGAAGACTTTGTTGGGGAGGGCATAGAAATTGTTAGGAGCACCACTCTCCATGAGAAGCATCCCCAGATCGCCGGAGGCAGTGTAATATAAGAGGTCCTTCGGAGGCAGACGATTCTTGAAGAAGACTCTCCCCCAGAGCTCTCTTCTTTCGACCTCCACCTGCAAATCCTTCTTAAGTGGACCATCGCCGATGAAAACCAAAGAAGCCTCCGGGAGATGTTCGACCAGCTCTAAGAGCAGAAAAAGCCCCTGCCCTGACCGCAGCACTCCCTGATACAGAATTATCTTCTTGTCAGAGGGGATTTCCAACTGTTTCCTCAAAAGGTCTCTTTTGGGATACTCTTTTAGCGGAGTACAGCTCAAAATCACCTCCGGTTTTCTTATTTTATAACGGCGCTGGTAAATCTCGGCGATAGACTCGTTGACGCTGATTATCGAGTCGGCACGAGCTATCAAAGACTTCTCCAAGATTGACCACACCGCTCTGACCACCGGTCTATGGCGCAGGGCCTCAAGTTCCAAATACAACTCGTGGGTTTCATAAATCAGCTTCGCCCTTCGCAGTTTGGCGGCAAGTGCCGCCGGCAGAAGGGTATCGAGGTCGAAGGCGTGGTAAACCTGGGCCTTCTCCTTGTAAGCTCCGATGAATGCTCGGAGCCAGAAACCCAAAAACCTCCTCTTCCGCCAAAACCTCTGAGTCGTCTTGAGTCTTTTTATTTGAACTCCCTGCCAGGTCTCAGAGTGGGAGGTGGACTCGCTCTTCTCAGCCAGTACCACCACCTCATAACCCCAGGATGCCAAGCTGGCAGCGATTCGCCGCAGGCGGGAGTCATACTCAAAATCGTTCAGAGCCAGAAGGCAGGTCTTGGTTCTAGCCTTGTCTGACCTCATTCGGTAGGAACTGATTCGCTCCTTTTTTTCCACCACTTCGCGATCTCTCCCGGAGAGGTCACCCAGGCCTCTTTCTCGGACAGATAAGACAAAATCTGCTCATACACCCACCTCCAGCCGGGAAAATCCCTTTCATACCAGCTTCGCTGGTGCCATAAGATTACTGCCAGACCCTTTCCTCTCTCCACCCTCTCGAGGAGCTGCAGGCATCTTGACAGAACCTCCCCCTCATCCTTTCGGCCCTTCCCGAAAACGGCGCCGTCCATAATACTAAGAGGCAGCTCTAAAATATTCAACCTCTTCTCCCTTTCGAGGTCGTAAGGCCGAAATGGAAAGGCCAATCCGCAGCGGAAACCGACCTCATCCGGATACCCCAGAGTCGTATCGTAGACGAGGCCTGCCTCCTCTTGAATTCGCCAGCTTGAGGCAACCTCAATCTTGAGATAGTGCAGACGGATACCCACCTCGTCAACGTCGAAAAGACCTTCTAAGAGCGATTTCTCCTCCTTCAGAGTGGAGATCTCCTTCGCGCTTTTGAAACTTCCGTGCAGACCAACCTCGAAACCGGAAAGGAGAAACTTTTTCACTGCTTCTCGTAGTGATCGGTCGGTCCTCAAATCGTATTTGGGATCTTTTGCCTCTCCCCTTTTCTGACAGAATAGGTAAAAACAGGACTTAAAACCGTACCCGTTCTCCAACTGCGTCCATTTTGAGAAATTCCAGTAAGGATTTTCGCCGCCCCTCAGTTTCTCTCTCAACAGATCGACGACGGAGCCCAATTGAGAGAAGGCACCTGCTCCCTCGAGTTCTCTATTGCCCAAAAGCTGGTTAAAAAAAATCCTCAGACTTCCCGGGATCGTTTTTCTGGGAATGTCGACGTCGTGCGAGAGGGCAACCGCGAACCTCTTCCCTTTCGGCCAGAGCGGTTCGCCCGCAGGCAAACCGCACTTATCGAAAACCTCCCTTAAAAGATTTGAGTAGATATTCAGAACCGGCGTTTCTAGGAGATTCAACCTCGAAAGGGCTGAATCACGAGCTCGAAAACGACCGAACTCGTCCCTCCTGGGATTCGCATATTCCTCATATCTGGAGAGCAGAAAGAAAAAGGGAGAGAGAATGTCAAAACCCAGAACGATCTGCTCATTCTCATAGTAGAGTCTTTCGGGTTTCTCCCCAACATAGAGGACCGGAACCTCGTCAATGGTGACCACTTCCCAGCCCTCGCCTTCCCACTTCTCCGGAGAGACCAACGGTATCGTAATCCTGGACTTGACCTCCGGGTGGAGCGGACCCCAATACAGATCCAGCTCTGCTTTCTCTTCCTCGACAACTCGATACGGAATTCCCAAAATGTCAAAGAGGGTATCTACGACGTAGATTCCCCTCTTTCGGAAGCTTTCCGGACACCCCAAGCCCACCTTCACCGGATGCTGAGGCGTCTTTTGATATTCTGAAGCCACCGATACAGGTTTCCCTTCAAGTTGAAGCTTTTGGAGAGCGAGTAGTAACTCAGCAGCTCCCCACCGAAGGAGGTTTTGAAGTCCGCCACTCCGGGGAGATTGGCACCGCAGAAATCGAGGTGGGAGAAACCCTCCTGCCTGAACTCTCTGATCATCTCCCACACTAAAAGCTGATTCGCTCCGGTCCTGAAATAGTTAGAATCGGCGCCCGCCAACCAGTCGTAAACTAAAGGGGGATCGATCACCGCCACCCGAGAAGCGACCACATTTGCACCCAAACGAGCTACAAACAGCCGCACCAAGCCTTCCCTCTTTAGATCTTCGAAAAGCTCCCGGAACTTCGAGGCAATGATAAATGGCCTTTGGCCCTGCCTTCTCAAGCTCATCTCCCAGAGGGGGAAGAACAAAGAGGGGTCTTCTTCCTCCTCCACGGTTACAGACAGCTTTCGGGCCTTGTTCAATTTGTTCTTGACCGCAGAGTCCAGTTTCGAGTAGAGTTCCTCCTCGGAGGCGAGCTCCAGAAGGTGGGTGTAAAGAACCTTGACTTGCCAACCACCCCGGTAAAACGGCCGCAGATCCATAAACTGAGGAGGTGAAGCCAGAAGAACGAAATCAAATCTCTCGCTCAGAGTTTTGGTTAGAATCTCGGCCAGTGCTTGCGTCTGGAACTCCAGCTTCTCGGCTCGCTCCGAGATCGGGGAAAAAAGAAAACCGCAGTAGGGAGTATAGAGGGGAGGTACAAGAACCTTGCACCCCCAGCGAGAGAGCATATAGAGAGGCATCCCGCCCACAAGATCCTCCCCGCGGAAGAGGCCCAAGACCCCCCAATCGGCATCGAAAGCCTTAGACATCAAGCTCAACCACGAACTGCGAAAGAAGACCAGGCCGGGGGTTGTCTCCTGCACCAAATTGTCCCAGAGAGAGCACTCATCCCTGTCCAACGGTCTGATGTTGTAGCGGTTACTGGTTGTCTTCAAACTGAATCCGACCGCTTGCAAGCTTTCGCCACCATCAGGAGAAACTCCATCCGGGGTAAGACCAGGTTCAGCAACTTATCCAGGGTGCGCCAGAATCCGAAAGGAAAGGAGCGCAGCATCTTACCGGCAGCGAAAAAATCTAAGAGCTTATTAGCGAACCTCTCCCGGTGAACCGCCCTCAGGCCCGAAGCCTCCAAGAGAGCTACGAGCTTGGTCTCATCAAATGAGTGCAGGTGGGCGAAACCCGGAGTGGGGTGATTGCAGTGGATGCACAGATGGTAACGGATTTTCTCCTTGTAGGGAACGATTATCACCACATAACCTCTCTCCCTCAAGAGCGTCGCCGATTCTCTGAGGGCTTTCTCCGGCAGCTCCAGATGTTCCAAAAGGCTGGAGAGAAAAATCACCTCAAAGGAGTCGTCCCTGAAGGGCGGACGGCAGATGTCCGCCACCACCGGGCAGAAATTCTCGGAACCAACTCTCTCTCTCACTCTTTTGAGATTCTCACGGGAGAGATCAACTCCCACGACCACGGCGCCGGCTTTGACGATCTCAGCGGTCAATGTGCCCCCCCCGCACCCCACATCCAGCACCCTAGTGTGACTGTCAAGTTCGACCGAGCTGGCCACCAACTCCGCCTTATATCTCTCCACCGTCTCTCTGGAGGGATAATCACAGGAGAAGTAATCGAACTCTTCAGCGTCGATTCTGTAATGTTCGAGGTAATTCTTATACTTGAGGTCTTCCGCCATTACCTTATGACTGCGATCTTCCCCAAGGTGTTGTTGCCTTCTTTGGAGATATTGAAAAGGTAGATTCCTCCGGCGACGGCCTTCCCCCTCTCATTGGTCAAATCCCAGGAGGTGAAACCACCGTCGTTCGGGGAGACAAACTCCCTCACCTTCCCTCCGGCGACGGTGTAAATCGAAACTCTGGCTCCCCGGGGAACCCTCTTGAAGTAGACTTTTCTGTGCCCACTCTCTTTGTTGACCGGATTGGGATAGACCGATATGTCGCTCAAATCCTCCGAGGGAGCCAAAAGGCCGGTGTCAAAGCGGGAGATCCCCCCCGAAGTTCCAATCCACAGCACCCCGGTCGCCTCTTCCAAATCGAGGCTATGAACCTCATCGTGCACCAGATGGCTGTTGGAGCTGTTGTAAACCTCCCAGGTGCTGTTGTCGGGAGAAAGTCTCCCCAGACCTGAAGAGGTGCCAACCCACTTCTGGCTCAAGCCGTCCACAAGGATGTTGTTGACGGTGAGCCCCAACTCCCCCGGCAGACTCACGCTGCCGATGTACTCCCAGAAGGGATCGTAGTAATTCAACCCCCCGGAGGTGCCCAGCCAGATGATGCCGTCCAGATCCTTTGCAATGCAGTTCACCCTCACCGCTAAAAGCCCATCGTTCTCGGTGTAAAGAGTCCAGTCATCATCGGATTTATCTTCCAGCGTCCCCTTGTAGTCCAGAATCTCAAATCCCTCCAGCCCTCCGAAGTAAACAGTATCGCCGTCAAAGCAGAGATCCAGAAACCAGTTGGAGGAGACCGGGTCCTGAAACTTGTTATAGACCACCCAGGTGGAATCTGGAGTCAAGATCAGAACCGAATTGCCGTTGCCCGGATTGTAGT
>JAUWHO010000043.1 GCA_030605835.1 Candidatus Zixiibacteriota bacterium | reverse complement strand
GATTGAGGGGGAGCTCCACCGTCGAGGGGAGTTGATGTACGACCTTATGAACGCCGTCGGGGCCCACGAGATAGTCATCGAGACCCCTGAGCATATTGGCAATCTTTCCGATTTAGAGCTGGCACAAATTGAGAAGGTAGTCAAAACCTACGCCCTTCGGATTGCGGATTTGAAGAAGGATGAGCGTTTCCGCTCGGTGGTGGTCTTCAAGAACTACGGCGGAGATATAGTCCGCCACAGTCACTCCCAGATCATCGCCACCCCGGTAACTCCCCAGAACCTCAAGGAGGAGCTCAGCGGCTCCAGGGAGTATTACGATTACAAGGAGAGATGTATCTATTGTGACATAATCAAGCAGGAGATCAAACAGAACAAACGAGTAGTATTTGAAGATGAATCCTTCGTAGGGATCGCCCCATTCTCCTCTCGCTTCCCTTACGAGGTCTGGCTTCTTCCCAAGAAACACAGCTTCGCTTTCGAGACCATCAGCGAGAAAGAGGTGTCTTCTCTGGCGGTGGCCCTAAAATCGATCCTGAAGAAGTTGCAACTGTTGCTGGACGATCCCCCCTATAGCCTTGTTCTCCATTCCAGTCCCAACCTCGGCGAGAGAGGGGAGAGACACGGTTACTGGCAAACCATAAGATACGATTATCACTGGCACTTCGAGATAATGCCGCAGGCGATGGAATCCTCCGGCTTCGAGTGGGGGACCGGCTTCTACCTCAACCCCACAACTCCAGAGGAGGTCGCCTCCCGACTGCGTCAGGTGGAGGTGAGCTTTTAGCCTCCCGGTGGTATTGGCCTATGGAGATTTTGAAAAGCGTCGCACAATTGATGGCTCTCTCGGCCCGCACCGCCCCCAAGAGCCACGGAATCGATTTCGTCGAAATCAAGATCGTTGACGATGGGGCAGAGATCGAGAGACTATCCCGAGAGATGGTCTCCTTCGGAGAGCGGAGCGGAAAGGAGAATTTCGACCGGGATGCAGAATCGGTTGCTAACTCTCAGGTGGTGGTTCTAATCGGGATAAAGGGGGCTGAGAGCGTCGATCTGAATTGTGGCGCCTGTGGTTTCCCCTGCTGTAGCGAGATGAAAGCGGTTCCCAAGACCGACTTGGAGTTTTGCGGTCCCCAGTGTGCTTTTCGCCTGTTGGATATGGGGATCGCGATTGGTTCGGCGGTCAAGACCGCCTGCCTTCTGAACGTCGACAACCGCGTAATGTACCGTATCGGGGCGGTGGCTCGCTCGATAGGTTTGGTCGACTGGGGCTATGTTATGGGAATTCCCCTCTCGGCCACGGGAAAGAATATCTACTTCGACAGGAAACGGTAGAATCGGCTGGCCCGAGACCTAGCTGATCAGCCCCTGCTTGTAGAGGGAGTCGACCACCAGAAAGGTGGTGAACTCCTTCTCCTTTTTCCCCCAGGTGCCGTCGCGATTCTGGGAGCGGTAGACTCTCGGGAGGGCTTTCTTGATCTGCTTCCGGGCGCTCTGCAGCCGGGACTGGGCCAGGATGTGGAAGGTGTAATAGAAATAGGTGCTGTCTGGCCAGCTTCCGTCGGGCTTCTGGCTTTTCTCCAGGTACTTGACTGCGGTCTTAGTGGAGGCATGACCTTTTCTCAGGGGATGGGAGACGTAAGCTCGCAGGATGTTGTTGGAGCAGTATAGACTACACCACCTCCCACCCCTAAGTTCTAAGACATTGTCCAGGGTGCGGAAGGCTCTCTTGATGCGGGGATCTTTCTTTAGACCGAATACTCCTGAAAAATAGAGGGTCGCGCCGGTCTTGAAAAAGCCGCTGCAACCTTTATTGAAAAGAAGGTCGCGACGGTCCGGGATGGCGTGTTCCTCGGGCCGGGGAATCCAGAAGAACAGCCCCCGATAGATCTCTGCCGACTTGCTCTTAGAGTTGTCCTTGGAGAGGGGGTTCTGCATCAGCCACTCCACCGCCCGACTGCCGGCCTCAACGGAGCTACCCTCCAGAAGCTCGATCTCAAAGAGATTCCTGACGGTCTCAACTACGGAGTTGCTCCAGCTGCCGTCGCGGCTCTGGCCTTTGAGTATTCTCTTGAGTATCTTGTTCGAAGCTAAAAGGTCGCTGCCGTTTTCGGACTTTAAGATCTTCCGGCGAACATAGAGGGCATACGGGGAGGCGCTGTTGCGAAATAGTCGAAAAGGGTTGTATCTCAGTTGAAACATGGTCTCAGATTAGTGCTGGGGAGACAACTATGCTCATGCTCGCTGGACCCTTACCGTTCTATCCACCAATCGAGTGAGGCTATCTTTCCCTGCCTGGTGACGACCACGGAACCGTCAACCGACCTGAGCCCCGCCTCCCAGAGACAATGGCATCTCGGTTCTCAAGGGACATACTTGCTTCGGTCAGAAATCTCACAAACTGCGACTTTTTAATTTACACCTTAGGCGTGAGCTTGTCAACTCTTTCGGCAAGCTTCTTACCTTGAGGCAAACACACCGATCGGGAGCTCATTGACCAGAATCAGTTTCTATCAGCTCTTTTGGTTTCCATAACGGATCTATTTCACCAGCAGCATTGCTCTGGTGCGGGCAAAATCCCTCACCGTCAGTCTGTAGAAATAGATGCCGGAGGGGGAATCATCAGCCTGCCAGGCAATCGTCCTGTATCCCGGCTCCTGTCTCCCATCGACTAAGGTTGCCACCTTTTCGCCGAGGAGATTGTAGACCTCCAGTTGAACCCTGCAAAAGGTCGGGAGCTGATAGCTGATGACAGTGCGAGCGTTGAAGGGATTGGGAAAGTTCTGCATCAAGGCGAGATCCCTGGGCAGGTTTTGGGAGGGGCCCTGATCTACGGCATAGATCATGGAATCCAGCTCTGCGGAATAACCAAAGGAGTAGTCCTGAGTGTCGGGGGTGAGCACCGCGGGAATCAAGACCGCTCTTTCGTAATTCTGGAAATCCTGAATGAAGGCGTAGCCATAGTTGTTGGCGTTCAGGGGGACCTCTGCAAAGTTGTACTGATTCCCGGTTTTGACCCCGATGATGTTCGCCCCCCAGGAGGCCTCATTCGAACCGTCGAGGTGCACCAACAGGTGTTTCTCCTCCCCGGGGCTTTCGAAGCTCACATAACTGGAAGCCAAACCCTCCGGGTTGGGGCTGGAGGTTTGTCCTGAGACCGGATAGCTGCTGTGAGCCCTCATGATTGTGATGGTGGGGTAGTTGGCTCCCTCCTCGTAATGTAAACCGTCGTCCCGGTCCCCGGTGATGTAATTCCAGAGAGTGAACTCCTGGAACTCCTCATTGAAGGAGGAGCCGAAGTCAAGCAGGGCATAACCGATGGCGTAGTGGGCGGAGTCGTTGATTGCGTATTCCCAGGTGGCGCGGACCAGGTCGTGTCCCAGCCTCTGGTAGAGAAACTGTGCCCAGACAAACTGACCATACTCGTGGGCCCCATTTTCGGTCAAGAGCGATAGTTCGGGGTATTCGAAGAACCAGGGGAGGTAGAGGTAGTTGTCGTTGACCTCGTCCCACATGACATCCTCGATCCAGGTGGAGCTGTTCTCCATCCACCAGCCGTCAGTGGAGGCATTGTAGGCAAACTGCACCGCATGGAAAAACTCGTGCGCCGAGGTCACTTGCAGCGGCAACAACGGATCGGGATAGCCGAAGCCGTTATATGTGGGATCGCAATAGATGTAGCTGGTGTAACATCCGGGACGGTTGGGATACTGGTTTGAATGAGACTCCGCAAAGGTGACCCCGTAAGCCCCGGAGTAATGGTGGAGGTAAACGTCGTATAGATTCTCGCCGCCACCGTTCGTGCCATCGTATGGGGGAGCGTCATACCCCAGGGTGTCGACCTGAAATGCCCAGGCTCTGTCGAAATACTCCCCGCAGCGATTGACATAGTCGGGGTGTCCATCCGCGGGGTCTATGTCAACCTCTGGCTCGTAGACGGCGTGAGCCCCGGAGGTGTCGTAGTGAATCCGAAAGTGACCTCCGGGGGTGTCGAAGTATTTCTGTTTGTCCGGTCTGATCAAAAGCTCGAGGAAATCCGGCCTTGCCTCTGGGGGGATCTCTTTTATGGACTCGAAGATCTCCAGCACAATCCCGGTGCCGCACTTGAGGGGACGGAAGTCTCCCCCCAGGATGGAAGGCGGCAAGGAATAAGGGTCGATCAGCAGGTCTCTCTTGTAAGTCAGATACTGGAGCTTTCCGATCTCGCCTCGTTGATATAGGTTCTCAATTCTCTCTATGGGAGTTAATCCCCTCACCTCAAACCCGTAACTCTCCAGAGGGATAATCAATACCAGTAGGGAAAAGGAAACAGCTATGAGTTTCAGCCTTTTTATAATGAATCTCCTCCGGGTACGAGCGGCTTACTCAGCTCCTTTAATTTAGTCTTAAGGATCGAAGAAGCAAGATTTACTTCACGCCCACTGTTGTACCTTTGGGAATCACCACAGCCTGACCTTTCCGTAAGGGGTGTGTTTCCTTGAGAAGTAGTCTTTGGATAGCTTCGCAACTACCCCCGAAAGTCCTATGATTCCGACCAGATTGGGAAGGGCCATCATCCCGTTGAAGATGTCGGAGATGGTCCAGACGAACTCGATCCTGGCGGTGGCTCCCACAACGATCAAACAGACAAAAACCCAGCGATAGGGTATGATGAACCTGCTGCCAAGAAGATACTCAGTGGAGCGATCTCCGTAGTACGACCAGCTTATCATGGTGGAGAAGGCGAAGAAGACCAGGCCGAAAGTCACAATCCATTTTCCCACCCCCGGCAGACCCAGGTTGAAGGCGTGAGCGCTTAAGGGGGAGCTAGTAAAGACTTGTCCGGTGGCGGGATTAATATCATGATAGGCGCCGGTGGAGACGATCACTAAAGCGGTCATAGTGCATATGATCAAGGTGTCGACCAGAGGGCCGACCATTGCAACCAGACCCTCCCGCACCGGCTCTTTGGTCTTGGCGGCGGCGTGGGCAATGGGGGCGCTTCCCAGCCCGGATTCGTTGGAGAAAACTCCCCGGGCCACCCCCTCACGTACCGCAGTTCCCAAGATGCCCCCACCGGCTGCCATCGGGGTGAAGGCATACCTGAAGATCAAACCCAAAGCTTCCGGAAGCTTCTCGAAGTTTGCAATCAGAATGATGATTGCACCCACGACATATATGATGCACATAACCGGCACAATCCGGGAGGCGACCTTCCCAATCCTTCTGATGCCCCCGATTATGACTAAAGCCACCAGGGCGGCGGCCACTATGCCGGTCAACCAGGTGGGCACTCCCAAATTCTCTTCGAGAGGCTTGGCCACGGAGTTGGCCTGCACCATATTGCCTATTCCGAAGGAGGCGATTATTGCAAACAGGGCGAAGAGAACCCCCAACCACTTCAAGCCCAACCCCTTCTCCAGATAATACATCGGTCCGCCGGAGGTGGAGCCGTCGGGACGGACTACCCGGAAGTGGAATCCGAGCATACAGCTGGTATATTTGATTGCCATCCCCAGGGCGCCGGTGACCCACATCCAGAAGACCGCCCCCGGGCCCCCGGAGGCAATGGCGATCCCCACCCCGGCGATGTTGCCGGTTCCGATGGTGGCCGAAAGGGCGGCGCTCAGAGCCTGAAAATGGGTGATCTCCCCGCGGTCTTCAGGATCGTCATACTTGCCGGAGATCAGGCTGATGGCGTGGGGCAGGCGCCGGATTTGGACCAATCGATTTCTGGTGGTGAGAAAAATACCGGTCAGCAGGAGAAGGATGATGAGGGCTGGTCCCCAGACGTAGCCTTGAATGCTATTCAGAAGTGAAAGGACACTGTCCATACAGCTGGCTCCGATTTCTCAGTTTCCGGTTGACTCAATCAAACAGAAAGCATACAATAAGGGTGGCTCTCAGCATCACGCTTCTTGCAGTAGGTTTTTCCGAATATATGCTGAGGAGTAGCCGAAGACAATAGCAAAGGTGTCGAGATGTTAACTCGCAGAGATTTCATTGGAGTGATCGCGATTGGGGGACTGTTATTCTTCAGTTTTGATCCCAGCACTCTGTTTGCCTCTCCAGAAGATGGAACGGCCGGTTTCGCCAAGAACGGTTGCAGTCCCCATCTCCTTTTCGGGGATCCCCGTCGAGGTTGTTCGGCTTCTCAGTATCCTCACTTGGATTCATGAAGGGTCGGAGATAAGCCCGATGGAGGTAGCATCTCTTGCTTCTAATGGTTGACTCAACTGACCTCAGAGGGGCTCTGGCGTGGGGGAAGGATTTCCTGAAGAAAGCGGGAATCGATTCTCCTGAGCTTACTGCCCAGCTTCTGCTTTGTCACCTGACCGAGCATGACCGGACTGAACTTCTCCTCCACCTCGAAGAAAGTCTTTCCGAGGCCCACTGGAGAGAGTTTAACCAACTGGTGCAGAAGCGGGCCTCCGGTTTTCCGCTCCAATACCTCTTGGGGGAATGCGGTTTCTACGATGTTACCCTGAAGGTCACGCCAGGGGTGTTCGTCCCCCGGCCGGAGACGGAGATCTTGGTGGAGGAGGTTTTGGATTTCTTAAAAGGGAAAGAGGAGGCTTTCGTTTTAGACTTAGGCACCGGAAGCGGTGCCATCGCAATTGCCCTGGCGAAGAACTTACCGGATTCAAGAATCGTCGCCACTGACATTTCCCTTGAGGCTCTGAGAGTCGCACGAAGGAATGCCGTCGAGAACAACGTTGACGACAGAGTTTTCTTCCACGCCTCTGACCTTTTCGAGGTTTTCAAGAATGAAGTCGAGTTGCAGAACAGATTTGATGCGATTGTGTCCAATCCACCATATATTGCCTTCTCGGAGAAAGAGACTCTCCCGAAAGAGGTGAGAGACTTCGAGCCGCCCGAAGCTCTCTTCGCGGAGGAGGAAGGTCTCTTTTTTCATAGAAGGATAATTGAGTCGGCTCCAACTTACCTCAAACCCGGAGGCCTCTTAGCTCTGGAGGTCGCTTTGGGACAGGCAAAAAAAGTGATGGAGCTACTCGAATCAGAGTCCCGCTTCCAAGAGGTGAGAATTCGCGAGGATCTAACCGGGATAAAGAGGGTGATCTGTTCCCTCCGAAAGTGAAGATTTGCGGCTTGCTGATTTCAAAAAAATGAGGTTGGCCAGGATGAGAGAATTCGCACGGTTAACACTTGTTCTAATTCTGATGAGTTCTCTTTTCCTCGCCTCCGGATGTGGTCGCGAAGGCTTCGTCGAGAAGACGGTTTCGACTTCAACAAAGTCCGTCAACGTTGATATAGTCGGTAGAGGCCTTCATGGTCCCTGTGGGGCTGCCTTCGTCAAGGGAGATTATGCCTACGTCGGTGCCGGAGGCTGCCTTTTGATTTTAGACATAGCCGAGCCGAACTCCCCTTCCCTCCTGGGGAAAATCTACACTCCCGGACTCATCCAGCGAATCGAGCTTAAGGGGAATTATCTCTATCTTGCCGATGGCGAAGACGGCCTCCGCATAATTGACGTTTCCAGTCCCGAAAAGCCGAAAGAGATCGGCGTTTTCGACACCGCTGGCAAGGCCTCAGACCTCTTCCTACATAAGAAAAAGGCCTATGTTGCTGACGGGGATAGTGGCTTGGTTATAGTTGATATTTCAAACCCCCGCAAACTCAGAAAGGTCGGCGGCTACAGCATCGAGGGCGAGGTCAAAGGAGTTTACATCAAGGGCAAATACATCTATCTTGCTTGCGGCAGGCAGGGCTTGGTCATCCTCGACATCTCCGATCCCTCCCGCCCGGAGGAGGTCGGATTCTACAAAACCCAAGGTCGAGCGGTGGAGGTCTTCGTGGATGATGACCACGCCTATATCGCCCAATGGGGTGCGGGCATCTGTGCTGTCGATGTCTCCGACCCCGAAAGTCCTCAAAAGAGGGGTGGTTACGACACTCCCGGGAGTGCTCAGCAAGTTCTGGTCAGTGATGGCTTCGCCTATGTTGCCGATGCTGGAGGCGGGTTGCGCATTCTCAACCTCTCCGACCCTTCGGTCATTTATGATCAAGGATTCCACGACACCGAAGGGCGGACCGTGGATCTCTTTGTTCTCGATAACCACGCCTATTTGGCCGATTGGAGGGGTGGCCTCCGGATTGTTGATGTCTCCAATGCCTCCGAACTTTCCGAGGAGGTGGGCCACTATCACACCGGCGATTACTCCTATGGGGTGTCGGTGGTGGGCAAACATGCTTACGTGGCGGATACTCAGGGGGGACTCAGGATACTCGACATGTCTCGTCCCTCTCATCCTTACGAGGTGGGAGCTTTCACCGGGAGGAAGTCGATCTATAACGTCTTTGCTGAAGGAGATTATGCCTATCTGGCCGCTGGAGAGGAGGGATTGGTGATCGTTGAGGTAACCAATACTTCTGCCCCTCAGGAGGTGGGAAGTTGCCCAACAGAGGATCGCGCCGTTGATGTCCTTGTGAACAAAGGGTATGCCTATGTTGCCGATGGGAGGGGAGGTCTGCAGATCATCGATGTTTCGAATCCTTCCCAACCTGGTGCGAAGGGATCTTTCCATCCCGGCGAGTTCTCGAGAAGCCTCTTCTGTGTCGATAACCATATCTACCTTGCCGCCGGGAAGAACGGCTTGTTCGTCATCGACGTCTCCAATCCCAACAGGCCATTCAAAGTTGTCGCCTACCCCGCTGAGGATGTCATAAACGACGTCTGGGTGATCGGCGATTTAGCTTACGTCAACGATGGTTACACCGGCTTGAAAATTCTTGACATCTCTGATTTTTCTCACATAGGTCAGGTCGGAGTCTGCGATACCAAGGGCTACGCCCGGGGACTTTTCGTTAAGGATAATCATGCTTACATAGCCGATGGCTACCGCGGTTTGTGCATCGTTAATGTCTCCGACCCCTCTAATCCATACGAGGAGGGGTATCACGAGACTGCCGGCCATGCTCGCAATGTTTTGGTCGTTGACGACTACATTTACATGGCCGACACCGGAGATGGGCTGTTCATTTTCCAGTTCCGTCCGGAGATTGAGAAAACAGAAATGTAACTTCATAGGACGAGATGCCGAAACAGAGGTTTGGGCTGGAACCTGATACATCTGGCCGAGTTTATAACTGAGATTCCGATAGCGGAAAGGGGAATGGTCAACTTCGAGGTGTGCGAATTAGCGGCCATTATATGGCGAAGAGACGGATGATACTCAAGCTGATTGCGGGTCTGGCAGTTGGTGCCATTTTCGGCTTTTTCTTGGGCAGCCACCTGAGCCAGACTGGAGGTTCATGTCCCCTGACCTGCAATCCCCACATCGGCGCTTTCTACTGGGGGGCGGCTGGACTTCTTGTGGCCTGGCTGATCTGAGATGGAAGATGAAGAGAATGAAAAAGCCCCGGTTTGCGAACGTTCACCCTACATTGTCTATCTCAGACCGGGACAGGAATGCCCCAACTGCCATTTCGCCAAACTGGAGATCGATGAGAACCGGGAACTGGAATGCCCCGTCTGCGGTTATGGGACTAACAGGCCGTACACCTGATAGTTTTTTTGAGGTCAGGTCTGATCTCGCCTGTCCGCCAAGATTTGACAGGCGGGAAGTCGGGAGGAGAAGAGGGTATGCCCTTATATGAGTTTCGATGCGGCAGTTGTGGAAAAACCTTTGAGAAGCTCGTAAGAAGTTCAGATAAGAGCGTCGGGGTCCAATGCCCGGAGTGTGACTGCAAGGAGGTCACCAAACTCTTTTCCGCTTTTGCCACCTCGGGGTCGTCTGGAACCTCCTCTTGTTCCAGCGGTCCTTTCACCTGAGCCTCGCAGAAGTGAGCAGTTGCTCACCCACCAAAGGAGTTGATTCAGAATGTCCAGATTCAAATACCTGTTTATACTTTTGATCCTGGGGATGTTTTCAGTGTCCAACTGTGGTTCCAAAGAGACCGCCACCGAAGAGGCGAGCTCTTCAAAGCCGGCCTCCTCGACACAGATGACATCGAGGGAGGTGACCTCTACGAAGTTCGTCTGGCGCAGCTTCGATGAGGGATTGAGATTTGCCGGTGAAAGCAATCAACCGCTTTATGTTTTCATTAAATCCAAAAGGTGCGGATGGTGTCAGAAAATGGAGAAGGAGACCCTCACTGACCCGGAGGTTAAGCAGGCCCTCTCTAACCTGGTTCCAGTCGTTCTACAGGGGGACTCCAGAAGGACAGTTTCTTACAAGGGGCGGAGTTACAGTGAAGCACAATTAGTCCGGGAGGTTTTTAGGGTGAGCGGTTTTCCCACCAGCGTTTTCCTGGAACCAAACGGCGACATCATCGGGGGTCTGCCCGGCTACCTGCAACCCAAACAGATGGTGGTGATTACCAACTACGTCGGGGAGGGACATTACAAAAACCGCAGCTTTGAAGATTATATGAAGGAGATGGGAAGCTAGCCGCCGGCAAGTGGTCCACGGTTCATGGTTCACGGTTCACAGACGATCCTGACCCCTGCGCGAGTCCTCAACTGCCCTTGCCAAGGAACCCCGCTCACCCCTAAAAGCTAGGGTGGGAGTTAGACTCCCGCCCTTTATGTTTTCAATCGATCCTGGGTTCTTCGAGGGGGATGACGGTGATACCCCCGAAATCGTCCAGAGGCTTGTCGAATTTGGGAATGTCCCCCACCACTAGAAGAGTTAAACCCTCCGGTTCGAGATACCTCTTCGCCACTCGCAACACATCCTCTCTGGTGACTTTACGGACGTTGTCCAGATAGGTCTGCAGGTAATCTTTGGGGCGGTCGTTATACTCGATATACATCAACTGCGTCAGGACCGAGATGGGATCGGTGAAATTGAAAACGTATTTGTTTATGTACGCCTCCTTGGCGGTTTGCAGTTCCTCTTCCGCGACCAGACCTTCTTGAATCTTTTTGATCTCCTCTAACATCAGCTCGATGGCACGGTGGGTGCTTCCGACCTTGGTCTGGCAACTTGCCGAAAAGGTCCCGTAGTCCTTAGAGCCGGTATCGAAGCTTGAACGAACCGAATAAGCCAATCCTTCATCGGAGCGCACCTTGGAGGTCATCCTGGAGGTGAAAGAACCTCCTCCTAAGATGAAATTCATCACCCGGATGGCATATTCATCCGGATTCCCCAGCTTGACCCCGAGGTGTCCCATCCGGACGTTGGACTGAGTTATCTCCTTCTCGATGAGATAGACTCCGGGCCGGTAGCTTTTTGTGATTTTCGGTCTTGCGGGGGAATCGACCCTTCCCTTCTTCCAGCTTTTGCCCGCCTGCCAAATCTTGTCGGGCAGGAAAGCCTTCTCGATCTTCTTGATGATTCGCTTAGTGTTGAAGTCACCGGCAACCCCCAGGATGATGTTGTTGGGCTTGAAGTATCTTTGATGGAAACGTTTCAGATCCTCCGGTGTCAAATCCTTAATCTGCTCCCACTCCTGAATTCGACCGTAAGGGTGGTCCGCGTAAAGGAGGTGGTTAAATTCTCGGTTGAGTATGGAGCCGGGGCGGTCGTTTCTCCTGCGAATGGCATCTTTTCTTTTCTCCTTCTCCAGCTCTAGTTGCTCCTCGTTGAAACCTGGATGCATCAAAACATCCGCAAACATCTGCAGCGCTTCGTCAGTGTCCTTTGAGAGACAGGAGAGACTTGCTCCGCCGGATTCAGATCCCACCCAACTGCTCAGTCTGGCGCCGACATATTCCAGCCGGCGGTTAAGCTCATCCGGCGTCATCGACCTGGTTCCGCCAGTGCGCATCACCGTTCCGGCGAGGGAGGCCAAACCGGTCTGCTCTACCGGTTCGTAAATGCTGCCGGTGCGGACGATGGCTCGCATCTCGAAGGTGGGCAGTTCGTGATTTTCCATAAGGTAGAGGATCATCCCGTTTCTCAAGACCTTGCGCTTGACCTCTTTGCCCACCTCCGGCACCTTCCACTTCAGCTCCTCATA
This sequence comes from Candidatus Zixiibacteriota bacterium, assembly GCA_030605835.1. Lineage (GTDB taxonomy): Bacteria > Zixibacteria > MSB-5A5 > DG-27 > DG-27 > DG-27. The sequence continues at coordinate 18,743 of JAUWHO010000043.1, read as the reverse complement.
TTCGAAGGTGGCGATTTTTTTCGCGGCTGGAGACAGCCTGGGCCGCTCTTGCGCGAGGAGTCCGCTGGTGAGTGCCGAAAACAGGAATGTGCTTATAAAGAATATCGTTAACGCCTTGGTTAGAGAACTTCTTTTGTGCATTTCTGATTCCTTTATCTTCAAACGGAATTGTCCTGATTCACCTTACAAGATCAATAATAAGGTCTCGAGCTTTCGGGTTTGACTCTGGTGATTTTCTTCTTGCTCTCTTTTTTCACCAGGGTGGCGACGGTGCGGTTGCTATCGTTGAGATACCTCTTGGCGACTCTCATGATCTCTTCTGGCGTTACCGCTCCCAGCTCCTTTTTATGTCGTAGAAGGTGACGCCAATCACCCACCAGAGCTTGATAGTTCCCCAGCCTCCAGGCCATTCCCATATTGGACTTCATTCCCCGGATGAAGTTGGCCTCCAGTTGATTTGCGAATTTCTCCAGCTCCCATTCACTAACCGGCTCGGTCTTCAACTTTTCAAGCTCGACATAGATAGCCTCTTCCACCTCCTGGGTGCTGTGAGGTTTCAGGGGAGTCGCAGTGACGGTGAAGAGCTCCGGATAGCGTGAGAATGGGGCATAGGCATTCACCGAGGTGGCGAGCTTTCTCTCGACGATATTCTTGTAGAAGCGGCTGGTCTTGCCTCTGGAGAGCAGGGAGGCGATGACCTCCAAGACCGGCTGATCGGGATCGCCGCCTCCTGGGACATGGTAGCCAATGGCCACGATCGGCTCGGCATCGAATTGGACATTCACCCGTCTCTCTCCGGTCTGAGGCGGCTCCTCGGTAATTACCGGTGGCGGCGGTTCTTGTGGCGGTATGGGACCGAAATATCTCTCACAGAGGTCAATGACCCTCTCAGGGTTGACATCACCGACGACGACGGCGATGGTGTTATTGGGGGCATAGTAGGTTCTGAAGAATCTTTCCACGTCTTCCCGTAAGATCATCTGAATGTCGGTGGCCCACCCCACAACGGGCCAACTGTAAGGATGGGCCGTAAAGGCGGCGGCATAGAATTCCTCCCAGAGTTTCCCCCAGGGCTGGTCGTCGGTGCGCAAGCGTCTCTCCTCGTTGACGACATCCCGTTCGGAGTAGAACTCCCGGAAGATCGGATTGGCCATGCGGTCGGATTCCAGATAAGCCCAGAGCTCAAGCCTACTTGCCGGCAGACTGACGTAATACTGGGTGCCGTCGTTTCCGGTGGAGGCGTTGAGCCGGATCCCGCCGTTTTTCATGTAGGTCTCCCAGAGCTCATCCTTGATGATATAGCCTCTCTCCTCCTGTTGGACTTCAGCAATTTCCTGCCTCAATTCCTCCAACCTCGGGGTGTCACCCCGATAGAGAGGATGTTTGGTGCATTCCATCTCCCTCCTCCACTGGTGGGCGAGGCTGTCGATTTCGTTAAGGAGTGGCGCTTCGGCCCCGTAGTTCCAGGTGCCGACGTTTTTCGTTCCCTTGAACATCATGTGTTCACATAGATGCGCGATTCCGGTAATGCCCGGATGTTCATCCACGGAGCCGACCTTGAATCTCAGGTAGAAGGAGACCACCGGGGAGGTGTGTCTCTCTAAGATGAGAATCTTCATCCCGTTTTCGAGGTCGTGTTCGACGACGTTGAGCCTCATCTTCTCGGCAAAGAGACCTGAGGCCATGACCAGCAGAATCCCCAAAGCGATCAGGATTTCAAGAGCTTTTCGCATCGTAACCTCTGCAGTTTTGGGCTTTCTTATACGGAAGCAAGTTCATCCTTTTCCGGTGAGTTCTCCCAAATAACGACCTCTCCATGCTTTTGTCAATGCCGAAGTCCGAATAAGACTGCCTCTCGCGAGAGATAATCGTTCGGCAATTCTGCTCTTTCGAGCCTGCCTCCGCGAGCATATCGTGGGAAAGCGGGGAGATTCTAATGTGAGTTGACAGTTAAATCTGCTTGGCGCAAGAAAGGAGAAAATAAAAAAGGGGCCTCCCGGCCCCAGTTCTACAGATTCCGCTATAGTCTCAGCTGTCTATTCAAGCAGGTAGTTCTGTGCGGGATTGTCACCCTGGGGAATCCAGTTCAAGGTGTAGTGAATTTTCCTCTTGTAGTTCAGTGCCAGGTTCCTGAAGGATTCAAGCTCGCCGTTGCAGCCCATCCTCATGTTCACCTGATGTACCACCACCAGGCTGTCGCCGTAAATCTCTAAGCCACGGTTCTTGAAGAGTTGGGGATTGAGCTCGATGAACTCCAGCAAAGCCAAAAGACTTGCATATTCGCATTCCTTCGTCGATCCCTTGTATTTGGCCTTGAAGACTATCCCGACATCGGGAATGGAGAAACTGACAATGCCGTTCCCTTTCTTGAGAATGTCTCTCTGGTCGAAAACTTTACCGTGAAAGTAGCACTGCATAGGCCACCTCGTTTTCCGAATTCTGTTCGCCTTTCCGAGAGCCACAAATTGCAAAAGCTATGCCTCGGGCACAGATGGTCCTCGGTGCCGGTTCTCATGGAGGCATGGAGGTGGCCGGTAATGTCTCTTTAAGGGGGTGCTTTGCTGCGCAAGTGAATTAATCCCAACGGAATATGAGGTGCAGACTAGTCTTTCGGCCCTCCTCAGTCTCCGTCTCCGCAACTTTGGCACAGCTGCGTGAGGTGTTCAAATCAGGTACAAATTTCAGCAACTGCTTGCATATTCTGGTACCCTCCTGAATGCAGCTTCACCCGGCGGCCGGGATGAACCTCAAATGGCATCATAGCCGAAGGGCCGTCTCCAGTTCTCCCTAGCGATATGCATCCTGAACTCGGCAGTCAGTCCTTCTTCACGTTTTAGAGTGTGCCTGAGTAGAGAAGCAAGCGATTCTGTTGAGGTCTGGAGCCTATGATTGTTCTCTCGGAAATCCTGAGGGCTCTATTTGAACTCAGGGGGTGCCGGAGACCGGAATCAAACCGGTACGGATATGAAATATCCGAGGGATTTTAAGTAGGAATCTACCATTTTGTCTAAGTCATTGAAGAACATAACAATGCCAGCTCCCACAATGAGTTAACCCTATTTTCACCTACACCTTTCGACACTCAAAGACACTATAAAACACCATAGATATGACACAGAGTGTGGAGTTATTTGGGACTTGGAGCCCAAAGACTTGGACGCATCAATAGCACCCCCCTTATCTGTCGGCTTCGTTCTGAAACGCTGTCGCTTGGTTTTTTTAATGGATAGAATAACTGAATTGAGTGACGAGGAAGGGCAAAGAAAGCATTCCGCTTGCAATCATACCAAAAAAAGCGTAGTATTAGTTTTTGAGAATTAAATCCGTGTAAGCCTTCAAAAAAGATGCCTTTGGAACTCCGCCACAGATCAAAAGCCAACTCAAACTGGATACATTCTTCACGGCTGCATGTTGTCTTATACACCTTTCTTCTGGTGGCAACTCCTTTCGTATTATTACAGAATTTCTTGGTAGAGAGGATTGCAATTGTCTCCAGTTCCAGTATTGAAATCGGTGGTGTAGTGGTAAGGATTGTGCCGACAACGGCATTAATCCTGGGGATCTTTCTACTGGTCTATTTCCGCTCCCATCTGACTAGGCTACGGATCTTGGCTGGCGTTGTTGTTCTGCTAATGATCGCCCTGGCCCAGCAGATCACAGATTTTTATTTCGGTCACAATTTCTATGATCTACAGCAGAACTGGCACTATTTGGCTTATGGTATTTTTCCGTTCATGATGTATCGCGATTTGATCCCGCGCCGCATCCCGTTGACCAAAATCATACTGATTACCTATTTCTCCGCCATGTCATTTTCCTGTTTTGACGAGACATTTCAAATGCATATGAGCAATAGGGTTTTCGATATGTGCGATATAGCCAAGGATGTCTGGGGAACATTATTGGGCATGGTTCTGATACTGCTGGGAGGAAACCAAGCGCGTGCCCTGACGGCGCGTTGGAGGCAAATCCGTCATCCGAAGCTGAAAGGCTACACCAAGCACCCGTTTAGCTTACTCATCCTTATTTTCGTTTTCGCTTTGCTGTTTCTCTGTTTTAGTTCTCTGCTCACTGATTCCGTTCACTGGAAGAGTGTTATCTTGCTCACAGTTGGCACCTTTGCGCTTTTCTTCATCCTTTTTCACGCCAGCCAGTATAAGTGGGGGAAATACGGCCTTATCCTGACCCTGACAGTCGGCCTATTAGTTCAGTCCTATTTCCTTGTCAAACACCACTCAGATGGCATAATTCACAACCAGTATGGATTAACTGTTCATAAAGGGATTCCAATTCCCTTTTTCGATTTGATGATATACCCCGATGGGGGGTTCCGGCTGGTGGATAAAAAGCACTATTTCAACCAACGTGATCAAACGTTTTTCTTAAAACAAAGGACTGATATTATTCTCATCGGCAAGGGCATGTATGGCAAAGGAGGCAAAGGTTTCCCCGAGGAAACTCCAGTCCAATTCATCTATAATAAGTACACTCACCAGGGAACCCAATTGATCATTTTGAAGAATACGGAAGCTTGCCGCTTATTCAACAGACTAAAACGAGAAGGGAAAAGTGTTGTTTTCATTCTTCACAACACCTGCTGAGCAAAGACGGAAAGACTCGAAGCGGCAGCGGAAGGAATTACTCTCTATTAAGCAGACAATCTTCACTTGGGTTCTGCTTCTGATTTGGATTATTCTCGTATCTTTTGCCGCCATTTCCACCCTTGATCCCAAATGGCTACAGGAATTGGCCCGTCCGGGGATTAAGGCAGAATCCGGTTCATACAAGGATTATGGTGACAATCTGCTCCGCGAGCGCAACTACAGGATGGCCATTGTCCAGTATCAGTATGCCTTGGAGATAAAACCTGACAACATGGGCGCGCTGGTGAATCTGGCGATTACATACGGTCAGGCGGGCAATATCCAACGCGGAGTTAAGATCCTCAAAGATGCACTCCAGAAGGATACCGGTCGCAGGGGAACTATCTCCTATAATCTTGGCGAACTGCTGGAGAAACAGGGGAATATAGTTGAGGCAAATCAGTATTACGAAGAGGCATTGAATTCTGAGGTTGAACAGGATTTGGTTTGTCGCAAGTTGGGTACCCTTTACCTTGATTCAAGACAGTATGAGAAGGCTCGAGTTGCCTTCGAAAAGACTTTGGCTGTTCAGAATGACCCAGCTTATTTGTATCAGAACATGTTAACCCGCAGTCTCACCATTTATCAAGATGATACAGTAAACTTGCCGATTATCGAAGAGCTGCTTGCCCGGAATATCAGTGCGGAAGACCTCGCACCCTACGACGTAGAAATTATCCGCCAGATTCAGCGTAACAACCCGGAAATCGCCAAAACTCATAATCACCTCGGCCTCATCTATTCGATACAGGGGGATATCACCAGGGCTATTGAACATTTTCAGCAGTCTTTGCAGATTTGGCCCGGCAATATAGACGCCCAAAGGAACTTGCAAGTGTTACAGAGACTGCAACGGGAAGAGTAAGGAATTAATTCCGGGGATAATCTCGGCCGGTACCAGTATTATTTTGCCATCTAATCCGATCCCACCTCTCAGGAATGTGGGTTTGAATCTCAACTACGGCCCTCTTTTTCAGTGGAGTATGATCATTATCCGTATCAGAAATTCGGCGGTCCTGGCTCAAGGGAGATGCTAAGGTCTGTGTAATGCGGAAGGATGGAAAAGTATTCGATCGGCTCCATATAAATAGTGATGATATACCTCAATGGGGCCAATAGTGGCTGGGAGATTCATCTCGAACACCCCAACGAAGGTCGGACTCTCGCGAGCAATCTGTCATACCTTCCGGCATACACTTGCTTTCCACCTTCTTATGCAGGGTATTCATCATACACTGTTAAGGAATTGCTCGGCCACTCCACAATTAGGACGACCGGGATCAATTCTCACCTCACTGACCATTATAAGACTGATATGGTCTCCAGGCTCCCCTATTGATATTACCAAACTGTAAAAAAGTAAGGACTTATGTAGGACTTACACCAAATCGACATCAAAAACGGGTTACGTTGATTCCTCGCAGCCTGTTGTCTATCAATATGCCGGAGACCGGAATCGAACCGGTACGGATATGAAATATCCGAGGGATTTTAAGTCCCTTGCGTCTACCTATTCCGCCACTCCGGCAGTTTCTGATCGACAACAACTTACAAAAAAGTTGAGAGGGACGCAAGGGCTATTCGAAACAACATGCTATGCGCACAAGCGAATACCATCTGTTGGGTTATGTTGAGTCGTCTCTGTTTGCTCTGCGTAGCTTTGAGGCTTTTTCAGAGGTCGCCCTACGGTAGAGAAATAGAACGGAGATTTCCGAGTAGACGTTGTTGGTGTCAAATGATATCCGTCAAGATCTGTTGGTGACTCTGTCTATTACTTCGTCTTTTCCGGGAGGCTCGACAGGTTCTGAATACTCCGCCCCTTCCCCTAAATCGGGTTTTTCGTGATTCAGGCACTCCTTGAATATTCTCTCCAGATCATCCACTGTTTTATCCCACGAGAAGTTTTTCGTCACGTACTCTTTTCTCTGCCTCTCCTCGCTCTTCACCAAGTCCTTACTGTTGACGAGTTCAATCAATTTCCTTCTCAAGTCATCAATATCTTTATTCCTGAACGTATAACCCCATTTCCCACAAGTTTCCAAATTAGCGGGTATGTCGCTTACCAAGACGCATCTGCCATAAGATAAGGCTTCGATGACCGATTGCGGCAACCCTTCCAGTTCAGATGGCAAAACGTAAAGATAGGCGTTGCTCAGAAGTTCCTGCTTGAGCTCCTCACTCACATACCCTCCAAAGATGATCTTGGAGGAACTCCGGGAATGCAGCCTCTGCACATAGTCATCGGAGAAGAAACCGTTCCCCCCAACAAACAACTTCATGTCAGTCTCTATTCGTTCGAACGCCGAGATCAAGTAGTGACATCCCTTCTCCGGAACCAGCCTCCCCAAGAAGAGTATGTATTTCTCTTTCTCCAGACCGAACTTTTTGATCCCATCTGGCTCTCTGAAAACCGGCGCTCCCACCCCCGGGGTGATCTTTTCAACCTCCCTTGCGAATTTGTTCTCAAAGTAAGATTTCAAACCGTCAGAAATCACTATCGCTTTGTCGGGGAACCTCACTGCCGGAGTTTCTGCCACCCTAAGCAGCAGTCTGGCCACTTTATTCCATTTTTTTCTTTGCCAGTCAAGAGCATGGGTGATCGTCACTACTTTTGTATCTCCCCAGAGTCTGGGAATGAAGCATAAGGAGGAGGGACCAAGGGCCTGATAGACTATTACATCGAAGTTTCTCCTCAAGGAATCGATAGAGCATAAAAATGTGTGAGAGAGAGCATCCAGGTGCTTGGTGGTTATACTTTTCACTCTCTTTAGCTTGACTCCCTTGTAATGTTGGAGTGAAGAGCTGTAGTATGGACGGCAGTACACCGTGACCTGGTGGCCTCGCTGGGCCAACCTTACCGCAACCTCTTCGGTGAAGTCCTCCACTCCACCGTAGGTGGCGGGAATGCCCTTCTGTCCGATGAATGCAATTCTCATCTTCTGACGAAAGACAGGGAGGTCGGAGTAACCCTCTGTTTTGTCGTCTCCAATTTTATGGCCCCGCTTTCCCTCAGCTCTTTCCAGATGCTGTTGAACTCCTGGATGGTCGCTTCGGTCTTGGGATTTTGGGTCATCATCTTCAGGAACTTGAAAGGGACGGTGACGATATCTGCTCCCGCCAAGAAGGCGCGATTGATATCCATTAGAGATCTCACACTTCCCACGATTATTTTGGTCTCTGTCTGATGCAGTTTGAAAAGCTCTGCTGTTTGTCTGACTACTTCAGCAGCGTCGTATCCCATGTCGGAGACTCTGCCGAAGAATATGGAGGCATAAGAGGCTCCCGACAGAGCAGCCAGAAGTGCCTGATTGGTGGCCATTATGGCGGTCACATTAGTCCTCATGTTTTCCTCTCTCTCCAGAGCGTTGACGGCTTTTAGGCCTTCCGATCCCATCGGGATCTTTATCACGATGTTTTTGTCCCAGCCGGCATACTCTTTGGCCTCCTCCACCATCCCTTTCCAGTCCTCGGCAGTGACTTCGACGCTGACCGGATTCTTTACAATCTCGAGTATCTCTTCGATTTTCTCTCTGAAGCTGTAGCCCCCCTCCTCCTGCGACATTATCTTGGGGTTGGTGGTGGCACCACTGACACATCCCCAACTGCTCGCCTCGCGGATCTCGTCAACGTTGGCGGTATCGATGAAGATCTGCATTTATAGCCCTCCTTTTGTAGAGATTCTTCCCTTTTTTTGATTATTCTCACTGCTTCGTACAAGCTGGGAACTATAAAATCCGGCTTCACCTTCTTTTGCTCCATGAATCTGCAGAGATCACATTTATGGTTCCCCACCAGAAAGGTGACACACCCGGCCTCTCTCCCAGCCTGGATGTCTGTGATGCTGTCGCCTACAAAGTATGACGATTTCAGGTCCAGTTTCAATTCCTTCGCGGCTCTGAACAGAAGCGCCGGTTTCGGCTTTCTGCAGCTGCATTGTTTTCTCAATTCTCTGACAACACCTTGAGGGTGGTGAAAGCAATAATAGGATCTATCCAGGTGAGCGTTTCCTGCTTTCAGTTTTAGCTCCATCTTCTTTTCGATTTCGACAAAAGTCTCCTCGTCGAAATGCCCCTTGGCGATCCCGGGCTGGTTGGAGACCAAAACCGCATAAAGCCCCATCTCGTTGATCATTGAGATCGCCTCCCCGGACCGGGGCAGAAGTCTGAACTGAGAAGGGGTGAAAGGGGTGTCCAGAATCCCAACGTCAGAATGATAGACTACCCTGTTTATGACTCCATCCCGGTCTAGGAAGACTGCCTTCCTCATCTTCTTGGATCTTCTCCTTCAAGCAGTTGCAGATCAGATGTTCTAAAACCAGGTGGAAAGACTCCACCTGAGGCGTGGAATCAAACGGGACCACTATGCAGGCATCTGCCATCTCCTTCAATGCGCCTCCGTCAAAGCCGGAGAATCCGATGGTAGTGGCTTGGTATTCCTCCTTTGCCAGGTGCATCGCCTTGAGCAAGTTCTGCGACCATAAGCCGGCTTTGTCCTCTCCCTTGCCTCCGTGCACACTTATCGCGATCAAGAAATCCCCCTCTTGCATCAGATTCTTCAGCTGTTCCGAAAAGAGATTATCAAACCCCTCGTCGTTGATCAGGGCACTGGTCAAAGGGATATTGTCGTTCAGGCAGATGACCCTGAATCTTGGCTTCTCGTCTACGATGGTGCATTTGGACAGGTCGCAGGCAAAATGGGTAGCGGTTGAAGCTGAGCCTCCGTTGCCCATGAGGAACACGGTTCTTCTCTGTCTCCAGGCTTTGAACAGAAGCTCAATCACGAAATCTATATCCTCTCTGGAGATGGCGTCTATTATCTCTCTCATCTCCCCGAAATAGCTCTCCACGAATTCCTGGTTCTCCAGACATTTCGTTTTCCTATCGCCAACAAGGGTCGATTTGCTCATTTCTCCTCCCTTCCTTAGAAGTTGACCAGAACCTTCGAGCCTTCGAAGTCGATTCTGAAGCGCATCTCTTTTAACCCTTGTTTTCCCATCGACTTCCTGAAACCATTTTTGTCGTTATTACAATAGAACATGAAAAATCCCCCCCCCCCAGCTCCCATTATCTTCCCCCCCAAAGCACCGTTCTGTCTTGCGGTGTTATACCATTCATCCATTTGGGTTTGACTGATCTTATCTGAGAGTTGCTTTTTAGTCTGCCAATGAAGATCCAAGAGTTCGCCGAAGTGGGCCAGGTTCTCCGCCTCAAATGCTCTCTTTATCTGGTGGCCGATGTCTTTTATCTTGTGCATGCTCTCTATCACTTTCTCTTTGTCCAAGCTTGCGGCCTGACTCTGTGAGGCTAAGACCTCGGAGGCATTTCTCCTTATTCCGGTGTAGAAAAGGAGGGTATTGCTTTCCAGTTGATCCAACGTATCCTCGGAAAGGAGGACGGGCTTGAGTTCGACATTTCCCAATCTGTCTATTTCCATAGAGATGATGCCGCCATAGGCGGCCACATATTGATCCTGCTTACCTATCGGTTCCTTCAAGAGCTGAATCTCGATATAGCAAGCCTCCTCCGCCAATTCCTTAGCGCTCAGTTTCTCCCTCTTGTAGGTGTGGAGGGCATTCAGAAGCCCGACGGTGAAAGCAGAGGAGGTCCCTAAGCCCGTGTTGGAGGGGACATCTGCTATCGAGGTTATCTCAATCCCCCCTTCTATATCTAGGAGCTTGAGCGCCTCCCTCACAATAGGATGCACGATCTCATCTCGTGAATCGCAGATTTCGGTCTGGGAATAGCTTATCCTGAAGCTGGGCTCAAACCGCTTGTTGACAGTGACATAGATATATTTGTCAATAGCAGCAGAGGTCAGGAAACCGCCGTATTGGGTGTAATATGAGGGAAGGTCAGTTCCCCCACCCCCCAGGGGAATCCTGACAGGTGTTCTGGTTACTATCATACAGCCCCCCTGTTATCAAGTTCTCGAACTCCTTTAGCCCCTCAAATGACCCGATCTGGTAAAATCTCTCTTTGACTTCATATGCCAACATCTCCCTTCGCCGAGCCAACTCCCGGTATAAATCTGCAAGATCAGAAGGGCAATTCTCAGGTATCAGTTCCAGCGCCCCTTTTCTCAAAACAGAAAGGCCGGAATCTATATGCACCATACCCTCCGTTCTGTTCTCCTTGTCGTATATCTTTACCATACCTTCCCTGATTATGACATTACTGCGGTCGTATCTATCCTCGTTTCTATACACAACCAGAAGGGAAAGCTTATCGGATTCATCGAAGTGTCTCTTTATGGCCTGATAATCATAGAGAAGATAGGAATCGCCGTAGATAAGAAAGAACTCATCTTGAAGCACGCTTTCCGCCTTCTTCAAGGCCCCGCCGGTTCCCAGAAGCTTCTCTCCATCAAAGCTGTAGCTCATTCTAACTCCGAATCTCTCACCGTCACCAAAAAAATCTTGGACAAGCTCGCCAAGATGGCCGACACACAAAACCAGATCTTCTATTCCACCTTCTCTCAGAACCTCCATTTGATACTCCAAGAAAGGCCGGTCACCGATCCTCACCATAGATTTGGGAATCGCCTCTGTTAGAGGACCTAACCTGGTTGCCAGTCCGCCCGCTAAGATAACTGCTTGCATAGAACTTTCTCTCCGACTACTTCTGGAATTATCTCCCCAATGGCTCTTTCTACAGCTTGATCGGAGGTGAGCGTTGCTTTCCACCCCAGTGTTTTCATCTTGCCCACATCGAATCTCACCTGAGGCACATCTCCTGTCCAGCCCCTGTCCCCGCCGGTATATTTGAACCGCACCTCTCCTGACCCCATCGCCCCCACCACTAATTCGGCAATAGTTTTGACGTCTGTCGTTGACTCACATCCCAAATTGAAGACATTCACCCTCTGGTCTGAGTTCGAAGAGCCGAAGAGGATTCCATCGACACAATCGCCCACCCAGAGATACGGTTTCTCCTGGGTGCCATCTCCTAAGATCTCCAGCTCATTCGGGTTTTGGTTGAGTTTATGGATGAAATCATAGATAACACCGTGGGTAGCTCTCGGGCCGACGATATTAGCGAACCTAAAAATCCATGACCTCATATGGAAGCTATGACAGAAGGCAGAAATCAAAGCTTCGCTGGCCACCTTTCCGGCACCGTAAAGGGAGATGGGCAGAACCGGACCATAATTTTCTGCTAGGGGCATTACCGGTGTCTCACCATAAATTGTCCCACTCGAGGCAAATACCATCTTTTCGATATGGTTCACTCGCATCGCCTCCAGAACATTGTAGGTGGCAATGGTCTCCTGTTTCAAATCCAGATCTGTTCGCTCTATCCCTAATCTGGCGTCTGGGTTAGCCGCCAGATGGAACACCACCTCGTGATTCTTCATCGATTCAGCGAGTTTCTGCCAATCCAGGAGATCCCCTTCAATAAAATGGAAGTTGGGTTCTCCGATATGATGGAGGATAAACTCAGCCTTCCCGGAAGAGAGGTTATCGTAAACAGTGACCTCCCCCCCCTCGACTAGTCTGTCGGCGAGGTGACTTCCGATGAAACCGGCTCCGCCGGTGACGAAGTAGCGCATTTTTCCTCCTGAAGAGAGATCATTCCGCTGGGGGCTTCTTGTTTTTCCTCAATCATCTCTTTATCCCCAATACCGTCTCCATTTTCAACGTCCCAGATGATATCCTTTCCCAAAAGGAGTCTTATCTTGTTTTTCAGCACCCAAGCAGTCGGTCTGCGCAGGTTGCGTTTTATTGCCGGTCGTGAGGTGCCGACCATCCAGCAATTCTTGGTGCACTCCGAAACCATTCTTCTTACCCTTTGCGCCTGAGCGCTCTCCCAGCACTCCCGGAAACTCCTCTCTTTTATGTTCCCCATCGATTCCGGAAGAGCATTACATGGGTATATTTCTCCGTATGGATCGACGAAGACTATGTCTGTTCCGGCTCCGCAGGGGAGAAGCCTCCCATCGCCTCGTACGAAGTTAATAAAACCCCTATTCAAATAAGCCCGATACCAGTCCTTAACTCTCAGGAAATGATCCCTTCTCTTCGAGCACAGGAGTTCGCGGATGAACCCTTTTATCTCGCTTACAACTTCTTCCCTATTTTCAATGACGTTATGTGGCACCCGAAACTGCCAGGCATCGTGAACCACGCTCTGGCTGAACTCCAGACCCATCTGGGCACACAAGTGGTAGAGATCCACCAGGTCGTCCGAATTCCGGTGAGAGATGGTTATGGCAAAACCTAAATCTTTGGCACCAAGCTCTCTTAGTTTGAGTATGGTCCTCATGCCGTGATCAAATCCGTTCTTCATTCCACGGATCTCATCATTTTTCTTGGGTAAACCATCCAAACTAACTCTAACTCTAACCTCCGGGTGTCTTTTGATCACGGCAGCTAATCGCGAGGTGAGGAAGCCGTTAGTGCTGATCTCAACATGATCTGTTTTTGTCGAGAGAATATCTACTATCTCCACTATATCGTCTCGCAGGGTTGGCTCCCCTCCCCCCAGATTGATGCGGCAAAACCCTTCGGGAAGCGCATCAATATCTTCAAGAGTAATCTCGTCATTCTTCTGACTGGGATACTTCCAGATATGGCAAATCTGACAACGGGCATTACACCTGTAAGTAGGCATGACCGCGAGTTCCGTATGTCTGAACATAGCTTACACCCCCCATGCGAAGTTAAGAAAAGTCAAAATGTGGCGTCAGCTGTCTGCGACTCTACCCCCCTGCAACAGTCTCTGATATATCTTAAGGAGTCGCGGATAATAGGTCTCTGATGAGAAGTTGTCCTCAATTTTCATACGACCCGCCGTTCCCATCTTCTTCACCAAATGTGGCTTCCGATAGAGGTATTCTATCTTCTCAGCCAAATCGGTTGGATCGCCAGCTTCAAAAAGAAAGCCGTCAACGCCATCCTCCACAAATTCAGGAACGCTCCCCAAGTTGGAGGCCACAACCGGCTTCCCGGAAGCCAGGGATTCGAGAACGGACATGGGACAGTTGTGATAACATAGAGACGGAAACACTGTGAAATAACACCCTTGCATCAGCTTTGCCAGCTTTTCGCCGGTGACAAATCCCAGGAATTCCACGTTCTTCAGGCCTTCCTTTGCCACATACTCCTTTAGAAGTGGCCCCATCTCTCCCTCACCCGCGACTTTGAGCTTGACCTCGGGAATATGCTTCATAGCCTGAACTAACGTGAAGATTCCATTTTTCTCAGATAGTTTTCCCAGGAAAAGAACATAGTCGCCCACCATTTTGTGGGGATGATATTGATCCACATCGATGCAGTTGGGCAAGACCTTTATCTTCTCTTCAGGTAGACCGTATCGTATCATCTTCTCCTTTGAGAATTGAGACAGGACGATGAAGACCTCCACGCCCTTCGAGTAGGTCTGTAACATCTTATGGAGATACATCTCCGTTGCACAAAGCAAGCTGGAAAGAAACGAATTCTTTACGCAGCGGTGAATTACGGCCTTATAGAAATGTCTTCCCTCGCAAATCTCACAAGGGGTTCCATTCCTCAAAAAGGTGTAGCTGGGACAGGCCAGCTTGAAGTCGTGCAGGGTCATGACCACCGGTATACCGTTCTTTTTCAAAGGCCTTAAGATCGAAGGTGAGATCTGGTGATAGATGTTATGCAGATGTGCTAGCTGAGGCCTGGTATCATTGATCAACTTCTCCATCTTCTTTTCTGCTTCTACAGAATAGATGAGATTGACAGCGGTCTTCAACTTTTTCAAGATGTCCCCGTTGTGGTTGTTGTAATCGACCTCGGAGACGAAGTATCTGGAATAGGGGGTCTTTAGATTTCGGGGATGTTTCATCGAGAAGGGAATGACCTCATGTCCCAGGGAATTCAAAACCCTCATAGACTGAAACAGAACCGTCTCCGGGCCACCGGCGGGGTGGAAGAACTTATGAGCCATCACTATCTTCAATTTGCCTCTCCACACAAATCATTTATGGCCAGATACATCCCCTTTGCCAGCTCTTCCTCATTGTACTTGTCCAGAATTGACCTTCGAGCATTTCCCCCCAACTTCTCTATCACACGTTCATCGTTCAATAAAAGCTCCATTTTGTCTTTCAGATCTTCCCAATCATGGGGTCGAACAAGTAAAGCATTGTGTCCATCCTGCACGTAGTCAGAAATCCCCGGGACCTCGGTAACAATCACTGCCTTCCCCATGGACATGGCCTGAAGCAGGGTCATCTGACCAAAGGAATATTCGAAATAGGGGAGAGGCAAAACCATAAACCTGGCATCTGCCAAAATCTCTTTCAGCGCGCTTATCTTCACGTACGGTAGACATTCGATCCGGGGCCGCACTTTGTCGGGAAACTTGAATCCGATAGCGCTTTTTGCTCCCACCAATTTTAGCTTAACCTCCCCCTCTAAGTGATCGAAAGCCTGAATTAGGGTTGGCCAATCCCTTTTAATATAGCCGACGCAGACAATGTAATTATCGGCATTATTGTCCAAAGATTCGCTTGAGAGTTTCATTTTCAACGGCCTGAAGAAATCTGTGTCGGTTCCAAAGGGAACAAACCGATGTCTGTCCTTGAGCCCGGGCAGACACTTCTCGTAGTATGCCCTTTGATGGCTGCAGTGGGAGATGACTCCCTGGATTGATCTGGTGGCAAATCTCAGAGGCAGCAGTTCTATCTTTCTGCTCCGACCTCCATTGAAACAACCGACGTCGATTATTATGTGAGGCGGTGACTTGACCTTAAACAGGCTCCGGATGAAGGCCAGCAAAACCCCGCTCTGGGCTCCGTGGGAGATAACCAAATCATATTTCCTCATCTGAAATAAGGCCTTGAAAGCCTGCACTACATAAAATTTCAGCCAGAACCTTTCAATATGATGAAGCAAGGGAAGCTTACAGAAATCGATAACATCAACCTGAACATTTTGGTCCGGCCAGTATTTGAAAAACCAGTATTTTTCACCCGCCTCGATCACATTCGGAGACTGGCAGTCACTACTGGTTCCATTGACCTTGTGAACATCCCAGTTGACCAGGACCAGGATCCTCTTAGGCACCTTCTCTACCCCCTTTCTTGAGCCTGATGATTGAGGCGATTACTCCGGCGTAGGCCCAGAAATACCACTGAACCCCTCCATGGTTGAAGAGGTTATCAGTGAAGCTCATCAACACATAGGCAGACAGAAAACAGACGAAACCAGTGGTGATATAGCCAAAATACCTACCGGTAGCTTTCCTTCTGGTTTTAATACCCAACCTGGCCAGACTCACAAGGAGGATTAAAAATCCTGAAAGTCCGATTATCCCGGTTTCAACCAGAAGTCTTAAGTAGTCATTGTGAGCCGCCGCGGACCAGTCGTCGATCTGAAAACCAATCAGCTGAAAAGTCCCAAAGCCGTTTCCAAATATTGGATGGGAGAGAAAATAGGGGATAGAGGCACTCCAGAGTTCTATCCTCCAGGCTAGAGAGGTATACCTGAAGAGCTCCGGATTGAAGAGGGCATCGAAACGTAAGGAAATAAATGGAAAGGCCAGCATGAGCCCATAGAATGTCAGCGGGGCAACGATCAGAAGCTTACGATTTTTCAGAATCGCTACACCTAACACTGCCAGGGCCAAACCGATCCAGGCGCTTCTGGTGTAAGTGAAAACCAGCGAGACCAGCAAAAGAGCGATAAGAAAAAGGAGGAGGCTCCGGTGTGTCCCTGACCTGGTCTGGATGAAAAGGCTCACAGACAGAACTATAATCATGACCAGATAGAAGGCGTAAGCATTGGGATGAGTCAGGGTGGCGCTCACCCTGAAAGACGGTTCCAAACTAAACACAGAGAGATCGAAATTAGAGCAGACCTGAACAAGACCAACAAAGAGCGGAACCAGCGAGGACAACACCAAGAATTTGACCATCCTTCTTATGTCCTTCTCAGCCCTCAAGCTATCCACAATCAAGACAAATAGAACAACGAAGCTTAGAAGCTCTGCCATCTCAGTTAGGCTCTGAGTTAGGTTTCTTGAAAACGGCAAAGATAGAAGACACCCGGAGAAGAAGAACGCGAAAGGCTTAACCAATGGGTAACTCCAGAAGTTCACTCTTTTTACCAGGAGGTATAAGCCGCCCACACACAGAATGAGAATCCCCAGAACACCCGGCAGCGAGGTGGTTTGATAGGAAGCCAGGTTCATGCTGAGCTGATTATGAAACGCGTCCAGATTTATCCGAATTAGAATCAGGAAGAGAAGGAAATTCCTCATGCCCAACCCCAAGCATAGGACAACAAGAAGAACGCCAAGAGTACCGGCGATTCCTAATGCAGGAGATTTCACCCAGCCATAGGAGAAAAGAACTCCAAAGGCTGAGGCGACAAGGAGATAAGGCCAGACGGGTTTTTTTTCAATAGCCTGTTCCGGTGCGATGTCAACGCTCTCGAACATATTATCTGTCTGCCTGAGATTCTACGAGTTGTTGTTTTTCGTTCGCATCCTTCGTAGCCATTAGATTCTGGTAGATCTCTAAGACCTCACCGGCATGCTGCCTCATCGACTTGGGTGGCTCAATATTCTTTTTGAAAAGATGAATCAATTGGGGTGATTCGATAACCTCTTTCATCTTTTCTGCAAGGTCGAAGGGGTCGCCAGGTCTGAATAGAAATCCGTTGATTCCGTCCTTCACGAAGTCCGGGATACCGCCGATTCGTGCCCCTATTATCGGTTTCCCCGAAGCCAGAGATTCCAACACCACCAACGGTGCGTTGTCATTCCATATCGGAGGGATTACGGCGACATCGAATTCGGGAAGAATATCGGTTAGATCTCTGAAAACCCCTCCAAACTCCACATTCCCGTTAGCCTTTTTCATCAACTTCAGGATATAATCTGAGTCTCCGGTCCCGTAAACCACCAGCCGAGCAGAACCTGGGGGAAGGAGATTGAAAGCCTCCACCAGAACGTGGACACCTTTATAGGGGAGAACCGGTCCGAAAAAGCCGAAGGTCAAAGGGCTACGCAGGCTATCTGTTTGGCTCCGGGCGAACGTCTGCAATCTGTCCAGGCACTTAATCCCGCTCTGGAGTACCAAGATTTTCTCTTCGCGTATTCCATGATTCACAAATATCTCTTTAACGCAGTTGGACACGGCCACGATCAGGTCTGTTTTCTCTGAAAGAAGAGATCGCAGGTATTCCTCCCGGAACAGGTAATCTCGAGCCAACTTAGGGTCTGGCCTTCCGGAGATGGGGGAATCTGCTCTGTTTTCCTCGAAACCTGAAAAACTGTTTCTAAGTTTATTGAGGCCGAGGATGCTTCTCTGCAGAGACCTCTTGAGCGCTGGTCTCTGCTTAATGAGATTCTTCAACCTTCCTTTGGCTTTTGCCTTTCTGAGTTTCCACTGACCGGGCCTGGGGGCGCAAACAGAGCAGTTCCACCCCTTGTCAGGTCCGGTACAAAGAGTGTGGGAGGGAGGTTTAAGCAGGTCTACGCGAGGACAGATGAACCAGTAATTGTGAAGAGACACTATATTGGAAACACCCATCGATTTTGAGATCTCCAGAATTGACCCGCAGAGACCTAAAAGGCTGTGGAGGTGAACCAAATCAGGCTTGACCTCAGCCAGGAGTTCCTGGAAGATAGCCTCTATTATAGGTTCCTGGCATTCCTTTAAGGGAAAGCCCAGACCCAAGAAGTTGTTGGGACTATTCACGAAACTGAACAGCTTTACTCCATCCTGCGTTTTTCTGTTGAGATAGCATCTGCCTCTGAAATCGGAATCCCCGGCATAGAAGACAGAGATCTCGTGACCAAGCTTAACCAATTCCTTGGACAGATCAGCAACGTATCCTATGGGGCCACCGGTCTGCCGAGGTGGCCATCCCCAGTTGACCTGGACAATCCTCATTGAACCTCAACCGCCTCTCTGGTCGCCTCCTTTGCCTCAAGCTTCTTGGTCTCAGACCACTCTCTTTGTGATCGCTCTGCAAAATCAATGCTACCTATCATAATCTTCAGAATTGATAGGTCTCCAATTGCCCTTTCTCTTTGAACCTTTTTGCGGTCGTGGATGAAACTCCCAAGTCTGGTAAAAAAGGCGAAATGCCCTTTTGTATAAGCCAAGATCGATTTCGGCTTT
>JAUWHO010000002.1 GCA_030605835.1 Candidatus Zixiibacteriota bacterium | reverse complement strand
GCCATTTCAGCCTCCTTTGGATATATCAAGCTGTTGTTCTCGGCTGTAGAATAATCCCTGCCGCTCCCGGTGTCAAGCGGTTTTCCATTCTCTGGAGCAAAAAAAGGGCTTGGCCGCGAAAGCCAAGCCCCAGGGATGTGCCCCATGTGCGAACCTACCGGGTGGTGTCAAATCCCCACATTTGACACCCTTTGCTCCCATCAGATGAGGGCATCTGACGGCACAGAAGACCTCAATTCACCCAATCTAATCTTCTTCTCCCGATGTCGGTCCCCCGTGGTCACCGATCAAGAGCCACTTGTCCCCCTCCTCATTCCCCGTGGTGTCAGGAGTTTCCTCCTGACACCTTTTCCGTCAGGTGGTAACACCCGACGGCACTTGCTGCTCAGCCGGAGTGGCCTCAGTCGTCGGCTTCCTCTCCGTTCATCTCTCCCCCGTGGTCACCGATCAAGAGCCACTTGTCCCCCTCTTTTTTCAGAATATCTGTCCAGCGGCCCTGGGAGGATTTCTCTTCGCCCTTCGTATCCTTGTACAGCTGCGCATAGTAATAATGCACGAAAGCGAAGTCGCCGTGGACCTTAATAGCGACAGGCTTGATGTCGTAGAGCAGAACCTTTGTCTTCTTGAAATAATACGATCCCCATTTTCTGAGTGACTCTTTGCAGCCCGGCATAGCGGATTCGTAATACCAGCCGCTGTAGTCATCATGAAAGTAACTCAGGAATCCGTCGAGGTCTCGCTTCGCCGAGAGCTCATTGTATGCCTCGACGTTTTTCCAGACCTCCTTTTGCGCCTCAGACCATTCCTGCGCGAAAAGCGGCGCCGAGCCAAAGACGAAAAACCCAACGACTGCCACAACCACGATGCTCTTCACTAGACGGCTCATGGTACCTCCTGTTTTGTGAGCGGTTGACAATTTGTCCCTCTCGTGCATCTGAGGGCGGATTGGATTACGTTCGACAACTGTTGCCTCTACAATAGACTCTGGGTGCCCTGCTGTCAAGCTAGTTTTTCCGCTCCTTCCGCAAATAAAAAAGGGCTTGGCCGGGAAAACCAAGCCCCGGGGGATGTGCCGCTGAAAAATCCTCTATTTCAACAACATCATCCTTTTAATCCACAGAAGTCTCTTAACTCCTGATCTGCGCCGCCCCATAAGGAAATCTTGTGTAGAACCGTCGGTGAAAGAATCAATGCTGTACTCTCCTCAAAGATCTCCTTATTGGTACAGCCTTACTTCCTGTGCTACTTGATACAACGGACAGTGTCCAAAATCGGAACAATTGTTTTTCAAGAAAAAACTCCCGGATCGGAAATCCGGGAGAAGAAAATAAGGCTTGGCAGACGCTTCTATGTCACTTTGCCAGTAGCATCTTTCGAACCTGAGTAAAATCGCCAGCGGTCAGCCTGTAGAAGTAGATGCCCGATGAGATCTGCGAGGCCTCCCAGATGACAGACCTGAATCCCGCCTCCTGCTTGCCGTCCACCAAAGTCGCCAACTTCTGTCCGAGCAGATTATAAACCTCCAGTCTAACCTCACTGTTTATTGGCAGCTGGTAGCCGATAACCGTCCGAGCGTTGAAAGGATTGGGGTGGTTTTGTGCCAGCCTGAACTCTGTCGGCAAAGAGTATTCACCCTCATCTGGAACCCCGACAGGCGTAAACAGGCTATCGTAGAGATGCTGAACCCAGAGAGCCGCGGAGGCGAAATCGTCGTAATTATACACCGTCGATTCGGGATGATTGGGGTCAAATCCCAGTGGATCGGTATGGAAATCCTCGCCGCAAATGTATCCAACTGTGAAAGACAAATCCTCTCCAGGCGCCATTTCAAAGGGACCGTACGAAAGCAAGTAGCGGGTATCAGCGCCGCTGGCGATATGGTTAGCGTAAGGTTCAGGCGGTGGGTCTATCCATCCCGGGAATTGATACGAGGTCCACACCTGATCGTAGTCGAAGTCACCGTTAGACATGACATAATAGCGACAGGCATCCCCGGTCGGAGTTCCACGATTGCCCTCGAGGAAGACCCGCTGATTCACTACTCTCTGTGGGCCCCAGTCATAATCTGGGTTGACGTTCGATATCCACCAGTTGAAAGCCATCTCCTGCTGCTGACCGGGCGGCTTCAACACCTTCACGCCGGTAACGGAGATGGGGCTGTGATCATCGAATTGACCTCCTGTGGGGTCCCCGTCGTTGTCGGCAATCCAGGCAACGTCCACCTTGAAGGAGTCTTCGCCCGGATGCCACCAGTCAATGAAACCGGCGATGTCGTCCTGGGCACCCGGAGTTCCAACCTCAAAGTGATGAACGTCAGCATCGAGGTGCAGACCGAGATAGACGTCGTTTAGGGCCCGCCCACTAATGTTGGTAACGTCATATTCTATGATGATAAAATCGTCGTTCGGTGGATCTGCCCAGGAATAGCTCTTCTGCTCGAACTTCAGTCCTATAGGACGGTGAGGCCCGTCGAAAGGATCTGGGTCAACAAAGGATGCGGTGTGGGTATCATAGTACGTGGCGATGAAGCGCAGGTCGCACATCTCCTGGTCGTGGAAGATGCTGTCGTCGTGGTTGGGATACATCTCACGGACGTCCCACCAGCCATCAGAGGCAGTTGAGACTAGAGTATCGCCATCCACAATAGCGCCCACCCAGAGGTAACCCCCGAAGAGATACTCCAGCCCGGAATCTAATGGGAACTCAGCGCTGGGGGCCGGCAGCCCGGTCCACGGATCGGTCATGTCTCTCATCCAGCTCCCCAGGATTCCGTAATTTGTGACTGTGAAACCGATGTTGCCAATTCGATGGGTGCGGTTCTCCATGTTCGGCGTTTGTGCCCACAGCAAGGAGACCGAAAGACAGAATAGAACAGCCGTGAAAACAATGGCAATAGTTGCCCTTTTCATCTAAACCTCCCTCAGTAGATTTACTTCTGATAGAGAAGAAAACAGATTTTGAAACTCGTTAGAGAAAATGATTTCTTCATAGGACCTCCCTCAAAGCAAAAAAACAGTTAAAACGTTAATGTCAACTATCAACCCATACAGGCCTCCTCATTATAAGGTTTAGGCTACTCCTCAATCTATAAAATAACGTATGTTATCTTCTCAGGGAACAATTTTTTTTTGACTGGAGGCGAAAAACAATTCTGGCTTATACAACCGGCAGAAATCGCAGCTTTGATGATGAGACCTTTGAGTCAATCAGGTGTCAGAAGAGGCGAAAACAAGAGCCCTTTTCCGGAAAAGGAATGGAGGACTCGTGGTGCCGTCGAGAATTACTTCCCGACGGCGTTCTTTAAATCGGTAAGGTCACGGATGAGGGCATCCGTGACCAACACTGTGGAGTTGTTGGTATCGGACGCCCTCGTCCGATACCCCTAAATGAAAGATGGCCAGATGCGAGTTACTTCTCCCCCTTGGCCTCTCTGGTGATTGCCACTGAAGCAGAACAACCGATTCTGTTGGCTCCCGCCTTAACCATCGTCAGAGCGGTCTTCAAATCCCTTATTCCCGCAGAAGCTTTGACCCCCATCTTCTCGCCGACCACCCGACGCATCAATCTGACATCCTCCGGATTCGCGCCGGAGGGTCCAAAACCGGTGGAGGTTTTCACGAAATCGGCTCTGCAGATCTTGGCGATGGTGCAGGCCTTAATCTTCTCCTCAAAGGTCAAAGCTCCGGCTTCGATTATCACCTTCAAGGCCACATAGGGGCCGCAGACTCCCTTCACGGCCTCGATGTCCTCTCTTACTACCTTGTGCTCCCCAGCTTTCAGCGCCGAGACATTGATGACCATGTCGATCTCCTCGGCACCATCCTCTATCGCGGATTCGGCCTCGAAGGCTTTCGCCTTGGGGTGAGTCCCCGCCAAAGGGAAACCCGCCACGGAGACCACCTTGACGCCGGAGCCGGATAAGACTTCCGAGGCCAACTTCACGTGAATGGGATTGACACAAACCGCAAAG
>JAUWHO010000051.1 GCA_030605835.1 Candidatus Zixiibacteriota bacterium | reverse complement strand
AGGATTGCAACCCTGCCCGACATCTGGAAACAAACATTCATACGGGCGCTCAACGCTGATTACAAAAGAATCGCCCGGCGAAGTCGGAAACTGGCGGAGATGATCTCAAGAGGAAAAACTGCCAGAGTGACTACTCCCTCCGGAACCGATTTGACAATGCCCATCAGCGGAAGGAAGTGCAAAGCCGATACCGGCATCTTAGACAGACCGGGGGAATTCTGCAACCTTCCCGCCGGCGAGGCTTATATTGCTCCTTTAGAGGGCAAAACCGAGGGAGTGGCGGTGATCGACGGGGCTATGAGTGGAGTTGGAATCTTAGAGAAGCCAATCACAATCGTTTTTGAGAAGGGGTATGCGGCCAAGATTTCCGGCGGCAACGAGGCAAAGAAATTGAGGTCTCTTCTGCGCTCGGTCAAGGATGAAGAAGCGTATAACTTCGCGGAGCTCGGGATCGGCACCAACGACAAAGCCAAATTGTGCGGCTCGGTCCTCGAAGATGAGAAGGTGATGGGCACCATTCATATCGCCCTGGGCGACAGCAAATCCATGGGAGGGAAAATCGAGGTGCCCTCACATCTGGACGGGATGATGATGAAACCAACTCTCTACGTGGATGACCAGGTCATAATGAAACACGGGAGATTCAGAGTCTGAAAGCTCTGCTGGTCTTGGAGAGCGATGTCCCCGCCCCCAAAGATATTGAAAGCGATAGGAGGAATCTCCCTGCTTCTCTTTCTGGTGATTTCAGTTACCTGTGCCAAGCGTTTGCCGCCGCCAGGGGGGCCTCAAGACAAAATCCCTCCGGTGGTCCTCAAACTTGATCCCAAGTCCGGCTCCACCAATGTGCCCCGGGACACGAGAATCAAAATCACGTTCGACGAGCATATGGAGCAGAAGAAGACCAGCGAGGCTTTGTTCATCTCCCCCTCGTTCAGAGAACCGCCGAAGTTGAAGTGGAAGGGGCGAACTCTGATTGTCGAGCCCGAAGAACCACTCTTAGGGAACAGAACCTACGTTGTGACAATTGGCACCGGTGCCTGCGACCTGCGCCGAAATCCCCTGGCGGCCTCGATCACCTTCGCTTTCTCCACCGGGGATTCAATTGACACCGGAAGCATCTCCGGTGTTGCCGACCTGGAGGGAAAGAGACGATCGGGGCTCTCTCTGTGGGCTTATCTTTTTCCGACAGAGTCGAACCCGCCTCAGGCGGAGGGAGACAGTCTGCCCAACCCCATCAGGGTGTCGCCGGATTACGTCACTCAGACGGCTGAGGACGGGAGCTTCAAATTCTCATATCTCGGTCTGGGCTCTTATCGCCTCTTTGCCACCACCGACAAAAATCGAGATCTCTTGTGGGATCCTGGGGTGGAGCCTCTGGGAATCGCCGCCGGGGACGTGGTCATCAGCTTCCCCGGTGAAGAGGTGGTCGGCCTGGTGATCACCGCCACCAAACGGGACACTCTGAAGCCGGTTCTTCTGGGATGCCAACTTCTCCAGGGGAGGGTTTTAGAGGTCGAGTTCGAAAAGGAGATTCTCAAGGAGGGTCTGCTCGATCCGGAGAGCTTTCTGATAAATCCCCTGGATACTGCTCTTTCACCCCCGACGATGGTGTCTCTTTACTCATACAGGGAAAAGACCAAATCGGTCTTCATTTTGCTTGAGGACTTAGTAGCGAAAGCGCAATATCGTTTAGAGGCTAGAAACCTCTTCACTTCCGGCTGCGTCCCCTTAGATGACAGCGCCAACTTCTGTCTCTTTTCGGTCCCGGAGATAGCTGATACCGTTGGCCCCGCGATTCATACGGTTTCTCCATCCGATAAGTCTGTCGCGGTATCCCTGGACACCATTATCGTCATTGAGTTCAGCGAGCCGATGGATACCGCCTCGGTCAACAGCTCTTTTTCTTTGACCGACACTCTCTTGACCGCGGTGGAGGGTCAAACATCGTGGTCATCCCCGATCAGCTTTCTGTTCAAACCGGACAGTCTGCTCCTCCCCAATACCGTCTATCTGCTCAGGCTTCAGTTGGATTCCTGCTGGGACGTAAGCGGCAATCCCTTGGCCGACACCTCTTTTGATTACCGCTTTCACACCGTGAACCCGGACACTTTCGGAACCATGTCCGGGGAAGTCCTGCTTTCTCCGAAGAGCTTCTCTTCACCGGTGGTCATAAGTTTCCACCATCTCGAAAGAGGAGGGAAAAGCTACACCTCGCATCTGCCTGCTCCCGGAGAGTATAAGAACGAAAGGCTTTTCCCCGGCAGTTATCTGGTCAGCGCTTACCTGGATTCAAACGATAATCGCCGCAGGGATCTGGGTTGTCTGGAGCCTTTCGTTTTTTCGGAGCCGGAGGTGTTCTTTCCTGATACAGTGGAGGTCCGCTCTCGATGGGAGACCGAGGGAGTCTATCTGAAATTCGATTTGAGGTTTTACCGACGCTCGGATTGAGGATTTACCGTCGAGGAGCTTACAGCGGATTCTCTGAATCTATGATCTTCTGAAGCGATAGCCAGATTCTCCACTCCGGCGCCGTCTCACCAATCTTGCCGCCACGCTGAGGTCGCTACCTTTACTGTTAAAGACCTCTCAGTCTGCTTCTTTCTCAGATTCAGTCGCCGTTCATTATTGAACAGGAATGCTCAAAAGTCTGCAGTTCGTCAAGACCACAGACTTTCTGCCGAAAACGTAGTTTGAAAGGCGAAGGGATTTGTCCTGAGTTGTGTTCAGACCCGCCTGACAGTGCGAGGCTATGGTCGAGGCTCTTCCCGGTTGAATCGAGCGGGGCTGCGGCTTTCCTGGAGGAAGACTCACAAATGAAAGAGATGAAAATTATCGTCGCGCCTCTGGGGTCGGAGGAAAATGCGGTTCTGGTGAAAGTCTGGGGGGTGATCGATACTCTGACCGCTCCGAAGTTGGAGAGCACAATCGACGATTTGCTCTCCAGGCAGATTTACGATATCGTCGTCGACCTCCAGGCGGTCGATTACATCTCCTCCGCCGGCTGGGGCACCTTGATTGCCAACATCAGGGAAGTGAGATTGAATCAGGGTGACATCATCCTGGTGGGGCTGAATCCGAACGTCCACGAGACCTTCCAGCTCTTGGAGTTGGGGGGAATTCTCAAGACCTGCGCAGACATTGGGAGCGCCTGTGGACAACTGCATATACCCCTCCAGCGAGGTCGTCACAGAAGCGAGGTGCACTCATCCTTTTAGAAACGCAAGTATCTCGTGGAGGGAATCCGCTCCCAAGTGAGCTTTCGGTCTGATTGAGATGTATCAACCCTTAATAGATAGCCTCTTCGGTCTGCTGCCATCGTTAGTTTTCAATTGCTCGGCACAACTGTCAGAGCTATGGCTTATGGGGAGCGCAATCACTTTCGGTTTTTTCGCGCTTCTGGCAACCTCACCAGGTCTCAAGCGGAGAGAACCCCAGGTTCGTGAAGAGGAGTTTGATCTTCTCGCCTTGATAGGTGATTTCGATCTGGCTCGACTTGTCTCCAAAGATACAGACCTAAAAGAGCTCGCTTTTGACTCAGCAGAAAAGCTACAAGCTCTCTTCCGGGCAGATTCACTGTCTCTCTACCTCTTCTCCGGGAGTTCTGAGAGATTTCAGCTTTTCGTCTCTCTGGGCAAACCGATCCGGTTTCAGAGAGAGATTTCGAGCACCACTTATACTCAGATGAAGAAAGAGGCAGAGCCGCTTCCTGGCTCTGAGGCGGTTCTTGAAATCTCGACTGCGAAGTTGACTGCCGGGGACCGGAAAGAAAAAGCGTTAGACCTGCTGCTTGTCCCTCTGGAGGCCCAAGGGAAAAGCTACGGCTTCATTGCTAGCTCCCTGCCGCAGAGAGGTTTGAGCCAAAGGGCCTCTAAGCTGGCAGAGTGGCTCTGTCAGGCTTTGACTCTGGCCTTCCTCTTGGAGGATTCTCGCGGCGAGACCTCGAGGCTGAAGGAGGACTATCGTCGGGTCGAAATCCAGAAGGGGGAGCTCACCCACCGGCTGCAGCAAAAGATCTTCGAACTCAACTCCCTGTTTAAGAGCTCCAATCGCCTCTTCGCCGTTCACGACGAAAGGGAATTGGCAGAATCTCTTCTGGAGGTGGTAAGGGAACTCCTGGGGGCGCATTTCATCGGCTTCTGTGAGTGTAGCCCCGAGGTCGGGGAGGCCCTCTCAGTCCTGCGCGGTGGAGGCTTCGAGTTCTCCTCCTCGGCACTTCCGATCTTAACACCTGAGAGTCCCTTATACGGTTATCTCCAGGAGCATCGAGAGCCGATCTCACTGCCGGCCCTAACCAGCATCAAGCCCGAGGAGACTTATATCCTGAGACTCATAGAGCTCGATTTCAAGGCCACCTGCGGGATCTACTTCGGCAGTCAACTCTACGGTCTGGTGCTGTGTGGTCCGAAGCTAGACGGCAGAGATTACCATCACGGTGATCTGGAGGTTCTCTCGATCTTGAGCAATATGGCCTCGGTGGCGTTGCAGAATTTGAGGCAGTTTCGTTTGATCGAGCAACTCTCTTACACCGACAGCATGACGGGACTATACAACTACCGCTTTTTCTACAAGCGTTTGTCCGAAGAGCTCACCAGGGCCAGAAGGTATCTTCGCAAGCTCTCGTTGGTGATATTCGACTTAGACGAGTTCAAATCCTACAACGACCGTTACGGACATCAGATCGGAGATGAAATCCTGCGCCAGCTTTCTCAATACACCAAAGGGATCGTTCGTTCGATCGATGTGGTGTGTCGCTACGGAGGGGAGGAGTTCTGCGTCATCATGCCGGATACTGACCGGGAGAAGGTGGAGAGGTTCATCGAAAGGTTGAGAGAGGAAATAGCAGACTACAGATTCAGAATTCAAAGTCTCAGCGATTCGCCGAGGATTACCGCCAGCGTCGGAGCCGCGGTCTTCCCCGAAGATGCCGACACCGTCGACCGCCTCGTCTATTGCGCCGACATGGCCCTCTTGGAAGCCAAAAAGAAAGGTCGCAACCTCGCCTACCTCTTCACCCCGCAAATGGTGGTTACTGATTAGAGGTTAGTGGTGAGCCGTTAGTAGTCAGTAGGTAGTAGGTAGGGTTTCCTGCCACCCATCCCCGATAAGAAAACTGGCTCAAATGCCGATTTACTAAATGATTGCTTCAGACCGGATGTCTCTGAGGAAATCCCCCGACGGGAGGTTTTAATGGTGAGAATGGAAGGATGGTCATGAAAAAGGTATTTCTGCTTCTCTTTCTCTTTTGGTCGGTGATCGCCTGGGGCCAGGAGCCGTATCGCATCGGGTATGAGGATGTGCTGCAGGTGAACTTCTGGCAGGAGCCGGAACTGAACACCGTCGTCAGGGTCGATAAGTTGGGGAATGTATCCCTGCCGATCGTGGGGGAGCTCCACGCCGAAGGACTCACCCCCACGGAGCTCTCATCAGAGATAGTCGAGAGAATCTCCTTCTACAATCCGAAAATAAGTCAGGCGACGGTTCTGGTTACCCAATACAACAGTCGCGTGGTCTATGTCTTAGGACAGGTTCTCTCCCCCGGAGCATACGGCTTCGAATCGATGCCGACCCTCTGGGAGGCGATCCTCAAAGCCGGGGGGATAACTGCGGAGGGGGACATGAGTCGAGTCGTCCTGATCCCCGGGGATGCGCGCGGCGGCGAGATACGACAACTGGATTTGGCTACCATACTGAGCCGCGGAAAGCTGGAGGAGATCCCCAGGCTCCGCCCCGGAGACACCGTGGACGTTCCCAGGAGTGCCGAGATCTCCGCGGGGAGGGCCCCGACCTCCAGCCTCCTCAAGGGAGCAGAGGTTTTCTACGTTTACGGTCAGGTGAAGAATCCGGGGCTTTATGAGCTCGGCGGCAACACCGACCTCCTGAAGGCCATAATTCTGGCGGGAGGTCCAACTCCGGTTGCGGATTTGAGCAAGGTGAGGGTGATCTCCCCCGGAGAAGGCAACTCCACGGTTCTCACCTACGATCTCGATAAATACTCCCGGCAGGGTACCCCCGGCGAGGTCGAAATCCACGCCCGGGAGACGATCATGGTGCCGCTCAAAGGGGGTGGGAAGGCCACTGGCAAAAGGGTCCTTTCCTTCATAAAGCAAACCCTTCCCATCATCTCGGTGGCGATTACGACTTATATCAGTATCAGACTTTTCCGGGAGAGAAACTAAGACTTGCAAGAGGCGCCCACCAAAAATATCGATCTGAGGGAATATCTGGGGATCATCCTTCGCCGGAAGATGCTCTGGATTGTTCCGCTACTTTTGATCCCTCTTCTGGCCTGGGGGGGAAGTTTTCTGATCAAGCCAACTTATGAATCCTCCACCCTGATACTGATCGGCTCCTCCAAGCTTCTCTCCCGCTCCTTCTCGAGTCTGATCCCGGGTCAGGAGGAGAGGGTCTCACCATATAAGGTGGAAGAACACCTCAAGGTTCTGAAGAATCAAATCCTATCCAGTGGCTACCTGAAGCGGCTGATAACCATCTTGAAGATTCCTCCGGATGAGAGCGTAGTGAGGACCGCATACGAAATAAAGGGGGAGTTCCCGGACCTGGAGATGCAGGAGTTGGTCTTGAACCTGCAGGTGGAGAAGCTCAAGGGTTCTTTCTCGGTGAATTTTAGGGGAGAGAATCTGGTGGAGATCAGCGCCCGGGCCCACAACCCCTCCGAGGCCGCCAGCCGGGCGAAAACCTTAGCAGAGATTTTCATCGAAGAGAGCTTGGCCAACCAACTCCTGGGCATCAGGGGAGCCTTAGAGTTTTCCGATGAACAGCTGGCGATCTATCGTAAGCGTCTCTGGGAGGCGGAGGCGGAGCTGCGACGGTTTCAGGAGAAGCTGCTGCGGGAATCGGCTGGAGCCGACCCCGCTTTAGCAATCAACATCAATTCCATGAACAACGCCCTCGATCTGGTCAAGATGGAGCTGGAGAACCTCAAATCTCAAATCAACACCCTGGAGGGACGGTTGTTTTCCTCGGGGAACGCACATCTGGAATTGTCCTTCAGCCCCCATCTGCAGGAGCTGAAGAGACAGCTCTCTTCCACCAACAATCAACTAAAGATGGGTTTGACCAGATACAACTGGTTGGACGCCAAGGTGGTCGCGGTAAATCAGGAGGTGCACTCCCTCCTGGATAGAATCGAAAGAGAGATCACCAAGCAGGTGGCCTCTCAGTTCGAAAGCAAAAGTTCCGCAGTCAAAAACACTCTGGAGGAGCTCACCTTTCTCAGACTGAAGGAGGATTTCGACCAGCAGAAGCTGGAAGTTTTGGAGTCCTCTCTAGAGAAACTGAACCGCCGGCTCACTCTCACCCCCAAGAATCAGCAGACCCTGGAGCGATTGCAGAGGAAGGTGGAGGAGAACCGCAGGGTGTACGAGCTGTTCAGCTCTCAGTACACCGGCGTCCAGATAAGTCAGGCCGCCACCCAGGCCGAGGCTGAAGCGAAATTCAAGGTGATTGAACCTGCAAGAATCCCGGTGGCTCCCATAAGTCCCGACCGGAGAAAGCTCTTAGTAAGTGCCGCCCTTCTGGGATTGGCGCTCGGATTTGGAAGTGTCATCGTGGCGGAGCTCTCCGACCACTCCTTCAAGAAGGTAGAGGAGGTCGAAGGCTATCTGGGCTTGAAGGTGGTGGGGACCATCCCGCTCATAGAGCTGGCTGGCTGGAGAGCCCCCAAAAAGAAGGCCTGGATTTATATCGCTATCCTGATCGTGACCGCACTCTTGATCGGATTGGCGTATTTGGCGGGGAGCGGCCGTCTCTCCTTTGTGCTATGACGGAGAAGAAGCGAAAAGAGGCCAAAGCTAAAGGCCGGAGGCTCTGGATAAAGGAGCTCGCCAGGGGGGAGACCGCGGCCGCGGTCGAGTCTCGAAGACTGTTTTTCAATCTGAACAATCTGCGGCATCAGCCCTCCTCTAAAGAGGTCCTGGTTACCAGCGCCACCGTGGGGGAGGGGAAGAGCACCGTTGCCGCGCTTTTAGCTTTAGCTGCGGTCGAGAACACCGAGGAGGAGGTGCTTTTGGTCGACGCCGACCTGCGGCGACCGATAGTCCATAGCCTCTTCGGACTGAAACGGGATGGTGGCTTCAAAGAGCTTCTGAGCGGGGAAATCGATTTAGAGTCGGCTCTCAAGAACTCTTTTCAGCCCAACTTGAAGGTCATCACCTCCGGGAGTGGGAGGGAATTTGTCTGGCAATTGTTGGAACCGGCGAAGCTCCGGGGACTCTTCCGTAGCTTGAGGTCCCGCTTCTCCTATTTGATCGTCGATACCCCTCCCGTGATCCCGGTTTCGGATGTGCTCAGCCTGGCCTCCGAGTTGGAGAGGGTTTTGTTGGTGGTGAAAGCCGGAGAGACTCCCCGGGAAGTGGTCAAGAGAGCCACCGATCTCTTGAAGGAGGCAGGCACACAAATTTTAGGGGTGGTCCTGAACAATGCTCGTCAGGTTCTACCATACTACTACAATTACTCCTATTATCATTATCACTATCGCGAACCAACGCCGCAAAAAGCCTCACCGTTAGAACTGTCGTCCCGCTAAGCCTGCTTGCGATCTCTTCCGGGGGTTAGCCTCGCCCTAAAAGAGAGACCTTCGCAGTTCAACATTCATACACCCAAACAAGCATCTCTCTGCATAGTTGTGTAGCGCGGTGCAGAGGCTTTGATAGTGCCATCTTGAAGCCACAACCGGGCGGGCATAAACGCTCTGTTTTCTGCCCCTTGTCGTCTATTTCCGCTCCCCTTCAGGCGTCGGGCGAAATCCGGTCGTCGGCAGAGTTTTTGCGACTGCGGATTGGAGGGGAATGCGGATTTAAGAAGCGAGAGGAATTCCATGGCGACGAGGGTAACTTCCAGACACCGGGCTACGCGCTTGACCGCAACCAAGGGCGCGGTCCTCGACAAACAGCCCGATCGCAAGGCGGTCGAGTCCACTCCCCCAAAAGTTTCCTCTCCCGAAAACGGTTATGAGTATCTCTGTCGGGAGATTCTCTTCTCGCCGCTCTTTCTTCTCTCGACCATGGCTTACGTAACCGCGGCGAGGCTTTCTCACTGGATCAAAGCCAAATCGCTCACTTCTGGAACGCTCATGGCTCTGGCAGTGAAGAGGACTTTCGACATAGCCGGAGCGATTGTCGGCCTGATCTTAGCTCTGCCGATTTTCCTGATGGTGCCGATCTTGATAAAGCTGGAATCCCCGGGTCCGGGGATATTCAAGCAACTGCGGGTGGGAAGAAACAACAGAAAAGCGGCCCGGCGAAGATACAACTTCGTACTCTCCATTGAGAAACGGAACGGCGATCGGCGGAGAGAAGATTCACACGGTCATCCCTTCACCATCTACAAATTCCGCACCATGCGGGAGGACGCTGAAAGATTCTGCGGGCCCATCTGGGCCACGAAGAATGACCCCCGCATAACCAAGGTCGGGAAAATCCTCCGCCTGACCCGGCTGGATGAGCTGCCGCAACTCTTCAATGTCCTCAAGGGGGATATGAGCCTGGTGGGGCCGCGTCCGGAGAGACCTTGCTTTGTTACCAAACTGGCTAAGGAGATCGACTCTTACTCCAAGAGACTCCAGACCAAGCCGGGCATTACCGGCCTAGCACAGGTCTCGCAGGGCTACGATGCTAACCTCGATGATGTCGACTCCAAGGTGAAATTCGACGTCACCTACATCAGGAACTGGAGCCTCTGGTTCGACCTCAAGATCCTCGCAAAAACGGTGGTGGTGATGCTCACCGGCAAAGGAATGTGATCCTTTCGGGGGACAGGGGACAGGAGATGAGAGATAGGGAATAGGGGTGCAGGGGACTATTTACCATTTGCTATTGACTATTCACCGTGCGGGGGGGTAGCCCAGTGGCCTCTGCCACTGGGATCCGGTGCCGTCAGGTGTTATCACCTGACGAACAACTGTCGGGAGGAAACTCCCGACAGCACCAATGTGATTTTCTTCAGCAAACAGGAAACAGTAGACAGTAGGTAGTAGATAGCCCCAGAGCGTGTTGGTCATGGATGCCCTCATCCGTGACCTTTTGGGTATCGGACGGGGCGTCTCATACGAGCCCCGGAGCGGACTAACCCTTGCCCCCTTTTTCCCACATATCGAAGACATCGAGCAGGAAGTCTCTTATCTTCTCGCAGACTTTGTCCAGGTAGATCTTCGCCTTCTCGGGGTCGAAGTCCGGTCCGCCGGTGCCGTCTTTATTGATGATTATTGTGCCCGGGATTGGATAAACATAAATACCATCCTGATACCGATACGACATCTTCTCGTCATACAACTCCTTTTTCACCAGGGTTTCGTCTGCGGCCAACACCATGGCGGTCTCATCCACGGCGGCATGTCCCCCCTCGGTCTTGTAAATCTGTTTGACCAGATCTGGATCCATCATCCACCAGTGAATCACCGCCACCTTGGTCTTAAACTTCCTCCCGGTGGAGAAGGCGGCGTTTTTCAACTCATCGTTATTACCACCGTGACCGTTCAAGACCACGATCTTTTTCATCCCTTGCTCCGCCATGGAGTGGAGAAGCTCGGTCAGGTAAGCCTCGAAGGTCTCCGGCTTCACCGTCAAAGAGCCAGGATACGGATAGAGCGTCCGGGTGACGCCGTAGTAAACCGGCGGAGCAATCATGGCCTGCACCGCATCCGCTATCTCTTCGGCGATCTTTAAGGGGATGACGACATCGGTGGCCAGATTGGTGGCCCCGTGAGCCTCAATTGTCCCCACCGGCAAGATGACGGTATCGATCTTTTTGGGAACTAACTCTCTATATTCTTGCCAATTCAATCGGTCCCAGTATATAGGCATATCTTACCCTTTCTCTATGTCGATTCCGCTGACTCTTCTTCCTCCTGCTCCTCCTGAAATCTCGGCAGGACCTTTTTGTTATCATCGAAAAACGAGATCTGAGAGGAGAAAATCAACAATCGGTAGAAGGAACGGACAACGCTCAAGGTCTGCTGCAGAAGGAATGTTAGTATAAGGACAATGGTGGAGGTTCCCAGGAGACCCAGCCCCCGATCCAGTCCCCAGAATATCGCTACAGTGGCAGCGAGGCCCAAGATCAATAAGAGATACAAGAGAACTGCCCCGCCGAAGTTTTTGCCGACGAATATCATTGCCTCCTTTATGGTCATTTTCACTTTGATGTGTCTCACCGAGACCACGTGGATTTTAGCATAATCGAAAGTCATCACCACCAACATCGCTAAAAAGCCAGTGATAGCGAGACGGACGAAAATCCAGGCAAATCTGAAGGAGGCGGAGAAGCCTCCGAAGATCGCCTTGGAGAGCTCTGCGAATACGAGGTGAAACGCTATCACCACAATGTAGAAAAGCAGTGAATATAGAAACAGGCGCGAGAGCCGAAAAAGGTATCGCCCGCTCAGACGGAAGAAGTGCCCGATAGTGAAACTGTAGTATCCTCTCCGAAAACCATCACACAGGAGGCGGAAAATCGCTCCGGAAAGAAAAATGTTCAAAAGAACTGCGGCGACTAAGGTCAACAGGAAGAACACCAGATAGACCTTCAACCCCTGGATGTTTGACTGTATGAAATCTATGATCAGAGTCAGATCCAGGCGAGTCAGGAAACTGCTGGCGTAAAGATTGTGCTCGAAACTCTCGGAGAGAAGCGCGTTTAAGGGAATCACCAAGAAGAGGGCGCAGATGAACTTGAAAACGAAAAGAACGATTCCCAATCGCCAGGAGGCCAGACTGTTTTTCAATCCTTTGAGGAAGTGATCGATTGTTTTCATCGGTTGACTAAAAGGCAGTTACCCATTGGAGCAGGCTCTCGATGCAGAAGAAAATCCGGGTCTGGAGCTTAAAGACGGCGTCGGCCTGGGGCAGAGAGGTTTTGCTGTTATTGTTAAAGTTTACATCCAGGTGATTCTTCCTGTCGGGGTCGATTACAACTACCTCAATGGGGGAGGAGCTTTGCAGCTCGATTTCGTGGTGTCCCGCGCTACCGTCCCACTGCTTGAAAATCTCCTGCCCGTCGGCAAAAACGATCTTCACCTCCACCGGGAGAATCATCTCCCCCAGGCGTCTCAGTTTGATCCTGTGGTCGTAAACGAGTTGTTCGTTTTCTTCTCGCTTCTCACTATTGATTTCGGAGACGGCGTAGTCACAGACCTCGGTGCCGAAAAGGACCGGCGCGAAAAACCAAGATAGATCCTCATCGCTGACCTCCTCAGCGATGCTGATGAAGTCGAAGGTGGTCGGATGTCGAAATCTGAACTTCCGGGAGTAGATGACCAGAACTGAATCCATCACCTCCGAGCCCAAATGCCCTTCCAGGGTCTTCAGCGCCAGAGAAGCTTTACTGTAGGTGCTGGCGAAATAGCTCAACTCACTGTCGAATTCCCATCCGGGCTGATATATGGGGTCGGTGCTCGGCTCCCACAGATAGGTCAGACGATCCATCTGGTAGGCGCCAAATTGGAGCCCGCAGAAATCAACAAAATTTCCCTCCCCGAACATCTGCTCCAAAATCTTCGCGGTCACAAACGTAGTCAGGCCCTCATCCAGCCAAGCCTCTTCGGCCTGATTGCTTGCCAGCATCCCGTAAAACCACTGATGGACGACCTCGTGAACCACCACCGCCTGCTCGAAACGGTTCCAGCAGAAAGGGAAATACCTGACGCCTATGGTTATCATCGTCGGCAGTTCCATCCCGTTGCCGGCGATCTCGGTGTCGACAATGGTCAACTTATTGTAGGGGTAGCGTCCGAATCTGCCACTGCAATAGGAAAGTGCTTCTTTGGCGGCGGATAGAATTCTACCAGCCTTGTTTGTGTGGTCTGGCTTTAGATATAGCTCAATCTCGATCTGATCGACCGTATCGGTGAAGATTTCGTAGCTCGGGTCAGCGGCCCAGGCGAAATCGTGCACGCTGGGAGCGTAGTAGCCTAAGGTCCTGGTGCCGTCGCCGTTGTCTCTTTCGGATTGCAGGTAGCCGCAGGCGGCGGCGACGAAATTCTCAGGCAGGGTGATCTTGACTCGATAATCGCCGAAGTCGGCGAAAGGTTCGGTGTTCTGCTGATACGGATAGCATTTCCACCTTCCTCCCTCGAAAACCCCTAATTTCGGAAACCATTGGGCGATGATGAAATTGTCACCCCTGTATCCAAGACGGTCGATGACCTCCGGGAGCTTGACATCGAATTCGATATGAATGTCTGGACTTTCCCTGGGTCGGAGAGATTGTGCCAGTGGTAATTTCACCACCGTCATATCATGTTCGGACAGAGGCATCAACTGCGACGACAGATCGAGTTGGTCACTTCCCAAAACAATCCGTTTGATGTCGAGGCTGGCCCAGTTGTTCTCCCTCTTACACCTCTTTCTCAGTTTCTCATACCCTCTGAGGAAAAGACTGTTTTCGTCACGAAAGGCGTTGGGGTAGAGGCTGAAATAGAGAGTGTCGATGAGATAATCGCTGTGGTTCGTATAACGGATATGCTCCCTTGCGGACAGGGATTTCTCCGCCAGCTGGAGCTGGACCTCGATGTCATAGGAGGCCACTCTCAGAGCTTCTTCTGAGAGAGCAGACCCTGCAAGAAAGGATAAAATTATGCCGGGCAAAAAGAGGCCCGGTCTTAACTGCGGTTTCAATTTGGACATGTTGAGAGGGATTAGCCTAAGGATTCTTCTCTCCCGCTAAGGCCCGGAGGTGGTATTCGACGCTGGCGGAGAGAGCCTCGAGGTTGTAGCCACCTTCGAGCACCGAACAGATTCTCCCTTCAGAGGACTCTTCTGCAATCCCGACCAGCGCCCTAGTCATCAGGAAGTAGCCCTTCTCAGTCAGGTTCATTCCGGCCAAAGGGTCATCGCGGTGGCCGTCGAAGCCGGCGGAGATGAAGATAAACTCCGGACGGAAACTTTTTAGCTTCGGCAGGATCTGCTGCTCGAATTCTGCGATGTAATCGTCATCGTCAGAGCCCGCTCTCATGGGGATGTTCAGGGTGAAGCCCACGCCGGCGCCGACGCCGGTATCCTGGGCTCTGCCGGTTCCGGGATAAGAGGGCCATTCGTGAAGACTGATGTAAAGAACCTCAGGGTCATCATAAAAGAACGCCTCGGTGCCGTTGCCGTGGTGGACGTCCCAATCGACGATTGCAATCCTTTCAAGGCCGAATTTCTCTCTGGCGTAGTTGGCTCCGAGAGCGATATTGGACAATAGGCAAAACCCCATCCCCCAGTCTCTTCCGGCGTGATGGCCCGGCGGCCTCACGGCGCAGAAACAGTTCTCTACGCTTTTGTCCATGATTCGATCGACGCCCCGGAGAATTCCACCAACTGCCAATAAGGCTATCCGATAGGAGTCGCTGCAGAGAGGGGTGTCCCCGTCAAGATAGACCAACTGGTCGGTGTTGGAGCTGTTTTTCAGAATCTCGATGTATCTGGGGTCGTGATATTTGCGGACCCATTTCTCATCGGCGACAGAGGATGGAATCTCGGTGAGCTTCTTCAACTGGCCGTTGGAATCCAGATGCTCGATGATGGCAGTCAATCTCTCCGGCACCTCGGGATGGAAATTCCCGGTGAGATGTCTCAGATAATCGGGGTGATAAACGAAACCGGTGTTGGCCATTGGCTCCATGTTCTCTGCAAGCTGAACGGTAAGATTATAAATGCTCCGACACTGTTTGTCAAATGGATTGTCGGTGTCTCACACGATGGTGTCAGCAGTTTCCGCTACAATATCACTTCGTTGGTATCGGACGCCCACGTCCGATACCCAAAAAGCCACGCATCAACCTTTAGGTCGAGTTGTCTCAACCCGACATCAAGCTTCGGGGCAGGAATGCCCCGGCTATTATTCGATGTCGTTCCTCTCTGAATAGGCTGGGCTTTTCCGCCGTAGGCGGATCAGCCTCTGGCTGGCTAGCCCAGCGATAAACTTATTGGAAACCTGAAGGCCGATGAAACCCCAGGTTGAGACAACCTGGGCCACGGGTTGTTAGTCCGCTTCGGGGCAGGAATGCCCCGGCTATTCGTGGGGGTGTTGGTCAAAATATATTTTTATTCCCATCGGGGTAGCCCAGTGGCCTCCACCACTGGGTGTCACTTTTTTGCTTGACTTCGCTTGGGCGGGTAGTATTTTACAGCCTGGTTAAGGTTATTTCGTGGTTCTGGGGCGTCGTCAAGTGGCAAGACACGAGCCTTTGGAGCTCGCATTCCCAGGTTCGAATCCTGGCGCCCCAGCTGGACAAAGGTTAGGCCTTTTACAGAAGGATATTGCCAGAATCCGCTATTTCTTGAAGGATCAATCCTTAGGGATTGATTTTGAATTTTAAAGATGGATTGACCCCGCTTGAGTTTTGACGAAGGAGAGGGTTAGCTATGCCCCAGCTGAAAGATGAGATAAAGCTTCTCACTGGCTCTGCCAACCGACCTCTGGCTCAGAAGATCTCAGAGTACTTGAAGATCCCTCTGTGTGGCTGTGACACAAAACGTTTCTCCGATGGGGAGATTTCTATAAAGATCAATGAGAACATCCGGAGCAAGGACGTCTTCATCATCCAATCGACGAATTCTCCAGCGGAGAACCTGATGGAACTGCTTTTAATGATGGACGCCTGCCGCCGGGCTTCCGCCAAATGGATAACCGCGGTCATACCTTACTACGGTTATGCCCGCCAGGACCGCAAAGATCAACCCCGGGTTCCAATCTCCGCCAAGCTGGTGGCTAATCTGATAACGGCCTCCGGAGCCGACCGGGTGGTCAATATGGATTTGCACGCACCCCAGGTGCAGGGGTTTTTCGACATACCCTCCGACCACCTCTTCTCCTCTCGGATCTTTAATGAGTATTTCTCCAAATTCAAGATCCCCAAGGCGGTGGTGGTTAGCCCCGATGTTGGCTCCATCAAGATGGCCAGAGCTTTCGCCAAGAACTTAGAAACTCCCCTGGTCATAATCGACAAACGGCGGCCGGAAGCAAACAAGGCGGAAGTGCTGAACATTATTGGGGAGGTTGAGGGAAAAAACGTCATTATCAGGGATGACATCATCGACACCGGAGGCACCTTGACAGAAGCCGCGACAGAACTGAGGAAGAAAGGAGCCTTAGAGATTTATGCCTGCTGTACCCATGCGCTCCTCTCCGGAGAGGCCGTCGACCTAATTGAGAAATCTCCCATAAAGGAGCTTATCGTTACCGATACCGTCGACCCTCAAAGCCATCCTCATTCCGACAAGATTAAGTATGTCTCCTCTGCGGGCATATTCGGAGAAGCGATCAGTCGCATCCACGAGGGGGAGTCGATCTCGATCCTCTTTGATATTTAGGGGAGGAGAGATTAATCTTAGATCTCAAACAGGAGTGGAAATATGAAAGCAGTAAAACTTGAAGCCAAACTCCGGGAGGGCACCGGAAAAGGTTATGCCCATAAACTTCGCAGAATGGGTCTGGTGCCTGCGGTCGTTTATGGAGTAAAAGAGACCTCGCTGTCTTTGGAATTGGACGCCAAGGCGATCCATCGCTTCCTTTCAACCCAGGAGGGGGAGAACGTCATCATCGATTTAGAAGTCGCAGGAGCCAAGCCATCGCTGAAGAAGGCGGTGGTCAAGGAGGTGCAACTCGACCCGGTGAGCGGCCGGATATTGCACGTTGACTTTCTACACATCTCCATGACCGAGAAGATCAAATTTCAAGTCCCGGTGCACGTTTCGGGAACCTCCACCGGCGTCAAGAACCAGGGAGGGATCTTGCAGCATATCCTCCGGGAGGTGGAGGTGTCCTGCCTCCCCGCTGACATTCCGGAGGCGATCGATTTGGACATCACCGAACTGGCAATCGGGGATTCCATCCACGTCAGGGATCTTACCTTAGGCGAGGTGGAGATTCTCACCGAGCCGCAGAGAACCGTAGTCACCGTCATTCCTCCGACGGTTCATAAGGAGGAGGAACCGGTGGTGGAAGCCGAAGAGGAGCCGGAGGTGCTCGCTGAAAAGAGGGAGGAGGAGGAGGAAGAGGAGAAACCGCCTCCAAAGGAGGAAGAGACCAAGGCTAAAGAAGAGAAGAAAAAGTAACCAACGAATCTTGATCGCAGTCGCGTTCGAGGTCGTCTTCTTCCCACCTCTCAATTGGAGCTCGTATGAAAGGAATAGTCTTAGCCGGAGGCCTGGGGACGAGGCTTCATCCTCTCACGAAAATCACAAACAAACACCTCTTGCCGGTCTACGACAAGCCGATGATCTATTACCCCATTCAAACCCTGGTGAATGCCGGCATCGACGATATAATGCTGGTCACCGGCGGCAACAAGGCCGGCGATTTCCTGCAACTTCTGGGAAACGGTTCCCAGTTCGGGCTCAGACACTTAAACTACACTTATCAGGAGAGGGAGGGGGGAATAGCGGAGGCGGTGGGGCTTTGTGAAAATTTCGTTGGCATCTCCAGAATGGTCATCATCCTCGGCGATAACATCATCGAGAAGGGAATCAAATCCGCAGTGGAGGCCTTCGGGAAGCAAGAGAGAGGCGCCCGAATCCTGCTCAAGAGGGTCAAAAACCCGCGCGAATACGGAATCGCTGAGATAGAGGACAGCCGGATTGTCCGCATCGTGGAAAAACCGAAAGAGCCGAAATCCGATCTGGCGGTCATCGGGGTCTATATGTACGACAATCGGGTCTTTGAGCTCGTCAAAGGCTTGAGCCTTTCAGCTCGGGGGGATCTGGAGATAACCGATGTGAATAACCTCTACCTGGAAAGGGAAGAGCTCACTTACAGTATCCTCGAAGGGCATTGGGCGGATGCCGGGGAATCGATCGACGCCCTCCTTGAAACCAACGTTTTCGTAAAAGAACACGGCGTCAATAAAGAAAGTAGGTAGTAGGTAGTAGGCAGGAAAGATACAAAACCGTAGGGGGCGAGAATTATCCGCCCCAATCGATGTAGCCAAGGTTGTCCCAACCTTGACACAATTCTTGCAGTTCTCTCGGAACCAAGCTCGCTCCGGGGCAGGAATGCCCCGGCTATTCTTTGGGGGTTCTCTCTCGTGGAATAGACTGGGTTTTTCCGCCATGGGCGGATCAGCCTCTGGCTGACTAGCCCAGCGGTAGGCAAGGGGGCAGGAGTGCAACTCCCCATACTGGTCGAACAACTGTCCCTAGGCGTCAGGACACGCTGCGCTCCGGTTCCTGACGCAACTAAAAGGGCGCCCACAGGCAAGCTAGGGTGGGGGTTGAACCCCCACCCAGGTCACGGATGAGGGCATCGTGACCAAGAGGCGCGTTCCGGGGCAGGAATGCCCCGGCTATTCTTCATTTAGGAAGCAGGGGACAGCTGACGGGAAACAGGAAACGGGAAACAGGAAACAGGGAATAGGAGATCACCGGTTCTGTCGGGACCGGAACCCGCGGCGGCGAGTGAGTCCCAATAGCAATAGGCGTCAGGACACGCTGCGCTCCGGTCCTGACGCAACTAAAAGGGTGTCCACAGGCAAGCTAGGGTGGGGGTTGAACCCCCACCCAGGTCACGGATGAGGGCATCCGTGACCAACAGCGGGTTCCGGGGCAGGAATGCCCCGGCTATTCTCCGTTGTTGTTATACTCTGAATAGGCTGGGCTTTCGAGCCCAGCGGTAGGCAAGGGGGGAGAGTTTTTCAGTTAAGCGCCGACGAGATCGGACAAGCCCAGGATGTTGGTGATTTCAGGCATGATCTCCAGCCCCAACATCCTGCCCAATCCGCCGGAAGCACAAGCCCTCTCCCCGAATTCTG
The DNA here is from genome assembly GCA_030605835.1 of Candidatus Zixiibacteriota bacterium. Lineage (GTDB taxonomy): Bacteria > Zixibacteria > MSB-5A5 > DG-27 > DG-27 > DG-27. The sequence continues at coordinate 31,410 of JAUWHO010000051.1, read as the reverse complement.
AGACGCTGTCGGTGCGGACGTCTAATCCATAAAAGCAGATGGGGACCGGGTCGGCGGAGTGCTTCTTCAAGGAGCAAGGAGTGGAATGGTCCGCGGTGACGACCAGTAGAATGTCCTCCAAAGAAAGCAGTCTCTCCAACGATTGGTCAATCCGCTCGATGAACTCCTTTTTCCCGAGGTAGTTTCCATCCTCTCCCAGAGAATCGGCGGCCTTTACGTGGACGAAGAAGAAGTCGAATTCATCTAAATGCTCTTTTACACTATCAAACTTGTTATCGATGTTGGTGTCCGGAAGGGCAGTTGCTCCCTCGACCTTGAGGATTTTCATTCCCAGATAAGCCCCGATCCCCTTATATAATCCACCTCCGGCAATGCAACACGCCCTAAGGCCGAATCTCTCAGAAAACGGGGGCACCAACTTGTAGAATCCAGCGCCTCTCACCAAGAGGTAGTTCGCGGGAAGTTTTTTTTCCTTCTGACGTCTTTTGTTCTCGGGATGTTGAAGCAGAATCTGATGACAATTTTCCAGATACTTGTTTAACACCTCGGCGGTCCGTCTTGCCTCTCGGGAGTCATCCAAAGCTTCAACGGTGTGGACCTTCTCTCCGGTTTCGTGGGGGTCGGCATCGGTGATCTTGTTGCTCAAGCCCTCGCCTCGCATAATAATGCCGGCCCGATGGGCAGTTCCTGGTTTCACTAAGAACTTGACCCCATCTATCTCCAGATTATCGAGAACTTTGACGAATTCGGAGACGTCCCGAATCCGTCCCGCGCGCCTATCGATGATTATCAGGTTCTCGTCGACGGTGCCGAGGTTTCCACGCAGAGCGACGTCCCCTTCCTCTAATTTCATTCCCAATCCGGCGACCTCAATGGTGCCTCTTCCAGAGTAATATTTGTGGTAATCGTAGCCCAGGATGTTAAGGTGCGAGGTGTCACTGCCGGGCCTGAGCCCCGGACCGAGGGTATACATTAGGCCACAAATGCCCTTCTTGGCAACGTAATCGAGATTGGGAGTTTTGGCCGCTTCCAGCGGGGTCTTGAAATCAAGTTCGGGGATGGGTCTATCGCCGAGCCCATCACAAACTAGAAGGACGACTTTCCGTTTCAAGGACTATTCTCCCAAAACTGATGAAAGTTTCTCTCGAACGAAATCGAGCGTCTCATTGGCCAGCGATATAGCCTCTTGGGCATCTTTTTCATTGAAGAAATCGGCGGGGATGACATCCTCAATTGCGTTGGGATAGCGAGCCTCAACGTAGAAATAGTCCAGCAGTTTTATTTTGTCTCTGAGTGGGGAGAAGGATTGATCGTATTGAGCCGCAATTTCACAGAGCTTGAATATGGCGTGAGTGAAGACTGCCTCCTCTCCTTGAGCAAAGAGGTAAGCCTTCAGGGCCTTCTCCGCTGCCTGTTGAGACAGAAAACAAGTTACATCATACTTCCCAGATTCTTTGGCGACGGGCAGAAAGCTGCAATCAGATTCTGCCTGCTTCAGCCACCTTCTGGCTTCTTTTAGGAGTTCAGGATTCATATATGACCTTTCCGTAGGAGAGGAGATGTTTGAAGAAGGGTCTGTTCTTCATCCTCTCAAATTCCTCGAAGTTATAAGCTAGAATGTCTACCCCCTCTTTAGCATCGAGTCGAGAGTAGACAGCTTTGGTCCTATCTTTGAAGTTGCTCTCATCATCGAAGAGAGCAACAATATCAATGTCGCTTTTCAGTCTGGCGGTGTCCCTTGCTAAAGACCCGAACAAGATGAGTCGCTTTGCCCCCATCCCCTTGAGCTGTTCCACTATCCTGTCCAGCTCCTGCAACAGTTTCTGTTTGTCTACCCTCATTTAGGTTAGCAGTTTCTCTCAGTTATCGGCAACCGGAGTGTCCGCTGGATTGAAAGGGAGCTTATCCCTCACGAAATCCAGCACCTCTTTGGCGGTGGCGATGGCCTTCTCCGCATCCGCCTGACCGAAGAGGGTGCCGGGGATGGCACATTCGACCGGATTTGAGTGGTTGACAACGATATTGAAATAATTGAGGGTTTCAATTTCGTTTTTCAACTGCAGGAATCCCTCATCATATTTGGAGGCGATTTGACACAGCTCTGTTATGACGTGGGTGGAGGTCTCCTCTTTTCCCTGGCAGAAAAGATAAGCCTTCAGAGCCTCTTCGGCTACCTGCTGAGAGAGGAAACAGACCAGATCGTAGCTTTCCGACTTTCTGGCAACCGATAAGAACTTGTAGTTGGATTCTGCCTGTCTGAACCAAATCCGGGCTTCGCTTAGAAGTTCAGGATCCATTGAAGACCTCTCTGAGAGCGGAGGGATTTGTCAAAGTTGCGTCTCATCCAACTTCAGATTCTGCCGCACAGATAACAGTATTCCCTCACCGCTAACCGAAAGTAACACATTCCTCGGTTTTGGCAAGAGCAAAGTTACCAGGTTCTACTATTCAATCCTTGTCTATCTGTCGTGGTTTGGTCTGGCGCCGAAACCGGGACCGAGCAGGATGGCGTTTATCAAGAGCCTCCCGGAGCCGTTGAAGTAGGCTCTGAAGTGGGGCTCGCCAGCGAAGAGGATTATCTGTCCCTTTCCCAACCCCTCTGGGGTGAGATACGCGGTCTCTTTCCACCGTTTTCGAGCTTCCGGCCAGAGAAGTCCGCTCAGGCGGAGGAAGCTCTCCGGATCAGGAATGGAGCTGTCGTAGGTTCCCTCCGGAAAGAAAGGCTCCGGGTAAAGCTGAAGCATCGAGTCTGCGTTTTCTTCACCTCCGGCTGAAACGACGGCGCGAGCAATAGGCACAGCTGTGATAATGGAGATTGAGCAGACGCTGATAATGAGGGACACCAAAAGCCAATGCCCTAACGAGGACCTGGTGGCCAAACTGCAAGTCTCTCCTCTTTCCATGGAACTCTCTCCAAATTGATCAGCTTGAAAACCCAATATGAATAATCATGAAGCCGAATGTCAAATCATTTAGAGTGCAATTAGAAATGTGGTTGGCAGTGGGGGAGTTAGCTGATGAGAAGATAATCCTATCAATCGGGTTTCCAACCCTGTGGCTCCCCAGCATTTGGTAGGGTCTGCCTTTGGGCAGAGAAGCAGGTGGGCTTTGAAATTGAAACCAATTGACTTGCAATGGAGCTTCGTTTCAAATATCTTCAAATGAAAATAAACAGGGCAATGGGTGAGGGAACTTCCCTTCAGTAAACGACAAGACGGGAAGTTGAGGTATGAGCTTCTCTCACGAAATCACGCTATCACCTAATTATGTGAGATTATTATAATGTTTGAGAAAATGAAGACCGTTGTCAGGAAAAACCCTGTCATGGAAGGAATGATATACTTGATCCACAATAATTTGCTGCCGTTTGTCAATTTCTCCGGAACGAGCATAGAAGACAAAGACGTCCCCGAAAGCATTGAGCATATTGAAAGCGTGACGGGAACATATACATCTAAGCTGTCAGGGCATGGAATCGAAATCTCGAATAAGACTATCCTCGAAGTAGGTCCAGGCGACAATTTGGGTGTTGCTCTAAAACTCTTAAGCCTGGGGGCACAAAAAGTAATATGCTTGGATAGATTCCGTTGCCACAGAAATGAAACTAAGGTCCGGGCCGTGTACAGAGAGCTGATTGAGCGAATGGCTCCAAAAGAGAGAGAAAAGGCCTCTGAAGCCATTCTCCTTACCAAAGATGGCTATAGGTTTTGGTCTGATAAAATTGAATATATTTTTGGGACCGAAGTTGAAAGAAGTCTGGAGATCCTTGGCAGAGAGATAGCAGACATCATTCTTTCTAACGCAGTGTTGGAGCATGTATATAATCTCGAAGAGACGTTCCGAAATCTTGTTCTTCTGCTTAAACCCGGTGGTTACATGTACCATGGAGTCGACCTGAGATGCCACAACAGATTCAGGGGTAAATCAGAGCTGTTCTTCCTAACCCCACCTCAATGGTTATGGAACTTAATGGGTTGCAATATCGGAGCGCCCAACAGAAAAAGAATAGGGTATTACCGGGGCCTATTTGAGAAATTCAAGCTAACCCTGATAAGTGAAAGCGTTACCCTGGAGGCGGATGCAGAGGAGGTTGAAAAAATCTACGACCACTTAGACAAAGAATTTGAGGGAACAAGCAGAGAAGAATTGAAAGTACTTGCCGTAGGGTTTGTTCTGCAATCGGAAAGCAGTCAGATGGCAAGAATGTAGATGAACCCAAAGCTAGGTTGGGAACTGTGTGCTTGCGTTATGTCCCGTGTTCATTCACATTTTAGGACTATGACTTTTCCGAAACTTCCCAAGGAATATTGACAGTTGAATGCTGAACCTCATAACTTGAGAATCAACTGTTGAATCTCAAAAGTTGCACCGAGCAGTTATGTTAGGTGAGGGACCCGTCAATTGCTGGAAAAATGAGACCGCAAGAAGCTGAAGCGAAGTATCTGGACATCCTGAGAAGGATGTCCCCCAACCGGAGGGTGAAGATCGGGGCGGAGCTGTATGAGATGGCTTACCAGATCATGAAATCCGCGATCGAAGAGGAATACCCCGGGGTTTCGGGGGAGGATTTGAAAGCGAAGATAAGGGATCGAGTAGGCAGATGACCCAGGAGGAGGTTCTCAAAACTGTTGTCAGCAGGCTGCAAGGACTCCGAATTCCTTACATGATAACTGGAGCGATAGCGGTGAACTATTATGGGAGGCCCAGGTTAACCCACGATGTGGACTTACTGGTGGAACTCCAGGCCTCTATGGTCGAAGGAATCGTCAGCTCCTTTCAAAGTGGTTTCTATATAGCCGCCGGGGGAATATTGGAGGCGTTGCAGCACTGGACTATGTTCAACGCCCTACATCACGCCGCTGGCCTCAAGGTCGACTTCGGGCTCAAGGGGAGAGACAAGTACGATGCCACTCGCTTCCAAAGAAGGAAGAAAAGGAAGATCTTCGATGAGATGATGTTCATCACCACCGCCGAGGGTCTAATGATCATCAGGCTGAAGCGATACAAAGATTCCTCCTCGGAGAAGCATTATCTCGGCGCTTCAGGCGTCTACCAAATTCAAAGAGGCAATCTAGATTTGAGATACATGAAAAGATGGCTCTCTTACTTCTCCGTTTTAGATCTCTTCGAGAGGATAAAAGCCGAAAGCTGACAATAGTGGACCATCTTCTCTCTGCCGGTGAAAATTCATTTTCCGAGGCCGTATAGGCTGCAGAGAAATCATGCGTAGCTGGTTGGGAGGCCGACATAACCTTGTTATATCTGCTGCCAAGTAAATCCCCTCCGGTGTGACTGTTCCTTTTCCGATTGCTTTTAGGCAGCAGGGAATCTATTTTGCAACCTAAAGGAAGGAATAGCTGTCAGATGTTGGTGAAAGAGCTGGGCGAGTTCGGGCTGATTGAGAAGCTCAGAAAACTGGTCGGCAGATCCCCGGGGTCGGTGGTTAGGGGAATTGGGGACGACTGCGCCGTCCTCGAATCGAACTCGAAGGAATATCTCCTTTTCACCACCGATGCTTTAGTCCAGGGGATTCATTTCGATCTCAGATATTTCCCCTTCTATTTCGTCGGCTGGAAGGGGATGGTGGCAAACATCTCCGATGTTGCCGCCATGGGTGGCACTCCTCAGGGAGCGATAATCACCCTGGGACTTCCCGGAAACGCCAAGGTGGAGCAGGTGGAAGATATTTACCGAGGAGCCAAAGCTGCCTCCAAGTCCTATGATTGCCCCATCATCGGAGGCGACATCGTCAAATCTCCTAACCGACTTTTTCTTTCTCTGGCTCTGGTCGGAAAGGTCAAAAAGAGAGATCTGAAGTTGCGTTCCGGCGCCAAACCGGGCGACATCCTGGCGGTAACTGGAGACCTGGGAGGCTCCGAGGCCGGAATGAGGCTTCTCAGACGTCGAAAGAAAATAGGTTTGAAGGAACTCAACACTCTTTCCCGAAAAGCTCCATACAGTTCTCACTTGAGGCCGAGAGCCCGTTTGGAGGAGTCAAAGGCTCTGATTGACAATTTTGCCATCTCCTCAATGATTGACCTGTCTGACGGCTTGGCCTCCGATATTCATCGCATCAAAGAGGAGAGCGGGGTCGGCGCCGAGATATTCGAGACATCACTCCCGATTGCCGCCTCCACCAGAAAAGCGGCAGAGAAGCTGGGTTTGTCGCCCCTGAAACTGGCGTTGTTCGGTGGGGAAGATTACGAACTCCTCTTTACCATCCCCCAGAGAGAGCTGAAAAAAATTCAGAACAAAAGGCTGGATTTCCCGGTATCAATCATAGGGAAGATCTTGCCCGAGAAGATGGGGATATTGCTCGTGGATGCCTCTTACCGGAGAAACCAACTGGCTCCGAAAGGTTATGCGCATTTTTAAGGAGTGGAAAAAATGTCGTCGAGAAAGAATCTCTTACTGTCAACAGCTCTGATCATCGTCTTTCTGCTGGTATCAGCTGGCGCGACTTATGGTGAGGAACTTTTCAAAAGGCAGGACTTGCAGGTGGAGGGGAGAGTGTGTGGTCGCATCATGGAGGATTTCAACAACGATGGGTTGACCGACCTGGTGATATTCTACTGTGAGGGGGTGCCTCCGGAAAGTCGACGCCTGCTTGGATTCTTCCTCAACCACGGGGAGAGGGGATTCTCTGCAGCACCTGATCGCACCGTCCTGCTGCCACCTGAGGTTTTGATGGTTGATTTCGGGAAGGTCAACAGGGATGATTACCTGGACTTAATCTTTCTCGGCACCGAGGGAGTCCACTTTCTTAAATTTGGTGAGACCGGTCCCACCTCCGAGATCGAACTTCTGAAAGCGTTGCCCACCATTTTCAGTCTTCCCGAAAATAACCAGATATTAGTGTGGGATTTCGTCCAGAGCGATGAGAAAGAAGAGGTGCTTCGCATCCTGGTTCCCCAGCCGCAGAAGCTTGCAATTCTAGAGAGAGGTCGCAGAGGGGGATTTGAACCGACTTCGGTGGTAAACGTTAGTCAATATTTCTCGCTGGTGGAGACAGATGCCGGGGAGCGGCCGACAAGAAGCGCCGTACATGGGTGGTTCTCCCTACCGGAACATGATTTCAGAGATTTCAACGGCGATGGGAGAGAGGATCTGTTCTCAATTCAGCGAGATTATATCGATATCTTCCTCGCAGACGAGAAAGGTCACTTCAATCCCGATCCCGATCACGAGCTCTACTTGGAGTTGCGCACTCCAGAAGAGAAGGAGAGACAGGACATTTATGTTTTTGTGCTGGTGGAAGACCTCGATTCTGATGGTAAGCTTGACCTGGTGGGCACCAAGGTTGCCGGAAGTGTTACCAGTTACGTCAGCACCATAAAGATATTCAAAGGACGCCAGGGAGGTAGATTCCCGACATCGCCGGATTTCGAGGTGGTCATCGAGGGCTCCGCCTCCAGCGGTGTCGTTCGAGACTTCAACGGTGATGGCAGAAAGGATATCATAGTCCCCTCCGTGGACATCGGCGTGATGTCGTTGATTAAGATGTTGCTTCTGAAGAGGATGAATTTCGAATATCAGGTTTACCTTCAGGACGAAAGCGGCAATTTCCCCCGCAAGCCCGATTTTAGCTACGGCTTGAGCTCCAAATTGGATCTGCGCGGTCGCAACATATCCTTGCAGACCGTCGGCGACTTCGACGGCGATATCGACGGTGACGGCCTGAAAGACCTGGTGGTCATCCCTGGCGGCAAGCTGAAGGTTTTCCACGGTGACGCCTCCAAGATCTTCGACAAGGACTCGGTTCGGGAGATGAAATTTGAGTCCCCTACCTATTTCAAAGTGAAGGACTTAGATGGCGACGGTCGGGGAGAGGTCATCGCTACCTTCGAGGGAAAGCCGGAGATGAAGGGGAACATTTGTGTCCTGTGGGCGAATGAGATAGCATTTTAGTTTGCTAGTCGGGGCAGGGGTTCAACCCCTGCCCCAGCGGTAAGAGGTGCAGTGGCACAGAATACCGCACCGCTGGGGTCCCTAAATGCTGGGGTGGGAGTTGCACTCCCGGCCCTTTCTTTCTCTCGCTTTCAAGCTGGAGTGGGCAAGGCTTGGGGGCCGGGAAACCAATTGACAAACACCGAAAAAAGGTTATATTGTTTGTGAAAAATAACGCATGCGAGCGTTATCGGACTGTCGACTCGATATCTTCTGACAAGCTTCTCTCAGGGTGACCGAAAAATGCCGAGAACTCCCCTTCAGACCCCTCAACTCCCTGTCGAGAGAGAATCTCTGACCATGGATATTCCAAAATTTAGTTTCAACCTTTAACCTTCAAACCAAAGGAGGTCTCAAATGTCCTTCATTAAAACCTTTCTGGTCGTTTTCCTGGTGCTTGCCACCAGCGTGGCATCGGCGAAGGTGCACGAGGTGTGGGTGGCCCGCTACGACGGCCCGGGGAACGATACCGATGAAGCCACTGCCCTGGCAGTGGATGCCGACGGTAACATCTACGTCACCGGCGAGAGCTATGGCTCAGGCACCCGCGGGGATTACGCCACCGTAAAGTATGCTCCCAACGGCGATACCCTCTGGGTGCGCCGCTACACCGGACCGGGAAGTTATACTGACCAGGCTAACGCTCTGGCGGTGGACATGTCCGGCAACGTCTACGTCACCGGCGAGAGCTTTGTGTCCAGCGGTTACCCCGACTACGCCACCGTGAAGTATGACGCCGACGGCAACGAGCTCTGGGCGGCTCGCTACAATGGACCGCAGGACTGGTGGGACCAAGCCAACGCTGTGGCGGTGGACCCTTCGGGCAACGTTTACGTTACAGGCTATGCGGGAGTCCTCGGCCATCACATGGATTACGCCACCATAAAGTATGACCCGAACGGCGATACGTTGTGGGTGCGGCTCTACGGTGGAGCATACAACTACGACGATTTTGCCCATGCTCTGGCGGTGGATGAGTCCGGCAACGTCTATGTCACCGGCGAGGCCAGGGATGTCTATTACCCCGATTACACCACCATAAAGTATGACTCCAACGGCGATACTGTCTGGGTGCGGCGCTACAACGGCACGGGGAACCACGAGGATAAAGCCTATGCTCTGGCCGTGGATCGGTCCGGTAACGTCTACGTCACCGGCGGGAGTGTGGAGCCCAGTTACCGGTACGATTACGCTACTGTCAAGTATGACTCCGACGGCAACCAGCTCTGGGTGGCTCGCTACGACGGGCCTGCCGGATCTAACGACTATGCTAGAGCTCTCGTCGTGGATGCCTCCGGCAACGTCTATGTCACCGGTCGGAGCAGCGGCTCTGGGACTTACGACGACTACGCCACCATAAAATACGATCCCGAGGGCAACGAGCTCTGGGTGGCGCGGTATAACGGGCCCGGAAACTGGGACGATGGTGCCACTGCTCTGGCGGTGGATGATTCCGGCAATGTCTACGTCACCGGCACGAGCTGCAGCGACTACTCTGGAGAATTGACCGATTACGCCACCGTGAAATATAATTCCAGCGGCGATTCGGTCTGGGCGATGCGCTACACCGGACCATTGGGGTATTACAATAACGCCGCGGATCTGGCTCTGGATGCCTCTGGCAACGTGTATGTCACCGGGATGAGTGGGGATATCAATTGGAACTTTGATTACACCACCATAAAGTACAGTCAGCCGGATATGTGGATGAGCTGTGACGTCTCCCCGTGGCCCGTCTGCCGGGGACGAGACGTCATGTTCAGCGTTACCTATACCAACGAGAGCGGCTCGCCTGTGAATATCAGCGCGGCCTTTTCCGGTTACTCCGGCTACGACTGTGATCCCGCCAATCAGCTCATCGCAATCGCGCGCAATAGAACCATTCCGACCGGCGTTACCACCTACTACTACTATTTCAGGGTTCCCAACTCCGTCCAGCCCGGTGAGTACAGCATCTCGGTGGAGCACGAGTACGGCGGTAATCCTTATACCTGCTGCATGAACGTGGACGTCATCGAGTGTTCTCCCTGGAAGACAGGAGCAAACACTGAGTGGGAGCTGGTGGAGACGGACCGGCCGGAGGTCGTGCTTCCGACGATGACAGAACTCCACAGTAACTATCCCAACCCGTTCAATGCCAGCACTCAATTCAGTTACAGCTTAGCGGAGGCGGGGAACGTGAAGCTGACCATCCACAATCTGGGCGGGCAGTTGGTGGAGACTGTGGTTGACGGTCATCAACAGTCTGGGGAGTATCAGGTCATCTGGGATGCTTCCGAACAGGCAAGCGGGATCTATTTCTACAGTTTGAGCAGCGGCGAATTCAGCGAGACTAAGAGGATGACGCTGCTGAGGTAGGATTCACAGCACCTTCACAGCAGATCAAACCGATTAAGCGGATACAATGGGGGCAGGGGTTCAACCCCTGCCCCAGCAGTAAGAGGTGCAGTGGCGCCGAATACCGCACAGCTGGGGTGGGAGTTGCACTCCCGCCCCTTTTCGCTTGACAAAGATCGCTGGAAGGCTATATTTGCTATGGATGCTAACTTCATAAGAGACTTTGACCGTTCACCTTCAAACCAAAGGAGGTCTCAAATGTCCTTCACGAAATGGTTCTTACCCCTCTTTCTGCTGCTTGCCACCAGCGTGGCATCGGGGCAAGTAGTTGAGGAGTGGGTCGCCCTCTACAACGGACCGGGAAACGGCCCTGATTATGCCCGGGCTCTGGCTGTGGATGCCGCCGGCAACGTCTATGTCACCGGCACTAGTTCCGGTATAGGCACCGACAAGGATTACGCCACCGTGAAGTATGATCCTAACGGCGATTCAGTCTGGGTGGCTCGCTACAACGGACCGGCAGACGACGGTGATTATGCTACGGCTCTGGCCCTGGATGGCGCCGGCAACGTCTACGTCACCGGTTATAGCGAAGGCTCAGCCACCGGCAGAGATTACGCCACCGTGAAGTATAACCCCAGCGGCAACGAGGTGTGGGCGACTCGGTACAACGGACCGGCAAACGGCACTGATTATGGCCGGGCTCTGGCTGCGGATGGCGCCGGCAACGTCTACGTCACCGGTTATAGCGAAGGTTCAGGCACCCACGAGGATTACGCCACCATAGGGTATGACGCTAACGGCAATGAGCAGTGGGTGGCTCGCTACAACGGACCGGGGAACGGCGTTGATTATGGCTGGGCTCTGGCCCTGGATGCCGCCGGCAACGTCTATGTCACTGGCGTCTCCGATCTGGGGCGGCCTGGGGATTGTACCACTATAAAGTATGACCGTTACGGCCACGAGCTTTGGGTGGCTCGCTACAACGGACCGGGGAATGGCGCCGACGCAGGTGCTGCCGTGGCGGTGGACGGCTCCGGCAACGTCTATGTGAGTGGCTTCAGTGAAGGTTCTGGCACTGGCCAGGACTTCGCCACCATCAAGTATGACCCGGACGGCGATACGCTCTGGGTGCGGCGCTACAACGGCCCGGGAAGTGGCTCTGACGGAGCGGGAGCCGTGGCTCTGGATACCCAGGGCAACGTCTGTGTCACCGGCTATAGTGAAGGCTCTGGCACTGGCTACGACTTCGCCACCATCAAGTATGACCCGGACGGGAATGAGCTCTGGGTAGCTCGCTACAACGGACCGGGGAATGGCGTGGATCGTGGCGAGGCTCTGGCTGCGGATGGCGCGGGCAACGTCTATGTCACCGGCCAGAGTGAAGGCTCGGGCACTGGCAACGATTACGCCACCGTGAAGTATGACCCCGACGGCAACGAGGAGTGGGTGGCTCGCTACAACGGATCCGGAGACTTGCATGACGAAGCTCACGATCTGGCAGTGGATGCGGAGGCCAACGTCTACGTCACGGGCCGGGTCTACGAAGCCAATGAGGATTACGGAACCATCAAGTATAGCCAGCCGACGGCAGTTGAGACGGGGACCTCAGGTAACGCCCTTCCAACTGGCTTCAGGCTGACATGCCAGCCTAATCCCTTCAATGCCAGCACACAGATCAGTTACACTCTGGCAGTGCCCGGAGAGGTTGAGTTGACCATCTACAATATCGGCGGTCAGTTGATTCACACTCTGGTTGACGATTATCGGGAAGCGGGAGAGTATCAGGTCATCTGGGATGCCTCCCAGCAGGCAAGCGGGATCTATTTCTACAGTTTCACCAGCGGGAATTTCACTGAGACTAAGAGGATGACGCTTCTCAGGTAGGATTCACAGCACCTTCACAGCAGATTAAACCGATTAAGCGGATACAATGGGGGCAGGGGTTGAACCCCTGCCCCAGCAGTAAGAGGTGCAGTGGCGCAGAATACCGCACAGCTGGGGTGGGAGTTATACTCCCGCCCCTTCACTTATCGCTCTGGCTCAGGCCATGGGCGGAATTCCCTTGACTTTCCTAGTTCATTAGTTTTATTTCCTAAGGAGACTTAGAGCTATTTTATAGTAGAAATTTCACTCAAATTCTCAGGAGGTATTTATGAACAAGTATCTGTCTGCCTTTCTGATTCTCGTCCTCTGGGGGGTTTTCTCGGTTTGCTCCGCAACTATCATCCACGTTCCCCGGCAAGTGGGCACCATTCAGGGAGGCATAGACCTGGCTTTGGACGGCGATACCGTTCTGGTCGATACCGGGGTCTATCACGAGAGAATTGACTTTCTCGGCAAGGAGATTCTGGTGGGGAGCAATTTCATCTTCGATGGGGACACCACGACCATCCAGAACACCGTTATCGATGGTGACAGCTCCGGGACGGTGGTGACCTTCTCCTCTGGAGAGGAAGAGGAAGCTCAACTCACTGGATTCACCATCACGGACGGTTTTGCGTGGAGTGGTGGAGGGATAAAATGCACCAACAGAGCTCAACCCTTGATCTCCCACAATAGAATATGTCGGAACTACATCGACTGGTATGGTCTCGGCGGCGGGATCTATTGTGAAGACTCCGCTCCGGCCATTAAGCACAACCTCATTAGGCGGAACGTCGGTGCCTACTATGGGGGCGGCATTTATCTGAAAAACTCCTCCGGCACGGTAGTAGAACACAACCGCATCATCGGACATATGACGATGAGCGGTTACGGTGTGGCTTACGGAGCGGGCATCCACTGCGAAGATTCCGATGTCTTAATTCGTTACAATCTGATTAGAGCAGACACTGTCGATTTCGGTCACGGCGGCGGTATCTCCTGTCAGGGCGGAACTCCTCACATTGTCAACAACACCGTAGTTGACAACGTTACAGGGTACGGAGAGACCGGTGGGATTTACTGTATGTCGAGCGGTTCTCCGGTCATCGTCAACAATATAATTGCGGGAAACGGTGACTACGGCATCGGGGTTGAAGGCAACGCCTCTCCCGACATCGATTACAACGATCTGTGGCAGAACGGCTATTATAACTGCAGCCCGGGTCCCAACGATCTCTCCTGCGACCCCGAATTCTGTGACCCCGAGAATCTGGATTTCACCCTGAACGCCTCCTCCTGTTGTGTCGGCGCCGGGCAGAACGGAGAGGACATCGGAGCATACGGAGTCGGCTGCGGGGTTCTGCAACTTGAGGTCATTCTGGATACTGACACCACCTACCGTGGTGCGGAGTTCGGTTACACCGTGAGCTGCACCAATTACACCGATCAGTTTGTGAGATTTCGCTTCGCAGCTTACGCGGTTCGATACACCTGGATGTATCCGCTCATAGGCCCTGTGACTCTCCGGATCCCTCCCCATGGGTTCCTGAGCGGCTATATCACTCACATAGTCCCTGGTGGCGCTCCCTACGATGATTACTCGCTCTGCGCAGAGGCTCGAGACTTCCAAGGTCACGTTTACGACCAGGACTGCGAACCCTTCGTGATTGTGCCGCGACCGTCGGGTATGGGATTCTGGTCTGGGGACGTAGCAGATTGGAAGACTGAATCGGCTGTGATGAGCGGAATCGACTTGCTGAGTCTCGGAAACAGCACGGCAGAAAGCCCCCAAGTTTTCGCTCTCTCCCGCTGCTATCCAAATCCCTTTAACGCTACCACGAAGATCAGTTACAGCCTTGCGGAAGCAGGCAATGTCACCCTGAAGGTCTATGACATCAGCGGACGAGTGGTCAGCACCCTGTTTGAGGGATTTCAGCGGGCTGGCGAACATGAGGTTATCTGGGATGCTTCCGACTACTCCAGCGGAGTTTATTTCTACAAGCTGCAGGCGGGGGATTTCGTTTCTACAAAGAAGATGAACCTGTTGAAATAGAGTCTGTTCCCAAGGGCTTGCTGTTGCTGGGGCGGGAGTTGCACTCCCGCCCCTTTACTTCACAGAGCCTGTCGGGCAAGAATGCCCGACCTATGCATTTCGGCGCGACCTACTCACCACTAACAACTCACGCTTTCAGATTCTGATTCTGAGACCGTCTTCGGCCAGAATCAGCTTTTTAACTCCATGTCTTTCTGCCTGGGATTTGATTCTCTCAAGCCTTGAGGGGGGCAGGTCCGGCAGGTGAGTTAACATCACCCTCTTTACTCTCTTCTGGACGACTCCTTTCCAGAGACTCTTTAAATCGATGTGCATCCCCTCAATGATGAGCAGATCGGCGTCATCAATCAGACTCTCGACGTCCTGGAAGTTGGCCAAGTCTCCGGAATAGACGATTTTCTTACCCTTGAGATTGAGGCTGAAGATGTACGCCTCCATCCTGTTTTTGTACCCATGTTTCTTAATTAGCCTGGTGTAGTTATAAAGATGCCTGCTGGGGTAAATGGAGAGCGAGAAATTCCCTTTTCTGAATGCGGGATTGGGTTTTAGAGGAATGAAGTTGAACTTGAATCCCATCTTCTCCTTGAAGATGTAAGTTCCGTCCATGAAGACTCTTATCGGAGCTATCAGTTCCCTGGGGAGGTAAATGTCAAGTGGGTTCTTGCGTTTTGCCAGGAACATCATCTGGATGAGAATGGGCAGACCGGCACAGTGATCGGGGTGAGCGTGAGTTATGAAGACCGTCTGCAGTCGATCAAAATCTATCCGGAGTCGCCTCATGGAGGCCGAGGTTCCCTCCCCACAATCCACGAGGAAAACACCCCATTCAGTTCTGAACAGAAAGGCGGAGTTGGATTTCACTCCGGAGGGCATCCCGGAGGAGCAGCCTATTACTACAAGTTCGTTCATCTCTCACCTGCCGGCTAAGCTTTCCCGTGGGTTTTTTTGAAGTATTCACCGGTCAACTTCAACCCCTCCTTCAGCGTCACCTTCGGCTCCCACCCCAGATTTTTCTGGGCCTTCTCGAAGGTAATAACGCTCCGTTTCTGTTCACCCGGCATGGCAGGACCGTGCTTCTCCTCCTGCGTGGAGCCTGATTGCTGCCTCACCATCTCAAAGATGGCGTTGACGTCGGTCTCCACGCCGGTGCCGATGTTGAAGACATCCGACCTGTCGTAGTCCATCGCCCGGAGATTGACCCTGACGACATCATCAACATAGACGTAATCCCGGGTCTGCTTGCCATCGCCGTTGATTATAGCGTCCTTGCCGGCGAGAAGACGGTCGTAGAAAATCGCCACCACGCCGGCCTCTCCTAGATGAGACTGCCGGGGGCCATAGACGTTGGCGTATCTCAAGGAGACATATTCGAGACCATATTCGACTTGAAAATAGTGCAGGTACTTCTCAAAGGAGAGCTTGCTCACTCCGTATGGCGAAACCGGTCTGGCGGGGTGCTCTTCATCGGCGGGGGAGTAGTCCTGTTCTCCGTAGATGGCTCCGCCGGTGGAGGAGAAAATCACCTTTTTGACGTTATGCTTCTTCGCAGACTGAAGGAGATTTATGCCCCCACGGATGTTGACGTCGGCATCGAATTTGGGATCTTCGACCGAGGCTCTCACGTTCATCTGTGCCGCCAGGTGAAAGAGATAGTCCGGCTTCTGCTCCTCGAAGATTTTGTCCACCACGACCGAACGGATGTCCACCTGGTGGAATTTCGCCCGGGGATTGAGGTTTTCCTTTCTTCCGGTGGAAAGATCGTCGATTATTGTCACCTGATGTCCCTCTTTAATCAAAGCGTCCACCAGATTCGAGCCGATGAATCCGGCGCCGCCGGTCACTATCGCTTTCGCCATCACACCTCCGCAGAGTTGATTTCTCGCTCTCCAATTTGAGCTTCAAAATAAAGAGTTGCTCCGTCTGTCGCAAGAGGGAGATGAGTGGTGAGTGGTTGGTGGTGAGTAGTAAATAGCAAACAGTAGACAGTAAACTGATAGTGTTTGCGGTCAGGACACGTCCGCCGCCCGAGGCGGGGACTTCGGTCCTGACCGAACCTTAAATGGGGGCAGGGGTACAACCTCCGATGCGGATCCGTATGGATCTGCTCCAGCATGAGAAACCGACCGTGTTCCATCTCTCCTCCCCCTGCACCGTCCTGCTGAGGTTGACAAAGAAAGCCAGCGGGTTTATAATCATCTCACAAATGGCTGAAGGTTTGAAAAGGATGCTACTGCTACAGCTTTGGGTGGTCTTCTTGCTATTGGCGGCGAGCGGGAGAGCTACCTCTGAAGATGAAGAAACGTTTCAGGAGGCAAAGATAGAACTCAGTGCCTCTCTGGAGCGGGAGCAATTCCCTCAAAACGAGACAACCACGCTAACGGTCACGCTTAAGTGGCTTGGATCTCAGGATGCTTTCGAGATTGAACCTCTGTCTCCCCCCAGCGTGGACAACCTGAGAATAGTCTCCAGTAGCTCCTCTGTGGAGACCAAGCTTGATGAAGGGAAACAGGTCACCCTTCGAAAATATGAATTTGCGCTGAGAGGAGAATCTCAGGGAGTGGCTACCATCGGTAGAGTTCAGGTAAATTACAGGCACACTGAGACGGGAGAGAGTTCCTTCTTGGAGACGCAACCAATCCAGTTAGAAATAACTCCTCTGACTTCGTCAAGGAGACTCAACCTTGGTCTGCTGCCATTGATATTAGCAATTGCCATCGCTGCCGGAATTATCGTTTTTCTGATATATCGTTTTGCTGTGATCAAACGTGAAAGCGCCGCGGTTTCTGCTGCGGAGGTTCCTCCTCCGACATTGGAAGAACGGCTCTTGAAAGAACTCAGTGAAATCGAGAGCGGACTGGGGAATCTCCTCTCCGAGGAGTTCTACGGCAGGGTCAGGTCGATCACCCTGGATTATCTCCAGGAAAAATATGAACTGTCCGGAAAGGCCTCGACCACTGCCGATGTCATAGCAAAACTCGAACAGAGAGAGTTGGCACAGGAGACATCCGGTAGGTTGAAAGAAGTTCTTCTGGCGTGTGATGAGGTCCGCTTTGGCTTCAAGGAATCATCGCGGGAGGAGAAAAAAGAGATTCTGTCCCTCTTGAGAGAAGTTCTGGAACCAGAGGGTTGATGGATAGTAAAAAATACATTTAACTGTGAGTCGTTTGAAGAACATGGCTTGATTTCGGAGGCGTGAATGCATCAGGACATAAAGGTCATTCAGGAAAAAGTAGAAAAAGAGTCGGTTTTCATTAAGCAGTTGACTGACGAGATCGGCAAGGTGATCGTCGGCCAGAATTACCTGGTCGAACGGCTGCTTGTAGGGCTGTTAGCGGATGGGCATATCTTGATCGAGGGGGTGCCGGGCCTGGCCAAGACGCTCTCGGTCAAAACTCTCTCGGATGCGATTCAGACCAAGTTCCAGCGGATTCAATTCACGCCGGATCTGCTGCCGGCGGATTTGATCGGGACCTTGATTTACAATCCACAAGACGGAGGCTTCACCACCAAGAAGGGGCCGATCTTCGCAAACATAATCTTGGCGGACGAGATAAACAGAGCTCCGGCGAAAGTCCAGAGTGCCCTTTTGGAGGCGATGCAGGAGAGGCAGGTCACCATCGGAGAGAACACTTTTAAGCTGGATCAACCCTTTTTAGTTTTGGCGACTCAGACTCCGATCGAGCAGGAGGGAACTTATCCACTCCCTGAAGCTCAGATTGATCGCTTCATGTTAAAACTCTCCGTCACCTATCCTGACAAGGAAGAGGAAATGGAGATTCAGAATAGGATGACGATAGGGAAGACTTACGAGGCTAACAGGGTGATCTCCCCGGAGGACATCCTCAAAGCCCGCAAGGTGGTTCACGAGGTTTACATCGACCAGAAGGTCAAGGAGTATATTGTCAACATCGTCATGGCGACTCGAAATCCGGATGAGTACGGCCTGCAGCTGAAAGATTTGATTGCTTACGGAGCCTCCCCCAGAGCCACCATCTATCTCAATCTGGCGGGCAAGGCGCACGCATTCTTAAGGGGTCGAGGTTATGTCACCCCGGAGGATGTGAAGTCAATCGGGATGGATGTCTTAAGGCACAGGATAATCGTCACGTACGAGGCCGAGGCAGAGGAGGTCACCTCCGAACATATTGTGAAGCAGGTTTTCGATCATATTGAAGTACCGTGACCAGTTAACGGTTCACTGTTCACAGTTCGCAGTCCTGCTGTGCGGTAAGGTTACTCTGGGTGTCAAATGTAGGCATTTGACACCACAGTTTGAATTCGGGAATGATACCAAAGGAACTGATAAAGAAGATTCGGCGGATTGAGATATCCACCAACCGACTGGTCAACGACGTCTTCTCCGGTCAATACCACTCTACCTTTAAGGGGCAGGGGATGGAATTCATCGAGGTGCGGGAATATCAGCCCGGAGATGATGTCAGGAACATCGACTGGAATGTGACCGCTCGATACGGTTATCCCTTTATTAAGAAGTTCAGGGAGGAGAGGGAGTTGACGGTGGTTCTGTTGGTGGACCTTTCCCGTTCCGGAATGTTCGGCACCACCAGAAGCCTGAAGGAGGAAATCGCCGCCGAAATCGGCGCTCTCTTAGCTTTCTCAGCAATAAAGAACAACGACAAGGTGGGGCTCATTCTCTTCACCGACCAGGTGGAGAAATTCGTCCCCCCCAAGAAGGGACAACAACACGTCCTTCGTCTGATACGGGAGATGCTCTATTTTAAGCCTCAAGGTCGAGGCACTGATATCGATCAGGCTCTCACTTTCCTCTCCCAGGTGTTGACTAAAAGGGCGGTGGTCTTTCTGATCTCAGATTTTTTGAACAAGGGTTTTGAACGCTCGTTGAAGATGGCGAACCGCAGGCACGACATCGTCGCCATAAAGATCACCGACCCGAGAGAGGTGGAGCTTCCCAAGATCGGTTTAATCGAGTTAGAGGATTCCGAGACCGGAGAGCAAATGTTAATTGATACTAACGATTTGCGGGTGAGAGAGTATTTTTGCGACTACAACGCTCAGGAGGAGGCCGAGAGAAATCGTCTCTTTCGCTCCATAAACATCGACCATATAGATATTCTCACCTCCGAATCCTACGTTGAACCTTTGGTGAGGTTTTTCCGGATGCGGGCGAAACGTCTCCGTTAGAAGATGAAAGATAGCAAGACTTACTCACCGATACTGTGGATTCTATTGCTTCTGATCCTTGCAGCTCAGGCATTTCTGATCGTTAGGTCTCTGTCCAGAGGGGAGGCGGAAGCTGATATTGACAAAATGCAGGAGTATGCTCATGCTCTCGCTGACAATAGGCTCTACTCCCAGGCGATCGCCGAATACGACAGAATTTTGGAAACCGGCAAGCTCTCTGAAAAGAAGAGCGCCAACCTCAATTACCTGGTCGGTAAGATCTATATGGAGAGGCTCAGTGAGTATGAGAACGCCGCCGCCCGATTTCTCAAGGTGAAGCTCTTGAAACCGGAGGAACATCTGGAGAGAGAGTTGAGCCTGAAGTTGGTCGAGTGCTACGAGAGACTGGGGCGCTCCTTCGATGCCCAAAGAGAATTGGAAAGGGAGACTTCCACTAGTGAGAAACCAGGAACACCGGGTGGCAAGGTGGTGGCGAGAATTGGAAAAAGAGAGGTCACCCTCAGCGAGTTAGAAGAAGAGATCAGCCGGCTGCCGGATTTCGCCCAGAAGGAGACAAATACTAGAGAAAGAAGACTGGAGTTTCTGAAACAGTATGTAGGAGCGGAGCTGCTCTATGATTCCGCTCTGAGGAAGGGTTACGACAAAGACCCGGAAGTTCTGAAAGGTCTGGAGGATGTGAAAAAACAGCTTCTGGTTCAGAAGATCTTTCAGGAGGAGGTTTATTCCAAGATAGAGGTCAGCGATAGTGATGCTGAGTTGTATTATCGGGCGCACGAAGACGAGTTCGAAGATAAGTCTTTCGGCGAAGTCAAGGAGCTAGCCAGACTCAAGCTTCAGCAGGAGCGGTCGCAGGAGGAGTTCGACAAATTGATCGCCAGATTGATGAAAGCAGAGAAGGTTGAGATTTTCGAAGATCAGTTATGATTCTCAATAGGAAGAATCTGTTCATTCTAATCTTAATCGTTCTGGGTGGAACGGTAGCTCTCTTGTCCGCGGAAGAGGAGTTAATCCGGGTGAACTCGTCGGTGGATAAATCGACCATCACTATCGGCGACCGGGTTCTTTACACCCTGGAGATAATCTACGACTCCTCCATTAATCTTCTGCCTCTCAACCTGGGAGCGAATTTGGGAGCCTTCGAGGTCAAGGACTACAAAACCTATCCTGAGAAGAAGAATAAGCAGGGACAGATGGTGAACAAGAGCGAATACGTTATCACCACCTTCACCACCGGCGAATACGTCATTCCGCCTCTGGAGATTGGATATTTGACTCCAGACAGCGTCGAGCATTCAATCAAATCTGAGCCCTTGACGATTATGGTGGAATCCGTAATTGCAACTGCTGAAGACACCACCGACATAAGGGGACTCAAACCGCAGGCGAGCGTTCCCGCAAGCTACTTACCCTATATTATCATAGTTGCAGTTCTACTTCTGCTTGGTGGTGGTATATGGTATTGGCGTTACAGAAAACTGCATCCTAAACCAAAGGAGGAGGAAGCTGAGCCTCCGATTCCTCCCTGGGAGGAGGCTCTATCGGCTCTGTCAGAGTTGGAATCATCCGATTTGCTCGAGACCGGGCAGGTGAAGTTCTATTACCTCAGGCTTTCCGAGATCGTGAAACGCTATGTTGAGCGTCGTTTCCAAATCGCCGCCGTCGATATGACCACTTACGAAATCAAGCAGAATATGAGGAAAGCCCGTTTTGATAGCTGGCTCTACAACAGGGCCACGAAATTCTTAGAGTCCGCCGATTTGGTGAAATTCGCGAAATACATTCCCTCAAGTGAAGAGATCGAGAACGATTTCGCCTCCGCCAAGTATATTGTGGAGGAGACGATTCCGACCGAAGCGGTCGAAGAGACGGCAGTGCGAGTGGAGGAGGCGGAAACAACAGCATTGTAGCGGAAACCTTCAGGTTTCCAAAACCCATCTAAACCCGTAGGGAGGTGAATTTATCACCGCCGTTCGGTGCCGTCGGGTGTTTCCACCCGACGGAAAAGTGTCAGGAAGAAATTCCTGACACCACAGGAAGGCGCAGTGAAAACAGAGGAGATGAAGACAACAAGCGTGTAGCGGATACCTTCAGGTTTCCAGGAAGTGGAAGGCTAAAGCCTTCCGTTACAGTTCCGCAATACGGTCGCTAAGAAGCACGACGTAGATGTTCAAATTCGCGAGTCCAATTTTCTTGGTGTTACTTCTCTTGGTGCCCCTTTACCTTTTCTGGTATTTCAGGAAAACCAAGGGTCAGGGGGCAAGCATCAGATATTCGGACCTGAATCTTGTCAGGAGACTCAGGCCCTCCACTACTCTGAAGCTGAGACACATTCTGGCAGCTCTGCGGGCTTTAGGATTATCCCTTCTGATTCTCGCTTTAGCAAGGCCTCAGTCCGGCAGAAAGAGCATCGATGTGGAGACTGAGGGAGTCGACATCATGTTGGTCTTAGATATTTCGGGGAGCATGCGGGCGGAGGATTTCAAGCCCCATAATCGCCTCTATGCCGCCAAAGGAGTGATCCGGGATTTCATCGCCGACCGCACCTCCGATCGCATCGGGCTGGTGGTTTTCTCCAGGCAGAGCTTCACCCAGTGTCCTCTGACCCTCGATTATGGAGTTTTATTGAGCTTCTTGGAGCAGGTCGATTTCGGGATGATCGAGGACGGCACCGCTATCGGGCTGTCAATTGCAAACGCCGTCAATCGCCTGAAGGATTCCAATGCCAAGAGCAAGGTGATTATCCTTCTGACCGACGGCGTGAACAATGCTGGGGAGATCGATCCCTTAACCGCGGCACAGTTGGCGAGGACTTTTGACATCAAGATCTACGCCATTGGCGCCGGCAAGCCCGGGGTGGCTCTCTATCCGGTCGATGACCCCCTCTTCGGGCGGAGGTATGTCCCTCTGCAAGTGCAACTGGACGAGGAGAGCTTAAGGAAGATCGCTTCCACAACTGAGGGGAGATACTTCCGGGCCAAGGACACCGAAGGTCTCAAGAGAATTTACGAGGAGATAAGCGCCTTAGAGAAGACCGAAATCAAGGTGAAGGAGTATATGCAGTTCAGCGAGCTTTTCGGCTATTTCGCGCTCTACGGTTTCCTTTTCCTCTGTCTGGAGCTTATACTGGCAAACAGCAAGTTTCGTAGGATTCCTTAAGGTGAGATTCGCTCAACCCATATATCTCTATGGACTTTTCATCCTGCCGGTTTTGTGGCTCCTTTTTCTCTGGGCCTCATATCGCAGAAAGAGAGCCAAGGAGGTTTTCGGGAGCCTGGATTTGATTGCGAAGCTGTCCGGCTCGGTCAGCACCAGAAAGAGGAGATTGAAGGTGGCTTTGCTCTTCGTCGGGATTTTCCTTCTCGTAATCTCCGCTGCTCGTCCTCAACTCGGTACAAGGTTGATGATGATGAAAAGGCAAGGCCTGGATTTGGTGATTGCCCTGGACACCTCCTTTTCGATGTTGACAGAGGACATCAAGCCGAACCGCCTGGAGAAGGCCAAGCAGGAGATCCGCTCACTTCTGGATAAACTGGAGGGCGACCGCGTTGGGTTGGTGGTTTTCGCCGGGGAGGCATTCGTCCAGTGTCCCTTGACTCTGGATTACGGTGCCGCCAAGATGTTCTTAGAGATAATGGATGAAAGGTCGATCCCGATCCCGGGAACCGCCATCGCCAACGCCATAAACACCTCTGTCAAAGCTTTCAATCAGAAGGAGAGGAAATACAAGGTGTTGATTCTCATCACCGACGGTGAAGACCACGAGGGGGATTTGGAGTCTGCCGCAGAAGCTGCCGCCAGGGAGGGCATCAAGATTTACACCATCGGCGTCGGCTCGCCCGCCGGAGAGCCGATTCCTTTGAGAGGCAGAGAGGATCAAATGCGAGGTTTTAAGAAAGACCGCTCAGGCTCCGTGGTCTTGAGCAAGTTAGACGAGGTCGCCCTGCAGAAGATTGCTCTTACAACTCGGGGGAAGTATTACCGCGCGACTTACGGGGAGATGGAGCTGGATAAGATCTACGAGGAGGTCTCCGGAATGGAGAAAAAGGAGCTGGCCAGCCGCCTCATGACTCAGTACGAAGACCGTTTTCAGTATCCGCTTTTCCTGGCGGTCGTATGTTTCGCCCTGGAGGCTTTTATTACCGATAGGAAGAGGATGCGTAAAACGAACTCGATTGAAGCCGAACTAAGCTAGCCTAGATGTTATGAAATTTCTACGAGGATTAGTTCCGATTCTGCTTTTGAGTTCTGCACTCCTTGGGGTTGGTTCCGCCTGGGCTGATGATTTCTCCGGCGCTGTCAAAGCCGGAAACAAGTCGTTTGGGAAGGCTGACTATGAGTCGGCTATGAGGCATTATCAGGATGCGGAAATCGAAAAGCCGGAGGAGCCGAAACTTCATTACAATATGGCCAACACTCTCTATCAACAGGAAAGATACGAAGAGGCAATCGAGAAATACAATAAGGCCTTCTACACCGAGGATCCGAAACTGGAGGCTCAAACCTATTATAACCAGGGGAACTCGCTCTATCGTGCAGGGAAGTTGGCGGAGGCGATTCAATCATACGAGAAATGCCTGGATCTCACTCCCGATGATATGGAGGCCAAATACAACCTGGAGTTCGTGCGTAAAAAATTAAAAGAGATGATGGATCAGCAGAGGCAACAAGAAGGACAGGACAAGGAGGGAGAGAAACAGCAGGGACAGAAAGAGCAAACCGAACAGGATCAATCTCAAGAGCAGCAGCAAGAGCAAGAGGAACAGCAAGCTCAAATCGATTCTGCGAGACAACAACAGCCACAAATGCAACCGGAACCAAAGGAGGGGATGAGCAGGGAGGAGGCCGAAAGGATCCTAAACGCCCTGAAAGATGACGAAAAAGAACTTCAAAAAGAGCAACGCAGATTCACTGGCGCTTCCAGAAGGGTGTTGAAAGACTGGTAGGAAAATGGGGAAAGGGTTTAACTTCTCACTGGTCTGTCTTCTTACTGCTTTTGTTTGCGCCAGCGGTGTTCTTGCTCAGGACTTGTCTTTCCGGGCTTACGTCGACAAGACCGAGGTCACTATAGAGGATCAGATCACCTTGACAATCGAGGTCTCCGGAAAGCGTAATCTGCCCGATCCGGAGCTGCCCTTGATCGAGGACTTCGAGGTTTACTCTTCGGGACGCTCTACAAGTTTCAGCTTCGTGAATGGAAAGGTCTCCTCCTCGGTGATCTACAACTACACCATGGTTCCCAAGAAGGAGGGGCAGTTCTACATCGGAGCCGTTACTCTGAAATACCAGGGGCAGACCTATCAGACCCAACCGATAAAGATCGTGGTGAAAGCGGGCCGGGCTTTGACGAGAAAGATCCCCTCTGGAGGGGAGATAAAGGGAGAAGCCCTCGCCGGTGGAGGCGAGCTTTTCCTCCAATCCAAATTAGACAAGAAGGAGGCTTTCGTCGGGGAACAGATAACCTTAAATCTCAAGTTCTACACCTCCGTCAGGCTTTTAGATCAGCCTCAACTTACCTCCCCCTCTTACACCGGCTTCTGGGTGGAGGAGCTATCCCCTCGGAAACAGTATTATCAGGTGATCGAGGGCAAACGTTACCTGGTCCACGAAATCAAGAAGGCCCTCTTCGCCACTGCCTCCGGGGAATTCACTGTTGAACCATTCGAGCTTAAGGTTGCGGTCGAAGGGCGCAGGCGGAGACGCGACCCCTTCAGCATCTTCGATGACGATTTCTTCGGGTTTGCCCGCGGTAGAGAGATCAGATTGAAAAGTGACCTACTGTTGATGAAGATTCTGGCGCTTCCGGAGATCGGTGAGTTGCCGAACTTCGCCGGTGCAGTCGGCTCCTTCAAGATTTCCCTTTCCGCCGACACCACCACGGTGGAGGCCAATCAGCCGATCACAATGAGAATCAAGGTTTCCGGAGTTGGCAACATAAAGACCATCGGACCTCCCGGATTTCCAGAGCTGCCCGACTTCCGACATTACAGCTCCGGAAGCTCCGAGAACGTCAACAACCGCAGCGACAGAATCTCCGGGAGCAAAATCTTCGAGGAGGTGTTCATTCCGAAGTCTCCGGGCAAGTTCAGCTTTCCGGCGATAAAATATACCTTCTTCAACCCGGAGACCAGGGCCTACGAAACCGTTGCAACCAGGCCATTTGTTATCACCTCTCTCCCCTCCACTCAACCTCTGGTGGCCGAGGTTCCGGGGGTGAGCTACTCCGAGATTGGGGCTGGCATCAAAGACCTTCTGTATCTCAAGACCAAGTTGTCTCCCCCTTCACAGCGGGGGGCACTTTACCGGCAGGTTTGGTTCTTACTTCTGCAACTTCTCCCGCTCGGTTTTCTGGCCTTCTGCTGGATTTATTCTAATCGTAAGGAGAGATTGAACGCTGATATCGTTTACGCCCGCGAAAGGAGAGCGAAGAGGGTCAGTGCCAAAAGATTTAAGGCTGCCCGGAGACTTCTATCCGCTGAGAAGCCTTCCGATTTCTACGCGGAGGTGACAAACGCTTTGAACGGTTATCTGGGGGACAAATTCAACCTCCCGGCTGCAGGTTTGACGTTTCAGATGGTCGAGCAGAGGATGAGAAGTAGCGGAGCATCTTCTGAAATGATTCAGGAGGTCAAGTCCCTGCTTCAGGATTGTGACTTCGCGCGCTTCGCCCCTACCTCTGATGATCCCTCACAGAGACAGGAGTTCCTGCGGAGAGCTCAGAAGCTGATCGACAACTTAGAGGGGGTCTTGAAGGGCTGATGAGGAAGTTGCTCTTCCTATTATTTCTGCTCAACGCAGTAGCGTGGGGGCAAGGTCTTCGGGTGGCTGATTCCCTCTTCACCTCTGCAAATGTGAAATATGACCGTGCTGATTACAAGGGTGCCGTTGAGGATTATGGGGCAATTCTAAACACCGGATTTGAAGGCGTCGAGATTTACTACAATCTGGGTAATGCCTATTTCAAGGGGGGGGAGGTGGGTAGGGCGATAGCATCCTATCGGAGAGCTTTAAAACTCAATCCCCGGGATGAGGAGACCAAGACCAACTTGGCCTTCGCCAAACAGTTCACAATCGACCGACTGGAGTATCCCCAGGTGAATTTCTTCGCCTCTTTATTCCGGGGAATCCTCTCGGCTTTCAACGCCGAGGAAGCCTTCTGGATCTGGACCATTCTTTTGTGGGGGACTCTCTGCCTCTGGGGGCTTCATTTTCTGAGCCGCCACAGGACCCGAGTTTTTGTCACTCTGGCAACAATACTTGTCTGCCTGCTCTTGATCATAAGCATTCCCACTGCCGCCAGAATCTACAATCAGGAGACTGAAACTCGCGGCGTTCTCACTTCTCCAGAAGCCAAGATATACAGCGGTCCCGGGGAGGATTTCACCTTACAGTTCACTGGCCACGAGGGGTTAGAGTTCTCCATCGATGAGAGACGGGAGGCATATTGCCGAATCACCCTGGACAACGGAGTGAAAGGCTGGGTGAAAAGCGAAGTGGTGGAGGTAATCTGACACATCTATCCATCTCCTGATCCCGACGCGGGAAACTGCCTTCTGCACTTCAATCAACACCGGGCAATTAACGGTTTCAGCGGGGAGAGTATTCTCTTTCCTTCCAGTGCACCTTCTTCGAGCCGAAGATCACGCTCAATCCCAGAACGCTTGTATAGAATGGATAAAAGAGTTGAAAGGGGAGATAGTAAGTGAGAAGCTTACCGGTTCCCAAGAGAGCTCGGTGCTTGAATAAAACCAGGAAATCGGATACGAAAGTGAGTATCCAAGCCCCTATGAGTGGCGTGAGGGAGGTTTCAAAGAGCAAGAAAAGCGGTGAAAGGACGAAAAGGAGGTTCCTCAGAAATGCGATTATCGTCATCGCGGAAGTAAGCATACTGGTCTTGATCCCGCCCAGAAGCCACCTTTTTCGTTGACGGAAGAAATCTCCCAAATTCTTCGCAGCTTCACACACTACCAGGGTTCTGTGGTTTTGAGGGAAGAGGATTTCCGATCCGGTCTGGGCGAAGATTCCATGCATCAGGGCGGTGTCCTCGGTGACGGTGAAGCCGATCTTCTCAAAACCTCCCAAGTTCTGATAGAGGTCTTTGCGAAAGGAGAGATTGTTCCCGATACAACTCTGGGGATTTCCGAAAGTCACGAATCCAGAAGCTATGCCTTCGAGAAAGATATGATCACAGGACTGGATCCCGGGAAAGAGGGAGCCAAAGCCACAGTGAGAGAAGCCAGCCACCATCCCGACCTCCGGCGAGAAATATCTGACGGTCCCCGAGATCCAGCCGGGCGGAAGCAGACAATCCCCGTCGGTGGTCATTATGGTCTCCCCCCGAGCTTGATTTATCCCGACGTCCATGGCGACTTGCTTGCCGGTTAGCGCCTCGGGCTCCTTTCGTATCGTTATCACTTTCAGCCGGGGATATTTTCTCCGGCAAGACTCCAAAACCTCCGGGGTATTGTCGGAGGAGCGGTCATCGACCGTTATCACTTCAAAAAGGTCTTCGGGGTAGTCCTGTGCGAAGAGTGAATCGAGGCACGGTCCAATTGTGCTGCCTTCGTTGCGGGCAGATATGACCACCGATACGAAAGGGAGGTAGTCGGGGTTCTGGGGTGGGAACTTGCTCCTTGCCAGAGCCAAAACCAAGGCGATGAGGAAATATACAAGAGATATGACGAGAAAAAACCAGAGCAGGACCAATTTCAGCCTCTCTGAAACTCTATCGTTTCACTGCGCTAAGATAGAAAAAAGCTTCCCGAGGGCAAGAGATTAAAGGGGAGGAGTGCAAGAGGACCTCGGTGTTGAGCAGTCGGTAGTTGAGGACCTCTCTTGAGAGGCCTGGATTGACACTCACTCACATTTCTGTGCGAAAAGGTTTGACAAAACGGAATCGTTTGCTTATACTCTCTGCACTTTTGCTCATACTGATTGGGCTTTTAAAAGTCAACATAACTTTTTATTCTAACAGACCGAACAATCCCTGAGGTTTTCAGAGGTCTTCGTTGTCAGAGGTTTCAGAGCATCAAGATGAGATTCTAACTCTGTTGAGGCAATCACCGGGCGAGTATGTCTCCGGCCGCTTCCTGGCCGAAAGCCTGGGCCTCAAACGGGAGAGCGTCTATCAGACTATCTCGCAACTAAGGCAGTTCGGATACCAGATCGAAAGCGACCGCCGCTTGGGATATAGATACAGAACCGCTCCAGATTTGATGATTGCCTCGGAAATTCGAGAGGGACTGAAAACGAAGCTTTTCGCCAAGAGGATAGTCAGTTACAGAACTCTCGGTTCCACTAACGATGTCGCCAAGCAATTAGCGGATTCAGGCGCTCCGGAAGGGACTCTAATCGTTGCCGAGGAGCAAACTAAGGGTCGAGGTCGTCTCGGGAGGTTGTGGCACTCGCCTCCGAAATGCGGACTATATTTCACCCTAATCCTCCGGCCCCCTATCCTCCCTGCGAAGGCCCCGGCCCTCTCGATCTGCGCCGCTTTAGCGGTAATCGATTCCTTAAGGGAGCTTTTTGGGATTCAAGTTTTCACCAAGTGGCCCAACGACGTTCTGATAAATCGAAAGAAGGTCTGTGGTATATTAACGGAGCTGGTCACGAGAGGCAATGGAGTCGATTCCGTCATCGTCGGCGTGGGGATGAACGTCAATAACCAGAGGGAGGATTTCCCCAAAGACCTCAGAAAGACTGCCACCTCTCTGGCAATCGAGCTTGGGGAGGAGGTCTCTCGGCTTGGAGTCTTGAAGCGGTTTTTGCTGGAGTTTGAGAGGGATTATTTGCGATTCTCAAACTCGGGGCTGGCTCCTTTCAGGAACCATTACCGGGAATGCTCCGCGGTTTTAGGTAGATCCGTGAAAATCCGATGTGGAGATAAACTGCTAAGTGGGATTGCCGAGGATATTGACGAGGAGGGTTCCCTGATACTGAAAAAGGGAAGAAGACGGTTATTCCTGCCTGGTGGGGAAATCACCCACTTCGAGAACTCTTTCTAGCGCCGAGCTTTCCGAGGCTTGCTGAGATCGCAATACTTTGAAACTTTTCGCAAGCGAGTGAGTTATAAAATTAGAGAGAAGGTTGACTACCGGGAAAGCTAGGCTTTATTTGGCAGAGCCCCTCAGAAGGGGGGTGGGCCTGCTTAGAGGTTTCTAGTAATGCTCCGTGAAGGGTCATATCTTTCCTTCGACCAGATAGCCAGGATAGAGGGATCCAGACCAGTTTACGAAGCTTCTGTCGGTTTCAGGAAGAGCGATGCTTTTAGCCATTGACGTAGGCAACACCAATACGGTAGTGGGGGTCTTCTCCGGGGAGAAGCTGCTCGAATTCTTTCGGATCGCCTCCAACGAGAAGTTGACCTGTGACGAATGCGGGATTTCGACCCAGCGGCTTCTGGAGAGTATCGACATCCCCCCGGGGGGGATAGATGGCGTCTGCCTCTCTTCGGTGGTTCCGTCTTTGACGCAGGCATACGAGGAGATGAGCCGCAAGTTCTTCTCGGTGGAAGCTCTGACGGTATCGAGCTCGCTAGATTTGGGAATTAAGATCGTTTACGACAACCCTGAACAGGTGGGCGCGGATCGCCTGGCGGACGCCGTCGCTGCCCACCAACTATACGGTGGCCCGGTGATCGTGGTCGACTTCGGGACCGCCACCACCTTCGACTATATTTCCGGCTCCGGAGAATATGTGGGGGGTGCCATTGCGCCCGGGGTGGAGACCTCCTCTGCGGATCTTTTCAAGAGGGCCGCCCAGCTCTTCAAGGTGCGGCTGGAACCTCCCGGCAAGGTGGTGGGGAGAAACACTACCGATAGCCTGAAGTCCGGGATCATTTATGGAACTGTGGGTCAGGTGGAGGGGATCATAAACAGAATGAAAAGAGAACTCGGCGCAGACAACGTCAAGGTGATAGCCACCGGAGGATTTTCTCCGCTGGTGGCCAAACTGACGTCGATCATAGAAGAGGTAAATCTGACCTTAACTTTAGAGGGGTTGAGGATTATCCATGCGCGGGCAAATCGTTAGAAACAGCCTCCGCAGCGTGGGGAGGTTCGAGAGAGGGACCACCGCCTCCGACGAATATCGCACCGTCAGGGATTTCAAGAGGATGGAGGTGGCTGTGAAGAATTCACGCTTCATCGCCTCCACCCTGTCGGTGGACAGCGAGGGGAAGGCCAAGGATTTCATCGAGAAGGTCTCCAAGGAGTTCCACGACGCTCGCCATCACTGTTTCGCTTACAAGGTAGGAGTGGGAAAGCGTCAGAAGTATCGTTACTCCGATGCCGGGGAACCGTCGGGAACTGCAGGTCGTCCCATCTTCGAGGTGATCGAGCAGAGGCGGTTGACCAACGTGGTGGTGGCGGTGAGCCGATACTTCGGGGGAGTGGAGTTGGGAACTGGAGGGCTGGCCCGAGCTTACCGGCAGAGCGCTCTGTCGGTTCTGGACTATCGGAATACTCAGATCCGGTATATCAACACGACTCTGTCTTTTTCCTATCCGTTCGAGTTCACCTCCGTAGTTCACCGCTCCGTGAGCCTGGCCAAGGCGAGAATCCTTGAGAACCTGTTCGGGGAGATCCCCTCCATGAAGGTAGAGTTACGTGCCAGCCGGGCAAGAACGCTCAGAGAGAAGCTTTTAGACGCCACCAATGGCCAGGTCACTTTCCCTCCGAAGGCAAACAGTTCAGCGAAACCGGAATAGAGTTTACGATTGCCTGGGGCTGGGAATCTGTCCGCTGGACTATTTAGGGGTGGTTTCCACCTACCCAAAACTCAACCAGAAGGTCGACTTAGTGGACTTTAAGATCCAGGGCGGTGGACCGGTGCCCACTGCCCTGGTGGCCATAGCACGTTTTGGAGGAAAGACGGCTCTAATCGGCAAGATCGGAAACGATCACGAGGGGCAGCTGATCAGAAAGGAGCTCGAATCCGAGGGGGTGGGTACCGACCATCTTTTAGTGGACAAACGAGGCCGCAGTCTGCAAGCCTTCGTCTGGGTCGATCGACAAAGCGGAAAACGGACGGTCGTACTGAACAACACT
>JAUWHO010000024.1 GCA_030605835.1 Candidatus Zixiibacteriota bacterium | reverse complement strand
GGAGCTGGTGCCTTCACGGAGGCCATGGCCCGGGCTTTGGAGGTTCCGTTGGAGAAGATGGGAGAGTTCTCTCTGAAATCCCAGAATGCAGTTCCCATGAACGCCCAGTGTGCCATCTTCGCTGAATCTGAGGTGGTCTCCCTGATCCACGCTAAAACTCCCAAGGAAGACATCGTCCGGGCGGTCCACGATGCCATTGCCAGCAGAATCACCTCCATGGTCAGGCGGGTGGGAATTGAAAAAGAAGTCGCCTTAGTGGGCGGTGTAGCCAGAAACGTCGGCTTCGTCAAGTCTATGAAGGACGATTTAGAGCTGGAGGTGCTGATCCCCGAAGACCCGGAGTTTGTCGGTGCATTGGGCGCAGCCATAGCGGCGGCTGAAAACAGGTAGCAAACGGGGTTGGCGATTTCTCTGAGGTGAACGATGAGTCAAGAATACTGGAGATGGAAAGAATATAACTGGAGAGACGAAAAGATCGACTGGAAGGCGGCAAACACCATCACCGCCGGGGTGGATGTCGGCTCCGTGAGCTCCCAGGCGGTGGTTATGACCGATGGGAAGCTTTTCGCATACAGCAACATGAGGACCGGCTCCGATTCCCCCGACAGCGCCAGAAAAGCCATGGACTGGGCTCTGGAGGGGACCGGCATGAAGCTGGAGCATATAAAATATGTCGTCGGAACCGGATATGGCCGGGTGAATGTCCCCTTCGCTCAGAAAGCGATTACCGAAATTGCCTGTCACGCTCGTGGCGGCAACATGATGTATGGACCCACGGTGCGCACCATCCTGGATATGGGTGGTCAGGACTGCAAAGCGATCCATTGCGATGAGCGCGGCAAGGTCACCAACTTCCTCATGAACGACAAATGCGCCGCCGGAACCGGAAGGGGCATGGAGGTCTTTGCAGACCTTTTGGCGGTCCCGGTTGAGGAGGTCGGGGAGCTTTCCTTCGAAGTGGATGAAGAACCCGAACCCGTCAGCAGCACCTGTGTGGTCTTCGCTAAATCGGAGGCAACCGCTCTTTTGAGGCAGGGCTGGCCTAAAAGCAAGGTTTTGGCCGCCTATTGCTCCGCAATGGCTCACCGAGTTTATACCCTCCTGGAGAGAATCGGAGTGGAAAAGGATTTCGCTATCACTGGAGGCATTGCCAAAAATGTCGGAGTGGTGAGAAGGTTGGAGAAAGAAGTAGGAATGAAGCCTTTGACCTCCAAGTATGATACCCAGATTGCTGGTGCCATCGGAGCTGCCCTGTTTGCAAAAGCCCTGCTGGAGAAATCGAGAAAATGAAATGAGGAGGCTATGTTAGCTAACTATGGGTACAAAGACGGTTCCGGCGACTACTTCATAACCATCGACACCGGAAAATGCGATGGCTGTGGAGATTGCATTAGCGCCTGTCCGAATGGTGTCCTCGAGATAGTTGAAAATGAGTTCGATCCCCTGGAAGGCGGACAGATCGCCGCCGTCAGCGAGGAGCATCGAAAGAAGATAAAATACAGCTGTGCCCCCTGCAAACCGACATCCGGTCGAGAGAAGTTGCCCTGCATATCGGCATGTGAACCTAACGCGATCACACACTCGTGGTGATGATGAAGGTTGATGGTGAGAGCTCAATGACCGAGCCAATCGCGGATCGACCTCCAGCAACGAGCACGGAACATCAATTCACAATCGAGATGGTAGCAATCACAGTGAATGGAGATAAAGTCAATGCTGAGAGGGGAGGGAATCTCCTCAAGGCCATCTTAGAGGCTGAGGTCTATGTTCCCCACCTCTGTTATCATCCCGACCTTCCTCCCTGGAAGGGGCAGAGGCCATCAGAGTCTGTCTACTGGGGAAAGGAGGTCAGGAAATCGTCCTCTTTAACGTCGGTGCCTGAGGAGCAGGAAGGTTGCCGTCTATGTCTCGTCGAGATCGAAGGGGCGAGTCAACCCCAGAGAGCTTGCGTTCTCGAAGTCGAAGAGGGCATGGTGATAGAGACTGACACTCCAGAACTCCGAGAGCTTCGGCAGAAAAACCTCAGCAAAATTCTCTCGAAACACCCGCACACCTGCCTCGTTTGTGCCCAGCGGGAGGGATGCAGCCGAGAGCCGTGTCCCCCGAATGTCCCCTGGGAGGAGAGGTGCTGTCCCGAGTTCGGTCACTGCGAGCTTCAGCTGGTTGCTGAATACATCGGGGTAAAGGAGGACACCCCTCGTTGGATTCCAACGAAGTATCCTGTTATTGAGCATGACCCACTATTCAAACGGGATTATAACCTCTGTATCGGCTGCACTCGCTGTGTCCGCGCCTGCACAGAACTGCGCGGGGTTGAGGCCCTGGGATTCGTTTACAATGAGCAGGGCATCATTGTCGGTACCTTGAAACCAACCCTGAATGAGTCTGAATGTCGCTTCTGCACCGCCTGTGTGGAGGTCTGCCCCACCGGCGCTTTGACAGACAAAGATCTAAAGGGTGAGAAAGAGGATGCTTTAGTTCCCTGTCGTTCGAGTTGCCCCGCAGGAATCGATGTCCCTCGCTATCTTCGCTTGATTTCACAAGGAGAATTTGCCGAGGCCACTGCAGCCGTACGTGAGAGAGTTCCCTTTCCAGGGGTGCTAGGTTACGTCTGCTTTCATCCTTGCGAGGAGGTGTGCCGAAGGGGGGAGGTCAACGAACCGATATCCATTTGCGCTCTCAAGCGTTCAGCGCTCGAGAGGGATAACGGTAGCTGGAGGAAGAATTCGAGAACTGCTCCTCCCACCGGGAAGAAAGTGGCAATAATCGGCGCAGGTCCGTCGGGGTTGACCGCCGCATACTACCTGGCCCGAAAAGGTCACTCCGTCACCGTCTTCGAAGCCGAAGCAGAAGCGGGGGGAATGATGCGTTATGGTATCCCCGAATATCGCCTTCCCAGGGAAGTCTTGAAGAAAGAGATAGATGAGATACAGGCGTTGGGCGTAGAAATCAGAACCAACAGTCCGATAAATGGCAACTTTTCTTTCAGCGATCTCAAATCTCAAGGGTATTCTACTCTGTTTCTTTCGACGGGGACGCCACTCAGCAAGAGGATAGAATTGGAGGGGGCAGAATTGGAGGGGGTCCTCTGGGGATTGGATTTCCTGAAGGAGTTGAATTCCGATCGAAAGCCGGAGGTGAAAAGGAGAGTGTTGGTCATTGGCGGCGGCAATGTTGCCCTTGATGTGGCCCTCTCGGCAATCCGTCTGGGAGCGGAGCAAGTCAAATTAGCCTGCCTGGAATCAAAAGACGAGATGCCCGCCTACAACTGGGAGATTGAAAGGGCGCTCGAAGAGGGAGTTGAGACTGACACCTCCTGGGGACCGAAAAGGATCCTCGGGGAGGGGGGAAGCGTCTCCGGTGTGGAACTTGTCCGCTGCACCAGGGTTTTCGACGAGGAGGGAAGGTTCAAACCGCTTCTCGATGAAAGCGAGAGTATAAAAATAGAGACGGATATGGTCATCTTGGCTATCGGGCAAACTTCGGACCTCTCCTTTTTAGGGCGCGACGTCGAAGTCAAGGCCAATCCCGACGGAAGCATCTGGGTCAAAGAGGAGAGTCTGGAAACCAGCCTTTCAGGAGTCTTCGCCGGTGGTGATGTGGTGACCGGACCGAAATCAGTCGTGGAGGCGATTGCCTCCGGACGAAAAGCAGCAGAGTCGATTGACAGATTTTTCGGTGGGGACGGAGATTTGGCGGAGTCTCTGATCGAGGAGACCAAGGCTCCCGTCTGGATTGGAAGAGAGGAGGGTTTCGCCTCTAAAGCACGGGTGGAGATTCAGACTCTTCCGGTCTCGGAGCGGACCGAGGATTTCTCCGTAATAGAGCTGGGTCTGGACGAAGAGACTGCTGTCTCCGAGGCTAAAAGATGTCTGCAGTGTGATCTCCGGCTACACCTTCAACCAGTGATTTTGCCTCCCGAAAAATGGATAGCCTTTGATGCCGAAGCCATCAAAGATGTTCCCGAGAAAGAGGGTGCATTTCAGCTGTCGAATAAGGAGAAGAAAGTGATTTTGATCTGTGGCTCCGCTAATTTGCGTCAGGCCTTGGAGGAGCAGTTGAGCACTAACGACAGCGCCAGTTTCTTCTTCTACGAATTAGACCCCATGTTCACGAAGCGCGAAACGGAGCTGATTCAGCAATACGTTCAACTGCACGGGGAGATGCCGGAGGGGAACTTAGATCTGGAGGACCTTTTTTAAGGAGAGAGAGATGCCGCAGATTGCACCGGAAGATATAAATGTCCGGGTAATTCGCCCGGAGGATTTCGAGGCTCTGGTGGAAATCGACGCCCAGGTCTTCGGGACTCGCCGCGCAGAATACTACGAGAGGAAAATCCACACCGCTCTGGACAAGGCCGGACGGGTGGTCACCTCTTTAGTTGCGGAAGTCGAGGGGAAAATCATCGGGTTCATCATGGGGGAGGTCTATCTGGGAGAGTTCGGGATTCCCGAGTCCACCGCCACAATCGACACCATCGGGGTACATCCCGAATTCCAACGTCAGGCGGTTGCCCGCAAGTTGATGGAGGAGTTCTTGACAACCGTCAAAGCTGCGGGAGTGAAGCTCATTCAAACTCGCATCAACTGGAACGATTGGGGACTTCTGAGGTTTTTCGAGAAGATGGGCTTCTCCCCGGCGAAGGTGATAAATCTGGAATTGAAACTTGAGTAGAGATGATTGAGATAGACGAGGAGCTCTGCAAAGGGTGCGGAATATGTGTGGACTTCTGCCCTCTGAAGGTCTTCGAGACCTCGGATAAAATCAACAGCCGAGGATATTACCCTCCGCTTCCGGTCAAGGAGAAAGATTGCGTCGGCTGTAGATTGTGTGAGCTTCTCTGTCCGGAATTCTCCATCATCATCATTAATGAGTGAAGAGCTTTGAAAGGTAACGACAAAATACGTAGAGAATATCTGAGCCGGTTCGCCAATCGTAGCTACTTTATGCAGGGGGACGAATCTGTGGCTTACGGTTCCCTTTATGCCGGTTGTGATTTCTTCGCGGGCTATCCCATCACTCCGGCTTCGGAGGTCGCGGAGGTCATGTCCGCAGAGCTGCCTCGGGTGGACGGTTATTATATCCAGATGGAGGATGAGCTCGCCTCCCTCTCGGCGGTGATCGGGGCGGTATGGGCCGGCGCCAAGGGAATGACTGCCACCTCCGGCCCGGGCTTTTCTCTGATGCAGGAGAACATCGGTTATGCGGTGATGACCGAGACCCCCTGTGTGATCGTTAACGTTCAGCGCTCCGGACCCTCGACCGGGCAAGCAACCAAGCCGGCTCAAGGGGATATCATGCAGGCTCGTTGGGGAACTCACGGAGATCACGAGATTATTGCTCTGGCGCCAAACTCGGTTCAGGAATGCTTTGAATTGGCGATTGAGGCTTTCAATTTATCGGAGGAGTATCGCACCCCGGTGATTATTCTCATGGACGGTGAAGTTGGGCATATGCGCGAGAAGATTATCATGCCCCCCCTGGACAAGGTGAAGATCAGGGAAAGGAAGCTAGCCACAGGTGATGAACTCCTCTTCGGCGGAGAGCTCATTCCACCGATGGCGGAATTCGGCGTTGGTCGTTTCATTCACGTTACCGGCTCCACCCACAAAGAGTCTGGCATCCGGGATGTCGAGAGCCAGCAAGCTCATCACACGTTAGTCACGAGATTGTGCAAGAAGATTGCTGATAATCGCGATCGCATCATCAGGTTCGAGGAGAATCATCTGGAGGATGCGGACTTCGTCGTCATATCCTACGGAGCCACCGCCAGACCCGCTGCCGGAGCGGTGCTCAGAGCTAGAGGCGAAGGCAAAAAGATCGGTATGCTACGCTTGATTACGATCTGGCCCTTCCCGGAAAGCAAAGTGAGAGAGCTTGGAGCCAGAGTTAAGAAAATCTTCGTCCCGGAGATGAACTTGGGGCAATTGTCCCGGGAAATCGAGAGGTTTGTGAAATGTGAGGTCATCCCGATTCCGAAAATCGGAGGTATCGCTCACACCATTGACGAGATCTACTCAGCTCTTAAAGGAGAGGTTTAAGGCAAGTGGCCGAAGACGCTGACAGAAAAGAGGTTGCAGAGAAGCGCAGGCATCGACTTTTCAAGTATCTTCGCAAGGAGGTTCTGCCTACTGCCTTCTGTCCGGGATGTGGTTGCGGCATCGTCCTCAACTGTTATGCCCACGCGGTCGACGAGCTTCAACTAGATCCCAACGACATTGTCGCTGTCACCGGAATTGGTTGTTCCTCCTGGATTCCGAGCCCATATTTTTTGGGTGACACCTTGCACACTACCCACGGCAGACCGATTCCCTTCGCCACTGGAGTGAAGGTAATGCAACCTGACAAGACTGTGGTGGTGATTGCCGGAGATGGAGACCTCATCGGCATCGGCGGGAATCATCTCATTCACGCCGCTCGCAGGAACATCGACATCAAGGTTTTTTTGGTTAACAATCTCATTTACGGTATGACCGGGGGACAACTCGCTCCCACCACTCCCCTGGGAATTTCGACAACCACTTCTCCTCACGGCAACGTCGAGCATCCCTTCGAAATTGCCGAACTGGTGGCCGCCGCTGGAGCCAGCTACGTGGCCCGCTGGACCACTTATCATGTCTTCCCGTTGATGGAGTCGATGCAGAAGGCTTTGACCAAAAAGGGGTTTTGCTTCTTAGAAATCCGCTCCCAATGCCCCATCAGCTACGGTAGAAGGGTTGGGCAAAGGACTGGAAGTGAGGCCTTGCAGGAATACAAGGAATCCTCGGTGAGAATCGAGGATGCCGCCGAGATGAGTCCCGAGGAGCTGGAGGGAAAGATCATTATCGGAAAGCTGATTGAACGGGAGAAGGAGGAGTTCACGGGCAATCTTCGCAAACTCAATGTGGAATTGAGAACCAAAAAAACCGGCAGGAGCCCGGAGGAGTGGAGTCTGTCTTGAAGAAAGATTTTGAGACTTTAAGCATCAGATTCTCCGGCTTCGGGGGCCAGGGCATTGTCCTCGCCGGGGTCATCTACGGGGAGGCCGCCGTCGCCGACGGTTTGAACGCAGTGCAGACTCAATCCTACGGCAGCGCTTCTCGAGGTGGTGCCAGCAAATGCGACCTGATCATTTCTAAGGAGAAGATCTACGAGCTCGAATCATCTCAAATTGACGTTTTGATTTCCATGTCCCAGGATGCATACGAGACATACATCAAACAGCTCAAAAGGGGTGGAGTCCTGATTATCGACAAGGATTTGGTTCGCGCGAACGCAGAGAAGGTGCAGGTTCACGAAATCAGCGCCACCGACATAGCATTCAAGGAATTTGGACAGAAGATTATGGGGAATATGGTCATTGTCGGTTACCTGGCCGCTTTGCTCGGGATTGTGTCAAATGAGTCGCTGAGGAAAAGCATCCGGAGACATCTGCCGGAAAAGCTCGTTGAGGACAACTTCCGTGCCTTAGAGGAGGGGCATAACTTAGGTCTGGAGAGGTCGAAGAGGCGTGAGAACTGAGATCCGCATTGCCGGCTTTGGCGGGCAGGGAGTGGTTTTGGCAGGGTTACTGCTAGGAGAAGCCGCCATCCGCGATGGGAAGCAGGCGGTTCAGACCCAGTCTTACGGCCCGGAATCACGCGGCGGAGCGGCTCGTAGTGAGATATTGATTTCCGACGAGAAGATAGACTACCCCAAGGTGATCGAAGCGGACATATTAGTTGCGCTCTCCCAGGAGGCTTTCGATAAGTTCCGCCCGGCTGTGAGAAAAGGTGGAACCATTATTATCGATAGAGACTTGGTCAACGCCGAAGCGGATAAGGTCCACTCCGCGCCCTTCACGAAAATGGCGGACAATCTGGGCAAGAAAGTAGTGGCGAACTCGGTGATGCTCGGATACCTGGTGGCCTCGACTGAGGTCATCTCTGCAGAATCTATGCAGGCGGTCATACGGGAGAAGGTCCCCAAACATACCATTGACATCAACTTGCAGGCATATGATGAAGGCATAGAATTCTGGCGGCAGGAGAAGTAGTCTTGGATCCGGATCAATACAATCGGGTGGTCAAGGCCATCGGCAAAAGAGAGCTCTTCGCGCAGGGGGATGAGGCGTACGCCTATGGAGCTCTATTGGCTGGCTGTCGCTTTTTTGCCGGTTATCCCATCACTCCCGCAACCGAGACTGCGGAGGTGATGTCCGAGCTTCTCCCGCGCGTGGGCGGGACCCACATTCAGATGGAAGATGAGATCGCCAGCATGGGCGCCATAATCGGGGCTTCGCTGGCTGGGGTCAAATCCATGACGGTTACCTCCGGTCCGGGATTTTCGCTGATGCAGGAGAACATCGGCTACGCCTGTATGGTCGAGGCTCCCTGTGTCGTCGTCGATGTCCAGCGCTCCGGTCCCTCCACCGGGCAGCCGACAGAGCCCTCTCAGGGAGACATTATGCAGGCCCGCTGGGGTTCCCACGGCGACTACGAAATCATAGCTCTCGCTCCCAACTCCGTCCAGGAGTCATTGGAATTGACCATAGAATGTTTCAATCTCTCCGAGAAATACCGCAACCCGGTCTTCCTCATGACCGACGGTGAGGTCGGGCATATGCGGGAGGGGATAATCCTCCCGGATTATGGGGAGTATGAAATCAACGAAAGGGAGAAACCTCAAAGACGCCCGCAGGAGTATGTTCCCTTTCTCCCCGAGGAGGGGAAGGTGCCTCGGATTGCCAACTTCGGCTGCGGCTATCACACCTACCTTACCGGCTTGACTCATAAGCCCGATGGTTTGCCGGCGACCGATGATGCTGGAATTCACACCCAACTTGTCACCCGCCTCTGCGAGAAAATCTCCGAGGATACCGACAAACTCACCAAAGTTGAAGAACTCTATCTGGACGACGCTGAGGCCGCCGTCGTCTGTTACGGGATCACCTCTCGAGCGGCTCTATATGCGGTTAAGATACTGCGTTCCCGAGGGAAGAAAGTTGGCTATCTTCGATTGATAACTATCTGGCCCTTCCCGGAAATGGTTCTCCGCAGCTTGGGGGCGCAGGTTAAGAGAATTCTTGTGCCGGAGATGAATCTGGGTCAGCTGTTCCACAAAGTCAAAGAGGCCGTTGGTCACGACACTGAAGTGAACAAGCTTTCCAGGATCGGTGGGGTTATGCATTCACCGCAGGATATAATTGAGGCTCTCAAGAATTGAAGGTTTGATGTTTAACAGAGCCGAGAGAATAAAGAGATACCTTCGGGCGGAGATGTATCCCTCCATCTTCTGTGTCGGCTGCGGGATCGGAAACGTTTTGAACAACACCCTGCGTGCAATCGATGAGTGTCGCCTCGATCTCGACAAGGTGGTGTTCCTCTCCGGAATCGGTTGCTCCTCCCGTCTGCCCGGCTACATAGATGCCGATGGTCTTCACACTACCCACGGTCGCGCTCTCACCTTCGCCACCGGGGTCAAATTAGCCAATCCAGAGTTGACAGTGATCGTTTTCACCGGCGACGGCGATTGTGCCGGAATTGGCGGCAACCATTTCATCCACGCCGCCCGCAGAAACGTGGACATGACCGTAATCGAGATCAACAATTACAATTACGGCATGACCGGAGGGCAGTCATCACCAACAACCCCTGTGGCAGGGTTCACGACAACGACGCCTTACGGTTGCGTCGAAGAGCCCTTCGATCTGGCTGAATTGGCAATAGGGGCGGGAGCCTCCTTTGTTGCCAGGTGGATTCCGGGGTATGCCTACGAGACCATTGCCACCATCAAGAAGGCAATCTTAAAGAAAGGTTTTGCCTTCGTGGAAATCCTCGTCCCCTGCCCCACAGGTTACGGGAAGAGAAACAGAATAGAAGAGGGGAAGGAGAGTTGGGATTGGTTCAAGGAGACGACCATTTTGAAGGGGGAGTATGATAGGTTATCCGAGGAGGAGAAACGGCACAACCAAAAGCTCATCATCGGAGAACTGCAGAATATGGAAAAGAGGGAGTTCACCCAAGAGTGGAAGAAGCTTGTGGAATCCCTCGAGGATGAGACCTGATAAGTGTCCAATTCCTCTATCATGAAGTACCTGATCATCGGAAATAGCGCCAGCGGAAGGAGCGCCGCACAGGAGATTCTGAAGTGCGATTCCTCCGCGAAGATAACCATAATCTCTGAGGAGAAGAGCCCCGCATATTATCGCCCGCTTATCTCCCACTTGCTTGCAAGAGACATTGCTAAGGAAAAGATCTTCATGGAGCCCTTTAATCCTGAAGGGGAGCAAGAGGTCAACACAAGATTAGGGGAGAGGGCAACCGCAATTGACGCTCAGGCAAAGACCGTGTCCCTGGACAACGGCGAGAAGCTACCTTACGACCGACTGCTCTTAAGCACCGGAGGGAGACCGATTGTTCCCCAGATTGAGCGATTGGAAACCGATGGGGTTTATCAGTTCAACAGCTTGGAAGATGTTGAGAAGATAATCGGCTTCAGTGACAAGACCGCGCGGGCAGTAGTTGTAGGAGGAGGGCTCTCTGGCATCAGGTCTGCCTGTGCACTGAGACAGATCGGCAAAGAGGTCACGGTGGTCGAGCTTCTTGACAGGCCTCTATGGACGGTGCTCGATTCCAACGGAGCAGAAATCGTAAGGAGGCACCTCGAATCCCACGGAATAAAGATCGTCACAGGAACCAGCATCAACGAGATTCTGAGCACCAACGGTCGAGTTTCAGGTGTGATATTAAGTGATGGCCAAGGGCTGGATTGTCAAGCCGTGATTCTGTCTATCGGCGTCAAACCCAATCTGGACCTGGTGGACGACAGCGGCCTGAAAGTGAATCGAGGAATTCTTGTCAACAGATCCCTGCAGACCAGCGTGTCTGACATTTACGCCGCTGGGGACGTTTGCGAAACTTACGATCCTACCCTTGGGGAATTTATTGTCAATGCCAACTGGACTTGTGCGGTCCAGCAGGGAAAACTCGCCGGCAGGAACATGTGTGGTGGTGACGAGGTCTATCAGGGTTCGATTGGCAC
Organism: Candidatus Zixiibacteriota bacterium; assembly: GCA_030605835.1. Taxonomy (GTDB): domain Bacteria; phylum Zixibacteria; class MSB-5A5; order DG-27; family DG-27; genus DG-27. Next base: position 5,720 of record JAUWHO010000024.1, on the reverse strand, counting down.
CAACTCTTTAGACCTCTTTGGGCTTGCCTGTATCACCGTGGGCGTGACTAATCCGAATAGTGGCAGATTCCAGATTGTCTCTAAGACAAATCCTGGGAGAAATGTTTACAGAAAGCTGGTCTTCAAGGGTGACTTCATCGTCGGGGCGATTTTCATTGGAGAGGTCCGAGGTGTCGGAGCGATTAGCAGGTTGCTCAAAGACCGGGTGCCACTCGGAGGCATCAAAGACTCCATCTTGGAGGAAAAGCGCCCTTACGTTCACTTCCTCCGCTCCCTTTACAGGGACGACCTCGAAGATGAAATCCCCTGGAGACAGGAGCTGTGGTCGACGGAGAAGTACAAAAAGAAATTCGACGACGAAAGATGGCGACAGAGAGAGGGAATTAAAGAATAGCCGGGGCATCCTTGCCCCGGAACTCACTAAGATGAGAAGTAACGTTTTTCAAGTAGATCTTTCCAGCGGAGAAATCAGCTCCTTCGATACTCCCTTGGAGATAGTGAGGTCGTATCTCGGCGGGCGGGGCCTGAATATGTATTACCTTTACAAATACCTGAAGCCGAAAATTGACCCCCTCTCACCTGACAATGTCCTCATTTTCGGAACCGGCCTTTTAACCGGCTCCGGACTTCCCAACTCCGGACGTTTCAATATCTCCGCCAAATCCCCGGAGTCGTCTGTTCTGGGCGACTCCAACTGCGGGGGGTTCTTTGGCCCGGAGCTTCGATTTGCCGGCGTAGATCGCCTGATTATCACCGGCCGTGCGGAAAAGCCCACCTATGTCTATGTCGAGGATGGCAACATTGAGTTGAGGGAGGCAGGCCGGTATTGGGGGCTCAATACTCTGGAGGTTCAAAAGAGCTTACGAGAGGATTTGGGTCGGGATATTCAGATCGCTTGTATTGGGCAGGCCGGCGAAAACTTGGTGCGCTTCGCCAACATAATCAACGGCGTCAAAAACGCCGCCGGGCGAGGCGGTCTGGGAGCGGTGATGGGCTCCAAAAATCTGAAGGCGGTTGTTGCCAGAGGAAACCTGGGGGTGCCGATTGCCCATCCAGAACAGTTCGTTGAAAAGGTGAGGGAGATTCGTGATTATCTCACCAGTTCGAAAATCGTCCAGACCCTCGGCAGAGTCGGAACCCCTCTGTTGTATGAGGTCAGCAACCACTTAGGGGCGATCAGGACCAACAACAGCCAACTCAATGCCTTCGTGGACACCTTAGACGCCGAGGTCGTCCACCAGTACGTGGAGAAGATGCTCTCCTGTTATGCTTGTGTAGTGCACTGCCGTCACCGCAATTACGGAGGGGAGGGACCGGAATACACCACCACCGTCCTCCTGGGTGCCAACGTGGGAATATCTGACACCCAACAGATGGTCGAGCTGAACAACCTGTGTAACGATCTGGGTATGGACGTCTCCTCCACCGGAACAATCATCGCCTGGGCCATTGAGCTTTTCCAGAAAGGTTATCTGAACAGGAAATCCGCCGGCCGCGAGCTTGAGTTCGGCGATTACGAGATGGTCAAATCCTTGATGAAGGACATATCCCAAAGGAAAGGCTTAGGCGATGTCCTGGCGGAGAGCACCCGGGCAGTGAAGCACTTTGGCGAGGAAACCAAGGATTTCCTGATTGCCGTTAAGGGACTGCCGCAATCAGATCCTCATGATTGTCGCTATCTGAAAAGCTTCGCTCTGGGGATTGCGGTCGCATCCCGGGGTGCAGACCACCTCAGAAATCGCCCCACTCTGGACATAATGGATCTGCCGCCAGAACTGATGAAGAAGATATATGGCGTCCCCATCGACAATAATCCGACCTCGTATCGTACCAAGGAGCATATGGTTTATTTCCACGAGAACATTTACTCTGTCATCGACTCTCTTGGAATCTGCAAGTTCGTCTGTCACGGGTTCAATAGCCCTCGTCTTCTTGGGTATGAGCATTTTTCTGATCTGATCAAGGTTGCCACTGACCTTGACTTCACCAGAAAGGATTTCGAGGAGGTCGCCCAACGAATCGTTGATCTGGAGCGGATGATAAACAACAGAGAGGGGATCACAAGGAAGGATGACACTCTCCCCAGGAGGTATTTCGACGAGCCGATGAAGTTGAGATTGGGTAAAGGTCATCGTGTTGACCGCGAAAGGTTTCAGGAGATGCTTTCGGCGTATTATCGGCTGAGGGGATGGGATGAGAACGGCTCTCCCTCTCCGGAGCGCATAAGACAATTAGAGAGTTTGTATGGCTAAGAGGGTTTATGCCAACTTCAGGCTCTGCACCGGCTGCGAACTGTGCAGTTCCGCCTGTTCGGTGACGAACTTCGGGCTGAACAATCCCAGAAGGTCAGGAATCACTATCAAGCGTGACCTCTTCGAACGATACGAGGTCCAGCATATTTGCCGCCATTGTGAGGAGCCTCCCTGTGTGGAGGCCTGCATCTCCGGGGCGATGATCAAGAACACCGAAAATGGTTTGGTGGAACACGACGAGGCTAAGTGCGTCGGTTGCTGGAGCTGTATGATGGTCTGCCCTTACGATGCCATTGTTCAAATCAGGTTGGAGGCTGAAGATAGAATGGTTGCTTTCAAGTGCGACGGTTGTCCGGAGCGCGACACTCCCGCCTGCGTGGAAGTCTGCCCCACGGAGGCGTTGGTCTATCAGTGAAATGTCAGGGCAAAAGGGTTCTCAACGGAAAGAGTTGGAGTCACAAGGATGGAGTAGGCGTTTCATCTCTGAGGGCGAACGACTGAAGGAAGCGGTGGAGATATATGAATCTTTAGGTTTCGAGGTTCACCTGGAGCCGGTCATCGCAGGCGAGACCGAGGAGGAATGTGACCTCTGTTTTGAAACAGAGGCTAAGACCTATTATACGATATATACACGCCCATCAAAAAAGGAGAGAGATTAGATGAAAGCCGCAGTTTTTTACGGACCGAACCAACTGCTGAAGATTGAGGAGGTCAAAACTCCCGCTCCTGAAAGGGGAGAGATCCTGGTCAAGGTTGCCGCCTGCGGGGTGTGCCATACCGATCTTCACTACATTGACCATGGAGTGCCAACTTTCAAGAAACCCCCGATGATCCTGGGACACGAGTGCTCCGGTACTGTTGCGCAGTTGGGAGAGGGGGTTGACAGTTTCAAAAAAGGGGACAAGGTTTTGCTTCCGGCGGTTCTCACGTGTGGGGTCTGCGATTTCTGTCGTACCGGCAGAGAGAATATCTGCGAGAAGATGGTGATGTTCGGCAACCATGTCGATGGTGCCTACGCTGAATACGTCATCGCGCCTGCCAAGGATGTCTTCACCTTGCCGGATGAGATTCCGTTGGAGGAGGGCTCCATCATTGCTGATGCCATCTCCACCCCTTTTCATGCCGTCAAGAATAGGGGAGAGGTTCGACCTGGCGACACGGTGGTGGTCTTTGGTTGCGGGGGCATCGGTGTGAACATAGTCCAGGTGGCCGCCGCTGCGGGCGGCACTGTCATCGCGGTTGACATCTCCGAGGCCAAACTTGAGTGGGCCAGGAAGCTGGGTGCAACCCACACCGTCAACCCCTCCAAGGTGGAGAAGTTAGGGAAAGAGATAAAGAAACTCACCGGTGGGGGTGCGGATGTTGCCTTCGAGGCCATCGGCAAACCGGAGACAATTCAATCTGCATTCGGGACCTTGCGAAAAGGAGGCAGGCTGGTCGTTGTCGGTTACTCTGCCGAGGACATCAAGTTGAGCGCCGCCCGGATTATGTTCTTCGAGATGGAGGTGGTTGGCTCCCTGGGCTGCCGACCGGTCGATTACCCGAGATTGATCGAGATGGTTAGAGTCGGGAAGATCAAGGTTGCGGAGTTGGTCACACACAAGTTACCCCTCTCCGAGATCAACGAGGCTCTGGATATGCTGCGCCGCGGGGATGAGTCTGTTTTGCGGTCGGTTGTCGTTCCTTAAGACGGTGGCGTTAACGAATCCAATGCTTTGAGAGGAGGCTGTGGTCGCAGCGCCAGCGTGCCTCTCGGCTTGGATTCCTCAGACTGGGATTAAGAGAGGAAGGTTGCCAAGATGAGCGAAGGCATAAGTTTCGAATTCTCCGAAGACCACCTGATGCTCCGGGAGGTGGCCCGGAAATTTACCGACAGCGAAGTTCGTCCCTTAGCCCAACAGATTGACGAGAACGAAGAGGTGCCCTTAGAGCTGATCAAAAAGGCCGCCGAACTTGACCTTCTGGGCATTCCCTTCCCGGAGCAGTACGGTGGTGCTGGTTTGGGAGAAGTCGGCTACTGTGTTCTTTTGGAGGAGGTAGCCCGGGGATGTAATTCCACGGCGGTGATTATCGGCGGACAGGTCAGTCTCGGGGGCGCAGCAATTCACATATTCGGGAACGAGGATCAGAAACGAAAGTACCTTCCCCTGCTCATCCGGGGTGAAAGAATAGCGGCTTTCGCCCTTACCGAGCCTGAAGCCGGCTCCGATGCCGCCAACATCAAAACCACCGCGGTGAAGGATGGAAACGATTACGTCTTGAACGGCAACAAGACCTTCACCACTAACGGCAGCATTGCCGGAGTTATCATCACTTTTGCGGTCACCGACAAATCCAAAGGCACCAGAGGCATCACCGCCTTCATCGTGGAATCGGACATGCCCGGATATCGCGCCGGCAAGCATGAGAAAAAGATGGGCATAAGGGGCACATACACCACCGACCTTTTCTTCGAGGATATGAGGGTTCCCCGGGAGAACATTTTAGGCGCTGAGGGGGAGGGGTTCAGGGTGGCGATGATGACCCTCGACAGCGGGCGCACCAGCCTCGCGGCCCAATGTCTGGGCTCCGCCAAGGAGCTCTTGGATTTGAGCATCAAGTATGCCAAAGAGCGGGTGCAGTTCGGCAAGCCGATCGCCGACAAGCAGGCCATCCAGTTCATGCTGGCAGATATGGCCACCGACGTTTACGTGATGGAGAGCATCCTCTATCGTACCGCCTGGATGTCCGATCAGAAGATGAAATACTCGCGGGAGTCTGCCATTGTGAAGCTCTTCTGTTCGGAAGCCGTCTGTCGAGTGGCCGACAAAGCGGTCCAGATTCATGGCGGTATGGGGTACATGCGGGAATATCCGATCGAGCGCTTCTATCGTGATGTTCGCATCAATAGAATCTATGAGGGCACCAACGAAATTCAGCGCATAATCGTTGCCAGGGACCTCCTGAAGAGAGGGAGATACTGATTCAAAAATCTGCGTCAACTCTATTGTGGAAACCTTTGGGTTTCCTTTTCTTTTTGAACTGTTTTTGCTATATTCCGCCCCGAAGGTGAAATGGATATCTCCACAACCATAGCGGCGCTGGCTACACTGGCAATCTTTTCCTTTCTGTACAGGGACAACCCCTTTTACAAATTCGCAGAGCACCTTCTGGTGGGTGTTTCGGTGGGATATTTCGTTGTGATCGCCTGGGTCAACACCGTCGCTCCCAAGCTGATTCAACCGCTTTTCTATGATGGCAATCTGTTGTATCTGGTGCCGGGCATTCTGGGGCTTTTGATGTTCATGCGGCTGTTTCCCAAAGCCGGACATCTGTCCCGTATACCGATGGCTTTGATCATCGGTGTCGGTGCCGGCATGACTATACCGGCATACATGCACGCCCGAATCATCGCCCACATGAAGGCCAGCATGGTCTCCTTAACCTCCATCAACGGCGTCATAATTGTGGTGGCCCTATCCTGTACCT
>JAUWHO010000053.1 GCA_030605835.1 Candidatus Zixiibacteriota bacterium | reverse complement strand
TCCATCACCGACGGTCAGATCTATCTGGAGCCGGACCTGTTCTACGCCGGAGTCAGACCGGCGATTAACGTTGGTATTTCAGTCTCGCGGGTAGGCGGTAACGCTCAGAATAGGGCGATGAGAAAAGTTGCTGGCCGTTTGCGGTTAGATCTGGCTCAGTATCGGGAGCTGGCAGCCTTCACCCAGTTTGGAACTGAGCTTGATGAGGCCACTCAGGCACAGTTGACCCGCGGGGAGAGGGTGGTCGAGATCTTGAAACAGGATCAGTATGTTCCCATGCCGGCGGAGAGACAGGTGATAATCATATGGGTTGCCACCAACGGCTTTCTCGACGATCTGGCGGTCGAGAGCTGTCAGCGTTTCGAGGAGGAATTCTACAAGTTCGTCGAGGAGAGCTATCCGGACATCGCCCACAAGATAGCCACGACGAAAGATCTCACCGAGGCGACGGAGAAGAAACTGGGGCAAGCCACCAAAGAGTTCAAGGCGAAGTTTGTGGAGAGCTTGAAGAAGTAAGACCCTGGTGCCTCTGGTGAAGAGATTGCCTCGATGCAATGATGCTGTTCGCTAATGAAGAAGGCAAAAGCAGTAGTTTTGAAAAAAAGATGTGTAAGGAGGGGCACATTCCCCGGCAACCCACTATCCACGCATCTAGAGGGGGGTTCTCTTTTTGTGACATCTTCTGCAAGCTTCGAAAGGGATTAGTGATTCAGGGAGAAGATACCAAGGCACCGCTCAAGGAGGCTTTGATTTAACTTCTGGCAACTGCTGTGGAAACACTGCGAGCCATCAAGCGTCGTATCCGCACCGTCGAGAAGACCAAGCAGATCACCAAGGCCATGGAGATGGTGGCAGCCGCTAAGTTGCGCAAGGCCCAGGCACTGGTGGAATCGGCGCGCCCGTATGCTAACAAGATGCAAGAGATCCTGGAGAGCCTGGCAGGGGCGGCGGCTCTGACCCATCCTTTTTTTCAGAGAAGAGAAATAAAGAAGGTTATGATTCTGGCCTTTACCTCGGATGGCGGGCTGTGTGGTTCGTATAACACCAACATTATACGTCGTCTAAACGAAGAGCTTGGGAACTATGCCCCTGACAGTGTCTGTCTTTACCTCATCGGGAAAAAGGGGTATGAGCACTACCGGCGGCGACACTGGACAATCACGGATAAAATTCTGGATTTGGCCGGGAATCTGGATTTGATGCGGGTACGCTCGATCTCCAAGGAGGTAACAGACCTCTTTCTGACGGGAGAAGTTGACGAGGTGAGACTGCTGTATACGCGTTTTCTGTCAACTATCACATATCGTGTCACGCTGGAGAATCTCCTGCCGATCGAGGATCCGAGAAGGGGAGAGGAGACTTCGCGCCGACTGGAGTATTTATTTGAACCGAGCCCGGCTTCCATTTTCGATGACTTACTACCACGTTATTGTGTCACCAGAATTCGCACCGCTCTGGCTGAGTCTTTTGCCTCGGAGCACGGGGCCCGGATGATGGCCATGGGAGCCGCCACCCAAAATGCGGAGGAGATGATGGAGCGTCTCACCCGGCTGCGAAACAGAGCCCGTCAGGCCTCCATTACCAGAGAAATGCTGGAGATAGTCACAGGAGCGGAGGCGCTGAAATAGGATCGCTCACCAGTGAAATTGCCATCATGGTCGTATGGTCATTTGCGGTGTCATATTCGTCAGCGAACAGGTGGAAAAAGCGATCCGCGGAGTCTACGATAAGCACAATCCCATCTCCTCACACGTTAGACCCCATTTGACTCTCCTTTTTCCCTCAGAGACGGGGCTGCGCCCGGGGGAGATATATGCGCATCTTGAAAATACCGCTTCCGAGACGGTCAGATTCAATGTCGGTTTCAACGGCATCAAACTCCGCCCCGAGGATTTGCTGGCGTATCTGGATATATCGGAAGGCGCCAACAGGTTGCGTCTTCTGAATCGAAAACTGTATGGCGGTGAGTTTGAGGAGTTGCTTGATGTTGGCCGTCCTTTCTATCCGCATCTGACACTGGGACGTTTCGAAACCGAAGTGGACATGAATCGTGCATATGATGAGTTGAAGGATTTCAATCTGACCTTAGACTTCATAGCTGAAAGGTTAAGTCTGCTTGAGAGAAAGGCCCCGCATCGCTGGGAGACGATTAGAACATTTGACTTCAGAGAGAAGGGATCCTGAGCTTGGCGCGCCAGAATAGACTAAACGACCTCTCCGGGAAAGAGTGGATTAAGTTTCAGAAGTCCTGGTTCGTGCACAATCCTCCCCCGAGGGGAAAAGAGGTCTTGCTCCATCCAGCCAAGTTTCCGGAAAATCTGGTCAGGGAATTCATAGAATTCTTCACCAAAAAGGGGCAGACGGTTCTGGACCCCATGGTTGGAACGGGAAGCACCCTTCTGGCATGCATAGATTCTGGAAGGAATGGAGTGGGCATAGAATTGAACAAGCAGTATTGTGATATCGCTCGGGACAGGGTCAACAAAAGAGAGCGAGCTCTGAAGACTTCTGGCTCGAAAATCAGGATCATCAATGGAGATGCTTTTAAGGTTGACAGATACAAGCTTCCGCAAATCGATTACGTCATCACCAGCCCGCCCTATTGGGATATGCTCAAGATGAAGGGGGCCTTCACCCAGAAAGAGCGCAAGAAAAAAGGGCTGGACATCAGTTACTCGAAAGATGCAAATGACCTCGGCAATATCTCTGACTACGAGGAGTTCATTGACAAGATCTGCACCGTCTTTGCGAAGATATACAAGATTCTCAAGAACGGAGGGTATCTGACTATCATAGTCAAAAACGTGAAAAAGGGTAGTAGGATGTATCCCCTCGCCTGGGACATTGCAAAAAGCTTGAGTGAAATATACACGTTGAAGGATGAAAAGATATGGTGTCAGGATGACCAGCGCCTGGCGCCGTATGGAATATACAATGCCTGGGTCAGTAACACGTTTCATCACTATTGCCTGAACTTTAGAAAAGAGGAATAAGTCGCGGCTATGAAGATACGATCGTTGAGAGTTGAAGATTACAGTGAGGTTTTGAAGATCTGGAGAGAGGGTGGGATAACAATGAAAAAGGCCGATTCCAAAGAAGGTTTCATAGTGATGCTAGAGCGGAATCCCGACACCTGTTTCGGGGCTACAGAAGATGGCGAGCTCTGCGGAGTCATCTTAGGTGGTTTCGATGGAAGACGCGGTATAATCCATCACCTGGCAGTTAAGAAGGAATGCAGGAATCGAGGTATCGCCAGAGAATTAGTCCAAATGCTCGAGAAGAAGTTCAGAGAAAAGGGAGTGGAGAAGATCAACTTCTGGGTGGAGAAGCCAAACATGGAGGCTGTTGATTTTTATAGAAGAATCGGCTATCATCTTCGCGACGACATTGTAACCGTGAGCAAGGTGTTGGTGGATGATTGACTCGGCCCGTTCTGAACTGAGCATACCCCGGTCTGTTGGGTTTTGAATTCATTGCTGCATAGGAGAAGAGAATCATATGTCAGAAGATAACGTCGGAAAAGTAGTGCAGGTTATCGGGCCGACGGTGGATTGCAGCTTTCCCGCTGATAAACTGCCCAACCTCCAGAACGCCATAAAGATCGTGGACGAAAAACGGGGCATCAACCTGATGGTCGAAACTTCCCTTCACATCGGCGACAATATGGTTCGCTGTGTGGCCCTGGCTTCCACTGATGGTTTGGTCCGGGGAATGCCTGCCATTGACACCGGAGACTCCATCAAGGTACCGGTTGGGGAGTGCACTCTGGGGCGCCTCTTTAATCTCTTGGGGGAACCGATTGACGAGTTGGGAGCGGTTGACGCCGAAAAATTCCTGCCGATTCACCGTCCCCCGCCAAGCTTAGAAGACCAAGAGACCAAAACCGCCCTCTTCGAGACCGGCATAAAGGTGGTTGACCTGTTGGAACCTTATCCCAAGGGGGGGAAGGTGGGTCTTTTCGGTGGCGCCGGAGTCGGCAAAACGGTCGTCATTCAGGAGCTGATTCGCAACATCGCCACCGAGCACGGTGGTTATTCGGTCTTCTGTGGCGTCGGCGAGAGAACCAGAGAGGGGAATGACCTCTGGCTGGAGATGAAGGCCTCCGGAGTCTTGGCCAAGACCTGCATGGTCTTCGGGCAAATGAACGAACCTCCCGGAGCCCGTTTGCGCGTCGGGCTGTCCGGCTTGACGATGGCAGAGTATTTCCGTGACGAGGAAGGTCAGGATGTGCTCCTGTTCATCGACAACATTTTCAGATTTGTGCAGGCAGGTTCGGAGGTGTCTGCACTGCTGGGACGGATACCCTCCGCAGTGGGTTACCAGCCGACCCTGGGGACCGAGATGGGCGAACTTCAGGAGCGCATCACCTCCACCAAGAGAGGTTCCATCACCTCGGTGCAGGCAATCTACGTCCCCGCCGATGATCTGACCGATCCTGCTCCGGCGACGACTTTCTCTCATTTAGATGCTACAACGGTTCTCTCCAGGCAGATTGCGGAGCTGGGGCTTTATCCTGCGGTGGACCCGCTGGATTCGACTTCCCGAATCTTAAACTCCGATGTGGTCGGCGAAGAACACTACAATGTTGCCCGGAAGGTGCAGAGAATTCTGCAGAGATACAGGGACCTTCAGGACATCATCGCCATCTTAGGGATGGATGAGCTTTCCGAAGAGGACAAGCTGACCGTCGCCCGGGCCCGCAAGATTCAGAAGTTTTTGTCACAACCCTTCTTCGTCGCCGAAGCCTTCACCGGAACCGAAGGGCGATACGTCAGAATCGAGGACACCGTGAAAGGCTTCAAGATGCTGATGGACGGGGAATGCGATGAACTGCCGGAGCAGGCGTTCTTCATGTGCGGCCCCATCGAGGAGGCCTTCGAGAAGGCGGAGAAGATAAAGGCCGGGAAGAGGGTGTAGGATTCACGGCGCTTTGACTCACGGAAGCACCAATCACCACTGGCAGAACGAAAGGGGTAAGAAAGATGAATACCGGAATTGAATTAGTAGCTAAATCGATCAGTGGAGCTGAATTTCATGTAGTGATTGACAAGAAGCCGAACGAGTGTCCTGTTTGCCACACGCGAATAGATGCGGTAATGGTGAGCACAAATCGTGTAGCGCGCCCTTCTTCAGACGCTCTAGTCCAAATCGTCTATCAGTGCCCTGACCGGGACTGTGAGAGCATTTTTTTTGCAACGTATTTATCTGTTGGAAAGGACAAAACTTCTGGGAAAAAGGCATATTGCCTGGACAAGGTTGAGCCTGTGAAAATCCGCGAAAGGCAGTTTTCGGACATGATCAAAAAGGTGTCTCAATCCTTTTGCGACATCTACAACGAGGCTCGCAGTGCGGAGGAATACGAGCTACACCAGATATGTGGGGTTGGCTATAGAAAGGCATTGGAATTTCTGGTAAAGGATTACATAATTTCAAAGAACCCGGAGGCTGCTGAAGAAGTCAGGAACAAGTTCCTGTCGAATTGCATAAGAGACCACATCGATAACATCAATGTAAAGAATTGCGCGGAAAAAGCTGCTTGGCTAGGTAATGACCAAACCCACTATGTTCAGAAGTGGGAGGATAAGGATATCGAGGACCTTAAGACTCTTATTGAACTGACCTTGCGTTGGATAGAGACTGAGAAGCTCACGCAAAAATACTTAAAGGAAATGAGCGGCGAGAAGGCCACAGAGACACCTTAGATTCAAAGGCATTTCTCTGTTCGTACCCGATGGTGGACCCGATACCCTATCAACATCGTGTATCGAATACCCCATTGGATATATCACAATCCCGGGCCGGATTTGGTACCTGACAACAACAGGGGGTTGTGTAGCGGAAACCTTCAGGTTTCCAGAAGTGGAAGGCTGAAGCTCCGACGAGTCCCTGGCCGGGCAGGCTTATGACCTTCCGCTACAAGCGAGGTATTCCTTTTGAGTGAATAATCTCCAAAATCGCTTGACAGCAGTTGATCCGGCTGATAGTTTAATCGTGTAACGAACGTGACAGTACTGGAAGGTTGGAATGTCTATTTGTCCCCATTGCCGGAAAAGATACGAGGACTGGGTAAAGACCTGTCCGGAGTGCAACCTTCTTCTGATTGAAGATTCAATAAACGCAGAGAGGATCAGCTTGGGAGAATTTGTGCCGCTGAAAAGCTTGCCCTCCCGACTCTACGCTGAGATGTTGAAAGAGGTCTTGGAGCAGGAGGGTATACCTTGCCTGGTTAAGGGGGAGGATCTGGGAAGGATGCTCGGAGGTGGTGTCGGCACCTCTCCGGTTGAAATCATACTCTGGGTTCCAGAAGAGGATTACGAGAGGGGTTTGGAAATCGCAGAGGGGATATTGGACGACATATAAGTCGTCGACGTTCACTCATTCTGTCAAACCGGAGACTGATCTATCCAGCGGGGCGAGGTAATATGCTCACCGTAAAATGCCGCAACCTTCAGGTCTACCCGGAGAACACCGCGGAAGTGGCGAGGCTCATCAGATTTGCACAGAAGAGGAGGCTTCTGGTGGTGCCGGTGAACCGGGGTCATTCATTGGAAGATATCCCCCTGGGGCGAAGAAATCGTATAATTCTCAATCTCTCACATCTTGACCAGGTATTGGATTTTTCCCCGGAAGACTTCTTCATAACGCTCCAGGCCGGTTACAAGGTCTCGCGGCTAAATCGGAAGCTGAGGAGTTCCGGGCTTTTCTTTCCCTTTTCACATCCCGATCTCTCCGAGTCGGTGGCCTCCCTGATCAGCAAAAGCCTCTGCGCAGAGTTCGGTGGACAGAAGCTGGAAGTGAAGAAATTCACCTTGGCTCTGGAGGTCGTTACGGCCTCAGGCGAGATTGTCAACACCGGCAGGGTGACATTCAAGAATGTGGTCGGGTACGACCTGGTGCGGCTGTTCTGCGGCGGCTGGGGGCGCCTGGGAATCATCACCGCGGTCACCTTGCGAGTTCTCCCGCTTTCTCGTCTGCCCGAGTACGAAAACCTCACGTTTCTGGAACCGAACATTCCCTCCCTTGAGCAGATGAAGGCTCCGGCCAAGAGGGAGCTCAACCAGAGAATAAAAACGATGTTCGATCCCAAAGGGGTTTTCCCCTCCCTGAATCCCTTGAAGTAGGGCTTTCCCGCTGTTCGTTCCCTTTTTGCCTGACATAGACATTGAGACAGCAGACTCACTGAAGTCTCCCAGTCGAACTGGGTTTGAAGAAAAAAGCCACAGCACCAAGCCGTGGCTTTCTTAAGCGACTATTGAGAGAACGCTCACTCGTCGGGGAAGTTGTCGGAATGGAATTTCAGCACTACCCTCAAGCGGTCGGCGATGTAGTTGAAGTTGTTGGCAGGCAGATTCCCGTACCCGCTGTAGTAAGCAGGGGAGTCATGCTCCACACCGGCACTGGTCAGGGCAGCATCGAAGGCTTCGGCGTGGAGATTCATATCCATCTCGTCATCTAGCCCGCAGTCAATGTAAATTGTGAGGCTGTCAAGGGCGGGCTTAAACCTGGTTGGATTACTGCTCACCATTGTAGTCACATCTTCGGCGAGCCACTTGTTCCAGATGGTGGAGCTTGTGTCGCCATCAGGACCGAAGGGGAGATCAACTCCCACCAAACCCTGCTCCGCTGGGGCTAAGCGATGGAAATAAGTGGTGTCGGGCTCCGACAGACTGTGGGGGCTAAAGACGGCGCCCATGCTGAAGAATAACGTCGTCCAGGGTTTCGTCTGGGAGGGAGAGAAGGCATAATAACCGGCAGAATCCCCGAAGCTAACCCCGTTCTCGCTATAGACATCCGGTATGTGGTCTATCAGGAGATTGAAGGCCAAAGGCGCTGACATCGCCGACACCGAGGTGAATAGATCTGGGTGGCGCATCGCAATCTTCATGGCTCCGTAACCACCCATCGAATGACCGCCAGTGGCTCGGTAATCCCTTGCGGGTCGCGTGTGCTGAACGGAGTCAAGTGGCTGGCCCAAATTATCGAAGCTGGTATATTCCCACCAGGGTCCGTCATAAGCGGTATAAGCGGCTTCCACCTGCTCAATCACATCCCGCCAGATGTAAGTTTCGTATGCTCCGGTGAAGGTCAGCTCAGCGTAAGCGGTATCCTTCACCGCTGTGGACCCAGCGGGGTTGCCCATGCTATCATACCGGGTGTACTCGTAATAGACAGTGTATTCAACCGCCGTGGTCATCATGGAGTCCGAATCGGTGTAGAAGCCACCTCCCAGCTTGCTGGAGGCGTCGGGGGTGACGATCAGCATCGGTTTTATCTCCCCCCTGGAGATCATCTCGTCGGCGGTCTCCTTCAAGGAGAAGTAATCCAGGAAATAGCGCTCGCTTCCCCAGAAACCGTGCAAGAGATAGAGGGTGGGGTAGCGGACGTTTGTGTTGGCAGGATCATATCCCGGAGGAGTGTAGACCGCGATGTTTCTCTGGGTGAGGTCTCCGCTCAAGTTTCCCCAGAAGGAGACGGAATCATAAAACGAACCGGTGTAGTCTAAACCTTCGGAAATCTGAGGTCCGGCAGGATTTTCCCTCTCCGAACATCCGAAGAACAGCAAGAGACCCGCAACGAGCACCAGTATGCCTAGTTTCTTGAAAGCTGGTATCATCTAATCCTCCAATTCTAATATTTCCGAATCCTCAAGAGTTAGAAACGATAAGTCAAAGAGAACAGGGAGCTAAAGCTGTTCATCTTGTAGGAACCAGTATAATTGTCGAAAAGCCCATCTCCATTCGGATCCGAGAGGGTGTCTATATCGCGGTCCCAAGAGGAAACATATTCGAAATTGTAGCTGACCTCGTAACCACCAAAAAGCAGCGATCCCCCGAGGTTGAAACTGTTCTTATCGCCAACGTCGGGGAAAAGTGGGCTTAAGGTCTCGTCCGGTACCGGGGAGGGATCGTAGTAGTAACCGCCCCTCAAGGTCACCGTCTCGTTGAAGACATACTGCAATCCTGCGGAGAAACGCACCGTGTTTTCCCAGTTGGTGACTATGGTGATGTTCTCCGCCGAATCGCCCATTGGGCTCACTCCCTCAAGCTCCAGTTCCAGAAGGTCCAGCTGATCCCACTGGGTGAAGCTAACGTCGGCGGTGAGGGTGAGTTTATCGTTGGGTATATACGCTATCCCGACACCGACATCTGCGGGCAGCTTCAAGTCTAGCTCGGCGTCTGGTTTGGTGGAGAGCAGCCCTCCTTTGAAGAGGTTGGCTATGGTGGTGTCTTCAGCAGTGCCCTTGTCCAGAAAGAACTGCTCCATCCCGGGGTTTTTGGCCAGGTATAAGTCCAGCTTGGTGTCCCCTTTGAGTTCGATGGTGGTGGCCGAACGATAACTGACCCCGATCTGGAATTTGGGATTGAGCTTGAAAAGCAGGCCGGCGTTAAAGCCGTAGCCCCAGCCGTCGGCCTCGAAGAGGAGGTCGGTGTACAGGTGATCCAGGGGTCGAGGCAACCAGATGGTGTCGCCGGTTGTGGGATCAAGTTGAAGGTTCGGCGTTATCTCTGTTTTCCGGAGGTCCATTTCGCAGTATTGGGCGGAAAATCCAGCACCGAAGAACAGCTTATTCTCCATCACCTCTTTGGCGACGGAGGGATGAAAATCAATCACCCTCAACCTGGAGCTGTGGTCGATTTCGGGGTATTCTACGGTGTTGTTATAACCGACCGGCGGGTCGAAGAGATCCCATCTGAAGTTGAGGTTATGATTCAGAGAGACTCCCACTCCGGCTGTCATCCCCTTCACGCCGGGCAGCTTCACGAAGCCACCGGCGTTCGGGAAGACGTTGATTTCGTCCTTATGAAACCAGCGAGTGCCGTTCTTAAAGCCGATCTCGTAAAGAGATGTGCCCATCCCGTATTTGATATTCGGAGTATATTCGCCTCGGTGGGAGGTAGCCATTACTGTGATGTTCACCTCCGAGGATTCAAGTTGAGCCAGACCGGCTGGATTCCAGTAGACTGCGCTCCAGTCATCCGCCAATCCCCGAAAAGCCCCTCCCATGCCGACAGCCTTGGAGCCTACCCCGCTGGTGGCGAAACCTCCCGCGAAGGAGCTGGCCGCCAGCAAGAAACTTAAGAATGACGATAAACAGAAGAGAACGGTCATTTTTCTAAGCATCGACAACTCCTATTGTGATTTCTGTAGTCTTTATGATTATGTCCCGGTTTGATCTTAAGCTCTCAGATTGATACACTAGATCCAAATCGGCTCACCAGAATCGCGGGATGCTGCAAGCTTTGCCTGATTTCCGGGAAGCCTTCCAACCAACGTAACTTCTCTACCCGAAAAAAATCGCTAAATATTACGAAAACGAAAAAACTTTGTCAACACATTTTTAGAGGTTTTCTGATCTGGGGATGCTGGCGACGCAGCTGTCAAAGCCGAGAACGAGAGTCTCTTCAGAGATGCAGCAGTATTTCGTTCCGGGGCGCTGAAAGTGGAGCTTGTTTACCCTATCTTGTGCTTCGGATGATTGGCTTACTCGAAGCGATCTCTCCAACAGTCTCGCTTTGCGCTCATCTCAGCTGTCGTCGACTATTTCGGGTTTTGCCTTTTGCCTCCTCAGGAGAGTTCTGATGGCAGCGCTCGAGGAAGTTACTTGACAGATTTAATCACGTATCCCTATGGGTGGCCAACACTTCTCTTGACATTGAGAGGACACTTTTTTATATAAGCGTGATTTCAAAAAGCAAGCGTTACTTGAAACCACTACCTGGAGGTAGGAGAAACAGCAATGTTCATCAAAAACCATGCTATTGTGAGGAGGCTGAAGTTTCCTATTCCTCCTCTCAAGAACCGTTCGTGGGGCAAAGCCTTCGCCTTCTTCATGGGGCTCCTTTTCCTCAGTGGAGCTTGCGTCCTGGCGAAGTCGCCTGCCGGTGCTGAGATGGTCGGTGACGAGACCTGCTCGTGGTGTCACGAGGAGAGAAGCGTGGCTTTCTCTGGCAACATCCACGCCAGGCTCTCGGTTGGAGGTGACAATACCTGCGAAGCTTGCCACGGTCCGGGCTCAATACACGCCGAAGAGGGAGACCCTGATCTGATCTATCATCCCTCCAAGGATTACTCCATCACGGAAAGGAATCGGTGCAATAACTGCCATCGAAGTGGCACAATGGATTCTTTCGGTGGCCTGGCGCACTCCGAGGTGGCAGAGGGTTGTGGTGACTGCCATCAAGTTCATTCCGAAAAGAGACACCTCCTTAAAAAAGAGGACCCCGGATTGTGTTTTGATTGTCACTTAGACACCAGGGCGGAGTTTCGTCTGCCCTCTCACCATCCAGTCGCGGAGGGTCTGATCCGCTGCTACGACTGTCACGCGGTCCACGGGGGCACTGTAAAGTTTGCGGTAGACCATGGAGATCGTGAGCTTTGCTTCTCCTGCCACGCTTCGAAAGAGGGCCCCTTCATTTTCGAACACGAGCCGGTCAACGAAGACTGTGGAATCTGCCACAATCCTCACGGGACCGTCGCCGACAATCTGCTCATTCAGAATGAGCCGTTCCTTTGCCTCTCCTGCCATGCGATGCATTTCCACACGGGACTCACAGGCTTCGAGGGAGATTTCATTGCTCCGGTGCATCCAGAACGAGGAGGCCTCTCCAGCCGCGACGGCATGAAGCAGGCGTTTTTAACCAAATGCACCCAATGTCACTCCGAAATCCACGGGTCTGATCTTCCCGCCCAGTCAATTTCGGGTCACGGCAGAGCACTGACAAGGTAAGGAGAAACAGATGAAAAGATTGTTTTTGACTGTTGCTATAGTTGCGCTGGCAATCGGCTTTTCACTTCCTCCGGCTCCGGTCTCTGCCCAGGAAGGCTTTTCCACCTGGAGCTTGTGGGTGGGGGGTCACTACACCGGGTTTGAGGACTACTACAAAAGGGTCGGGGAGTTTGATCGGGGTGAAGAAGGGGTGATGCCGGAGATAGCATTACGATATTCCGGCTACCGGGAGAAGGAGAATTTCTATATTTCCGGGCATTACTACGACCCCAAGAGGATGTCGCTTGAGCTGGAGGGACGTTCAAAAGATATCATCTCCGCACGGGTTTCCTACAAATCCTTTCACCGCCAGAGGGGGACAGATCTTTTGAGGAATCTAGTGGTTCGGGAGGCGACTGATCGAACCGCAGGCACTCCCGGTGGCAAAATGGTAACTTATGAGGATAAGGCCTCGGGAGCTGATTTCGGATATACCCGGCACCAGATTGAAACTGATTTTCAGGTGAAGGTTCCGGGTGCCTCCGGGGTGAGGTTCTGGGTTACCCACCGGTCACTCTTGGAGGACGGCGAGGAGCAGAAGGTGGTTTCCATGCACTGTTCCTCCTGTCACATGGTTTCGACCTCTGCCTCGGTCGATCGCCGCACTCACACAATCAATACCGGGGTTGAAGGTGAGGCCGGACCACTGCTTTTATCTTACGAGTTCAGCTATCGGAATTTCAGATCGGAAGTCACCACTGTCGAGGCTTTCTACGACACCGCCCAGCATCCGGTGAACGGTGGGGCTATAGATGAATTCGGCTCCCGGGTGAACTTCGATGGAGAGTTCGTTCCCTTTGGCCAGTATGCGGACATCCAGAAGTTAGCTCACACCATCAAGGTCAAGACCGAGCTGGGTCGAGGTCAGCTTCTAGGTGGATTCACCAATTCCACCGTGGATAACCAGACTGTTGACCTCAAGGCCAAAGGCAATCACGGCAGCCTGAAGTTTATCTATCCCCTCTCCAGTAAGACCAAGATGGTGGCCTCCGCTTCGATGGGCAAGATTGAGAACGACGAGGTCATAGTCGACCTCGCCCCCTGGAGGGATGGTTTAACCGGTGGAGGTCAGAGCTTCGATTTCACTCGCTACTCTAATCTGACCCGCGCCGAGGTCAAGGGTTCGCTGGAGATGCTATACCAGCCGAGCAGGAGATATCGCCTCTCCTTTCTGGCAGGCTATCAGGGGATAACGAGGGGTGATTATCCCGAGCTTGGCGCCGATCAGAAAACCACCAAGCTCAAATTTCAGATGGGAGTGAAGTACAGGCCCAGTTTGAAATTCACCGGTCGACTGAAATACTCATTCGAGAGCATCGACACTCCGTTTTCACCTTCCGGGAGGATGTTTGAAGCCTCCGGCAATCCGGTTTTGGCTCCTCTGGCTAATAACTCTCAGGTTTTCTACTTCCAGCGCGATTCCATCCGCTATGGGGATGTCACCAATCAGCCAACCAGTCGTCATGGAGTAGAAGTGAGCTTGAGCTTCAAACCCACTCGGAAGTTCAGCTTCTCACCGGGATTGAAGGTGCGCGTGGAGACGAACGGGGATAACGAGAACTTAGACTTCAAACGCACCAAGTTTCAACCTCACTTCTTGGTCAACATCTCCCCAAATGCTAGCTGGAACTTCTTCGGTGATTATACTTATCTTTTCGATAAGTCGAACGGCTTGGCGGTAGTACCGATGATGGATGGGTGAGGGGGTCACTTTGCCGGCGCCACAGGTGGTGGCGTGAAGCACTATGGCTCCCTTTTCGCAGAGACCGAATACAGCTCCAAATCTCATAACCTCCAGGCTGGGGTTTTCTTCAGCCCGGAAAGAAGCTTGAACTTCTCCCTGCAGGGCAACTACCTCAAGAGCGAGGCCTCCTTCGATCCCATCCAGATGCCTCAGGCTCCGGCTGAGGTGACGAACGAGATCGCCGCGAGCGACTACGATTACTCCAGCGTAGATCAGTATTCCGACCTCTCTTACGAGTGGTTCACTCTCTCCTTGGGCTTAGAATACAAGTTGTCACCCCAAGTCTCTCTGACCGCGGATGCCGATTACTACGACTTGACAGACGACCAACCCTACGTTTACGGAGCGGAGAGCGGTTCCTTCTATGTGATCAGAACCGGTTTCAGGATAAGCTATTAGTCCTTTTAAGAAGGAGTGAGATTTCAGAGACGGACGGGCTAAAATCGCCCGTCCGTTTTTGCATCATCTCTGGGTGTCTTTTTCAGATGCCGGAGACTACTGGAATACGTCAAACCCACGCAGTAAAGGATTGACATCATGGCGGTGCGTTGGTTATCCTGACTCAAAGTAGTAAGAGACTCGCGCATCTTTATATGGTCTGCCTCACAAACAAAAAGAAGATCAGCACAAATCACTTATTGGAGGAATCGATTATGATCCGGTTACTTATTGGCATCTGCGTGGGGCTCTGTCTCCTCATTTCATCGTGTGGCCCGGCGCAAAAGCAGGAAACCTCGAAAGGAGAAGAGATGACGACGAGTTCGGAGCTGCTCGCCAAGGGGGATGAGCTGTTCAACAGTCGAAATTACGCCGAGGCCACGGAAACATACCTGCAGGCGGTCACCGCTGCAGAGAAGGAGGAGGCAGAAGTAACACTTGTGGAGGCCCTTTCTCAGCTTGCCAGGGGATACCTGGCCCAAGACAAGAAGGGGGAGGGACGTCCCTGGCTTGAAAAGGCGAAGGCTCTGGCCTCCGACAGACAGCCCAAAGCCTGGTCTCGCTACCTCGGTGTGCGGGGGCGATTCGAGTGGAAAGACGAGAAGCTGGAGGTGGCAACAGCAACTTTCAGGCAGATGTATGACTACTGTCTCCAGAATGAGCTCCACGGTCGGGCCGTCGATGCTGCCCACATGGTTGCGATTACTGCTGGCCACGAAGAACAGATCGTGTGGGCTCGAAAGGGAATCGAAGCCGCGGAGGCCGGCAATCTCGATGGCTGGCTGGGGCCGTTGTGGAACAATCTGGGGTGGACCTACGACGAGATGGGTCAATTCCAGGAGTCGCTTGAGGCTCTGAAGAAGGCCCGCGAGTATCACCACAGGGTGGGCGGCGAGCATGCGAAGTTGGTAGCCGATTGGTCAGTGGGGCACGCATACAGGAGACTGGGAGAGTTCGATACCGCCTTGGAGTGGTTGCGTCCGGTCCTGGAGTGGGCCGAAAAGCGCTATGCCGCCGACCGCAATCCCGACACCGCCGAGTGGGTGGGGCACTCCTGCAAGGAATTGGGCGAGATTGCCGTTGCACAGGGCAAGCTGGAGGAGGGCTTGAAGTACCTCGAACGAGCCGGAGATGAGCTCACGGTCGCCAAGATGCCGGAATGGGATCCGGAGGGATTCAAAAAACTCACCGACAGAATTGCCGAGATAACAGATGAAATAAACCGGTGAGAAAAACCCCGCGGTGGCAGACACTATCGGGCTCATCCTGTTTCAGCTTCTCATTCGCAGTTCGCAAAAGAGGGTGGAGGGGGACAAGCCCCCTCCCTACGGTTGCTCCTCTGAGAGTGTGGAGGGGAATAAGGCCCTATCCTTACAGTCCCGGCTGAGGGAAAATCGAAACAGTCGAAATCCATTAGGCGGAAGAAATCCTATCATTCACCGTCCCGGACGAGTCATCTACTGATTGAATGACCTGACGATAACACTCAAGTCACCAGAATAGCGAACGATTCTAATAAGTGTGGCTAGCATAGCATCGTCGTGTGGTCAGACCTTCAGAGAGGGGGTTTGAATATGAACAAGACTTATTTTGCACTGGTTGTGGGCCTGCTTGAGCTTCTCATAATCGCTGGATGCTCGCAGGCGCCGATTCAGGTCGCGGAGCTACATCATTTTCCCCTGGACAGCATGGAGGGAATCATCACGCAGTCGGGGGTGGAGATTGACCGGCAGGTTTCAAGTGATGGAAACGGAGCCTTGCGGGTCATTTTCAGCGAGCCAACGGTGGTGCGACTGTTCGAGGTGGAGGACATAGACCTCGAGAACGCCAGGTTGATCTATCAGGCTCGACTTCGCACTGACAACGTCGAGGGGCAGGTCTATCTGGAGATGTGGTGCCATTTTCCTGGGAAGGGTGAGTTTTTCTCTCGTGGACTTCAGAACCCACTTACTGGGACTACGGATTGGGTTACCGAAGAAACCCCGTTTTTCCTGGGGGAAGGGGAGAGGCCGGACCGGGTAAGGCTCAATCTGGTTGCCAATGGGAAGGGGACTGCCTGGATTGACGAAGTCAAGCTTCTGAAGGGTTCTCTTGGATAGAGCTCACGGTTGGGAATCCCCAGCCCCCCATTCATGTAACCACGAGCAGGTGACTCAGAATCTCCGGTCTGGTCAATCATTCTCTGAGGATTTGGTCTCCGCCTGACGTCTCCAGCTCCCTCGTTAGGGGATCGATGGGAGCTTTCAACATCCATTGTCTTCGTCCCCGAAAGAGCTGAAGGAGTTCAACGCCAACGTCCCTTCCTCGGACCGCGATCTTGACAATTCCTCAGACGCACCGTGGAGCCTAAGCCTCTGAAAATCCTTGACATACACTATAAGCGGGGTATATTATTAAAAATGAGTTGTGTGACTTGTCAGTTTAGCACTTCGGCTTGAGTCTAGATCTGGCCTGGCGTTCGATGATGTACTCGGTGAGGTTAGTTGTAATCCTCATGGTGGGGGCGGCAATATTGGCTCCTGCTGCCGTCACAGCAATTGAGGTGCAGGGGAACGTCAAGGGGACTTGGACCACCGAGGACAGTCCTTACAATGTCGTCGGCAATCTTCGAGTGCCATTCGGAGCCACCCTGAATATCGAGCCCGGGGTGATCGTGAATTTTCAGGGGTATTACAGATTTTTGGTGGACACCTCGGCCGTTCTAAAGGCGATTGGAACCGAGAGCGACTCCATAATCTTCACCGCTCAGGATACCGCTCAGGGCTGGCGTGGAATCAGATTCATTCACGCCGGTCAGCTCTCCCGATTGAGCCATTGCCGGGTAGAATACGGTCGGGCCACCGGTTATGACCGGGAACAATTTGACGGCGGCGGCATCCTCTGCTGGAGTTCCAACCCCTCAATAGTCAATTGCACCATCAGGAGAAATCGAGCCGAATGGTGGGGCGGAGGGATCTCTTGCGAGGAGCATTCCAACCCTCTGATTGCAGGAAACACTATCTACGAGAATTCGGCCACATACGGAGGTGGGATTGCCTGTTCCTACTTCAGCGCTCCCTTGATAACCCGTAATTCGATCCACGACAATTCGGCCAGAACCTTAGGCGGCGGTATTTATTCCCGTTACTCGGAGCCTCGAATTGAAGATAACCTTCTCCACGGGAATCTGGCTAAGTTCAAAGGGGGAGGGATCTATTGCCGGGGATCGAAGCCCAAGATAACTAATATCACCGTCACTCAGAATGAAGCCGTTAGGGTCGGCGGCGGAATCTGCTTTGTGCTTTCTCAGCCGACGATCAGGAACAGTATTATCTGGGAGAACTCCTGTTCCAAAAGCCCAGAGATACATTTGGACAGAAGCACCCTGACAATCAGATACAGCGATATCAAGGGTGGCTGGAAGGGTACAAGCAACATCAATGAGGATCCTCTTTTCGTAGATCCCAAGAAGGGGGATTTCTCATTGGGGGAGGAGTCTCCCTGTATTGATACCGGCGATCCAGAATCTCTCCAAGACAGGGATGGCAGCGTCTCCGACATGGGAGCGCGTTTTCCCAACTGGCTGGAAGATAAGCGATGACTGCTTTCTGAAATAACTTGCTTCTTTGGTAAAGGACTCTCTGGATTAGACTACGTTTTTTCTACGACTAAGATCTTTCGGAAGTGAGTTATTGGAACTCTTAAAATCAATCCTTTTGCGGAAGGAAGTAGCTATGAAGTACCTCATTGAGAAGCGGGTTGGGCTCTCTGTTCTGGTAGTCTTTGTATCACTTTCGCTTTCCGGTGCAGCTTACGCTTTGGAGTATGTCGAATCCTCCAATGGGCTTGATTACCCACGGATGGAGGGAGGACAGACCGAGCTGGAGCTGGCGGATGTGAATGGTGACGGTCATCTGGATATTCTCTCCATTGGTGACCATGGTTCCCCTTACGTTAACAGCGACCAGCACGGAGTTATGGTTTGGTTCGGGGATGGTGCTGGCAACTGGTCTGTCTATCAGAACGGTAACTTCGGATATGGCGGAATTGCGGTCGGTGATGTCAACAACGACGGGTTGCTCGATGTCGGTTACGCCATGCATCACAATTATTCCGGAAACGATTTCGGAGACCAGCTGATAGAGGTTGCTCTCGGTGACGGGACCGGAAGGAACTGGCAACCCTGGGATGACGGCTTGGCCACCAACGGGGAGGAGTGGGGGATGTTTGGAACCGATTTCGCCGACGTTGACTGCGATGGTTTTCTGGATGTGGCCTCCAACTCCTTCGGTTGTTGTTCCGGAGTTCACGTCTACATCAACCAGGGGGACGGTAGCTGGGTGCAGTCTTTCGGTTTTTTGGGCGGCAACTCTCAGATGGATTTGGTCTTCGGGGATATTAACCGTGACGGCTATCCCGATTTCGCTGTTGCTCACCAGCACGGTACTGTCTACTTCAACGACGGCGCAGGCGGCTTCACCAATGGCGACGTGAATTTACCCTCTCCGGGCTTAAGAGGGCATGAGGGAGTTGATCTGGCAGACGTCGACGGTGACGGAGGCATGGATCTGTCTTTCACCAACTCCACCGGAGGAGTGGAGGTCTGGTGTTGGGACGAGGCAAGCGAGTTGTGGGTCGATTTCTCCGGGAACTTGCCCTCCTCCTGGAACGCTGAAGCCACCCAGCTGGCGGACATGAACCTGGATGGATATATGGATGTGGTCGCCTTCGGGAGCGGAGACGTTGTCGTCTGGACTGGCGATGGCACTGGAAACTGGACCCCGGTGACAATGTTCAGCACTCCTAATCCGGGATACAAATCTGCCCTCCGCGTTGGCGGGGACGCTGACCACAATGGTTACCCTGACATTGCTCTGGTTTCCGAAGAGGGCCGTTGGCCGAACGAACGAAATCATTTGAGGTTCTTCAAGGAGACATCGATTCCGGACAGCCTGACTGTTCACCCTGCTTTCCCGGGCGGCGGTGAGGTCTTCATTGGAGCCTCGGTCGGTTTTATCGATTGGACCAGCGCTGTTCCCTCCGGCGAGACCACCTCGGTGAGGTTGGAATTGTCGCTCACCGGACCTGACGGGCCCTGGTATCTGATAGATGAAGATCTGCCGAACAACGGACGTCATCAGGTAATCTGGCCGACGGAGGTGACCTCCGCCAACTGCCATGTCCGGTACACCGTCGTCGGCGGTTCCGGATCGGCTCAGGAAATAACTCCAGCCTCTTTTGAAATCCGTTCCTCCTCTGCAGAGGTGGTGGACTTAACACTCACTCCGTATGATCCCCCAGTTACGATTCCGCCACAGGGAGGGAGGTTCTTCTTCCGCGCCAAGCTCAAGAATTTGACCGGTGAGCCTCAGAGTTGGCAGGTGTGGTCAATGGCTAAGCTTCCGAGCGGCGAATACTACGGACCGTTAGAGCTGCAGCCGGTTGGACTGGACCCGAATCAGACCATTCGTGTGGATAGTCTGGACCAGAACGTTCCCGGAGGCGCTCCGGCGGGGAGTTACTTTTACATCGGGTATGTCGGAATCTATCCAGACAGTGTAGCGGATTCGAGCTATTTCGAGGTAATCAAGATCGAAGGGGACAAAGCAGCGGCGGTCTTCGACTGGACTTTATACGGTTGGGCGCTGAGAGCTCCTGAGGTTCCTTTTTTGACTTCTCTCACCAGAGTCTATCCCAATCCGTTCAATCTCGAAACCACCATCGAATATCAACTCGCTACCGCAAGTAGGGTCAGATTGGAGCTATTCGACATCCTCGGCAGAAAAGTGGTCACCCTGGTGGACGAAAAAAAGGGCGCCGGGAAGCACTTCCTCATCTGGGACGCCTCCGGGCAGACAAGCGGAATATACTTCTGCAGGCTTACCGCCGGGAATTACTCTGAGACCATGAGAATGACATTCTTGAAGTGAGGTGACCGACTAGCCCCTTTCGCCACACACCGAGAGCAGATACTCTGTAACCCCCTGGCCTGTGTCAGGAATCTTCGGCGAGTGGTGAGTAGTGAATAGTCAATAGTGAATGGTAAATAGTCTTCCGCTGGGTCGTTCCCTTACTTCATTCTGTCGCAGCCAGCCCCCGCTTGCTGGCTCTTGTTGTAAAAAAAAGCCGTTGTACGCTTGCCGAGTCTCGAGAGGGGGGCTGAAACTCGAAATCCGAGCAAACGACAACGGCAGATCTTGCTTGTTCCTCCAAGGGATTTTGTCCGTGGATACTCGCCACCCTCCGTATATCTTCCATGATATACCCCTTGGTGGATTCTATTGCAAGTGTCAGGAACTCTAATATCGTCCACCTGACAGATTTTGTCAATAGATATTTTACATTTCGGCATTTTTCTTCAAATTTTAATAGACGGCTTCTACTCTTTTTCCATTTTCTTTAGAAATCCTTGGGAGCCGGGGGATTGAGACGGATCTGGAGGTCTTGAATAACATCAACGCTCAAAGGCCTTTACTATCCCTGAGTTACCGGTTGAACAAGACTCGGTTCAGTCCCTTCGATGTTTGCCAAAAAACCTAAATGTCCGTGCACCAGCAGGAGATAGGCGTGAGTTTGTGGCTGAAGTCTCGCCTGGGCTGCTTGTGTGAACTTGGAGAACATTGTTGCAGGAGCCTCAGTTATGCCAGATGATCTCCTCCAGTGGAAATACCGGCCCGTCCTTACAGACACGCTTGAGATTGAAACTCTCCTGACCTTGGGTCCCCTTCACCTTCACTGTGCATCCCATACAAGCGCCGATCCCGCAGGGCATAGCCGTTTCCAGAGAAGCCTCGCAAGGGATGTTGTACTTGGCTGAGAGCCTCGCCATCTCTTTCAGCATCTCCTCGGGCCCACAGGTCTATACGTTCAAATCATCCAGAGCTAGAGAGGTCGATTGCATCGCCTCCTCAAAACAGGAGGTTACAAAACCGCGGTAGCCAAAGCTGCCGTCATCGGTTGCCGGAAACAAGTTGAGTCTCATCCCTCGCAATTCGGGCAAGCCAAAATGCTCCCTTCTTGTTCTCATTCCGACGTAGAAAAGAATGTTCCGCGGCGGCAGCTTTTTTTTTTGCACTAGAGTCTTCGCAAAGAAGTGGAGAGGGGGAACGCCTACTCCACCGGCGACCAAGGCTACGATGTTTTTTTTGTGGGGAGGAGTGAAGCTGTTTCCCAGTGGGCCCAGCAGATTGAGCTTGTCGCCCTTTTTCATCCGGGAGAGCGAGCTCGTTCCCCGCCCGACGACCTTGAAGATGATCTCGAAGATCCCTTTGGTGGTGTCGGTATCGTGAACCGAATAGGCCCGCCTCCAGAAAGGCTCTCCGGCTTTCGATGTCAGGATATGAACGAAATTTCCGGGAAGGGAGCTCCTCGCAATTGCAGGACAATGAAGAGTCATCCTGAAAAGGGAGGGAGCTATCGATCTGATCGCGGCAACGGTGGCATCAAGTTGATAGGGCACAGAGTCAACACCTGAGTTTAAGGACCGACCCCGGGTTCATAGCGAGGGCCCTTGCGCTCCGGAGGCTCAAATTTCACCTGATGGAGGAAATAGCCGTTTAGCTCTTTCGGGTCCATACGGTGGAAATCGAAGGTGGTCTTTAGGGCGGCATCGATGGCGGCCTGGTCTATCAGATCGGAATCAGAGGAACCTAAAACCTCAGCCTCTTTAACCTGGCCAAAGGTGTCAATGAATATCTTCAAGAGGACTTTACCCCTGTACTCATAGTCGATCAGCTCCTCGGGATAGACGAAGACTCCTGCCCGGAGAGGCTCCGGTGCCATGGGATAGCCGAGCTTGCTGTAAGTGGTGGTGTCTTCGGGATTGAAGGTGGTGGTGTCTCCTCCTTCGATGAGGGTGTACTCAGCCGCAAGATCGGAGGTCTTCCTGGTCAGACCCAGGCGGTTCCTTGCCGCCTGAGCAAATTCTGTGTCGGGATATTTGTCGACGATCTCCTGATACGCATATACTCCGCTGGAATCCTCAGGAAAGAGATAGGTGTCGACAATCCAGGCGCGGGTGAAAGCGGCTTGAGGTGCATATTCGCTCTGGGGGAAACGGGCCTCGACTTCAAATAGCAGCAGTAACGCAGAATCGGGCTCTCCGCGGTTAAAAAGCAAGTCCTGGGCGTGTTCAAAGAGAGCGCCCAGGTTGAGGGAGTCAGCGATGGCCAACTCTATCCCCAGGGAATCTGCGGCCACCAGGGCGTACTCACTTAAAGGGTACTCCTGGGCGATACGCTGGTAGAGGTCTACTGCCTCTGCGGTGTCTCCCTTGAGCTCCTTGTAGATATATGCGGCGGCGTAGAGGGCCTTGGGAGCATAATTGCTTTCTGGTTCTCTTTCCACCAGATCTATATACTCCTGGAGGGCAGAGTCGGGCTGCCCCATGTCCAAAAGCAAGGCTTCCGCAAGCAGGAACTGAGTCTCGGCGCCGGCTTCACCGAGTGAGTCGGCCAGCTGCTCTCGATAGGATTTGAGCTTGGCAATCTCTGCGGAGCGAGCCAGAGCCTCGTTGGCCACATCCGAGGAGGGCTTTTCCGTCTTGCACTTGTCGAACATCTCTTTGGCCCTGGTCAAATCCAGTAGCTCCAGCTGGTAAATGCGCCCCAATTCGTAGTATGCCCGGGCCGACTCCTCGGTTCTGGGATGCGACTCTATGACCTCCTCATACGTTTTCATTGCCCGGTCCTGTCTTCCCAGCTGATGTTCTCCGGCGGCGATCTTCAGCCTTACCGCCGCCTGATGATGGAAGTACCTTTCATCCTCGCCGAGTTTTTGAAAAACAGCCAGCCCCGGTTCCTGTCTGCCAGAAAGATAGAGGCTTTCGCCCCTTCGAAACTTGGCGAGGTAGTAGGTTTCAGTATCGGGGTGATGTTTCTCGACGATCTCGAAGGCAGCGGCTGCGGCCTGGTAATCTTCGAGCTGGAAATGGCACTCTCCAATCTGAAGTTGTGCCTGGGCGGATTTTTCGCTCTTGCGATACTGAGACAGCATCTGCTGATACAGCTTTATCGCCTTCGGATAGTCCTGCTCTTTGTAGGCTATCTCCGCTAACATGAAGCTCGCCTGGTCTTTCAACTCTTTTTTCTTGGGGATCTTTAGGACCTCGCCATAAGCCTCCTGGGCCTTAGCGTAATCCTCCAGATGGAAGTGGCTCATGCCCATGTAAAAGTAAGCTTTAGGAATAAACTCGCTCTTCGGGAAGTTGACCACCAGCTCTTTGAATTTCCGGTCCGCCTTCTGATATTCCTCCATGCTGTAATAGGATTTGCCAATTATGTACAGGGCATCGTCGACATATTTACTCTTAGGATGGAAGGCCAGAACTTTGGAGGCTTTCTTGATCGCCTTTTCATACAGTTCCCTGTCGGGATTGTAGCTGGTTCGCGGCTGAGGCTGGTAACCTTTCTGGTAGCCCTCTTCGTAGCCCTTCTGAGGATACTGCCTCCCGGTGGGTGGGTATGATTGCGGTTGTTGTTGCCCTTGGGCCTGTTTTTCTCGCTTTTTCTGATTCTCTTCGGCTTGCTCAAAATACTTCTCGGCGTAATAGAAGGTGTTGTAATAGACGCAGGTGCTATTCAACAGAAAATAGAGAGACAGTACTGGTAACGCCAACGAGAGTTTCAGGCCATTTCTAATTGCTGGAAGCATCGCTCGCATAGTGTGAAACCCGGCTTCAGATTCCTAAATGCAACAAGCACTCAAAGGATAGCTCAAAAGCTCATCTTTTGCAACCAGATTTCAATAAAGAGGCTCCGGTTGGATATATCCTTTCGAGAGCCCGGCTTCGAAAAACCACCTCTTGACCTGCCCGAATTCGGATCTATTCACCCTTCTGCAAATCTCTTTTATGTCTGGAGCCTCATAGGCCGGGAAATACTGGCTCATCAGACCGACGTAACTGTTTTTTGAGACCTCCTTGGCCAGAAAGCCGAAGATCTTCTTGCTGCCTGAAAGGCCACTGGGCAGAACCAAATGGCGGATCAGGACTCCCCTCGTGGCTACCCCGTCTTCGTCCACAACCAAATCCCCGACCTGACGGTGCATCTCCTTGATGGCGGCTTGGTTCACCTCCACGTAGTCTTTTACGCCCGAGAAGCGTGAAGCGGACTGGTTTTCTCCGTAGCGCATGTCTGGCATATAGATCTCCACCACCCCATCCAGCAGCTTCAGAGTGTCTAAAGAGTCATATCCAGAGCTATTATAGACTATCGGCAGAGTCAGCCCCTTCTTCCTGGCGATAAGCAGAGCTTTCAAGATCTGCGCAACCACGTGGGTGGGAGTGACGAAGTTTATGTTGTGGGCGTTGGCCTTCTCCAATTCCAACATCATCGCCGCCAATGTTTCCAATGATGTGACCTCCCCGTTTCCCATCTGGCTTATGGGATAATTCTGACAGTAAAGACATCTCAAATTGCAGTTGGCGAAAAATATCGTTCCGGACCCACGGTGTCCGGAGATAGGAGGCTCCTCCCCGAAATGGAGGTTGTAGCTGGAAACCAGCGGCAGCTCAGCGGTCCTGCAAATCCCAACTTCTCCCTGCAGACGGTTAACGTGGCATCGGCGCGGACAGATGGAGCAGTCGGAAAGCATCTGCCAGGCAGTTTCAGCCTTTTTTTCTAATTCGGAGAGCTCGACCACGACCAGAATTTAATCCCAAAAAACGGAGATTTCTACTTCTTTCTGACGAGTACCATCTCCCTGTCGGCGGTGCTTATGGCCTCGAAGAATTCCTTTATCTCAGGGTAGTAATAGGGGTCCAAGTAGACTTCCTCCTGCTGCAGGAAACGGTGATACTTCAGAGTGTCGCCGACAACATGGCAGCTCGAACGAAAAAGCCCGCATTTGCAACTGAGGTTTTTGGCAGAGGGGTAGCTCTCAACCTGATAGCCGTTGGGGAGCAGGAAACTCAGGGTATCGATTTCGGTATAGGGATTGTAGAAATGTAGATAGTGTTCCCTTTTCTCCTCGGAGAAGGGAGCGGTCGATTCCAGGCGGTTCAGGATATTAGGAAAAAAGACCATCTCCACGCCGACATCATCGGCATAGTTCTCCACCCTGAAGGAGAGCCGGATTCTGACGTTTCCCTCCGGCGAGTCGAAGTTCTCCAGTCTGAAGTCGATCAGAGTTGCCCCCGGACACCATTGGTTGAGATACCTCCTGGCGGCTTTCTCTGACTCTTCCCGGGAAGCATATGTGAAATCGGAGCGTACCTCCTCCATCCGGGTTCCACCGTATTCCAAAAAGCCCTTGCAGGTAAGGTCACCCTCTTCGTTGATTGAGAGATTGAATACCCTCTTGCTCAGGTTTTCTCTTTTGTCTGACGAAGGGGTGGTCACAAACTCTGAGCCGCCATCTTGTCGGACAACGAAGGCCTCAACTTCTCTGTCCTGCCAGGGGAGGAAGTTGAACGGCGCGAATTTGGAGGTGGCATCGAGCCAGATCGGTTCATCTTCTCCGGGGAGGTAGACGATCATGTGATCGAATGGATCCAGGGAGCAGATGGTGGTGTCGATGAAGCCGTAATCCTTAGTGCAGATGAGGGCGGGATGGGCCTCAATTCCGATCCCCTTCAGCATCGAGACCAGAAGCGCGGATACATCTTTGCAGTCGCCGTATTTGTTCTCGAAAACCTGCCGTGGATAGTGGGGCACATAACCGCCTCTGCCTAAGTGGATGGCAACGTAGCGGATATTGTCGCGAACGAAGTAGTATATTGATTTCATCCTCTTGAGCTTGTCCTCGGTGTCGGAGGTCAGCTCCCACACCTTCTGGGACAGATTCCCCGAAGACCTTAGTTGTTTTTCGATTAGCTCATAGTATTTGTCGCCAATCTCCCTCCAGGTGCCGGAGATCCCGTCAGAGAAGATGACTCTGGCTCTGACCTGCGAAAGAGGTGGCATGAAGGGTTCAAGCTCAATGCCCGGTAGATCTCTCGCAGTCCAGGTGTGGGTGATATAGCGCTCCTCTCCCGGGGGAGCGACTTTCGGGATCGAGCCTTTGAGCGGTTCCCCTTCGATTCCGTAAGTTTTGTACCTCCATTTAAACCAGTCGGATTTGCCGGATTGGTCGGGCTGGAAGAACCTTCTTGGCAGTATCAAGGTGTAGATGGACTTGACCGTTGGGAGAACCCCCTGGAAATTCCAGGTATCCCAGGCCAAGGGGTTCTTGTATCTTTTCGTGTACTGGTAATCTATTATCGACCCCACCAAAACTTCTGGGAAAGCGGCCACCTTCGCCTTGGTGTCGGAGTAAAGGAAGAACTCCGGAAAGGCAGTGACCTCCAGAAGTTGTTTCTTATCCACCTTGACCACTTTTCCCTGGGGTGTGATCACCCGGCCTTTGAATTCGGTTATTTCGCTGTTGTGCCCGAAATAGATTTTCAAGTTCCCGTAGTCCTTTCCCAGGGGGTTGAGAATAAGCAGGATGTGTCTTTTCTTCAACTCGGTGTTGAAATCGGGACTCACTCCTCTCTCCAGCTCGATCGAAAACTCGCCGGAGTCGTAAAGCACCACCGCGGGGTGATCGGGATAGTCATCCTGGGTGGGAAGGCGTTCCAGTTCACACAATCGCAAAATTTCCTGAAGGGGGTTGTCACTTGAATGAGCAGTTGAGAACAGGAAGAGCAAAAGCGTCAATGCAGAGCAGACTACCCTTTGGAAATGCTGTAACGTTGGACTCTTCATTTTCTCGTAAGGTTCAAGGACCCTCGAACGTCTTGGACAAGAAGTGTTGAGCCTTTTCCTGAAAGTCCGCTATCATTATATTACAAGAAAAGAACGCCAAAGCTTCAAGGCAAGTGTTTTGAAAAGTCTAAAAGAAGTCCAATCTGAATCCACCCGCCAGAAGCTCATCTCCGTCGGACAGCTTGCGGTTAAAATGAGAAAAGGAGAGGAATGCAGGTGAGAAGAATCAGCGTCTTCTGGTTTTTCCTCTTTTTACTAATCATACCACTCGCTCACTTTGCGACTGAGACTTCGTTTTCACAGAAAGGGAAGATTGAGACGGTTGGGGAAACGTATGGCCGGGCTTTGGATCTCTATCGCCAGAACCGAATTGAGGAGTCCTTGAGGCTAATCTCAAAAGGGCTTAGGGTCGACCCCAAATCGGTCGCCTGGCACAATCTCGCAGGGTGGTGTCATTACAGACTCAGCAATGTGTTGAAGGCGGAAGCGGAGTTTCTCACCTCCAGAGATATGCATTTTACCTATGTCGAGGCGTCGACCGGCCTGGGGTATGTCAAAATCGGCAAGGGAGAAGATGAGAAGGCGTTAGATTATTTCAGGGAGGCCCTGAAAATCTCTCCGAAAAGCCGTGACGCTCTGGTTGGATATGGGATTTGTCTTTACAATTTCGGACTCGCTCGGAAAGCGAAAGAGGTCTTCGAGTACGTTTTACAAAGTAAGGAACAGGAGATAGGGGAGAGGATATAGGAAAGTGGAAACCCAAAGGTTTCCGCTGTGGTGAAGTGATGAGCCGTTGACCAAAAAAAGCGCCCGGGGGAAACCCGAGCGCTATTGCTTCTGCAGTGGCGTCAGATGCCCTCATCTGACGCAAGCTGTCGAATGTGGGCATTCGAGAGCACAACTCTATTACTTGACCAATATCATCCTCATCGTCTCGGTATAATCTCCAGCAGTGAGTTTGTAAAAGTAAATGCCAGAGGCAATCTCGGAGGCATCCCAGCTGACAGACTTGTAACCCGCCTCCTGCTTTTCGTCAAGCAAGGTTGCCACTCTTTCACCGAGAATGTTGTAGACCTCGACCTTGACGTGACCCGCAACTGGCAGTTCGTAGTTGATGGTGGTGGCGGCGTTGAATGGATTGGGATAATTGCCGATCAGCCCGAACTCGCAGGGAAGGCTGACGAAGTTTTCAATCTGGCTAAATGACCCCGTGAGAACCCAATCCGGGGCCTCACCTCTGGCCAAAGCGGCCGGCATGACCTCGATCTCGAAGAAGCAGGAATCAATAATGGTTGAAGGATAGTCTCCGCAGTATGCGATGTAGTCGTACCACCCCAGGGGCGCCAGAATGGGAACCCGCTGATAGAAGTGACCGCCGAGACTGTCGCCAGCTGCGAGCTCCACATTATAGAACTGCTTGAACGGTCCCCAGATCTGCTTCGTCCAGTGCGGTCCCATAGCCATGGTCCAGACGTCGACGACTTGAAGCTGATTGGTGTTGTTCTTGAGAGTTCCGGTGAAGCCGAAGCGCTCACCTTGAGGTACTCGTACCGGAATGGTATCTGGGACTATCTCGATTGAAACATCCGATAATGCCGAGATATCGGTGTCGATCATGACGATGTCACCACCGCGTCCGGATACGTTGGCATGGATATGCTTCCCGCAGGCGGTGGCGTAGCTGCCATCACTGGCTATGTCCACCGAGAACATGGAGCCCGGCATATCCAGGGTGTAATATACATGTGGGGTCTCATCCCTCTGGAAGATATGCACCTCCGGGTTCAGATTCTCGGCATCACCCCAACTGCCAATTATGAAGTAGGTGCCGTCATCGGTGATGTCGACATCGTAAGCGGCCTCCTGGTAGGTTCCACTGGAATGGGGGTAATCGTAGATCCAGAGCGGGGTAGAGGAATCGGGACTGTGAACTACCACCTTGATGGTCGTGTGCGCAAGATTGTACCAGCAAGAGACAATGGTGCTGCCATCGGTGGATATTGCTATCCTGGTCACATAATAGCCTCCGGTAGCCCAGGACCATAATTGCTGGTATGAGGAACCGTTCCACTCCATGACTCTCATGGAAGTCCAGCCGTAGGCCAGAAGGTCCCCGTCTCCGGAGATATCAAGGGCGCTGTTGCTGGCTCCCATGTATATCTGGTCGCGGACCGCTAAGAGGTCGCGGTCGAAGACCACCAGAGTCGCCAGGGCGATAAAGGCGGTGTAGCGGCCATCTGCATTGATCTTCACGTAGCGGGGGAATCCCAGGCCGGAGGCCACATAGTCGATCAGAGGCGTTCCTGAACCGGCGTCAAACAAGAGCAGATGGGCGTCAGTGCCGGGCGGAGTGGCTACGACGGCTATGGTCGAACCGTCATCCGATACTGCGATCGGTCCGTAGGAAGTAACAGCGTATCCCGCAAAGCTGGTGGCCCAGTCCGGAGTGCCGTTGCCGGGGCCGGTCCACTTGATTACGTTGACGCCGCCGCCATCCTCATCGACAGCCGCAAGCGTGAAACCGGCATCGGCGGCGTCGGTGTAAAACTCGGTGCCGCCGTATGCCCACTCCGGAATGCCACCCCCATCGGAAGCGTACAGCGCTGCCTCTTTCGGCGGGTTCAAATAGGTCCCCGCGAAGCTGTGGGCGTCCACGGTGTTGGAGGTGGTGTTGTAGATGGCGTCCGTCAGGTAGCGCGACCAAACCACCCAGGGATCGGGTAGCAGTGGTGTAGCGCCCGTTTGGGGCAGTCCTTCTCCTTGAACCAGCATGGGGCCACTTTCGGTATGGCGCAGGAATGTTGCCTCCTCCGTTAGGGAGGTAGTCGCCACGGATGAGACCGGGATGATCAGGGCGAGAAGCAAACCCAGAGTCAAGCTCATCAGTAATACTTTTCTCATCTTTCTCTCTCCTTGCTTAGTCGTTTACACGTAGGGCTGGACAAGTTCAGCCCGGAACCAGATCAATTGACAGTATGCTTCCACCATCACTCCAGTGCACACATCTAAATGAATAGACTCATGCACTGATATTGTTATCACCTCCTTAGAAAGAGTGTGGCCTCTGCCAACGGCGACAGCCGGCGGCAGAAACGAGGAAGCCGTCTATTCATGTTGTCAACTCTTCTTTTCTGGTGGGTGCTCTTAACAGAGTCCTGAAGTTTGATTCCTAATCAGGTCGGTTTCCAAGAAGTCAAAGCAGAAAACATCTCTTCACGCGTTTTTTGATCAAATCTCCTTAAGATGTAGTCAGAGCAGTCCTTTAGAAAATTAACTTTTCTTCTTTATTTGTCAAGGAGTTTTTGGCAAGATTCTTGACAGTGCCGATTTCTGGCCTGCAGATGACTCTCTCTTGACATCCTGCTGAAAATGTGTTAAACTCTGGGCTGTTTACGAATACAGCTTAATTTTGGCCACGAGTGCGGGCATTCTTGTCGCATAAGCGCGAGACCTGAGAGAAAGGAAGGTGCACCGAGACGATCTCATTAAGGGTCGGGACTTAGTTGAACCTTTTTGTTTAAATACCGCTTAATGTACAACCTAAACAGGGGGAAACAGGTACATCGCTTTAGAAAAAGCCCGCTATAACTTCAGTTTCTACCTGACGGAACGGACATGACAGCAAAAAAACCACAGGGTTTTCCTGCATACCACACAGTAGTCATTCTCCTTTTCTTATTCTCCGGTATCAGCGGGCTGATTTACGAAGTCCTCTGGACCCGTATGTTCTCCCTTGTGCTCGGAACTACAGTCTATGCGGTGGCCACCGTTCTGGGTGTCTATATGGGCGGTTTGGCCCTCGGCAGTTGGTTCTTCGGCCGGATTGTAGACCGTCCCGGAGCTAACGGCTTTCGCCTCTATGCGTGGCTGGAGGGCGCAGTCGGCGTCTACGCTTTCATTCTTCCCTTCCTCATTGACTTCTCCGACGAAATTTACAAGATGGCATGGCCTTTCCTTTCCGAGTCTTTCGCCGGGCAGATGACTCTGCGTCTGGGCCTGGCCGTTATGATCCTCATCGTGCCCACCACGCTTATGGGCGGCACTCTGCCGGCCCTGAGCCGCTACCTTGTGCGAGGTCGCGACCGTTCCGGTGTGGAAATCGGCACCCTGTATGCAGTCAACACCTTAGGTGCTGTGATCGGCTGTTTCATCACCGGTTTTTTCCTCATCGAACTCCTTGGGGTAAGGATGACCCTCACCACCGCGGCCATTCTTAACCTGACGGTGGCTCTCTCAGGGTTTTACTTGTCCGGGCGGTCCCGTCCGGAAGAGATAGAAATTCGCCAGAAAAAGACTAAACGCCAGAAAGAGAAGACGATCGAAGTAACGACCGAATACTCACCCCGCCAGATTCGGGCAGTCCTCTGGCTCTTCGCACTGTCAGGGTTCACAGCCTTAGCCCTGGAAGTACTTTGGACCCGAAGCCTCATGTACTTTGTCAACGTAGATACGTGGGCCTTCACCTCCATGCTCACTGCCTTTCTAACCGGTATCGGTGTCGGCAGCCTCATCATGGCCCGGTTCGCAGATAGGATCAAAAAACCTCTCCTCACCCTGGCTGTGATCGAAATCCTGATCGGCGTCACGGCAAGCCTCAGCATCCCGCTTTTCGACCTGCTCCACGGTACCCGTAATACCGGATTCTGGCTTGTCTCCAGCAGTAATATCCTCCTGGGGCAAATTGTACAGAAGCTCTCTCAGTCCTTCTTTATCATGCTGGTGCCAACACTCCTTATGGGCGCTGCATTTCCCTTAGTCTGCCGAATCTATGTAGGCAACCGGAAAGAGATCGGTCGCGGAACAGGTACACTTTACGCCCTCAACACCGCGGGAGCAATCTTTGGTTCCCTTGGAGCAGGTTTCGTGATGCTGCCCCTCATGGGCAACATCCAGAGCAGCATTCTCTTGTCCGCGTCGCTTTACGTGGTTATCGGACTTTTCCTCCTAATCGTCGCCATAGACAAAAGCCGGGCTCGGCTTCGGGTTAGAGTATTCGCCATAACAGGGCTGGCAGTGCTCGTATTCGTGAATGTTCTATTCACCGGTCAGCCGGTCATCAAGCTGAGTCATATCTTCAAAGAACAACCCGGCTTATTCACGCTGCGCTACTTCCGCGAGGGGCCCGATGCGTCAATCGCCGTCCTCGAAAAGGCCAACGGCCCCAGAGAGCTGAATATCAACGGCCATTCCACGGCTTCCACAAACTACATGGATATGCAGGTACATCGAATGCTGTCGCATCTGCCGGTTCTGCTCCATGACGATCCCAAGAAGGTGCTAATCATCGGTTTCGGCATGGGTTCGACGGTGTGGGGGTGCTGTCAATACAACGATGTGAAGCGCGTAGATGTAGTCGAATTACTGAGAGATGAGAAGGAAACCGCCCACTGGTTCGAGGAGGTCAACCACGGCGTTTTAGATCACCCGAAGCTCAAATTCATCCAGGGCGATGGCCGCAACTATATTCTTGGTTCAAGGGAGACGTATGACGTGATTTCCTTTAACGCGATCCACCCGCGTTACTCCGCCAACCTGTACACCGTGGACTTTTACCGGATGTGCCGGGAAAAGATGACATCCAACGGTATTATTTGTGCTTGGATGACCCAGAACGCATTAGCTGACGTGGAATGGCGGATGCTGTGCCGGAGTTTCACCGAGGTCTTCCCTTACTCCACCCTGTGGTACTGCAATCCCCAGCACTTCTGCCTTATCGGATCAATGAAACCGCTCGAGATCAACTTCGACAACTGGCAGGAACGGACGGGTCAGGACGAAGTGGCCGCCGATCTCAGAGACTCCAACCTCGAGGATCCTTTTGTGTTCCTCACACGTTACATGTTCGGCAATGAAGAACTCCACGACTATCTGGCCAAATCCCTGCTTAACACAGACGATAAGCCACTTGTTGAATTTGCGCGCGAAAGCATTCGTGAAGAGAGAGCCATAATTAACGAGCTTGTCAACCTGAAAGAGGACGTTCTTTCCTTGCTCGAGGAACGACCCCTGAGCGAGCAGGTCAGGAATAAGCTCAATGCGTACGACCAAGGCTCCCGCTGGATGATGCGCGGCCAGATTGAGACCTGGTACCCAACCGGGCCCTTCGAATCAGAGATCGCCCAGCGAAAAGCTCTCCTCTTTTGCCCCGACAACCAGGACGTGCGTCATAACCTTAACTTTTCGGAGCAAATTACAGAAAAGGTCCAGAAAGCCCTTGACAGGAAACCGAATCACCCGATGGCCCTTTTCGACCTGGGGCGGATCGTCATGGAGAAAGGAGATTTCGAGAAAGCGGAAGAATACCTGCTCCGGTCTCTCGCAATCCGAAAGGGCATGCCGGAAGCCTCGTTCCAGCTCGGTCTCCTCCGCCTCTTCCAGGGGCGGCTTGAAGAAAGCGCCGGGATCCTGCAGGAGCTTCTCAAGTCAACACCGAGAACTTCTCCTATAGTCACTTTTACATATTGTGAAGCCATGATACGACTGGGTGTGGATGTTGACAAAGCGGAAAGAGTAAAGGAAAACATCGCCAAGAATGTCCCCAATATAGCCGAGTATTTCGAACTGAAGGAGAAGACTGCGCTGATGATGAGGAAGAGACAGAACCGCTAAAATTAATAATCTTGTCACATTAGGTGATGAAAAGAATTTGTATAACACTTTTCCTCCTCATTCTCCTTTGCACATCGTGGGCAACTCCCGAAAACGACTTAACAAAAAAAGCGCCCGGGGAGAAACCCAGGCGCTATTAGTCCCCTGTCAAGTGAATTACTTGACTAGTATCATCCTCATCGTCTCGGTGTATTCACCAGCATTGAGCTTGTAGAAGTAGATCCCAGAAGAGACGTCGGAGGCATCCCAGGTTACAGATTTGTAACCGGCCTGTTGCTCTCCATTAGCCAAGGTCGCAACCTTACTGCCAAGGAGGTTGTAAACCTCCAGCTTGACGTTGCTGGTCTCCGGTAACTGATACTCAATCACCGTCTGAGCGTTGAAGGGGTTTGGATAGTTCTTCATCAGAGCAAAGTCAGAGGGGAGGTCAGCCAAATCTCCCTCCAGAAAGGAACCTGTCAGAACCCAGCCGCTCTGACCGGCTTTAGCCAAGGCGCCGGTGATAACCTCGAACGGGAAGCAGGAGGAGTCAGTCACTGAGGGATAGTCACCCACGTAGCCACAATAGAAGTACTCGTCCGAAATGGGAGCTGAGTTGGAGACCCGCTGGTAGAAGTGAGCTTCGCGGCTTTGATGGGGGTCAAATCTCAAATTGACGAACTGCTTCAGAGGCCCATACATTCCGATTCCGGGGACATACGCTATTGTCCAGATGTCGACATATTGGACCTCGTCGGTGTTGTTGGTGACGGTGCCGGTGAAGCCGAAGGAACCACCCCGGGGAACGACAACCGGGGGATCGTCCGGCTGCAACTCCATGGTCATAGCAAGCCCTCCAACGGGGACAGCTTGCTCGTAGCGATAATAGTTCGCCAAAGTGACGGTGACGATCATGGTTGCGCCGGGCGACTGCGGTTCAATCTGTATCGAGACCGGTGAACCGGTACCCTCGCCCACGCCGATGATCTCGCCGTCCACGGTCAGTCCGATAAGAGCGCCAACATTGGCGGTCACGGTGAATTCAGTGGCGCCGGGCAGCAGTGTGGGATCGTGAGAGACGGTGAGATCCTGCGGCACCTCCGAGTAGAGGTCGGTGAAAGCATCTCCGTGGTGATGGAAGAGATGATAAGTAATGTCCTTGCTCCCGGAGTTGTAGGGCCAGTTTGAAGCCTCCAGATAGTGCTTGCCGTAGGCGTTGGCGAAGCAGGTCTGAAGGGGCTTTGCTCCCACGGGGTTGTAGCCGTACCCGGGGTCGAAGTTGGGCCAGAGGGCGTCGTATATCCCCCAGGTGTAAGTGTCGTTCACAAAGGAGTAGGACACGTCGCTGGCCGCTACGACACCCAAGGCACGCTGCGGCTCGCGGTGGAATGCCTCCGCGAAGCACTGGCTGTAATGGTTGAACTTCCCGGTCAGGCAGTTCATGGAGAAGACAAAGGGGTACATGTCGTTGTGCAACCCGTTGAGGTCTGGTATCTGATACCTGGGGTGGGACCATCCGTCGACTCCGCCGTGATCACGGTGCTGCACCAGGAAAGTGCCGCTGTTGATGCGGTTGTTGATGCCGGTGGCGCTCCCGGTCCAGTCTGTCAAATGAGAGGGGACCTCCGGAATGTATCCCAATCCGTCAGGTCCGAAGTAGTCCACTATCATCCAGGTGTTTCGGTTCGTTGACCAGTATGATGGGGCTCCGGAATGTCCGGTGTATTCCCGATCCGGACTTTTGC
>JAUWHO010000042.1 GCA_030605835.1 Candidatus Zixiibacteriota bacterium | reverse complement strand
GGGCACAGCGAGCCGGAACTGCCACGATGACCATTTGAATACCGTCCTTTCGCAGAAGGGGCTTAAGGTCCTTGACGTCGGAGATGACAATCCCCTTATGGCGAGAGCCGATCTTCCTCTGGTCGTTGTCGAAGGCCAGCTTTATGTGAAAACCCTGCTTTTGAAACTCCTTGTAGGCGATGAGGGCGGAGCCGATATTCCCCACCCCAACAATGGCGACATTCCAGGAGCGATTTATCCCCAAGATTTCAGCGATCTTGTCTTTCAGCTCCCTCACCGGATAACCCAGTCCCCGGGTGCCGAAGCTTCCGAAAAAGGAGAGGTCTTTCCGGACCTGTGCCGGAGTCAGCTTCTCCCTTTTCCCCAGCTCTTTGGAGCAAACCGTTTGGTGTCCACTCTTCTCC
The DNA here is from genome assembly GCA_030605835.1 of Candidatus Zixiibacteriota bacterium. Taxonomy (GTDB): domain Bacteria; phylum Zixibacteria; class MSB-5A5; order DG-27; family DG-27; genus DG-27. Next base: position 109,629 of record JAUWHO010000042.1, on the reverse strand, counting down.
AGCTCCGAGAGGCTGCGGTAGTAGAGGGAGAGACGATGGATGGTTGAATCCGAAATCCTTTTGCTTCTATACATAAGCATGCTGTGAAGTTCCGTTTGTGAACAGTTTCACAATTGCACCAAAATAGAAATGCCCCTCGGGGCTGTCAAGCGAAAAGTCTTCCTTCGAGGTCTCTAACCGGAGTTGCTGTCTATGCCATAGATCTCTGTCTTTCCTCGGTCAGCTTCTCCCCATTTGTATCGGCCTCAAAAGAGAGCCTATCTTCTGCCTCCGCTTTTTCGACGATTACGTGACAGTTGCTGGGGATCTCGCCTTTTAGGATCTCCTCCGCCAGGGGATCCTCCAGATACCTTTGCAGGGCTCTCTTCAGAGGTCTGGCTCCGAAGTTGGGGTCGTAACCTTTCTCCGAGAGGAACTCCCTCGCAGATTTGGTCAGGCTGAAGGTGATCTGTTTGTCTTTGAGCCGCTTGACGATATCCTCCAGCAGAATGTCGATGATCAGCTTGACCTCCTCTTTTCCCAGGGGCCTGAAGATGATGGTCTCATCGATGCGATTCAAAAGTTCCGGGTTGAAGGTCTTCTTCAACACCTCCATGATCTTGGATTTCATCTGGTCGTAGGTTGTGTCCTGGCTCTGCTTGACGAAGCCCATCCCCTTGATGCCCCCGATCTCTCTGGTTCCCATATTGGAGGTCATAATCACCACGGTGTTTCTGAAATCGACCCGCCGCCCGAAGCTGTCGGTCAACTGCCCCTCGTCCAGCATCTGCAACAGGATATTGAAGACCTCCGGATGGGCCTTCTCGATCTCGTCCAACAGAACCACAGAGTAAGGCTTGCGGCGAACCTTCTCAGTGAGCTGGCCCCCCTCCTCGTAGCCGACATATCCGGGGGGAGCCCCGATCAGACGGGAGACCGAGAATTTCTCCATATACTCGGACATATCGATTCTCGCCAGGCTGTCTTCGTCCTCGAACAGGAAGGCGGCCAGGGCCTTGCCGAGTTCGGTCTTTCCAACTCCGGTGGGCCCCAGAAAGATGAAGGAGCCGATGGGTCGGCTGGGGTCTTTCAGGCCGGCGCGGGTCCTGCGGATCGCCTTGGAGATGGCGGCAATCGCCTCCGCTTGACCGACCACTCTCTTGTTCAGCTCTTCCTCCATTCGCAGGAGTTTCCGGGATTCGGCCTCCTCCAGTTTGAAGAGGGGAATGCCGGTCATCTTCGAGACCACGGTGGCGATCTCCTCGGATCCGATCTCCACTCGCTCCTTGTCCCTCTTCTCCTCCCACTGCCTCCTCTTCTGCTCCAGCTCGGTCCTCTTGAACTTCAACTCGTCTCGCAACTGCGCCGCCTTCTCGAACTCCTGGTTTTTCACCGCCTGGTCTTTGTGCTTGCCGATCTCGGCGATTTCGGCCTCGATCTCGCCGAAATCCTCCGGCTTGGTGTAAGCTGCAAGGTGGGCCCGACTCCCGGTCTCGTCGATGGCGTCAATGGCCTTATCGGGCTGAAACTTCCCGGAGATGTAACGGTCGGAGAGCCTGACGGCGGCCTCGATGGCCTCCTCGGTTATTATCACCTTGTGATGTTCCTCGTAGCGAGACTTCAATCCCTTCAGGATGGCGATGGTGTCCTCGCTGGAGGGTGGGTCCACCATCACGGTCTGGAATCTGCGCTCTAAGGCCCCATCCTTCTCGATGTACTTGCGATACTCATTCAGGGTGGTGGCTCCGATGCACTGCAGCTCCCCTCGAGACAAGGCCGGCTTGAAGATATTGGAGGCGTCCAGCGACCCCTCCGCACCCCCGGCGCCCACGATGGTGTGAAGCTCGTCGATGAAGATTATCACGTCCTGGGAGTTCATGATTTCGTTTATCACCGCCTTGAGTCGCTCCTCGAACTGGCCGCGGTATTTGGTTCCGGCCACGATGGAGGCCATATCAAGGGTGACCACCCTTCTGTTCTCAAGGGTTTGGGGAACTTTCCCCTCGACAATTTTCTGTGCTAAGCCCTCCACAATGGCGGTCTTCCCCACCCCCGGCTCGCCGATTAAGACCGGATTGTTTTTCTTGCGCCGGGAGAGAATTTGGGAGACCCTCTCGATCTCGTTTTCCCTGCCGATGATGGGATCCAAGGTTCCCCGCTGGGCCAGCTCGGTCAGATCTCTCCCGAAATGATCTAGGGCCGGTGTTTTGGTCTTCTTTCTTTTGCGGGAATAGCTGGAGCTTCTGCCGCTTAAGATATTCCGCAGCTCCTCGTAAACTTCCTTGTAGTCGAGATCGTACATCGCCAGCACCTGGGCGGCCACGCCCTCTTCGTCCTTGAGAAGCGCTAAAAGGATATGTTCGGTATCTATGTCCTTGGAGCGTAAGGCTCGAGCTTCGTTCCCGGAGATCTCTAAGGTTTTCTTAGCTCTGGCGGTGAGCGGCAACTGCCCCAGGGTCATGGTGCCGCCGGCGGGTTGAACCACATCTTCGATCGACTGCCGGAGCTCCCCCAAATCCACTCCGATGTTGGTTAATATGTCAATGGCCCTCCCCTCACCCAAGCGCAAGAGCCCCAGGAGGAGATGCTCGGTGCCAATGTAATCGTGTCTGAGCCTGGCGGCCTCCTCGCGTGCCAGCTCAATGCCGCGCCGGGCCCTTTCAGTGAACATCTCGTTCATCTAACTCTCCCGCTTTCTTACCTCGTCTCCGCCCCTCCTATTTATAACGTTTCCTCCTGAGAGAAGGTTTCGGAACCGTTTTGAAACATCTTCCTGACCAACTCTGCCCGAGCCTCGTCCCTCTGGCTTGAGGTCATCCTCCTCTGGAGGTATTTCTGGAGGTGCGCCGGCTGCGTCAGAAGCAGCATGCTGTTTACGGAGGCGACGGGCAGCTCCTTGATCATTCCCATCCCGATTCCCAGCCGGACCGCCGAGAGTAAGTTCATCACCTCCGCGGAGGTCAAAACCCGGGCGTACTTCAGAATCCCGTAAGCACGCCAGATCTTGTCCTCTATCTGGTCTTTGGCATCCGCCAGCAGAGTCTCGCGGGCCTTCCCCTCGTATTCGATCATCTGCTTGGTGACCCGGAGGAGGCTGTCGATGATGTCGTCCTCGGAACGACCCAGGGTGGTCTGGTTGGAGACCTGGAAGAGGTTCCCTAAGACGTCGGAGCCCTCTCCATAGAAACCCCGAACCGCCAGCCCAAATTTCGTAATACTCGAGATGAGGTTGTCCATCTCCCGGGTCAATGCTAAACCTGGCAGGTGAATCAGGACCGAGGCCCGCATCCCGGTGCCGACGTTGGTGGGGCAAGAGGTCAGGTAACCGAACTCCCGATCGAAGTCAAACTCCAAAACCCTTCCCAAGTCCTCGTCAACCCTCTCCGCCAGCTCACAGGCGGACTCCACCGAGAGTCCCGATTGAATCGACTGAATTCGGAGGTGGTCCTCCTCGTTGATCATTATGGAGATATTCTCCCCGTCGCCGATGAAAATCCCCTGGTTGGCTTTGTCGCCCAAAAACTCCGGGGAGACCAGATGCCGCTCGATCAAAAAGGAGCGATCCAGCTCGTCGATCGGCTTGGCGAAATAGAACTTGCCCTCCTTGAGGCTCTTGCTCTTCTCGATGGCGGCTTTGACTATCTCCAGAATTTCCCCTTTGCTCTCACTCTTGGAGTTGGGAGGGTAAGCGAACCCCTTAACATTGCGAGCCAACCTCACCCGGGAGCTCAAGACCACGCCGTGTTCCGGCCCCTCCCCGGAGAGCCACACGCTTTCGGATTTCAGCATCTGTTCGAACATCCGGGATTCACCTTCCCTCAAGCAGTTCCTTTATATGGTCCCTGATTTTGGCGGCCGACTCGAAGTTCTCATCTTCGATTGCCAGCTTCAGTTCGCTTCGCAGCCGTCTCTCCTCTCGAAGGGGGATCAGCTCCTCGGTCCGGGTCTGGGGGGTTTTTCCCTTGTGCTCGCTGGCGCCGTGGATCTTCCTCAACAGATCCCGGAGCTGGGGCCTGAAGGTCTCGTAGCATTTGCCGCAGCCGATCCTCCCCCTCTTGCTGAAATCGGCGAATCCCATCTGACACTGAGGACAGGCCAACTCCGGCTGGAGCTCTTTTTTCTTTTGAGGCTCTTCGATCATTCCAGAGATGAACTCCTTCAAAGGGAAGGGAGCGTTCTCCAGGGGGCTGTGAAACCCCCTCCTGTCGGCGCACTCCCGGCAGAGGTTCAAGGTGATCTTCTTATTCCCCACCACCTGGGTGAAGTAGATGTTGGCCTCGTTCTTTTTACAATCTTGACAGAGCATAATCCCTCGAATTTAATATACTGTTTTCCAGATCAAGGTCAACCGGTTCGAGCGTTCCCTTGTCTGGAGGCGACTCCGCCTGTCGCTCAATTCAAAACCCCCTCCTCCAATCTCAGAACCCGCTTCGCCTTCCCCGCCAACTCCAGGTTGTGAGTGGCGATGATGAAAGTCTGATCCATATCCCGGTTCAATTCCAAAAACAGACTGTAAAGCATCTCCCCACCCTCTTTGTCCAGATTTCCGGAGGGCTCGTCGGCCAGGACTATCTGGGGAGTGTTGACCAGGGCGCGGGCTAACGCCACCTTCTGCTGTTCGCCCCCGGAGAGCTCTCCGGGACGGTGGTTTAACCTTTCGTTTAATCCCACCCTCTCCAATAGCTCGCTGGCGCGTTTTTGAGCTTTGCCGTTGTTGGTGCCGGCAATCAGAGCCGGCATCATAACGTTCTCCAGGGCGCTGAACTCTCTCAGAAGGTGGTGGAACTGGAAGATGAAACCGACCGCCCGGTTCCTGAAAGGCGCCAGGTTCTTATCGGAGAGAGAGAAGATGTCCGTCCCCCGATAATAGACCACACCGGAGGTGGGACGGTCCAAGGCACCGAAGATGTGAAGCAGTGTGCTTTTTCCCACCCCGGAGGCACCCACCAGAGCCACAATCTCACCCTCCTCCACTTTCAGATTCAAGCCGCGCAGAACCCGCAGTTCCCCGGCGGAAGTTGGATAATTCCTAATGATATTTTCGGCAGATAATATCGATTGTTGATACGGCACCATGTCTCCTCCCGACGTCCGAGTAGAACCTCACACCAGAAGTAGTAAACGGCTGAGTCTCATTTGCAGTTCCATAAAAGAACAACATTCCCTACTCATATCGGATGACCTCCACCGGGGAGAGCCGGGCGGCCCTTCTGGCGGGATAGATGGTCGCCAAAAAGGTGAGGGCCAAAGTCGCCAGGCTGACCAACAATACATCGAGGGCTTGAACCTGAACCGGCAGAGAGCTGATAAAATAGATCTCCGCAGGCAAAGAGATTATTCTAAATTTCTCCTGAAGATAGCAGAGCCCCAGGCCCACAAGGCCTCCTGAGACAGTTCCCACAACTCCGGCCACAATCCCCTGCAGTATGAATATCCTCATGATGCCCCCGGAGGTGGCCCCCATCGATTTCAAGATGCCGATATCCCTCCTCTTTTCGGTGACCGCCATGATCAGGGCGCTGATGATGTTGAAGGCCGCCACCGCCACGATCAGAGAGAGGGTCAGAAACATCGCCCACTTCTCCAGGGTCATCCAGGAGAAGAGGTTTTTGTGGAGGCTCATCCAGTCCATGGCATAGTAAGGGTAGCCGATCTTCTGCTCGATCTGTCTGGCGACCCTTCTGGCAGAATATACATCCTTGATCTTAACCCCGATGGCCGAGACGGTCGCGCCCATGTTGAAGAGCTTCTGGGCATCCTGAAGGGAGATGTATCCCAGAGTGGCATCGTACTCATACATCCCGGTCTGGAAAAGACCGCTCACGGTGAAACGGGAGATTTTGGGCATAAGCCCGGTCATGGCGATCTCCGGTTCCCTGAGCGAAAAGACGGTCAATTGCTCACCGATCGTGACTCCCAAATGATCCGCCAGATCTCTTCCCAGAATTATGCCGCGACTTTTGCTGCTCTCGAAGCTGAGGTCACCGTATACCAGATTTCTGTCCAGTTCCGTGACCCTGGATTCAAGCTCGGGGTCGATCCCCCTCAGGACGATTCCGTCGGAGGCGGTCTTGGAGGCGACCGCAACCTTGTATTGAATAGTCGGGGAGGCCGCTATCACCTCCGGGAGAGACTCGATTTCAGCGAGGAGGTCCTGATAGTCCGAAAGCCCCTCCTTCTGGAAGCTGCTGACGGTTATGTGGGCGGTGGTCCCGATGATTCGGGACCTCACCTCCGACTCGAAGCCGTTCATCACCGAGAGGACGATTATGAGCGCCGCCACGCCGATTAACACTCCCCCGGCGGAGATGGCCGTTATCACCGAGACGAAGCGGTTCTTTCGCTTCGAGCGCAGATACCTTTTGGCGATGAAGAGCTCGTAACCCATGGGAGGTCAACTTCTGCTTTCGGGACGCATGGTGGGGAAGAAGATGACATCGCGAATGGAGCGGCTGTTGGTGAAAAGCATCACCAGGCGGTCTACCCCAAATCCGAGCCCGCCACAGGGGGGCATCCCCACCTCTAAAGCCTGAATGAAATCCTCATCCAAAGCCTCATCGGTTCCGCTCAACTCTCTCTGCTGTTCCAAACGGGCCCTCTGCTCCAAAGGGTCATTCAGCTCCGAGAAGGCGTTTCCGATCTCCAGCGTCGCAATGAAAAGCTCGAAGCGTTCGCTGACGCTCTCATCCTGGCGATTCCTCTTCGCCAGCGGGGAGAGCTCCACCGGATAGTCGATGATGAAGGTGGGCCGGATTAAAGTCGGTTGCACCAGGCTGTCGAAGATTGTTTCTAACATCTTCCCCCAGGTTTTCTTCTGCTCGGTATCGACTCCGGCCTCTTCGGCGGCTCTCTTCAATTCCTCGAGGCTCAGGTTCTTAGCCTTGATGCCAGTTGCCTGTTCGATGGCGTCGAAGAAGGGCATTCGCTTAAACGGAGGCGAAAGATCTACTTGGTGTTCCCGGTATTGAAAACTGGTCGTTCCCAAAACCTCCTCAGCAACCTTTACCAACATCCCCTCGAGAAGTTCCATTATATCGTTATAATCGGCGTAAGCCTGGTAGAGTTCCACCATGGAGAACTCGGGATTGTGAAAGCGATCCAGCCCCTCGTTTCTAAAATCCTTGCAGAACTCATAGACCCTCTCGTAGCCGCCGACCAGAAGTCTTTTTAAGTAAAGCTCGTCAGCGATCCGCAGATAGAGCTTCATGTCTAAAGCGTTGTGATGTGTTTCAAACGGCTCCGCAAAAGCACCTCCGTAAAGGGGTTGCAGAATCGGGGTCTCGACCTCTAAGAAGCCCCTCGAATCGAGGAAGCTGCGAATGGTGGATATAATCCGGTTCCGCCTTATGAAAACCTCTCTCACTTCGTCGTTGGCAATGAGGTCTAAGTATCTTTTGCGGTAGCGCAGCTCCTTGTCCGCCAGACCGTGCCACTTCTCCGGCAGGGGTTGAAGCGATTTGGTGAGAAATTGCCAGTCTGAGACCATGACCGTCACCTCCCCGGCTTTAGTCTTGAAGACCTCCCCGGTGACGCCCAGGAAATCCCCGAGGTCTGTAAGCTCGAAAAGCTTGAACTTCTCCTCCCCGAGATCATCCTTTCTCAGATAGATCTGGATTTTTCCGTGGCCGTCCTGAAGGTGAGCGAAGATGGTCTTGCCGTGGGGTCTGCAACTCACCATCCTGCCCGCGACTTTCACCCTCTGCTTAGAACCCTCCAAAGCTTCGAAATTGCTTAGAATCTCGCGGCTGTCGTGGGTCTTCTCGAACTTATAAGGATACGGATTTATCCCCAGCTCTTTCAGCTTCTGGAGCTTCTCCCTTCGGTGTCTGAGATGGTCTCTTAGTTCCTCCAAACTGTCCTCTTCCTTGTTATAGTTTCAAGGGAAAGTCAATATAAGGGAGATTTTGAAACGATGTCAAGCCTTACCGACTTCGTCGGTGGTTCATGGTTCATTGTGAATAGGCCGGGCTTTCTAGCCCGGCAAGAGTCGCGAAAGAAAAGGCGGTGATGAATTCACCGCCCTGCGGGTGCCCAATCTGCTTAATCTGCTGTGAATCTCCTCTGTTGGTATCGGACGCCCTCGTCCGATACCTAAAGGGTCACGGATGAGGGCATCCATGACCAACAGGTGGGTTCCGGGGCAGGAATGCCCCGGCTATTCTTTGGCGTCAGGACACGTCCCCGCCTGAGGCGGGGACTTCGGTCTTGACGCAACTGAGGGTGTCTCCGATACCGAATGGGCCGCGCTTCACAGCGCAACGATACGGTTGTTGTCGAGGTTTCATTTGACTACGCTCAGAGGAGCTATTATTTTCACAAATCGGTGGGCAAGGTGGTATTTTTCGTTTGAGAGGGCAGACTTGGAAGCCGTAATCGGTCATAGAATAGAAAAGGAGCTCCTCCCCTTCGTCGAGAAGCCGGGGCGCTATATAGGAAACGAGCTCCACGCTATAAAGAAAGACCACTCCGGGAAGATCAAATTCGCTCTGACCTTTCCCGACGTCTATGAGATCGGGATGTCCTATCTTGGGCTCTCAATTCTCTATCATATAATCAATCAGCACCCGGAGGCTTTATGCGAACGGGTTTTCTGTCCTCACCCGGACTGCGAGAAAATCCTCCGAGACAAAAAGATTCCGCTTTTCTCGCTGGAGTCTCGTACCCTCTTGCGGGAATTTGACATCGTGGGGATCTCGCTCACCTATGAACTGAACTACACCGGGGCGTTAAACCTCCTGGATCTGTCGGGTATTCCTCTGAGAGCTTCAGAGCGAGACGAAACTCACCCGCTGGTCATCGCCGGTGGAGGCTCGGTCGCCAACCCGGAACCGATGGCTGACTTCTTCGACCTATTTGTCATCGGAGATGGTGAGGAGGCTGTGACCGAGATAATTGATACGGTCAAATCCGCAAAGGAGAAGGGGCTAAACCGGCGCGAAACCCTTTTGAATCTCTCTAACATTCCCGGCGTCTATATCCCCTCCTTTTACGAAGCGAGGTATTCCAACGGCAGTTTCAAGGAGCTAATCCCCCTGGTTTTAGATTTGCCGCAGAAGGTCAGATTCCGCACGGTGTCCAAGCTTAGAAGCGAATACTATCCTGAAAAACCTCTTGTCCCTTTCGTGGAGACGGTGCACGACCGGTTGACGATTGAGATAATGCGAGGTTGCGTTCGGGGCTGTCGCTTCTGTCAGGCGGGCTACACTTATCGTCCCAAAAGGGAGCGGCCGTTGGAGGATATCGTCTCAGAAGCTCAATCGGGCATCAGATCCTGCGGTTGGGAGGAGCTCTCGCTTCTTTCTCTTTCCGTCACCGATTACAGCAGATTGGAGGAACTTGTTGATAGACTGACACAGATTGCGTCTCCACAACAGGTCTCCATCTCCCTGCCCTCGATGCCCCCGGGGACTTTCTCTCCACGGCTGGCGGAGTCTCTCTCCAAACGCAAGAAGACCGGATTGACCTTTGCTCCCGAAGCCGGAACTGAGAGGCTGCGCGGGGTCATAAACAAGGAGGTGACCGAAGAGGACCTGCTTTCCTCGGTGGAGATTGCTTACCGCAGCGGTTGGAACCTGGTTAAACTCTATTTCATGATCGGACTCCCCACCGAGAGTGAAGATGACCTCCTGGGAATTGTGGATCTGGTTCGAAAGGTTGTCGATTGCGGCAAAAGATACAGAGGTCGAAACCGCGTCAACGTCACCATCTCTCCCTTCACCCCCAAGCCTCACACTCCCTTCCAGTGGGAGGCTCAAGCGTCGGTTGAGAAGATCGATGAAAAGAATCGATTTCTGCACAGCAGGCTTCGGTTGCGCAACTTAGAGGTCAAATTCCGGGATGCCCGGATCTCCTTTCTCGAGGGGGTTCTATCCAGAGGAGATAGAAGGCTCGGCAGGGTGATAGAGTCTGCCTTCCGGAATGGAGCCAGGCTCGATAGCTGGAGCGAGCACTTCAACTACGAGTTCTGGAAGAGGGCTTTCGAGCAAGTGGGGATAGACCCAAACGTTTACACCTCGTCCCGTTGCCCGGAGGAGCCTTTACCGTGGCAACATATCGACAAGGGGGTTCCGCCTGATTTCCTGAAGGAGGAGAGAGAGAAGTCTCACAAAGGTGTCCCTCTCAGAATCGGTCACCGAAAGGCCTCGGCTTCCGATTTAGACTCTGGCCTGGCGGAATCTCAAGTGCCGGCGAGTTCCTCCTACGGAAGGTCTCGAAAGAGAAAGAGCCCGGTCCATTCTCAAAGTGTCCCCCGGAGCTTACTGCGGGTGAAATGGTCGAAGGGAGAGGAAGCTAAATACACCGCCCATCTGGAGAACATGCGGGTCTTCGAGAGAGCCATCAGACGTGCCGATATCCCGGTGGCATACTCTCATGGATTTCACCCTCACCAGAGAGTTGCGTACGGTCCCCCCCTGGCTCTGGGGTTCAGCTCCGAGGCCGAATACCTGGATATACAGTTGACCGCTCCTTACGAACCGAAAATATTCGAGCGTCTCAATCAGGCTTTGCCTCCCGGATTTTCGGTGGAGGAATTCCATCTCCTCTGGAGCGGGGCCGAATCACTGAGCAAGATCATCAATGCCGCCAGCTATCAGGTGAAGACCTCTTTTCCTTTGGAGGTTGCCCTGAAGAAAACCGAGTCGATTCTGAATTCCGAAAGTCTGCAGGTGAAGAGGACTAGAAAGGAGAAGGTGGAAGAGATTGAGGGGCGTCCTCATATTTTCACTCTGGAGGCGTTGAAAGTGGAGAGCGGAACCCTTCTCAATATGACTCTCGCTCTTGGGGAGGGCGGTTATCTCAGAGTTCAGGAGATCCTCTCCGACGGCTTAAAAATGAGCTCGGAGGAGGTTCTACTCTCGGAGGTTTGTCGCACCGGACTCTTTGTGAGAAGAGGTCAGAGATTCTTCACCCCGTTTGAGGTGAGCTGAAGAGATGTCTTACAGATACACGAAATCTCGGAGAAGGGCCAAAGCAACCGGTGGAAGGCCTCTTATGAAATGGGTCATTCTTCTCCCCGTCGCCTGCGTCTCAGTTCTCATCGTTGTGCTCGTCCTGGATAACCTCATAATGCCGGCGATCACCAGACACCGCAAAGAGGAAGTTGTCCCCACCGTGGTTGGCCTATCGCGAGAGGCGGCCCAACGCAGGGTCAGAGACTTAGGGTTTGGCTTTGCGGTCACGGGCCAGGAATACAGCCCCGACAAGCCGATGGGAAAAGTCCTCTTTCAATCTCCGGAGCCGGGGACGGTGTCGAAGGCCGGACGCACCATAAAGGTGATCGTGAGTCGGGGGAGAGCCACTACCGAGGTCCCGGAAGTGCGAGGGCTGGCGCTCAGGCAGGCACAGCTGATCCTGCAGGAGAAGGGATTGGCTCAGGGAATGATTCTCAGCTCCTGGGATGATTCTTTGCCGGAGGGGGTGGTAATTGAGACCCAGCCTCCCGCTGGAACTCTGATGGACTTGAAGAGCGAGGTCTCCCTGGTGGTCAATCGCAAGAGCGACACCGGGACTATTCTGGTGCTGGATTTCGTGGGCAAAGATCTGGAGCGAGGTCTGAAGTTGGTTGAAACGTTGGGGCTTGTAATCAGGCACATAACCTATCGGGTGGAGGATAGATTTCTCCCCGAAACCATAATCTCACAATCTCTGATTCCGGGGATAGAGGTCGATGACGGTACCGAGATCGATTTCGTGGTGAGCGTGACCGAATAGAAAGAGAGACGTGACGTGCATGGAATTGCTTTAAGAAACCACTTGAGCCTTTTTCTTCTCCTGCTCCTGTTGGTTGAGCCGACTTACGGGCAGAGGCGCTCTCGCCCGGAGGTGGGCCGATCTCCGGCAGCCGGGAAGTTCCGCTACGTCACGGTCCAATTGGGGGCAATTGCCGGCCCTTCGGTCTCCTCTTACACTGACAGGCTGAATGACACCTTCGCCTCCTGGGGCTCTTCGGATCGGATTGAGGATTTCGGTCCCAACTTCTGTTTGGGTCTAGGGGTTTGCGCTTCGCTCTCCCGGCACTTCAGCTATCAGTTTGGCGTCAACATCTATTCTTTCCAGACCGAGGCGAGTTTCAATTATGTCAATGACCGAGGTGACACTGTCAGCCACCGTCAGGAGCTGAGGTTTGGGGGAGCTACATTCGGGCTGAACTTCCTTTTGAATCCGACCCTCAAGGTGGAGACACGCTTCTGGCCCTTCTTGGGGGCTGGAATCGGACTCGCATCGTTTTACCTTGATGAGCTTATAGATGTGGCGGTAGACGGTTACCCTTATGGCGGCAGCAGTGCCCGCCGAACCAAGATAGCCTTCGGAGCCGGATTTGTCGCTGGTGGAGTCTATAAGTTCTCGCCCCGCTGGGGATTGATAGTCCAGGGTGAGTACCTGTTGTCCAAGGCGAGAATGGATTTCTACCTCGGGGATGACCAGGAGATAAAGCTCAATCAGGGGTTGCTCAAGATTGGAACGATCTATCTTTATTGACACTTCCTACTCCGCCCTCACCGAGAGGTAGTCCAGTGCCCTCTGCCACGGGGTTCTCCTGAAGCAACCATAAGCCCACAGGGGGGGCTTGTCCCTCTCCGTTTTCTCTTGACATCCTGTCAATACAAGCTATAATTACTTTTGAAGGACGTGTAGTCATTAGGCTATGTAGATGTAAAGCGAGGGGGTAGCGATGCGCGCTTTTTTGGCAACTCTTTTGGCAGCAGTCGTGTTCCTTCCGTTGACTGCTAATGCTACCGACGTCGAAGGCGATGTCTGGGGCACCTGGACGAGGGAGAATAGCCCTTATAATGTTATCGGAGAGGTTCGGGTGCCATCGGGTTCAACTCTGGTGATTGAGCCGGGGATTCTGGTCGATTTCAAAGGGCACTACAAGTTCATCGTCGACAGCCTCGCGATGCTTCTGGCAATTGGGACAGAGACGGATTCCATTTTCTTCACGACTGAGGACACTGCTACCGGCTGGCACGGGATACGCTTCATCTATGCCGATAGTAACTCCCAGATAAGCTATTGTCGGTTAGAATATGGAAAAGCCAGTGGAGAATGGCCGGACCCGGATGCATGTGGTGGCGCAGTCTACTGCTATTACTCAAGCCCAACCATAACCCACAGCAACATCAGACGCAACTCAGCCGCGGATCACTGGGGACCAGGCGGTGCGGTTTTTTGCTCGCACTCCGCTCCGACAATACGCTGTAATACCATTACAGGGAATACAGCCTCCATGGGCGGGGGCGCAATCGCAGGTGGGAGTGCTGGCGCTGTGATAGAGAACAACATCATCAGCGACAATCGGGGCAGTTCCGGCGGTGGGATTTCCTCCTGTGGCGGGACGATCACTGGAAACATAATCGTCGGCAACTCTGCCAGCTCGCATGGCGGCGGGATCTACTGTGAGTACTCAAGTCCAGTGATAATTGCGAATGTAATCAAGGCCAACTCGGCGCGCGGAGGTGGTGGTGGGATTATGTGCTGGGGGGCCTACCCGCTCATCACGAATAATGTCATCAGCCACAACAGTAACGTGGGCATTTACTGTGTCGACTACTCCGCGCCAACGGTTGTAAGCAGTACCATAAGTGCTAACTCCGATGACGGCATTCTCTGTTGGTATTCCTCTGTCACAGTAACAAATAGCATCGTATGGGGAAATCGTCGTTTCCAGATCCGTATGTGGGAGGGCAGTGGTGCAACTGTCACGTATTGCGATGTTGAAGGAGGTTGGCCGGGAGAGGGCAACATTGATGCTGACCCTATTTTTGTCGGTCCGGAGAGAGAAGATTTCCAACTCAGGTGGCATTCCCCTTGCATTGACGCTGGTGTGCCCGATTCGCTTGACCCAGACGGGACACGCTCCGATATGGGTGCTTTCTACTTCAATCAGGATGTCGTGGGGATTGTGGAGCTGTATCCTCATGACACCCCGATTGTCATCCCTCGTCAAGGTGGAGAGCTGTCGTTCGATGGTTGGGTTTTCAATTTCTCCGGCCAAGCGGGCAGGGTTGACATTTGGAGTTATCTCTTCGCTCCGGAGATAGGGCGGTACGGTCCATTGGACCTCTATAACGTCAGGGTTCCCACTGATAGCCTCGGCCTGAACCAGATCAGTCGCCATGTTCCTGAGGTTGCACCTGAAGGAGACTACGTATTTGTCGCTTATGTTGGCCAGTATCCCGGCACCATAATAGACTCCTCATATTTTTATTTCGCTAAGAGTGAGTATACAGGTGTGACCGGGGAGTGGGCAGAGGGTAATCTTCCCGCTGATTATGCCCTCTTCCAGAATTATCCTAATCCCTTCAACGCTACCACGAGGATTAACTACCAATTGCCGGTTAATGCTCATGTGAAGCTAGAGGTTTGCAATCTCCTCGGGCAGAAGGTGGCGACATTAGTAGACAGCAAACAGCAGATAGGGTACAAGTCAGTTGTGTGGGATGCTTCTGAGGTCTCCTCCGGCCTTTACTTCTACAAGTTGACCGCCGGTGATTTCACCGAGACCAGGAGGATGATGCTGGTGAAGTAAGTTTCACACCAGATTAAACAGATTAAGCAAATGCTGCTCCGTTTCATCTGCTTCATCTGCTGTGAGTCATAGCCTCTGATTACAGTTTACACAAAATCCCTCTCGTTACAATTACCAGGGTAGACACCTCTAAGCTCACTGCGTTGCCTGCGTTCGAATCCTCTTGACAAAATCATCCTTGAAGTTTATTAGAGCTTCTGCATGGATAAACTAGACTTCGCGCAGAATCTGAAGAATCAGCTGAATCCCGCCCAATACGAGGCCGTCACACATCCTCAGGGACCGCTTCTGATCTTTGCCGGCGCAGGCTCCGGGAAAACTAGGGTCCTGACCAATCGAATTGCACACCTGGTAGAAACACTGAGAGTTGATCCCTACAACATCCTGGCAGTGACCTTCACGAACAAAGCCGCCGGCGAGATGAACCAGAGACTGGAAAAGCTCCTGGGTCGGCAGTTCCAGGGCTTGTGGGTTTCCACTTTTCACTCTCTGTGCGCCCGCATCTTGAGGTTCGACGGGGAAGTGTTGGGATACAAAAAGAATTTCAGCATCTACGACCAGGACGACAGTCTCTCTTTGATTAAGAGATGCTACAAGGAATTGGGCATGCAGGATGCCAATCCCGCTCCCGGGATTTGTGCCGTCAAAATCTCACGCGCCAAGGACCGCCTGATCTATCCGGACGAATACAAGAGCTCGGCCTCCAATCTGATCGAGAGAAACGTTGCCAGAGTTTACGAGAGATATCAGGAAGAGTTGCTGGCCTCCAACGCTCTCGACTTCGATGACCTTATAATGAAGGCGGTGGAGCTTTTCAGGAAGTTTTCGGAGATCTTGGACAAATACCGCCAGAGATTTCTGCACATCCTGGTGGACGAGTATCAGGACACCAATCACGCCCAGTACGTGTTGGTCAACCTCCTGGCGGCGGAACACAAAAACCTCTGTGTGGTCGGGGACGACGATCAGTCTATCTACGGCTGGAGGGGCGCCGATATCTCTAATATCCTCAACTTCGAGAAAGACTTCCCGGGGGCTAAGGTTGTCAGGTTGGAGCAGAACTACCGCTCCACCCAGACCATCCTTACGGCGGCCTCCGCGGTGGTGGTGAAAAATGTCGGTCGCAGCCCAAAAAAGCTCTGGACTGAAGGTGAGGTCGGCGAGAAGCTCACCATTCTGCCGACTGAAGATGAGAGCCGGGAGGCCATCGCAGTAGTGGAGAAGCTCTCCGGATTGCGCAGCACCGATTTTTTGACGCTCTCCGATTTTGTGATTCTCTATCGCACCAACGCCCAGTCGCGCTCCTTAGAGGAGGCTTTAAGGCGCACCGGAATTCCTTACGAGATCGTGGGCGGCGTCAGATTCTACGAGAGGATGGAGATCAAAGATGTTCTCGCTTATCTCCGAGTGATTGTCAATCCCAGTGATAGTGTCAGCCTCTTAAGAATCATCAATGTCCCCAAACGGGGAATCGGGCCGCAGACCATATCCAAGTTACAGAAATGGGCTGATAGTGAGAAGATCTCCTTTTACGAGGCTCTGATACTCTCGGAGGATAATCCGGAACTCTCCCAGAACGTCAAGAAGAAGCTGGCCGACTTCGGAAAATTGGCGGAATCCTTCAAGAAAAAAGCTGGGGAGCTTTTGCCCGAGAAGTTGGCCTCGGAGGTGATAGAGAAGACAAATTACCTTCACCACCTGGAGGAGGCTTTTCCCCGAGAAGAAGCTGAAAGCAGGATCGACAACGTCAAGGAGCTCGTCTCCGCAGTGCAGGAGTTTTCCGAGAGGTCCGAGACTCCCACTCTGGAGGCTTTCTTGGAGGAAGTTTCACTTTTGACCGACATCGACCGCTGGGATCCCGAATCTGACAAGGTCACCCTGATGACCCTTCATTCCGCCAAGGGCTTAGAGTTTCCGGTGGTTTTCATCACCGGGTTAGAGGAGGGGCTTTTCCCGCTGTCCCGGTGTATGGAGTCTCGCGAGGAGTTGGAGGAGGAGAGGCGGCTTTTCTATGTGGGCTTAACCCGTGCGAAGGAGCGGGTGTTTCTCTCTTATGCTTTTCGTCGTCGGCGCTTTGATGACGTTGGCAGTCTCAGGTCGCAGTTTTTGGAGGAGATTCCCCAAGAGCTGGTGGAGGAGCAGAAGCCGGAAAGGCTTGCCGAGGTCTACTCTCAACAGGAGCTAAAGAAGTATGCAGCGGCGGAACAGTTACTCGAGATCGGAATCAGAGTTTATCACGACAGCTTCGGGGTCGGCAAAATCATCGAGAAGAAGGGCGCCGGCGAGAATCTGACCGTGACCGTCCTCTTCGAAGGTTACCTGAAAAAGAAGATCATGGTCAAGTACGCAAATATGGAAATTCTGGGGCATTGACCGCATCAACCTCCAGTTGCGTCAGGACCGAATTCCGCCTCGTGTGGACGTGTCCTGACGCTATGTCTGTAGGGACTCACTGCTTTCCGGTCCCGACAGAACCCGAAAAAGCATCACCTGAATCCCCTCCCTAGCGACGCTCTCCGAATTCCCGCCGGAGAACCGCCAGCACCTCCCCAAACGTCTCTCTGATGTTTCCTTTAGAATACCGAATCTGGTTAACGCCGTGTATGTTGGAGAACTCCTCCGTGCTTTCTTCCTTCAGGACGACCGCTTTGGTGAACCCGAGTCTGCCTTGGAAGAGCCCGAGTTCGTGGATGACGTTTTGACGTGCTCTGACTGAACCATCATCCATCTTGTCTTCACCCGTCATCACCAGAATGGCAAATGAGCTCTTCTCAAGTAGTTCTGCGATGACGTCACGAATTGCGTGACCCGCGCGAGAACCGCTCTCGTACGAGATAATCTCATACCCATGTTGGTCTTGAAGGTGGTCCTTCAGGTCTCGCCACTTAGATGAGCCCCCATGACCAATGAAGATCTTCGGCTTGGGAGGCGCTTTCTCAGGTTCCTGCGGTGGCGGTATAAAGCAGTCATCAGCGCAGCTGTCCACGACGTTTCCCAATCGGATGATCTTCTGACGAGACTCGGCTTGTATCGTGACTTGAGCTGAAGGGTTATGAGGTCCCCAAACGACAATATCCAAGTCCAGATCTGAATTGTCGATCCAGGCCGTGGCGTAGCTAAATTTCTCTCTATACTCGGCCAAGAATTCCTCGGGTGTGTCGTAATCCCATGTTTCTTCACCCTTTGCGATCTTGAGCGTATTGAACGTGGTCTTCCCCGGATCAGCGACGATAGCTTGGAATTCTGACAGGATTCTTTCCAGCGATGGAACATCGAAAACCACGCGGGGGTACTTTTTGTCTCTTTTCATATTTCCCTTTTGCCAGCAGTGATTACAGAGTCTCCATAAACTCGCCAAAGCACACTGTTTGCTTCTGCATAAAACTCCTCGGTCTTCCGCCGCTCAGGCGTAAGATGTTACAGGACCTATTATGGTACTCCGCTTCTTCCCTCAGCGTCAGCCACTTCGTCATTCGTCCCGCCTTCTCGGGAAACGTCATTGAAAGCAACGAGAACAATATAGCCAAGCGTGGCGTCAAGTCAAGTGCCAATTTGCCTTTTGCGAGGGCACCCGTAATCACCTGTTGGTCACGGCCATACGGCTCGTACGAGATTCCCTCATCCGTGATCTTCTGGGTATCGGACGAGGGCGTCCGATACCAACAGTAGTAGGCAATTCCGTCAACTTCGTACCAAGAGAATTCTCTGCTTGAACAAGTTGACCGTCCAAGTCATGTATTTACAGAAAATCCGGGCCCTTTTCAGCTTGACGAAAGGGGGCAAAGGTTGTATCTTACATCGGGAAATCTTCTTTCACGGTATCAGCACAGTTCTACTGGCAGACGCTATGCAACCGTCCCCTGAAACTGTCCTTTTCGGAGCATACCCAGCCCGGGTCACCAGCAAAATCCCTTTAATTGCTTCCCAGCACATAACGCAGAAGTTGTCTCGTAATTTACTGTTAAACAAATCATTAACGAAAGGGTGTTTGTCATGAAGCATCTCGTTTTTGTTCTCACAGTGGTTTTTGCCGTTGCCGCCTTTTCCTCGGCTTTCTCGGAGGTTGTCACCTACGATGATAGCTGGAGTGAAGCCGGCTTCAACCTCATAAGCCAGAGTCCCTCTGGAGTGGAGGTGGTCTTCTCCATCCGGAGAATGGCCATTGAGGATTTGATGGTTGACGGCCAGACCATGAAGGTGGTTCAACTCCCCGGCGTTTTTCTGCCCAACGATGCGGGGGCACCGAATCTGCCCGGAACCGGACGATTCATTGCCATTCCCCAGGGAGCGACCGCGAATGTTCAGATTCTGAGCTCTCGGGTTGAAGTGATCGAGGACATCGAGATTGCACCGGCTCCGCCGATCCCCCTGGAGACTGATGATTCGCCTCCGGTCTACCACAAGGATATGAGCATTTACTCTCGCAATGCTTATTATCCCGACAGCCCCGTGAAGCTGTCCGAACCCTCCAAGATGAGGGGTGTGGATTATGTCATTTTAGGGATAACCCCCTTCCAGTATAACCCCGTCACCAGGGAGCTACTGGTCTACAGAGACCTCAGAGTGCAGATCGATTTCATCGGTGGCAGCAGCGATTTCGGAGAGGATCGGCTGCGCAGCCGCTACTGGGAGCCGATTCTGCAGGGGAATCTCTTGAACTACGCCTCCCTGCCGGAGCTTGACTTCAACCGCTTCCCAGAGGTGGTGTCCGAAGACGAGAACTTCGAATATGTAATCATCGTTCCTGATGATTCCGATTTCATCGCCTGGGCTGACACCATCAAGAATTGGCGGAATCTTCAGGGAATCAGAACCGGCGTCGTCACTCTATCGGAGATCGGGGGCAATTTCTCCTTTTTGATAGAGCAGTACATTGGTAACGCTTACTATAACTGGGAGATTCCCCCGGTTGCAGTCCTTCTGCTTTCGGACTATCAGATGTCCGGAGAGGGCTACGGAATTACCTCTCCCACCTGGAACAACTACTGCGTTTCGGACAACATCTACGCCGACATCGAAGGCAACGATGATCTTCCAGACATAGCGATCGCTCGCATCACCGCTCAGGATGCTGCCCATCTGGCGACGACGATTAATAAGTTCTTGGATTACGAGCGCACTCCCCCTACTGCTGCTAACTTCTACGACGAGCCCTTGATCGCCGGCGGCTGGCAGACTGACAGATGGTTTATTCTCTGCTGTGAAGTCATACACGGCTTCTTAGAACATCGGCTGGGGAAACACCCGGTCCGACAATACGCTGGTTATTCCGGGGGAGCCCCGCCAGAATGGTCCACCAACCAGAACACCTGGATGATAATCGACTATTTCGGACCTGAGGGATTGGGTTACATCCCGGAGACACCCTCTCACCTGACCAACTGGAATGGCAACGCCGATGGCATAAACGCTGCCATCAACAGCGGCGCCTTCATCGTGCAGCATCGCGACCACGGAGACATCGACGGCTGGTCAGAGCCTCATTACCTCATACCAGACCTCGCCGGACTGCATAACGATGATTATCCCTTTGTATTTTCCATGAACTGCTTGACGGGGAAATTCAATCATTACAGCGAGTGTTTCGCGGAGGCGTTCCATCGGGAGGAGCACCGCGCCCTGGGGGTGACGGCTGCCAGTGAAGTGTCGTATTCCTTTGTGAACGATACTTACACCTGGGGGATGTACGACTGCATCTGGCCCGATTTCGATCCCGGCTACGGTTACGATCCCATAGGGCCGAGCAATTCCCGGGTCTGTTTCGCCAGCGCTTACGGCAAGTATTATCTGGAGGCTTCGGGCTGGCCCTATAACACCAGCAACAAGGTTCACACCTACCACCTGTTCCATCATCACGGGGACGCCTTCATCACTCTGTTTTCGGAGGTGCCGCAAAATCTCACGGTCTCACACGATCCCGTAATGTACAGCGGGGTGAAGGAGTTCACCGTGACGGCCGATGTCGGAGCCATTATTGCCCTGACGGTCAATGGCGAGATCATCGGGGTGGCGGAGGGCACCGGGCTGCCATTCCCGATTCAGATTGCGCCTCAGCAAGCCGGCAACACAATGGTGGTCACCGTCACGAAGATGAATTACCACCGCTACACCGAGGAGGTGCCGATTGTTCCCGCCACTGGCGCCCATGTAGTCTACGACTCTCTTGAGATCAACGACTCCAGCGGCAACAACAACGGCCTGCTCGACTACGCAGAAGACGTTTACTTGTCCATCACCGTGAAGAACATAGGTACCGCCACTGCCAACAACGTGAACGTCTTCATCTCCACCGATGATAGCTATGCCACCATACTCGACAGCCTTGAGAACTACGGTGACATCCCTGCGGGTTCGACCAAAGTGGTGACCGATGGATTCGAAATCGAGGCCTCCCCCCTTATTCCTGATCTGCACGTCATCACCTTCGCTCAGACCGCCACCTCTGACGACGGGGTCTGGACTTCGCATTTCAACATCCTCGCACATTCGCCCACAACTGAGTTCGAGAGTGTGGCGATTGCCGATTCCGCTGGCAACAACAACGGCAACTTAGATCCCGGCGAAACTGTCGATTTCCACGTCACCGTGAAGAACAAGGGAACCAGTGATGCCTTCGATATCTGGGTAGAGCTGGGCTGCGACCACCCGGACATAACCGTTCCCGGGGACCCTGCGTTTATCCCCTCCCTTGCCAGCGGTGAAGAAGTGGTGGTTGTCTTCTCCGGAGTCTCAGCCGACCTTTATACCCCGAACGGATCAGAAGTGTGGTTTACCCTCGACTTCTCTGCCCGGGGCGGATATACTCACAGCGACGACTTCACCGTGCTCGTGGGGGATCTCCGCTTCCTGCCTACGGGTCCCGACGGGTATGGTTACCGCGCCTATGACATGTGGGAGACCTTCGGAGCCCCGGAATACGACTGGCTGGAGATCGCGCCGATGGCGGGAGGAAACGGAACAGTCATAGACCTTGCTGATGATCAAACCGCCCGGGTAGGCCTGCCCTTCACCTTCCGATATTACGGCCGGGACTTCAACAGAATCAGCATCTGCTCTAACGGCTGGATCAAGATAGGTTACACCACGAACACCTCTCGCTGGAACTCCCCGATACCTACCAGCTGGGACCCCAATAACATCATCGCTGCTTGCTGGTGTAATTTGAATCCGGACAACGGCGGGCAGATCTGCTGCTATTATGATACCACCAATCACAGGTGCATCGTGGAGTGGTATCAGGTGCCTCACTACACCAACATCGGGCCCAACACCTTCCAGATAATGCTGCTTGACCCCGCATACTACCCGACTCCCAGCGGGGACGGGGAGATTATCCTGAACTATCAGGAGCTGGCAAATCTCGCAATGTGCAGCGTGGGAATGGAGAACCACAACGGTGAAATCGGACTCCAGTATCTGTTTAATGATTCCTATAGCCAGCACGCCATGCCGATTGAGACTCCCTGCGCTATCAGATTCACGACTGTGGCCGACGGGGTCAGCAACCTGGTGCTCACAATGACGCCGTTGGATCCGCCGGTTGTAATTCCCCCGGAGGGAGGATACTTCGAATATTCGGTTGTCATCGACAACTTGGGGCCACTTCCTATCGATATCGATATCTGGACTGATGTGATCGCCCCTAACGGCACGCCCTTTGGTCCTCTGCTTCTCCGCACCGGGAAGACGCTCCCGCCTTCCTCTGTGACCGAGCGCACCGTTACCCAATACGTTCCCGGCCGTGCTCCCTCTGGAGAATACACCTACTGGGGGCATCTCGGTGATTATCCCTCCTCGGTCGAGACCGAAGACAGCTTCCTGTTCACCAAGGAGCCGGGCGATTTCACCGGTCTGTCGCGCTTTACCGAATGGACCGTGATTGGTTGGGAGGAGGGTGAGGCTTTAGCTTCACTGGCTATTCCTGAAGACTATTACCTGGCCCAGAGTTTCCCCAATCCATTCAATGCCAGGACGACCATCAGTTACCAGCTGCCAGTGAGCAGTCAGGTCAAGCTGGAGGTTTACAATGTCCTCGGACAGAAAGTGGCGACTGTTGTTGATGAGAAACAGCAGGCAGGATACAGGTCAGTCTCCTGGGATGCTTCAGAAGTGTCCTCCGGTCTGTACTTCTACAAGTTGACCGCCGGGGATTTCACCGAGACCAGGAGGATGATGGTGGTGAAGTAGCTTGCCTGTGCTGTCGAATGCCCACATTCGACAGAACTTGCGTCAGATGTGGGCATCTGACGCCACACGTTCTGGTAGGGCGGTGAATTCATCACCGCTCTTTCTTTTGGGTATCGGACGAGGGCGTCCAATACCAACAGGGAAAATTCACAGCAGATTAGACGGATTGAACAGATCTTTGTATTTAGCGCCCTAGGCGGGAGCTGGTCTCCCGGCTTTCTATTTCTTGGCAAGAGTTCCATATGCTTCACTCGGACGTTATGATACATGGAGAGTAAGGAATTCGACAGGAGGTGGTAGAAATGAAAAGCATCAAGAAGCTCCCTTGGCTGGTCCTCGGGGTCCTCGGCTTGCTTGTGCTATTATCGTGCAGTAAGTCTACATCCCCGAGCAGACAACCCACATTCCCGGATCCGCTGGACAGGGTCGCGACGGATATCACGCTCTCCATTTACTCCGACGGGTGGGGGACGCTTCTGGAGACAAGAAGAGTCGCCAGGGAGGGGCCAGTGACCATTGACATCGAAGAGCAGAACCCGTACTCTAACCCGCCACGATATTACATCTATGCGTGTGCAGACAGCTTCTACACAGAGCTTTACACGTGTCAGAAGGGGGAGACAATCATCCTCGACCTTGACGGGGTCCCCCACTGCCGCAACGCCATAACCGGTACGATATTCGTCCTCTGGGACTTCTTTGCCGACTGCTATTATGCCAGTGGAAATGTCAAGGTGTTCGGGCCTGAAGGGATTGTCACGACGATCAGAACCGACCAGCAGGGACGGTACGGTTTGCAGGAGATGCCCCAGGGTGCATACAGGCTAAGTATCTGGCATTACGGTATCTGTTCCTCATTCGACATCACGAACAGCGGCGGAACGGATTACACAGAACTCTCCTTTGACGAACCACACAGGATGTATGCTCCCAACCTGTATCTGTATCCCGAAGCTGAAACGGATGTGACCGTGAAAGTGAGCTTCCCAGCTGCCGGGCTTATCACCGAGTCGGAGCCTCCTTACGGAGGTGGTTGGCACGTTCGCGTCAGTCCCGAGGGTATCATCAACGGACGCTATGAGTACCTCTTCTACGAGGCGCTTGTGTCGGTGCCCCTAGAGTGCGAGAGTGGGTGGCTCTTGAACGGTGATGACGTTGAAGGAGAACTCCGAAGGCTGTTGGAGAGACTCGGCTTTGTAGGAAGAGAGGTCGACGACTTCGTGGATTACTGGGTGCCTCTTCTGGAGGGCTCTCCGTACTACGCTGTTTATCCTCAGAAAGCTGACTCGATGATCAGGCTAGAGATAGCACCTGCTCCCAGAAGTCTCCTGAGAGCACTGTTTTTCATACGGCCCCTGCAACGTCCGCTGTCGATTCCTGCACCTCCGATGTCAGGTCCTTTCGTCCGCGATGGTTTCACCGCCGTTGAGTGGGGCGTGGTCGGCTGGTCTGGCCATGCCTCAGACGCTGGCATCTGACACCAAGTCTTCTACGCATTCCGGTAGGGTGGTGAATTCATCACCGGCTTTTGTTCTGGGTATCGGACGAGGGCGTCTGATACCAACGGGGCGATTCACAGCAGATTAAACAGATTAAACGGATGGTCACACGGATCGTTAGGTGTGAGGAGGGGACTGTGAACTGTGAACCAACATCAGTTATTCGGATAAGTGATGTACTTGATCCCGTGGGGTCTCCAGGCGGGAGCTATCACGCCTTTGTGAGGATGGCGGTGGAGCAACACCGCCGGATGAAGAGTCAGCTCCCCCCATTTGTCGTTGATTCGGTCCATAGTTTCGGTTACCGCTCTCTCTTTTTTCTCCCTCTCGAAGAGCGGCAATTGGTAAGTCCCCTGAATCAGATTGGAGACGCTCACCCCCACCAAGCGGATGGCCTGCTTGAGCTTGATGGTATCCAGAGTGTGGATGGCGACCTGGGCAATACGATAGCCGCTGTCGATGAATTTTTTTATGGTGTGATCTTTCGAAAAAGTCTCGAAGTCGGAATAACGCAGGATTAAACTGACAGTCTTGCCTTGATAGTGGCCTCTTCGCATCCGCCGGGCAACCTGCTCGCTTAACTGAGAGATATACCAGCAGATTCTCTCCCGGTCATTTATGTCTTCGGGGAGAGTCATGCTGTGCCCCACGGATTTATCCGCCGGCAGAGACCAGGGGGGAATCACCTCGGAGTTGTCAACTCCGTTTGCCATGTCGTGGAGCCAGATCCCGCGGACACCATATCGCCTCTTTAAAATTTCAACCGGATAGCGCGCCAGTTGTCCACAGGTATATATCCCCAGATTGGCTAAATCCTGCTTTAAGCGACGACCGATGCCGCAGAGTTCATCCACCGGCAGATTTTCCAACACCTGCGGAACTTGGTCTGGTCGGAGGTGCACCAGACCGTCGGGCTTTTGAAGTTCGCTCCCCAATTTGGCCAGAAGTTTATTGGAAGCAATCCCGACCGAACAGGTTATATCGAACTGGTTCCTTATCCGTCTTTTTATCTCGCGGGCTAACGCCTCCGGGGAGTTGCCCGCCCCAGGCGGAAGAGCCTCAGGCTGATAGCGCCCTAAGACCTCGGTGACATCTAAGAAAGCCTCATCGATGGAGAAGACCTCCACCAGGGGAGTGACCGATTCATAGAGCTTAACCAATTTTTTGCTGACGTCCACATAGAGGGAGTTTTTGGAGACCACTAAAATAAGGGAGGGGCAGGCCTTTTTCGCCTCCCATACGTTCATACCGGTTTTGACCCCCGATCTTCTGGCCTCATAGGAGGGGGCAGTCACCACGGTGCGCTTGGCCCTGCCGATGGTGGCGATCGGCTTGCCTTTCAGGGAGGGGTTGGCGGTCTGCTCCACGGAGGCAAAGAAGGCATTAATGTCTATGTGGAAGATGGTTCGTCTTATCAAATGTAATCCTCCACCTCCATCAGGGTCCACTGCTGGTTTCTGAGGTTGTAAGTTAGATGGAACAGGTTCGCTCCGGAGACGACCGAGAAATTTATGATCTCGGCTGCCCCCTCGTTTGTGAGCCAGCGGTAGGGGATCTGGTCTATTTTAAAGACTCGGCCGTTCCACTTTATCCAGGCCGGCTTGATTTTACCTTTCTCAAATATCGCCCCGACGCTCACGATTTGATTTATCCTCGTTGCCATAGGAAACAGACCTGAGTCCTGGAAAGGACTCGGAAGCTTGAGCCCTCTGACATCTATATCCTCGGCAATAATATACTGCACATTAGTGCAGTTGTCAAGGGAAATCTTCTGTTTTTTTCTTTGTGGGGATAAAAAAACCGGGGCGCCTTCCCCGGCTTAAGCCAACCCCTTATGGGTCTTCACTATAGCGATGGGATAAGGCTTTGCGACAAGACAAGCTGATAGTAGCCATTCGCCTGCTGATGCTGGGGGGCGCCGGTGATGCGCACCTTGAAGCTATGAGAGCCGCTGGGGAAGGTAACCGACAGGCTGTTATCCGGCTGAATGGTCATTGGGCTGAAGGGACCGCCATTCAGAGAGATTTCCCAGGTCAGGGGAATATCCGCGCTGTACTCCGACCCAGTTCCGGCAAATGCCTGTTCGATGAAGAATAGACTGGGCGGGGCGCCAGGTTGAGGAGAGGCAGTAGTGAGAGTCCAGAATAGACTATTTGATGAAGTTACATTACCGGATAGAATGATTTCGATCTCAGAATCATTGGTGACCTGATGAATCTGATAGTTCGTCCAGTCCAGGTTGAATTCCATCGAGGCGGGTTTATCGACTTCGTAAGGGAAATCGACCAATGGAGGAGTCTGAGTTCCCCAGGTTGAGGATGCGGGGGTGAAGTGGGTTACTTTGGAGATGTTCTTTGCTGCCTTAATACCCACTCCTTCTGCTTTTTTGATCTTCTGCCCGGAGATCGCTTGCTGGGGCGAGGTGAGCAGCATGCAAACCAGTACGACCGTCAAAAAAAGGAAGATTCTCGTTAGGAAGATCGAGAAAGCTAACTCAGTATTGTTCCTCATCCGTTCCATTCTTGGTCATCTGAATTGGAGTGATCCGCTTCATTTCCCTTTTGACTCGAAATAGACTTTGGAGATGAGAGGAGCGGCCTCCTCATGGTACTCCACTTTTACAACTGCCTCGTACCTTCCCGGCTCCAATGCACCGGGGCACGCTACGAAATAGCCCCGGACCCTTTGAGGTAGAATATAATGGCGTGTCCCGCCAAAAGTGATGGGTTCCATGACAAGATTCCACTGTCTATCATAAAGTTCCAATTTTCCCGAGACGAAACAATGTACATTGCCGTTATTTGCAACATTGACAACGAATCCTCGCAGCATGGGACTAATTAGCTGGTAAGTAACGGATTCTATATCGGCCCTATATTCCAGGTTCCTTGAGGATGAAACCGTTACCAGAGCAGTTCGACCTAACAGCAATTCTGTCGGGAGCGCAGGTTCAGAATTCGAGGTTTGAAAGATAACAGCTGCATAATATTCACCGTCGAGTTGTTCCGGAGCAGTCACCCTTACTTTTGCCGTTCCAGACCTTTTGGGCGGTAGCAAAATTGGGCTAGGCGATACGCTTATCCAAGATACACAGGGTTTGACCACGTCCGATTCATCGGGGTTGAGAACAACCTTACCACTGTCACTTATGGACCAAGATACTACCTTTGCGTAAATTGATAGAGTGTCTGATAGATGATTGGCGAGCCTGATGCCTCTTGTTCTGGTGCTCTTGGGGCTGACCTTGAAATCTATCAGGCGTTCTGAAATCGAAAAGCGGGGCATCGACGCTTGAACGAGTGCCCGAATGGCTTCTGATGCGGCCCCTGGAATCGACTTGCCGTGAATGATCGAATATGGAAACGATCCCTGGACGAACTTCCCTTCCCGGGTTCGGATCGAGACCTTGACCATATAGATTCCATCGTCCAGAGCCTTCGTGCCCTGAGCGTTGAAGAGTCGGCTTTTCCCGGGTAGGACATAGCCCTTACCGGCCAATAACTTCGCCCTTTCCACGACTCGCATGTCCTCAGTCCAGATGCTCACATCTCCCCGGGCCACAGTGTGGACGTTGCCGGTGTTCGCCACCAGCAAGGTAACCTCCCAGACGTTAGCACTGCCCTGCACAGCCGGGTCCAGCGCAACATCAAAAGAAGCGCTCTGGCCCGACGTCAGAATAAGGGTGTCAGGTTCCAACTGGACGTAATTCTTGCTCGACCGTAGGGTTACCATCAGAACCGAAGACACTGCCCGTCCCAACTGCAGCTGAATTTGAGACTCATCCCCTTCACCGAAACTCAATGGTTTCGTGGGGGTCCGGAAATCAGAAGTTATGAATGCATAGTAAGCCCCCTGCGCGTCTTTCGGGGCGCGAACCAGACCCTCGACTATTTGCGTTCCATCCCCTTGCAGTTCAAAAGTTTGCGGGGTAAAAGTTATCCAATCAGCACAACTCCACTCGGTCTCCTCCACGCTTGCAAAAGGCATCCCGTTCTCATTGATATCAAAGTCATAAGCGTGCATCGAAAAGGTCAGGGCCTCGGCCGTGCGGTTGCCCATTCTAAGTTGAAAACGAGTTCTTCCACCCCGGCTCATGGATATTTCCTGTAGTAGCGGGATGATGGAGGCTTGTCCTAATACGCTTGAGGCCAAAACCAGATGCAATGCAACCGTAAGAAAACAACACCATGACCAACGCAAATGAGAAGGATATCTTTTGCCATTCATCTCACTAACTCTTGTTAAAAGCGCCTCAGCATATTCCAATTCTTGGTGCGCCTTCAGCTCATAAAACCCCATTCCAGCCAACCGGGCCTTGGCCGGAATTAGGGTCAGTCAAGTCGACTTACAGCGGCACTGCTGGACAGATGGTGCAGCCCGGACCACCAAGGTAGTAATAACCGTCTTCCTGGTGGTACTCCACGTCAACAAGAATCCTAATGGTGAAATAGTGGTCACAAGCGTCAACCAGGAACTGCTTGGCGCCTGCGGTACCGTCTACCATCAGGGCGTAGGCACCCCCGTCCACGCTGGCTTCCCACGTCAGAGGAATGTCCGTTCCGTAGCTGGGACCGGTGCGTCCAAACATGTCCACATAGAAGGGCAAGTAGTTCAGACTCCCGATGGAATCCGGCGGGGTGGTAATGATGTACTGTCCGTTGTTGCAAGCGCTGGTCCCGTGGAAATAGAGGTAAAAATCGTTGTAGTCAGAGAAACGGTGGATCTTCGCGTGTGTCTCAGCCCACGTCAGAATGCACTCCATCTCAATCCACATTTCGATGTCCAACGCTGGCCATACAACTGGGTCGCACCCGGGACACACCATCCAACCGTCGCCACCCGAGTAAAGAGGGTCGTAGATCAAGTGTCCACTGGCCCACGGGTCGGTATACTGGATCCAGTTGTCGCAGTCCGTCCCCCATCCCCCTGGAGGTAACGGGCCTTGGACCGGGTCGGCCACAGCACTCGTTAGCGGAAATGCCAGCATAAGCGCGAATACAAGAATGTTTTTCATCTTGGAACACCTCCTTTCTTCCGTAGTTTAATTTTTATGTGGCTGTGGCGCGGCCGTCACAGTCCACAGGCGCCGCACCCGGGGGCGTGTTCCAAGAAGTAACCCCCGGGGCGGTTCCGTTTTTTCCTCCCGTGCCAAAACGTGCCCGGCCAGTGAGCCCAAATAATTCAAGCTCACCGGACGCCCGGCCTGGTAGGGAAGAAAATCTTTGAAGTGTTATCATCTTTTCAGTTACTCAATCGCCTGAGCAAGATGCCGTGGAGGTCATCTTCCTCCGGTTCAACCTGCGAGGCAAAAAACATTCTCAAAAGTGGAACTTTGCCCCGCAATCTATCGTTAAACTATTTGGGATTGTCCCGATAGATCTATTGGGAGGGAACCCCGGGACGAACATACCTTTTATTCAACCCCGAGATTTCCCTTGCCAATAGATTTCACCAGCAGTATCTTGACAATACCGCTGGGCCTTCCGAACGGAGGGTCCGGTTGGGACGAGTCGAGTGCCCTCGGTCTGTGCGCGGCCAAGCACCCGGCTCGTTTTTTATCGAGAAACCCCCATCTCCAAAATGTGCGGAGTGATGAAAACCACCACCTCACGCTCTTCTTTCTCCTCCTCATTGTATCGAAAAATATATCCCAAAAAAGGAATACTCCCAAGTAAGGGAATCTTTTTTCGGATCACCGTTTTGCTATGAAATGCCAGACCACCGATGGTAATGGTCTCTCCATCGCGCACCCGCACCGTGGTCGAGACCGACCTTTTGCTGATGACCGGATATCCGGTGGCGCCCCGGGAGGTAACATCCGAAACCTCCGGCTCGATCATAACCGTTATCTCGCCTCCCTCTGCGATGTATGGGGTGATGTTAAGGATTATGCCGGACTTGATTGACTGAAGGTTGGCGTACTGGTATCCCATATATCCGGTAGTGATAAGCTCGAACCACTCCTCGCGGCCAATGTCGATGGTGGCTTTCTGACCGTCAAGGGTGCTGATGCTCGGGTTTGCCCGAATGTCGGCGTCGCCAGTCTGCACTAAAGCCTCAAGTGTAGCAGTGAGATCGAAGCGATACTTGCCAAGTTTGAAGTCAGTCTCACTATAATCAATTCCCAGGGACTTGTCAAGGACATTCGTATGGTCGGTGACAACGCTCAAAGCCTGTTTGCCGGCAGTCCCGATGGCGCTCCAATCTATGCCCATCTTAACCAGGACCTCGTGGGAGATCTCCATGATCACGGCCTCGATCATCACCTGCCCCGGGGGGCAGTCGATTTTGGCAACGTCTTCCTCAAAGCGGGCCAGAAGCTGGGGGGAGCCGGTGACGGTCATGCTGTTGACCTCTTTGCTCAGGCTGATGTATGGCTCGTAAAAGGAGGAGAGCAGATCTTTGACCTCGGTTACCTTCAGGTAGTTGGGCTTATAGACTCTGGTCTCACTCAAAGCCACAAAAGAGGGCTGATCCGGGGAAGCAGTGCCCACAAGATAATAAGTGCCGGTCCATCTGTAGGAAAAACCTAAGGGAGTGAGAACCGCCAGCAGAGCCTCCTCCAGAGGGACGTCAATGGCCTCATAAGTCACTAATCCCTGAACGGTGTTGTCCGGGATGATGGGGATGGCGGTCTGCTGGGAGATGTCGGTTAAGACCTGGCGGATGTCGGTCTCGAAGAAGATGTTGCTCACCAGGGGCTGTTCGATCTCCTGGGAGATAAGACTACTGCTGTCAAGAAAGACTTGGGCTTGAAGAGCTAACGAGTCAGATGAGGTTGTCTTTTCCTCGCGCTGTCTTAGAAGGAAAAGCTCCTCCAGAGCAGAAGCCGCAGCCTTCGTTGACGGGAAGCTCAGGGTGACAATGCGGAATTCATCCTCGGCTTCATCTATCTTCGACAGAGAAAGATAGCATCGTCCCAGGAGGAGGTGCATTTCGCCGTTTTCGCACTCCGGATGAAGCTGTAGGGTTCTCCCCAGGAGGGCGGCGCTTTCGCTGAATCTCTTTTCTTTATACAGCGACTTGCAGGTTTCGTAACGAGTATTGCACTCGAAAGTTGCAAGTTGTGAGAGGACTCTTTCGGAGCTGATGAGTAAGACCGACATACAGATAGCGAGAATTAAGCCGGCAAATCTACGGTGACAAGATGACCAAGCCATGGGCGCGTTTTCGTGTTGCGATTCCTTCAAACATCGAGATTCAGCTCGCTATCCCTGATGAGCTCTGGATTTTTGGTTATAAGCAGTTCAGCTAACCGGGCGATCTTGCCCGGCACTTCTATAAGTCTTCCCATTGACAATTCTCGCCGCCTTCATTTTCTGACAACCTGGAGATGCCTCGACGACCCTGAAGCTCTAACGAAATCCGTACTCTGCGCGCAGAAAAAGAGAACTCCATCAGCAACAAACCCCACGTTAGCGGTTCTGGTGTTGGACTATTTGACAATCCCTCTGCCCGCTAAACCAACTGTTTCACTCTTAATTTACTGAACTGCCAGCCCGTTGTCAAGGGAAAAATCGTCCTGGCGACTGCTTTTCCGAAGATGGCGAGAGCGATGACGAAAGGGGTGGAGATGACCTCATCCTCATGCTAGTATGACCCGTACGGGGAATACCTGACCGCACTTGGATCAGGGCCTCAAGACACCGGGATCGGGGCAAGAATGCCCCGGCTATTCTTTCCGGTCCCCTGTCTCCTTGAAAAACGCGGGGGATCACGATGAACTGGTCAACGGCCACCACTCAGCGACGACTTCATGAAGGAATATACAATCGATGGTGTTTCTGAAGGGAGAGGCATTTATGGGAGAGGGAAGAGTAGACCGGAACGGTTGCGAAGCTTCAAAATCCATATAAGAATTTCTCAGCGGCTGATCGTAGGCTGTAAATCCACATATCTGGAGCAAATATGAGAGGATTCCTTTCAAGTCTCAAAAAAAGAATTGCCCTTTCTAAAGAGGCCGTCAGTGGGCGAACCACACCATCTGTCAGGCGAGTATACCCCAATAAGCCGGTCTCCAGGGAAAGCTTCCAGCCCGATCTGGATGAGGGGTATTACTATAATCCCAAGGGGATAGATGGGCACAGCTTCCGAATCGGTCTATATCGGTTCTTGAGGAACAACATTCCGGTCTTAAACTCCGCCATCTGGACCTGGGCTCGATTGGCGACGGCACCGACGTATTTCACCCTGAAGGGGAGCGATGACCAGGGACTGTTGCAAGAGGCCACCGGAGTTCTTAAAGGTTTAGATCGTCGCCTCTTCCCTTACAGTTTCCAGAAGTTTGGGGGCGGGGATTCGCTTTTGAGCGCGTTCTTTAACTCGCTTTTCACCGATGGGGCATTTTGTGGGGAGGTAGTGCTCACTCCCGCCAGAGATCGGATAGACCGCTTTTACCTGCTTGACGCAAAGACCCTGAGGCTTTTTCCCAACCGCGACCGGGAATGGGACATCTACCAGGTGATTGAAGACAGAAAGATCAAGCTCAATCCCACCTCCACCTTCTACCACGGTCTGGACAGTGAGGCCTCCGACCCTCGGGGGCGTTCCATATTGCAATCGATCCCCTTCGTCGCCCGCATCGAACAGCGACTGGTCGACGATATGCAGAAGGCGGCCCACAATGCCGGTTACTATCGCCTGCAGATCTCCATAAAACCTCCGGAGCGTCTTTCCACCGAGACCGAGGAAGGGTATATCGAGAGGGCCAACAAGTACTTCGATGACACCGTGGAGATGATTAAGAACTTAGAGCCGGACGACAACCCCATCACCTGGAGCGATGTCGAGATAAAATATATCGGGCCAAGCAGCCACGGCGGAAACACCTCCTCCTGGTATTTGACTCATCGCGCCATGGTCGAGGACATCTGTGCCGGCTGTCATCTGGACCCTTTTATGCTCGGCTACTCTTACGGCACTACCCAGACCTGGGCCCAATTCAAATACGACATCGTCTTGAGAAACGTCGTCTCGGTTCAGAGGGCGGCCAAGCGGTTTATGGAGTGGTTGCACTCGATCGAGTTGGCACTTCACGGCTTCGAGTTAGAGAGCGAGTATCACTTCGACAACCGCAAGACCTTCGGTCTTTTGCAGCAGAGACAGGCGGAGAAGATTCAGCTCGAAAACATCGTCAAGAAGAAGGAGGCCGGTCTCATAACTGTCGAAGAGGCAAAGAGAGAGTTGGAGGGTTGATTTTGTCCAGAGTGGAAGCGGTAGTATCGGAGGATTCTCTTTCGGCGATCGCGGAGAGACCCGCGGTTATCGAGCCGGTGAAGAAGGTAGCTCGCAGGAGAGCGAAAAGTTCCGCCAAGAGGGTCGTCTCCGGCCTGAAGGGCAAATCGGTCAGCGAGAATGATGTCCGCCTCTCCACTCGAAAGAGCAGGATTTCGACCGCCGACACACCTGCAGCCCGCCAGAGAGAGATCACAGCCGATGAAGTCCTTTTGAACACCATCCGCGACAATGTTCTCGAGAAGTTGAACCAGGGCGAGATGGAACTGAAAATCACCGACGGCTTGAGGGCGGTGGAACTGAAGAACAAAATTTGCGGGGGAACAGATTATCAGGGGGTGCTCAAGGAACTCTTAGAGGAGATTAGAAAAGAGGCACTCAAGGAATACGAAGAGTGAAAAGCCAGGTTGGCAAGAATGCTTATAACGCTAAAGCAGGTGGAATATTTGACTGCTCTCGTATTAGCAACAAGTTAGAGGCGTACGTACGGATGAGACCTCAAATCTTTTTCAAAAAAATTACTTGACAGCAGGAACTAACCGATCTATATTCGGGTACAACTAATAAGAAGATTGTTAATAGTGGTATCCAGTAGCGTTGACGTGAGCCTGTTAGAGATCATAAAAAGTTATGGTGACGACGGCCAATGCCTCAGATTCCTGGAGGATAGGCGTTGGCCCAACGGACCGGTGTGTCCCAGGTGCAAGGCTAAGAAAGTTTACAGGCTCAAGGCAGTTGACAAGTTCGAATGCTCGAGTTGCCGCTATCAATTCTCGGCCACCTCCGGGACGATATTTCATAAAAGCTATATTCCTCTGTCTAAATGGTTTCTTGCAATCTACTTGATGTTTGCTACCGCAAGCAGAGTCCGCGCAGTTGAATTGAGCCGGAACTTGAATCTCCCATATAAGACTGCGTGGTATCTGCGCAGGAGAATCGAGACTGCGATGAAGACTGGGCAATTGTCTATGCTGGAGTCCTTGTGGAAACAGAGCGACTAAGCGGAGTGTAACCCATGGGAACTATCTCAAAGAACACGTATCGGAGACTCTTTCTTCTGTATCTGATAGGCCGATTCAAAGACGGTGTGTGGGGTGCTACAAGGTTGAATAAGGTGGTCTATTTCAGTACAAAGGAGCTGAAGTACGTGCCCTTCGAATTCCAGAAGTCGAACTTCGGGCAGTTTAGCGAGCAGCTTCGGGACGAGAACGATCTTCTACTCTCCATGGGACATCTATCCATTTCAAGATTCGAGACGGAGGAGGGTAATCGCGGAAACAGATATTATCTTTCAGACCCGAGGGTACTAGGGTTTTATCAGGTACCAATAAGCCATATCCTGAAGAACGACCTGACCAAGGTAGACCAGGCCGTGGATGAGATGGGATATCTGCAATGGCCCAAGTTGCTACAACGCGCATACGAGGACCCGACTCTGCAGAAGGCAAGCGAAGGAGAGATAATACTGCGAGAGAGGCTCCCTGACGAGTTCAAGGTGAACTTGTCCGAGGATGATTGTGAGGACCTGGAGTTAAGCCTTAACCCCGACTTCATCCAAGCGATGACCTTAATTGACAGGGGCTTGGAGCGGTCAAGGATTGACTTGGATAAGGTAAAGAAGGTTGTCAAGCTCATTTAGGTTTCTTGCTCACAAGGAATTCATATCCCAGATAGAAGATTTCGAGAAGTCGCATCCGGAAGCATACAGGAGCCTCCGAAAGCAGTTGCAGAAGTCTCAAGCCGACCCTTATGGCGCAGGGCAGATGATGCGCAATCTCCCGCAGCATCTGCAGGGAAAACTGTTTCGACTGCGGGTGAGGGGTAGAAGAGGCTTCAGATATATCTATATGGTGAACCGCGAAAAATCCTGTGTCTTCGGCATCTTTGTCTCACCAGAACAGCGTTCGAAGTTTGATTACAACAAGTTTCCATGGTTGGAGATCGCTGAGCAAATCCACGAGGACTTGATTTCTGGGAATATGAATAGTTTTCAAGAGTGGCAATTCCAAAGCAAGTGACTAATCTCTGATCACAATTCAATTGTGACAGCATCATTGCGGGGTCTCGTAGATTGAAGAACCTCTGGCGTCGGGCCTGTATTGATCCGGTTTTTTTCTCTAGGGAGTTCTTAAAGGTCGAGCCTCATCCGGGACAATTGATCTGGCTTCAAAACTCGACCAAGCCTGAAAACCTGCTTTGCACCGGCAACCGCTGGGGAAAATCCCAGGTGCAGGCAGTAAAACTTCTGCATCGCTGTTTCTTCAAAATCCGCTCCCTTAAGTGGGACACCTGTGATCATTACTCTGCGGTGAATGTCTCCATCACTCAGGACCAAGCCGGGATTGTCTTCAACAAAGTCGTAAGACTGATTCAGGGCAAAAAGAGACTGGAAAGCTTCGTTAGAAACATTTGCCAGACCCCCTTCCCGCATATTGAATTCGTCAACGGCGCGGTCTTGTGGGCGCGCTCCTCGCAAAACCGGGGGGAATACCTCTTGGGGCACGATTTCGACTACATCAACTTCGACGAGGTGGCATATGAGCCTCATCCCGACTATGTGGTCGAACATGTCATCATGATGCGCCTGGCAGACCGGGAAGGGGTGATCGATTTCACCTCCACTCCCAAAGGGAAAGACTGGTTCTACCGCAAATTTCAGGAGCTCGAGAGGAACCCTTTCCGAGGCTATGTGCAGACCGGGGACTCCAGAGAGAATCCATACATAAGCAAGCAGTATTTGGAGAGGAGAATCGAAACCTCCGCCTCCGCCAGAGTCCAACAGAACATATACGGAATGTTCGTCGACGACCTCGAGCGGATTATCCCGGAAAAAGATTTGCAGAGGTCTTTGACTCAAGCCGCCGGGCTTTCAGGGCCGATACCGGGTCATATATACTGTCACGGTTGGGATCTGGCGCGCAAGAGGACATACACCGTCGGCGTAACCCTCGACATCACCGCTAAGCCCTACCAACTGGTGGCTTTCGATAGATTTCAGCGTGATTGGCCTTACGTCTATGAGAAAATAAGGGAGAGGTTCAAGAGATACCGGGGACCAACGCTGATCGATTCCACCGGCCTGGGAGATGTGGTCCTCTCGGAGTTGACCGACATAGGCGCCAGAGGATTCAACTTTGGCGAGAGAGGCGGCAAGGCCAAAGCGGAGTTGCTCGCAAATTTAGAGCAGGCCTTCGTGATGGGCGGCGTCGCCTGCCCGTATGTAGAGCAAATCACTGGCCAGGGAGCGGTGTGGACCCTCCAGGACGAGCTCCGGGAGTTGACCTGGGAGGATAACAGCCACTGCGATGCCGCCATGGCGCTGGCGTTGGCTTTATGGAATGTGAGGAATTATCAAGACAGTATCACCATCGTAAGTCCGAAGGTCGTCGCCCTGCGTAACATTTAGTGGGCGAAGGAGGTCTTGGAGGTTTGAACTGATACCGCCGCTCGGGAGGGACTATTACAAAATCACAAGATAGTTTGGAGAAAAAGCGTTGACATTTCTCCTGAACGTCTTAAATTAGCTAAAGGAGTGAAGGGGATCTGTCGAATCTCCTACAGATAGATCCAGAGGTGACATGTTCGTTCGCGATTGCGCAATGGAATCAAATATTTATAGACTGAAGTTGCTTAATGCTGTCTTGTTTTTCGCCAAGAAAACAAAATGGGCAAATACCACGAAAATATCGAAGCTTCTATACTTTTTCGATTTTAAACATTTTAAAGAGACCGGATATCCCGCGATAGGACTTCAATACTTTGCGTTCAAGAAAGGGCCAGTACCGAAATCATTTTGGTTAGAGGTAAAAGGTGGCAACCCACCAGATGATTTTAAGGATAAGTTGGCTCTAATCCAAAAGAAAGATGAGCTTGACCCAAAGTCCAAAGAAATTGAATTTAAGGCGAAAAAGAATCCCGACCTGTCAGTTTTTTCTCCTCGTGAGATTGAGATTCTTAATAACTTGGCCCTTATGTTTAAAGATGTTAAAGCGTGGCAAATTTCGGAGATTTCCCATCTTAAGAATCAACCGTGGGATGTAACCATAAAGCAAGAAGGATTAAACGCTCCAATAGATTATTTGCTTGCGATTGATGAGGACTCGAAGCTCACAGCTGAAGAGGCAGAGGAATCGCTAAAAGAGTATTTTGAGATTTTGGACAATTTCTGTCTTCGACCTACTGAATGACCCACTTGCATGCCCAGTCCCGGGGATATATTACTCTATCAAAAGTACAGATTTGAGGACGGCTCAGAAAAGGATAAGCTATTTGTGGCGTTGAACGCAGCCGACACTCAGAGCCCTTGTCTGGTTCTGAAAACGACTTCTCAATCCAAGAAATATTCCGGGTCTAAGAGGGGATGTGATCCTGCTAGAAAGGTATTTTATGTGCCGAAGGATTGGAACGAATCTTTCGACGTTGACACTTATATCGAGTTGCCCCACATCGTTGAGTTTTCTGTTGCTCGTCTCATACAAGCCGGTCTCCAACGGCAGATAAGGCCGATAGGTTGTCTTTCATCGAATCGCCTAGCTCAGCTGAAGAATTGCCTGAAGAAATTCAAGAAAGACCTATCGCCACGGCAGTGGAAATTGATATTTAAGTCGTGACGCGATGGAGAAAGCCCACAGCTGGGCACTCATAAGAATCTGATATTCGCTGAGACAAGAGCAACTTCGCGGAGGGTGGGAGTCTTTGTTAGACCCGAACCGAGGAGGTGGAGGTCGTCTTAACGGAGGTCGTTACCTCCTCGGTGGAGAGGCCTTTGCAGAGCTTACAGAAGCGTGGCGTCTTCTCGGGGAAAGTCCTCCGGAATTCCTTGTATTCGGGACTGTTCCAGATTGAATTGAATCCCTCTTTCAACAGATTTCCGAATTCGATCTTCTCCGGATAGTATGCAAAAATACAGGGGGTGACGTAACCGTCCACAGTGACGTAAATACCCCGGAGGTCTCTCAAGCACTCCTCCACAAAGGTGTGCAGCTCAATCTGCAGGGTTTTGGCGAAATCTGTCAACTCCTCGACCAATTGTAAGTTTTCGAGGTCCGGGATCCTTTTTGCCTGCATTTCCGGCAGAGGGGCATAGAGGTTTCTTATGCGTACCACCGGGATTTCCAGAGTATGTGCTAGTCGGATAATCTCCTTTAGCTCCCTTTGATTCTCGCGGCTGGCGACGACGCTGAGGATCAAGGCAGGAGTCTGGGATTTTATTGTCTTCTTGGCGTTTACCAACCTTCTCACACCGGCCTTCACCCTCTCGAGCTCCGCACCCACCCTTAGCTTCGCAAATGTATCGGGATCCGTGCTGTCTATTGAGACCCGCAGGAAGTCGAGACCGGACCCGATGAGGTTGGCGCAAGCGTCTTCATCCAGAATGGTGCCGTTGGTGCTTACACAGGTGCGCTTTCCCCGCCGGCTTATCCTGGCGATCATATCAAAGAGATGAGGGTGCAAGAAGGGTTCGCCCAAGCCCACAAATTCGAATCTCCGAATGAACGGCAACTTGCTCAGGACAATATCGAACTCCTCCAGACTCATATCGCGGCCGTGCAGCAAATCCAGGTCGGTCTTTGATATCAGTGCCCGGCAATACAGGCACCTGCAGTTGCACCTGGTCGTGGGTTCCATGGTAGCCAGAGTGGGCAGGTGCGAAGGACGTTTGAGCTTGCGGCGAAGCCAACGGGGCGAAAGGATTCTTATCATAGGCACTTCACTCTGCCTCTCTCAGAACTCGATTTGGGTGCCGAAATGCAGTATAGGGATTTGACTACCCCCAGCTAAAATGTCGACCTCTTCTTTTAGTTCTATAGCCTTCAAGCAAACTAAGTTTTCCTTACTAAACACGTGAGGTTGGCTACGGTTCCCGAAGCCCGGGATCAGCACCCTCGAAGTTGGGGTTTGGATTAAGAGGAACTGCGGGCGATTGTCAATCGGCCCTTGACTAAAATCCACCCTTCGCAGTCAGAATTCAGCCGGAAGTGCGTCCACCTTGTATTATCATAGAAAGTAGCCCGACAGAGCCCTCCAAATCTATGGAGATCAGATAATTAGGCACAAAAAAATGCCGGGGTCAAGCCCCGGCATGGCGCCCCGCCACTGGCGGGCTACGGCAATCAGGAGGGTTATGGCGCTACCACAAGGAGTGAGGAGAGAACACCGCCTCCTGGCGGATATCTTATTTTCTTTTCTTGCGAAATCTTGAAAAACCTCCCAGACCGAGAAGGCCGCCTCCCAGAAGTAAGAGCGTCGCCGGCTCCGGCACCACCGTTGTTCCCATTTCGATCATGTCGTTGCCGCACTCCAGAGTGTTGTGAAAGGAGATCGTCTGCCCGTAATAGGGAGTGATTTCCAGGGCCGAGACCGGGATGCGAAACTCCCTCAGGTAGGTGTCGCGCTCGTTGTTCCAGATGGGGTTCGGCTCCAAATCGTCCCAGAAGCTGAGAAGCATATCAACCTCTCCAAGGTTGGTGCCGGTCTCAATCGCCCAGGGCCCGATCTGGTTCCGGATGTCCGGATAGTCATAATAGGTGCCGGGACGATCGGTAATCCCCAACCAGGTGTCCACCTCCCACAGGGTGGCATCGGTGATGTCCACCGCAAACAGCCGGTCGTCCCCCTGGAAGCTGAAGAAAAGGTCCCCAGCGGCATAATCCTGATTCCAGCCGGTGGAGTGAGCAATGTCCCCGAAGGAGGAGGTGACCGCCACATTGATGTAATTCATATCAACCTGGGCGAAGAGCCCCTCGTAGTCGAACTTCTCGCCCCCCTCCCATTGAGGGTTATCACCCGGCGAGGGCTGATACCCGATCCCATGGGGATAACATATCGGGCTGGTGTTGTTGTCCGCTGTGAAAGGATCGCTCCCGAAATCGTAATACTGAAAATTGAACGCGTATAGCGGGGAACCGAAGAACAGCAAAGTCCCCAGAGCGAACGAAAGTAGGTAGATTCTTTTCATCGATAACTCCTCATTTTCTAATTCGAGCTCCTTTTTCAGCAAGGAACGTGCCAGCGCCCTGGCTTTCCACCATCAAGATAAACCTGTGTTATAGATGAAGTTAGGAGAGACAGAGCTGTGTGTTTTTTAACCCCAATGAAAATCTTTTCACCCTTCTTCTCACAGGCAGGTCGGTAGGAATACGATTGCATATTCTGTATGGGAAATGAACACCAAAAATACCACCGATTGTATGCTGTTTCTGAAGATGGATGCAATTCACGGGAGGAGGTTGGTTTCCTCTGCGCCTGGTTTTCAGGAGACAGGAAACAGGGAACAGGGAACAGGAAGGCATAGCCGGGGCGTTCGTACTCCGGAGTCAACCTGTTTGTCACGGATGCCCTCATCCGTGACCTTTTGGGTATCGGACGGGGAGTCTCAAACGAGGTGTCTGACCCTTAGGTTTCCAGAGCCAGCAAACAGTAGATAGGGGATTGTTAGACTCCACCTCCTTGCCTTTTGCCGGGCGCAAAGAAATACCATACCCAGTGGCAGAGGCCACTGGGCTACCCCGCTGGGAACGAAATCCACATGGGTAGCTCCCTGGCCTCCGCCAGGGCGGATATCTTCTGCCCGCCTGAGGGTGGGGGTTCAACCCCCACCCTAGCTGTTTGTGGCGACGTGGCACCACCCGTGCAGCAGCCCCCCGCTCGGCTCCAAAGCCCAGTCTATTCGACTGTAGCGGAAACGCATTCGCGCCATAGGCCTGACTGTTTCTGACGGGAGGAAACTCCCGACAGCACTGCGGGAAAACACCATCGATTGTATGCTGTTTCTGAAGAGAGGGTATAGGGTGGAGAGACACTTGGAGGCGAAATTGACACAGTTGAACGGTAAGCTAAAAGCACGTTTAGAGGCGGGAACGAAAAGCCCCTCCAAAGAGGAGGAACTGATAAACCTCATAAACAGACGCATCCGGCCACCCCGCCCGGTGAAAAACGGGGAGGTTCATATCCGGGCCATGTATATAGTCTCCGACTCGGTGAACAACTGCGGCGGCCGCTTCCCTCCGGAGGAGCACGATCGCATCGCGGCACTGCTTGTCGACACCCCGGTGATGGTCGGTCATTCCAAAGAAAAGCTTCCAGTGGCGAGAAATTTCCACGCGGTGGTGGAGAGGGCGAATAGCTCCCCAAAGGGAGAGGTCACCTCCTGGGTGAAGGTCTATTTCTACTGGGCCAAAGGGACCAAGGAGGGGGAAGACTTAAAAACCAACATCGATTCCGGCGTCTACAAGGAGTGTTCCATCAGCTTCAGCTTCACCACCCCGGAGTGCAGCATCTGCGGAGAGGATATACGAGAATGCAAACATATACCCTTCCGTAAGTATCGAGGCCCCTCGGGTGAGCTCCAGACCGCTTATTTCAACTACCGTGGCGTTGAAAAGATTCTGGAGACCTCTTTAGTTTACCGCGGCGCCACTCCAAATACCAGGATCACCAAGGAGCTAGATTTCTTCTCGCTGCAGGGCTACCTGGGTCAAAAGCCGCCGGGTCAAGTCCCGAAAGAAGAGGACAAGAGATTCCGTTTCTCCTTCTCCGTCAACGGGAATAGATATCAGTTCGCTCTGCCCTCCGGATATGAAGAGAGAATCAGACAGGGCAGATGCTTCCTGGCAGACTTGTGTTTGCAGGACGGCAGACCGGGGCAACAAAAGGATGAGATTCCGGTCGAAGATATTACTATTCCTCCGGAAGAGATAGCACCTACCCGTCTTAATCGGGACCTAATGGAGATACAGTTTCTGTCTCCACACCTGAGCGGGGATTTCCGCTTCCGGAAGATAATCATCAACAAAAAATTCCGCTGGCTTTTTTACAGAATGAAATCTCAAGATGAAGAATAACGTCAAGTTCCTGGGCAAAAGGGAACTGTTACAGTTCGCGGTTGCCTTTCTGGTCACGGTTTGCGGAGTTCTGGCGGCCTACTACACCACCATAGGTGGCATAAGGCTTGACCTCGCAAACAAAGCCGAAGCCGCCAACGTCGACCAGCTGGACAAAAGACTGTCCAACATCGAGGTGCTCCTGAACAGCAAATTCATCACCAAGGAGGAGTTCTTCGAGTTCAGGGAACAGATCAACACTCGGTTGATGAAAATCGAATATCAAACCAGGAAAGGTGAGTGGTGAGTGGTGAGTGGTTAGTGGTGAGTAGGTAGTAGGTAGGGGAATGAGAGGATTGTTGCGGCATAGTGGAGGAATAAATGTCCAAAGATATCGCTGAAAGGCTTGGAGATTACACCAGGTTTCTAAAAGC
Organism: Candidatus Zixiibacteriota bacterium; assembly: GCA_030605835.1. GTDB lineage: Bacteria > Zixibacteria > MSB-5A5 > DG-27 > DG-27 > DG-27. The sequence continues at coordinate 66,944 of JAUWHO010000042.1, read as the reverse complement.
TGAAAGCCTGGATTTGATCGACTTCGATGCCCTGATCTCGGATTTGGAGATGGCCAAGGAAGCGCTCGTGGATCTTCGCGAAAAAAGCTCCTTAGCTGTCAGAATCACCGAGGATGTGAAGAACGAGGTGAGAAGGATGCTCTCCGCCATCACGAAGGTGAAAGGGGAGACCACCTCGGCCTCCATGATCACCAAGCTTTTAGACAGCCAGGATCTCAGTTACGAGGATCTGAAGTTGCTGAAAAAAGAGGTGACCTCAGAGTTCAATCGGTGTCTGCCGAATCGACCAGGGTCACACCAGGAAGAACTGACCGAAGATGATTACCTCACCACATCTGAATTCAAATAAAGGGTCTGGCATTGCTGCTCCACGCATATTTGAGCGCTGGGCTGGTCAGCCAGAGGCTGATCCGCTTGACTGCCTCGGGCAGTCCCCGGCGGAAAAGCCCAGCCTATTAGGGATGTAATATTAGGAATAGGCCGGACATTGCTGCCTGACCGAAATGACAGGTCAGGCATTCCTGCCTGACAGTTTCAGGCGGCGTTGTCGCCGCTCAACGATAGGACAGAGAATAACTCAGAATAGGAGACGGAAATGAGCGTTAGAGATCAGAACTTAGAAAACGTGGGGGCGGTCTTCGCCACCTTCGAAATCCATCAGACCGGAGATGTTGACGACCTCAAGGACGAAGACATCGGAAAAGCGGTCGCCATCAGCGACGATTACGAAGTCAGTTTCGGCAGCGATGGAGACGTTCTCTTAGGGAAGCTGGCGGATTTGACCCTGACCGATGCCGATCAAGGCAAACGCGTCGCCACGGTGCAGGTGGGAGGCGTGGCCACATTGCCTGCCACCGCAACGGTGCCGGGGTTGGGGGGTAGAGTGGTGGTCGATGGCGACGGCAGTGTCAAGCAGGCCCCAGCCCTGGCGGGCAATGACCCCGCCGGCGGAAACGTCGCCCGGGGCACCGTCATCGCGGTTCACGGCTCCACTGAGGTCACCCTCATATTGAACTAAACCGTTCGAGCTTCCCACTGCGATCATTCGGGAATGCTCATATCATCCTGCCTGCCACAAGTCAAGCTGAGGCCGGCAAACTGACAACTTTTTCAGCCGGAGGCTTTTTTATAGCCTCCGGTGAGGAGAACAGAATATGAACTTAGCTGAATTTGCAGATAATTACGGTCGGGTCCTCTCGGTCGAGGATGAGATCAAACAGAGAGAGCCTCAAAGGTATGTCGATCTCTCCCGGGCCAAACAGCTCAAGATCGACAGAGATACTTACCTGGAGGCACAGTCTCGGGGAATGACTGTCAGCGAGCTTTTGGAGTCCGAGAACTACGACCCCAGTCAAGCAGACTCCCCCCTGGATGCCTTCGAGCGGCAGCTGGCGATCGCCGGAATCAAGACCGCCGGCAAGAATCCCTCCGCGGTGGAGCTTTTCTACCGGGAGGCCCCGGGCCTGTTGCCGGAGTTCATCATGCGGGAGATCCGCAGGGGGCAGAAGATGCGCCCGGAGCTGAATCGCCTGGTGGCAAGCTCCACTATCATCAACAGCAGCCGCTATACGCCGTTCTTCATCGACACCTCCGCCACCGACACCGAGCTCTCCCTGCGTCCGGTCGGAGATGCCGCGGAGCTTCCCTCCGTCATCGTGGCGGAACAGAAACACACCATCGTCATACCGGATTACGGCTTGACCTTGAAGGCCTCATACAAGGCGTTGCGCTATCGCACCACCGCCCAATTCAAAGTCCTCTTGTGGTATTTGGGCTTCCGGCTGCAGCAGGACAAGAACGCCCTTCTGGTCAACACTATCATAAGCGGCGACGGCAACTCCAACCCCGCGGAGGTGATAAACACCGACGTCTCCGGCACCTTAGACTACGACGACCTCATCAAATTCTGGAACGAACTCTATCCCTTCGAGCTCAACACCCTGATCTGCCACAAGGACCAGATTCGCACCATCCTGACCATGGAGGAGTTCAAAGACCCCATGGCGGGGTTCAAGTTCCAGAAGACCGGAGAGATCATCTCTCCTTTGGGCACCAGCTTGGTGAGGTGTGACGAGATCCCCAGCGATTACATCTTAGGATTGGACAACCGTTTCGCCATGGAGGAGGTCTTCTCGCAGCCGCTTTTAGTGGAATACGACAAGGTGGTGGAGCAGAAGATCGAGGAGGCGGTCATCTCCGAATCCGTGGCCTACGCCAAGATCGTCGAGGACGCCAGCAAGGTTTTGGACATAACCTGGAGTTAAGAGCAGCGAGGGCGGGAGTGAGTCTCCCGCCCCACCTCCTCAGGAGAAGCTATCATGCAGAGACTGATTGATACCGTCACCTCCTTTTACGGCACCGGGATATCGCCGCAGAGGAAGCTCTTCCGGGTGAAGAACGGCGACTTCACTGACCGCCTGATTGCCCTCTACTGCAAAGACGCCAACACCATCGCGTACAGCTGGTCGGACCCGCCCTACACCTCCTGGTCAGAGTCGACAACCGTAACGAGTGGCAGCGCCAACCAGCCTTTCTCGGCATTCATGGACACCGACAGCAACCTGTATCTTGTCTTCACCGCGCAAACCAACATGGATCTCAAGTTTGTGAAGCTCACCTTCGGTGCCGGGGAGTGGTCTGGGGGAAGCCCGGTCACAATCTGTGACCAGCAGGACAACTACTATCCGGTCATAATAGGGGAGGAAGGGGGGAAACTGTGGGTGGCCTGGAGTTACTTCGTGGCTCCCCCGGAGGCGAGCCATTATCTGCACGTGAAATCCTCCGTCGACGATGGTCTCACCTGGGGAGAGGGCCCCAACGATCCCGGCGAGGCCCTCACCTCCGGTTACGCATACCCTTGCTACAGCTCTCTGGTGATCGCCCTGAACAAGCTCTTCTGCATATACACCTACAACCGCTCGTATTTGGCCTATCGTTGCCGTCCGCTGACTGGTGGGAGTTGGGAGGATGAAGTCGGCATCTATATGAGCAGCTACATCAACGATCAGTTCTCCTCCGACAGCAGTCCCGAAAACAGAGTTGGGGTGGCCTTCAAAGCTCCCACCGTCGGTGGAATCTGCTTCAAGGAATACGACGGCGGAGCCTGGTCGGGACTTCATCTGGTTGAGTTCGAGGACAGCGGCTCCCCAGCCCTGAGGTATTTTGGGGTGACGCCCTATGTGTTCTTCACCAAGAATTACGGAACTCTTCAGGATCGACTTCACTACAACTATAAGTCCGGGGACAGCTTTTCATCTTCGGAGCCGTTGGAGATAGCCCTGGGGTTGTTTGACAAGGTCTTCTGTTACGATGACGATGCCCCCAGCAAATACGAAGACCGCACCACCGAGGCCGGCGATACCACCTCCGCGGATGTCTATCACCCCACCTCCGGGGCGTTAGTGAAGGACCTCAACGATACTCTGTATTTAGGGATGGAGGCACCGTTCAGCGTGGTGCACGCCATTCTCTCGACCGGCGGCACCATCGGGACGGTGGAATGGCAGTACTGGAACGGTAGCAGTTGGCAGGATTTCACCCCTTACTCCGGCGCCTATCACTTCACCGGCAACTTCATCGTCTATCTGTGGGAGGACTTGCACTCGTCTCCCTCGGACTGGCAGATCAAGAGCGTCAATGGAGAGACCAAATACTGGGTGCGGGCCAAGACCGCCACCCCCTTCAACGTGGCGCCGGTGGGAAGTCAGATCACCGCCATCTCCGACGCCGACTACATCAACGTCGTTGACGGTTGAGCCCGCCTGCCAATTAGCGGGCAGGCAGCTATCTGTGAACGGAGAAGTGCGTGAACTTTCCGCTCCAAAAGAATTTCGAGGTTTGAGATGAACATCACCTTAGACTACCTTCGTGGACACAAAAGCTGGCTGGTCAAGAATTTCAGAGTCTGGGGGGACTACTTCAGTGTGGAGGCTTCGATCGTCTTCACTGAATCGGCTTCCGGCGCCAAGAGGATCCTCCTCGGTCGAGCCTTCCTGGGAGGCTTAAACCAGGAGGTGAGCTACAGCGATCTTTTCGATTACAAGGGGAACCCGCTTCCGGATACAATCGCAAACCCCAAGGTTATCATCCTTGCCAAAAACGAGGTCCGCTGTTTCCAGGTGGGCTCTGAAAACCAGACCGGATTCAGGATCGCTAAAGATGAGGCCTCCAAGACTGGATTGGTGGACCTGTGGGTAGTCGAGATGAGCTAGCTCTGTATAACCTGCTACCCTTTTTGAGCAATAACGAAGATTCAAGAGAGGTCTGGCTATGGCCTTCACAAATATCGTATTGGTGAAAAAACATCTTATAGAACACCACCTCGGCTCTGAAGATATAGAGAATGAGCCTTTACACCTCGCAAGCGGGAAGAGTTGCCGGTTGAAAATGGGAAACCTGCTGCCGGCCTCCGAGAAGGTGAAGGCCAAAGAGATGAATGAGCCGGTGCAGTTTGAGGGGAGCTTCGGACTCCTAGAACAGATCTCCCTTCCGGATCAGGAGCTGATATACGACAGCGTGGTGGTGGCCGACAACAGCTCCATGAACACCATCTACCAGGAGAATGTCGATTACAGCGTTGACTACGATGACGGGACTATCAAGCGAAACACCACCGGTTCGATTCCCGGAGGCGCGACGGTGACGGTGTGGTATCTATACTACCGGATCTACCAAAGGGATCAGGATTACAAGATCAATTACACCACCGCTCTGATCACCAGGGAGCCGAGCGGCGTCATCGAGGAGGGGCAATGGGTTTTAGTGGATTACTCCGTGGAATACGGGTTCTTAAACGATGATGTAATTGCCAACGCCATCACCGAAGCCGCCGACAAGGTGGTCAAGTACATCGACGAACAATACGGCGATTCTACCGACCAGGCGCTGGTGACCGCGGAGACCTATCTGGCGGTGGCGATACTCTGTCGTATCAAGGCGGGGGAGGCCGCTTCCCTCTCGCCCCGCAACAGCACCGCCGGAGCTTTAGCCGAATCGTGGAGTGTCTTAGCTAACAGCTATCAGATGGAGGCATACCGCCTCCTCAACCGCTTCGTCCGAAAAATCGGTTATCTGCGCTCCCCGGACTTGCCGTAGCTAATTCTACGATAACTCCATTCCCGAAGACAGAAGCTAACCTTTTTGATTTGCGATAGGGGATTGACAATGAAGAGGTCAGTTTTCGCCCACAAAGAGAGTTTCACCTCGAAGCTCTTGTTGGTCACCCTGACTATCTGTTTGGCATTGTTTCTTCACAAAGTGAGTAGCGCCGAATACTACGGTATTTACGGCAACGGGAACTCTCCCGCCGACACCGTCAGGATCAACTTCACCACTCTCAGCAATGGCGTCACCGGCAATCTCGCCGATCCGGATAGCATTCTGATTCTGCGTTTCTACCGAGAGAGCCTGTTTGATTCCGTCACCTGGAAAGGCTCTGATAACGCCATCCGGAAGTTGCGTCTGGGATATTTCGAATACCGGGTCAAAGCTTCAAACGCCAACGGTGATGCCGGACAGTATACCCTCGACCGGGTCTGTTTCCGGGGCTCCGGCTATCCGGGCTTCTCCGGCAATTATCAGGTGGTCGAAGGAGGTCTCTTCGCCAAAGGTGACAGCGCTCTGGTCTCCTCTGGCAGTATCTCTCAGATCGCCGAGGTCACCTCCGACAGCATCGAGCGAGAGGAGGGTATGCTTGCAATTGTCCGCGACACTGTGAGCTTGATATATGGCGAAGTGGTCACAATAACGGGCGGTGGCGCTTATGCCTGCTCGTTATACGCCTTCACGATCGAGGACACCACTGCAATACAGGCGGCCTTCATACGGGTTATGAACGACTCCGAGAATGCCACCGCGGCCCGAGCCTACACCGATTCAGAGGGGAAAGCGATATTCTCACTCGACCCCGGCACCTACAAGCTCTGGTCCTGGAAGGCGGGGCAGGTGTTCACTCCCCTGCCCGATACCCTCATTGTCGCCGGAAGCGTCAATGATACCGTCTGGGCGACGACATTCGATCCCGGGGAGCCACCCGAGCCTGAACTCTGCCGGGTATACGGATGGATATACGGCCTCGCCGGTGAGGGCCTGGCGGCTATCACTATCTCCGCAAAGATAAACCGGGTGCCGTTACGTTACGAATCGACCATTATATCGCCATACCATCAATCCACTACCAGCGACACCTCAGGATACTGGTATCTGGACCTTTATCCCAACGCAGTTTTGACACCTGACGACACCCAGTATGAGTTCATCATCTACCATTCTTCCGGAGCGGTGCTGCGCAAGAAGGTGACGGTGCCACAGCAGAGTAGCTGGCAGCTCACCTGGTGAAAAACGGGAAACAGGAGATAGGAGACAGGGAACAGGGCCACCTCGCCCTGTTGGTATAGGATGCCCTCATCCTATACCTGATAAACGTCACGGACGAGGGCGTCCATGACGAACAGGGTCGTGAATCCTCCTTCCCGTTGAAAGGCAGCAAATAGTAGGTAGTAGACAGTAGGTAGTAGACAGTAGGCAGTAGACAGTAGACAGTAGACAGTAGACAGCAGACAGCAGACAGTAGACAGGGAACAGGGCCACCCCGCTCCCTTCCACCCAAAAGGGGATTTGGGAAATTGTTTACCTTTAAGAAAATGGGATTACTATTCAAGAGGCCCGCACTGGAAGAGCAGTTCTATTCCCACCGGGGGATGGACGCGCGGCTGCGGGGGATGATCTTGGAGTTAGCGGGTTTCGTTTCTCGCACCGCTGGGAAGAACCTGGTCGTTACGGAGGTGAGGAGAACCCCCGAACGACAAAGAGAAATCTACGGTTACCTGAAGCCGAGCAGACACCTCGACTCTCCCTGTGGAGCCGTGGATTTGCGCAGCCGCGGCTTTACCGCTGAGGAAATCTTAGAACAACAGAACTGGATCGAATACTGGTATGGAGATTGGGGAATCCGCTTCATTCATCACGATGTTGGCAGAGGAGAACATATACATATCCAAGTGCCAAGGTTAGTAGGTAGTAGGTAGTAGACAGTAGACAGTAGACAGGAAATAGGAAATAGGAAATAGGAAATGGGGGAACAAGCTCTCTCTACCTGGAGGATGATGATGAAGCAGATAATCTGTGCAGTAGCGTTGTTATTCTGTTTTGCCGGGACGGCTCACGCTGGGGTTTCAGATGAGGTTGTTCCGGTTTTGAAGGAGTCTCTAATGGAAATTATCGGACTCGTGTCTCTGACAGTGCTTGCGTGGTTGAGCAAGAAATTCTTGGTGCCTACGCTGAAGTCGAATACGAACAAGAACGTCGCGGAGCACCTTTTGATCATCGCCGATGATGTTACCGATTACCTCTCCATGAAATATCCAGACAAGCCCTGGCTGGAGTGGCTTGATGTCGCTGTGGATGAGATCAGGAGAATCACCGGGGTCTCTGAGGAGACGGCCCGGAGAGCGGCCCAGGCGGCCGTAGGTAGGAAAGCCTCACCGAATATGAAGAAATCGCTGGACGAGAAATTTTCTAAAGAACAGTAGGTAGTAGATAGTAGGTAGTAGACAGGGAGATTCCTCGAAGGCTTGTCGAGCAGGTCCATTCGGTGGTGTGGACTCGTATGGGATCGTGGGAAATGTCCGACCTGTTCGCATCTGTTTTGAGAAGATGAATCCCTCGACCTACGCGCGAGGAATTGCATTGTCAGTCCGCCGGTCGCCAGAGGCGAATCACCTCCGGTGGGAGGTCGCGGCGCTACCGGCGATTTGCTCACCGTTGACAGTTTACGGTTCACAGACCGCCCCACGCCCGTACGCGACCCACCTGCGGTGGGAGACGAGCAGTTGGATTAAACAGATCAGACCGCTTTCCACCTCCGGAGTTACTTCACAGAATCTACTTGATATTCATCCGCCAACCTGGTTTCTTGACCGGCGGGCACATGCTGTAAGCAAGTTGGGCCGGTCACAAATGGCGTTGTCGTTCCTCAGAGAGAGTATGAGAAAGGGGGTGCACTTTGTCTCCCTGTCCATTCCGATCATATATTTCTTCGTGTCGAAGGAGTTTGCCCTTTTCATCCTGGCGCCCATAGCGGCGGTCTCCCTCTTTTTAGATTTGATGAGGTTTAACCACTGGTTCGGCTACGGGGTGCAGAAGAAGCTGATCGGTCCGATTCTGAGAGACCACGAAGAAGGCCACTTCACCGGGGGGACATACCTTCTGGTGACCTCCCTTGTCGCCATAGCGATTTTCGATAAGATCGTGGCGGTGGCCGCCATCGCCTTTATCATCTTCGGAGACATCGCCGCCGCTCTGGTGGGGAAAAGGTGGGGGCGGATACATTACAGCCACAAATCCGTTGAGGGCAGCCTGGCCTGTCTGGGCATCTGCATGGTGGTGGCACTCCTCATCCCCGGTTTGCCCCTTAAGGTGGGATTCATCGGGGCGGGGGTGGCCACCGTGGCCGAAGCTGCCTCCACCAAGGTCGACGACAATCTGATGGTGATTCTCTGCAGCGGAATTGTCATGCAGATTCTCATCAGCGCTCTTTAATCAGCCTCTTTTCCCTGTCTCCCAACTCCACAAACCATCAATCCCCACTCTTACAACAGGACTCCCCTCGCTACAAAATCTCTTTACTGCCTCGGGAGAAACGCGTATACTCATTCTCGAACTGTGAAATCGAATTTTCCCGGAGGTGCGAATGGAACTCAAGACCGTAAAGGTGGAAATACCGGAGGGGGCGAATGTAATAATCGGCCAGACCCATTTCATCAAGACCGCGGAGGATCTGTACGAACTGCTCATAAGCTCGGTGCCGGGCATCAAGTTTGGATTGGCATTTTGTGAAGCCTCGCAAGAGTGTCTGGTCCGCTCCGAGGGGAACGATGCGGAGCTGAAAAAGAAGGCCGAAGAGAACGCCCAAAGAATCGGCTGCGGACACAGCTTCGTAATCATCATAAGGGAAGCCTTTCCCATCAACATCATGCATGCCTTGAAGGCCTGTCCGGAGGTGGTGGGCCTGTTCTGCGCCACCGCCAACCCGGTGGAAGTCATTGTCGCCGAAACCGAGCTGGGACGGGGAGTCCTCGGAGTCATCGATGGCTTTGCTCCGAAGGGAATCGAGACTCCAAAGGATGTGGAGGCGCGGAAGAGCTTTTTGCGCAAAATCGGCTATAAGTTAGGATGACTCGATGAGCACTGAAGTCGAGATTCAACATAACAGGGGGTTATATCTCCCCGAGCTAGAGTTGTGGCTGGATGCCGAGCGGAAAGTTGACCTCAGTGTCATCTCCCACGCTCACGCCGACCACATCGTCAATCACAGAAAGATCATCGCCACTCCGGAGACTGCGAAGCTATTCGCTCTCCGAAAGGGGAATGTCGAAACCGAGGCGCTGGAATATGGCAAACCTCTGAAGCTTCGAGGGGCAACCATCGAGCTTTTCCCCGCCGGACATATTTTAGGCTCCTCCCAGGTTCTGATCGAGTATAGAGGCACAAAGATTGTCTACACCGGCGATTTGAAGCTGCGAGAGTCACTGACCTGTCCCCCGGCGGAGATCAAAGAGTGTGATATCCTCATCATGGAATCTACTTACGGCTTGCCTGAATATGTCTTCCCGGAAACTGCCGAGACCCATCAGAAGATCGTGGACTGGGTGAAGGATACCAGGGATCGGGGGGAGGTTCCGATTGTGATGGCATACTCTCTCGGCAAGGCTCAGGAGACGATGAAGCTTTTAGGCGATGCTGGATTCGATCTCTCAGTCCACAAGGCGATCTACGAGATCGCCGAGATTTACCAGGAGTTCGGGGTGAAGTTCGGTAACTACGACCAGTGGCGGCCCGGAAGTGCGGGCTTGGGGGTGGTGCTGGTGCCTCCGCATCTTTCCCGCTGGAAGCCCCTGGACGCCATAAAGAAAAGAAAGAAACTCCTCCTCACCGGCTGGGCTCTGAACCGAAGCACTATGTACAGGTACGACGCCGACGAGGTTTTACCCCTCTCCGACCATGCCGATTTCACAGAGCTTATGAGCTACGCCAAGAAGGCAAAGCCCAGGAAAATTTACGTGGTGCATGGATTTCTGGAGTTCGTCGATTACCTCGAAGAAGAGGGGTTCGATGCGGAACCGCTGGGGGAGGAGGCAGGTTTCGTCAAGCTACACCGCAAAAAGAAGTAGACGGCAAGCAGGATACAGGGGTTATTCACAGCCCGCCTGAGGCGGGCAAGCAGACTAAGCGGATTAAGCAGATGCCGATCCGTTTCATTCGTTTCATGTGTTTACCCGCCATTGGCGGGCTGTGAGTGTTTCTCCCCACTGTTGGTATAGGACGCCTTGTCCTGTACCCGAGAAACGTCACGGACGAGGGCGTCCGTGACGAACGGGGGTTGTGCGGGCGGGAGTGCAACTCCCGCCCGAGCTGAGGGGTTCAACGGGGAGCTTGCGTCGGATGTGGGCATCCGACGCCACAACGATAAGTCAGGAAAAAAGTCTTGAAATAGAAAACATAAGGTGTAAATTAGACTCCTGAGCTCAGCAGCCTTTAGATCAGGGAGAGTTGTATGCCCGCTATATTGGATTGTATGGCCAGAGAGATTCTCGACTCTCGAGGCAATCCCACCGTGGAGGCAGAAGTTGTATTGACGGATGGTTCCAGCGGAACCGCGGCGGTCCCCTCGGGTGCATCCACCGGAGAACACGAGGCCTTAGAGCTCCGTGACGGTGATGAGAAGAGGTTTTTGGGCAGAGGGGTGAAAAAGGCGGTCGAGAATATCAACGAAGTCATCGCCGACAGACTCATGGAGGAGGGGATCGACGCTGTCGACCAGGTGGCACTGGACGATTTTCTAATCAGATTAGACGGCACCCCGAACAAATCCAACCTTGGTGCCAACGCCATCCTGGCGGTCTCTCTGGCGGCGTGCAAGGCGGCGGCTGGGTTCTCCGGTCTTCCCCTTTTCCGCTACATCGGAGGTGTCAACGCCCACATCCTTCCGGTGCCGATGATGAACGTCATAAACGGCGGCAGCCACGCCGACAACAAGCTCGATTTTCAGGAGTTCATGATCGTCCCCGCGGGGGCAACCTCCTTCTCCGAGGCTTTGAGAATGGGAGTGGAGATATTCCATTACCTCAAAGGGGTGTTGAAGAAAAAGGGCTACAATACAGCCGTCGGGGACGAAGGTGGTTTTGCTCCCGACCTGAAAGCCAATCACGAAGCCATTGAGCTCATACTGGAGGCTATCGAGAAGGCCTATTATAAAGCCGGCGAGGAGGTCTTCATCGCCTTAGACCCGGCGGCCTCCGAGTTCTTCGACAAAGATCGAAGGAAATATATTCTGGCCTCTGAGGATCGGATTCTATCCTCCGCGGAGATGGTCGAATACTACTCCTCCTGGGTGGAGAAATATCCGATAATCTCCATAGAGGACGGGCTGGCGGAAGACGATTGGGACGGTTGGAGACTCCTCACCGAGAAACTGGGAGACAAGATCCAGCTGGTGGGGGATGATCTCTTCGTCACCAACACCGAAAGACTCAAGAAGGGGATCGAGCGAGGAGTTGCCAACTCGATTCTGATCAAGCTGAACCAGATCGGAACCCTGACCGAGACTCTGAAGGCGATCGAGATGGCCAAGAGGGCCGGTTACACCGCGGTGATTTCCCATCGCTCGGGAGAAACGGAAGATAGCACCATCGCGGATCTGGCAGTTGCCACCGGAGTGGGGCAGATCAAGACCGGCTCCTGCTCTCGTACCGACCGGATCTGCAAATACAACCAACTGCTCCGAATCGAGCAGATGTTAGAAGAGGAAGCAACCTATCCTGGAGTCGCTGCCTTCAAGCAGACCAAATTCAAGAGGGACTGATAGCGGTGGCCAGAAAGAACCGTTATCGCAGAAAGAAGAGCCGGGGGGCTAACTCCAGTGGGCTGGTGAGATGGGTGAGGCGACTCGTCATTATGGTCGCAGTGGCAGTATGGATTATTTACTTCTTCGGGGGCGAATACGGTTTCCTGCGCATCTGGGACCTGAAGGTGCAGAAGTCCAACATAGAAGCACAGACGAACCAGGCGCGGGTGAGGAGTCTGGATTTGTGGTTGGAGAGAGAGATGCTCTTAGGCGACCCCGAATATCTGCGCCGAGTGGCAATCAGGAAATACGGTCTCGCGGAGAAAGGCGCCATCATTTACCGCTTCGAGTCCGACGGAGTTGGATCCGCCTCCGGCAGAAAAGCCTCCGAAGTGAAGAGATAACCTCGAATGGGATTGGTCAAGTCCGAAGGGATTGTCCTGAAGGCGGGCAGACTCAGGGAGACCTCGAAAATCGTCAATCTCTATACCGATAGATTCGGGAAGCTGACAGTTGTGGCCAAGGGAGCCTTAAAGCCGGGAAGCAGGTTCGGCGCCGACTTGGAGGTCTGTAATCACATCCTGGCGGTGATCTATCGAAGGGAGGGGAAGGAGATCGACTACCTCTCCTCCACCGATATTCTGAACGATTTCCCCAAAACCAAGGCAGAGCTTCCGAAGTGGACGGCGGCCTGCGGGGCCTGTGAACTGGTGGATAAGGCCACCTCCGGAGAGGAAGCTCAAGCTCAGCTTTTCGCCAGCCTGTTGGGAGCTCTGAAAGGGATTGAGGACAGCGCCTCCGGGAGAGTGGCGGTCCATTTCTGGCACTTCGTTTTGAGGCTGCTTGAGATCTTGGGGTATCGTCCGGACTTCTCAAGCTGTGTTAAGTGTCGAAAGATGGCCGAGGAGGATGAAGTTCTCTTCAGCGCCGCCGATGGAGGTCTGGTTTGCAGGAATTGCTCAATCGGGGCCGAATTCTATCATAAGTTGTCCAAAAGCACCGCAGGGAAGGTGAGCCTCCTTCAAAGAGGGAGGAGTGAAAACCTCTCCAGGATCAACCTGACACGTTCCGAGAAGGAAGAGATCCGCAGAGTCCTGCCGGCTTTCTGGAAGTATCATCTGGGAGATAAATTGGACTTGAAGAGTTTTGAGTTCATGGAGAAGGTGGCGGGCGACAGAGTCAGGTAGCGCCGCAGGCAGATAACCGCGATTCAATTTGAGATTAACATGTCCGAAGTTCAGAGCGTAGAGATTAGGCCGGAAGAGATAATGGACAAGCTGGTGTCGCTCGCCAAGCGGCGTGGGTTTGTCTTCCCCTCCTCGGAGATATACGGCGGCATAGCCTCCTGCTGGGATTATGGCCCCCTGGGAGTGGAGCTGAAGAGGAACATCAAGGACCACTGGTGGAAGAGCATGACCCAGAAACGGGACGACATCGAGGGGGTTGATGCCGCTATTCTTATGCATCCCAAAGTCTGGGAGGCCTCCGGGCATGTGGAGGGCTTCACCGACCCTCTGGTCGATTGCAAGAAATGCAAGCTCCGTTTCAAAGCTGACGAGATGGATAAAGACAGATGTCCCAACTGCGGCGGGGAACTGACTGAACCCCGACAGTTCAATCTGATGTTTAAGACCTTCATGGGTCCGGTGGAGGACGATTCCGCGGTCGTTTACATGCGCCCCGAAACCGCCCAGGGGATCTACGTCAATTTCCTCAATGTCCAGGGACCTTCCAGGCAGAAGATTCCGTTCGGGATTGCCCAGATAGGGAAAGCCTTCAGGAACGAGATTTCTCCTGGCAATTTCATCTTCCGTTCCCGGGAGTTTGAACAGATGGAGATGCAGTATTTCGTCAAGCCGGAGGAGGACGAGAAGTGGCTGCAGTATTGGCGCGGTGAGCGGATGCAGTGGTATCTTGACATCGGAATAAGAGAGGAGAGCCTGCGCTGGCACCAGCACACCCAGGAGGAATTACCTCACTACGCCAAGGCCGCTTACGACATTATGTATGACTTCCCCTTCGGGTGGAAGGAGATCGAGGGGATTCACAACCGCACCGACTACGATTTGGTGCAGCACAAGAAATTCTCCGGCAAGGATCTTTCCTACTTCTCCACCGAGGAGAAGAAGCGTTTCATTCCTTATATAATTGAAACCTCCGCCGGGGTTGACCGAACTGCCCTGGTCTGTCTGGCCGACGCCTACCATGAGGAGGTGGTGCGGGATGAAAAGAGAGTGGTGTTACGCCTCGACCCCAAGATTGCGCCCATCAAGGTGGCGGTCTTTCCCCTGGTGAAACGTGACGGAATGCCGGAGGTGGCCTTAAAGATTTATCACGAGCTGAAAGTGCACTTCAAATGCTTCTACGACGAATCCGCCGCCGTCGGCAGACGTTACCGCCGGATGGACGAAGCCGGAACCCCATATTGCCTCACCATCGATTCTCAAACCTTGGAGGATGAAACCGTCACCGTGCGGGAACGGGATTCGATGCTTCAGACCAGAGAGAAGATCCCGGACTTGGTGAGAGTGATAGAGCAGAAGGTTAGGTTCTGAGGTCGTCTGATTTTGTTTCATCTCATCCTGACCGAACTGGATTGTCTCTGCCCGCTGAGTTCGAAGAGCACAGAAAATGGCTAGTCAGAGATCCTTGAGTTTTTCTGAATTCTTCAAATTTGAACTAAAGGTTTCTCTCTCCCTTCTTCTGTTTGCCTTCTTGGTGGAGATTTTCATCAGCCTCATTCAGGGGGTAATCATCTGGGATGAATATTTCCTGTTGGCGCTCTTGTTCTTCGGGCTACTCTATTTGTTGTTGGGTGTTCTCTTCGCATTATTCTCTGGGATAGCTGGGTATCTGATTTCTGCAGGGAAGCGAACGACTGATCTAACGTTCTTCGGGATCCTTTTTCCCTCGACCGTGATTGCTGTGGCTTACGTGACGGAGGCGATTTATCTGCCAATAGCTCGCCTGTTTCCTGGTGTTCCGATGGGCATCAGCTACGGCATTCTTGCGATTGCCTCACTCTTAGTTCTCTCGGCGGCGTGGAGATTTTGGCTGAGAAAAAGGACCTCCGCGGTTGGCATCGTCGAATTTTTTCAAGGTAGTATCATATTCTTAGCCCTACTGGTGATTTGGACCTTCAGTATGGACGTGGGTTTTATCAGAGATTCTTTTGACTGGCCTCAGCGTCTACTTTTTGCTTCGGCCTGGCTTGGGGTTTTTCTTTTGGGATTCCCTCTGGTGAGGATTATCTCCGGGAGGTTGACACGGTACTTTTCTCCCCCGGCTTTCACCCTTTCCAGAAGGAATAAACTCTCGGTCACGGTCTTCGTCTTGTTGGCTATGGGGTATTGCTTTGTCTTGGCTGAGCGTTTTAACCCTCATTCTCCGGACAAATATGCCATAAGGTCTCACGCAGGGTCTAATTCCACAGAGAAGCCTGACATCTTCCTCTTTGTCCTCGATACCTTTCGGGCGGACCAGCTGTGGGATCAGGGGGAGGAAGTTGCTCCCAATCTGACCGCACTTTTTTCGGAGTCTGTAGTCTTCGCGCAGGCCTATTCCCCTTCAAGCTGGACCCTGCCAGCAACCCGCTCGATACTTTCTTCCCTCTACTCGACAACCGCCAGGAGGGAATCCAGCAAATCTCAGTTGGCTCTCCACACCCTTCCGGAGATGCTAGCTGAGAACGGCTATCGGACCGTGGGCTTTACGGAGAACCACATCGTCACGGGAGCCCTTTTTGCGCAGGGATTCGACCGCTACTATGCCCTCATCCGGTTCTACGTTTCCAGCAACTTCGCTCTCTACCGGTGGATGCCGTATATGCCTCAGAAGATCATTCTCACCTGCCTGCGTGCTTACGACTTGGGTCACGGCAGGTTGACTCTAAAGATCTTAGATTCGTTGCCAAACTCTCAGGATTCCCCGCTGTTTCTATATGTCCACTTCAACGAAGCTCACTACCCCTATTATGATGACGACAGTTTTCTTGGAGGGATTTATCCCGGAAGCAGGAGACTGGCGTGGTATTCCCTTCTGGAGCAGCTTCATTCGGGAAACACCAAGCTGGAGGTGGAGCCGGAGGACTTGGCAGATATGTTGTCTCGTTACCGACAGGGGATTGAGAGTCTGGATCGGGAACTGGGCCACCTTTTTGAATCTCTGAGGAACAGCGGGTTCTGGGATAACTCCCTTGTAATAATCACCTCCGACCACGGAGAGGAGTTCCTGGAACACTTCAAATGGGGACATGGACAGTCCCTGTATCAGGAATTGATCCACGTTCCCCTGCTTGTGAAGTTTCCGCAGGGATCCGGCATCACCCCCCGGGTTGTCGAGAGCCCGGTGAACATCATCGATATAGCTCCCACTGTTCTGGACTTTCTCGGTCGAGCGGACCTCACAACGGAGATGCAGGGAGAAAGCCTGTTGCCTCTTATCCGCAGCGAGAGCGGCAACAGACATGGCCTCATATTCAGTGAGAGGATCGAGGGTGGCATCTGGCATCGGATGTATTGCATCATACAGGATAGCCTAAAATTCATCCTCAACCGGTACGAGGATGGGGGGAGCGAGGAAGAGCTTTACAATCTGGCGCGAGATCCCGGGGAGAAGGTCAATTTGTGGGAAGAAAGGGAGGAGTACCTGAGAATCAAGTCCAGGTGCGAAGACTTCATAGATTCCTTAGGGGGTGCAGGCTTTGGAGAGGAATCAGAGTTTGATCCTCAGACTATGGAGAAACTGAAGGCCATGGGATATCTCTGGTGAGGTATGAATTTTCCCTGCAATTTTAACCGAGGACCTAAGGATTGTGTCGGCTTTACTCCGGAAAGTTCAATACTTAGTTTCAGGGATAAAATCAAAGGTATGCTTGATGGGGTCGACCACCACAAGCCCCTTTGAGTATTTTCTCTTCCACAGATTCTTTTCCTTGTAGCGGGGCCCCACCGGAACTCCGTAGTCGGCATTTATGATGTCGCCATATTCTCGAAAGAGCCGGCGCATATGTTCATATTTCCCCGCCCAATCGATGTTGAGATAGACCCAGGGGTCGTTCTTCATCAGAAGGTAACAGCCGACACAATAGGCGATCTCCCTCCTATCAGGAGATGGCTGCATTCCCAGCATCACGATCTTTTGGCGGCGAGCGGATTCCTCGACGATCTCCATAGTCCGGACCAGATGCTTTTCGTTGACGAAGCGATGCTCCGGCTGATTGCGCCACTTCATGACAACGCCCTGCTGGTTAAAGCCGTCACAATTGTGGATGCGAGTGTTCAGGAGGTAGTCGGGATCGGTGCTGGAGCCCATCGTAAAATTGTTCAGAATTAAGAGCTTCCCTTTTCTGTTAAGTCCTTCGTGGAGGGCTGCCAGGAATCTCTCCTGTACTCCGTGAAAGTCCTCCTCGTGGGGAAAGCGGTGTTTTGCCTGAGGAACGAAACGACCGATGTCGGTATGGGCAACGTCTCCGTGAACCCCATCGTAAGGCAGACCGGAAGTAACTTTCAGGACTTGCTTCAACCAGTATTCTGGCCAACCCTCTGATTTGGGATCGATTAGATAACGTTCGGGGCTGAGCTTAATTCTCTCACCTCCGGAGTCGGTAAGGAACCAGTCGGGATGTTTGATGCTGAGTTCCTTATACCCGATAACGGTGCCGAAGGGGCGCTTGCCATCGCTGACGACGCAACTCACAAAATACCGGAACATCTTGAGGTCTGGGTTTTCGGACTTCATCTGCTGTGCGAAACTGTCCCCAGAACCGTCAGTGACTAGAAGGTCAGCGTGGGAGGCAATCCAGGAGGCGTCTGCAGTGGTTAGCTCCCTGTTGTTGTAGATTTTGGTTGCATAAAGAACGGTGCGGCCTTCCCTGCTCCAGGATGCCTTTCCTCCCCAGAGCAAAATGAACAAAACGCCGGACAGTAGCACCACCGATTTTGGTTTCATCTATACTCCCTCCAGTTCCTCAAGTTTACGTTTTTGATCCCTTTTGTCCTCCTCTTTTCGGAATTTCATTTTTCCGGGGCTTCGAGTTTATGCCGGAACTCACGATAACCACAAACGGCTCCCTCCTTCGCTTACTATATAATACGCTAATTCATTGAATCCGGCAACAATTCTTCTCTTCCCTAAAGAGTTGAGATCATCTAACGAAATCGAAACTGAGGGAGGTGAGAAAAGGCTTGACAGCTGCAAGTGCAGTCATATCTTTTGCGAACTTGTGGCTTGGTGGTGAGGTTTCATTCTGCATCTAAATGGTGAAAGCTGTCGTCGGGTTGGGCAACCCGGGAAGAAAACATCGAGACAATCGTCACAACTTAGGTTTCGTCGTTGCCGATTACCTCTGTGAAAAGAGGGGTGGCAGTTTCGAGAAGAAAGACAAACTTTACGAGTTAGCGGAGATCCAGATCGCCCAAAGGGAGATTCACGTTCTGAAACCTTCAACCTACATGAACCTGAGCGGGGAAGCGCTTAGAAGCTTCTGTGAGGAGTTCGGAATCGATCTCGGACAGGTTATAGTCGTGTGTGACGACACTAACTTACCCCTAGGCAAAATTCGGCTCCGCGCCTCCGGTTCCGACGGTGGACACAAGGGTCTGAGGTCTGTAATCACCGATATGGAGACGGAGGATTTTCCCAGACTTCGGATGGGCGTTGGTCTTCCACAGCCGGGATTGTCTCTGGAGGAATACGTTCTCAGAGACTTCACCGAGGAGGAGATCCCTTCAGCGAAGGCGATGGTTCTGAGAGCATATGAGGCCATAATAAAGGTCATAGAATCCGGTCTGGAAGAGGCGATGAACTTATATAATCGCGACACTGAAGATGTGAACGACGAAGCATAAATAACCCCAAACTTCCCTGCTCCGCACCCGAGGCGGAGCCGGATGAGGCCGAAGGGAGGTGAACAGTTGAGAGAATACGAAACCACTTTCGTTTTAGACGCCGGCTTAGAAGAGGAAGCCCTTACCAGAGAGATACAGAGGGTTGAAGAGACAATTGCCGCAGGCGGCGGAGAAGTCACCAAGGTCGAGATGTGGGGAATCAAGAGGTTCGCTTACCTGCTTAAGAAACGCCGCCAGGGGTATTACGTCCACATCCGCTTCTCTGCTCCCCAAAAACTGCCCCGGGAGTTAGAGTCATTCTACAAACTGAACGAGCAGGTGCTGAGGTATCTGACGGTGCTGTCGCTGCCGCTCAAGGAGCGCCCGGCTGCAACTCCGGAGGCTCCTGCCAGGGAGGAGACCAAAGAACGGGTCGCCGCACCTGAGAAGGAGGAGGCTTCGAGCTCTCCGCCGGAGGCGAGCCAGCCGCAGGCCGATGACGAGCGATGAAGGTTTGTCAAGAAAGCTGTGTCCAAGGCCGTATCATCGCAGTTTCTGGTTAGTGGTGAGTGGTTCGGATGTAACTGGCAGAGATGTCTGAGGTCACCTGTCCGGAATGGGATTTCCCAGTCCTTCTCAGGAGCAGGGGGAGGATTCCGACAGTAGTTTTGGATATGTTTAGGTTTTCGAGGTGAGAGATGAGAAGGCCGAGAACGGATAGAACGACGAGAAAGCAGAGAAAAAGCTCCTTCAGTGTCGACTACAGGAGGAGAAAGATCTGTCGCTTCTGCGAGAACAAGATCGACGTTATCGATTACAAAGACGAGAGGATGATCCGGAGGTTTGTATCTGATCGCGGCAAGATCATTCCGCGGCGGATTTCCGGCAGCTGCGCCCGTCATCAGAGGCAGTTGACGGTCGCCATCAAACGCGGACGACACCTGGGGCTTCTGCCTTACACCTCCGAGAGCTTTCGGTAAATAAACCCCTCGGGGCCAAAAGGAGGTTAGATTCCATTTGGGTTCTAAGAGCCGAATCGCTCTTGTGGCAGCCGCGGTGGTTGTCCTCTACGGTCCTCTGTGCGATCTACTGTTCCTAAATTACGTATGGGGGATCCTGAGCGCGGCCGCGCTCATTTTTCTGGCCGCCAATTTTCGGCCGACACTGGCAGTGGGTGTGGGTGGTTTTGTGGCCCTCGAACTCATGCTATTTCAGGGTCTGCCTCAGTCGACCACGTTTCTTCTGTCGATATGCTTGCCGGCGCTTCTGATTGGGTATCTGGTGCGCAGCCGCGGGGGAGGATTTCGAGCCATTTTCTGGGGGCTTATCCCGGTGCTGGTTTTAGTCGCGCTGTTTATGACCGCTTATTCCGAGGTCTCCACCTCTCTTTCCTTGACGATAGAGGCGTGGGTGGACGAATTCGCACTACAGGCCAGAGAGATGGGGCAGAGTCAAGAGTTGCTGGAGGGGCTGACCTCCGATCTTAAGAACTTCGGGAGGATACTGGTGGAACTTTTGCCCTCGCTTTTGTTGCTATCGGTCCTCTTCAATCTGACCGTGGCCTATTTCCTCTCCTGCAAATTGGGGTCAAAGGTGGGCTACCATATCCCGGCCCTCCCCCACTTCTCCCGCTGGAGGTTGAGCGACTACTTCCTGGGGATGGTCCTGTTAGGGGCGATCTTTTCGCTCTTGCACAACCCCGGCATGAGGATAGTGGGTCACAACCTTCTGGCTTTCAGCGCCGGTCTGTATTTCTTCGTGGGTTTTTCGGTGGCGGAGTTCTTTCTGGTGAAATTGAATGTATCCAGACTCCTCAAACTCCTTTTTTACCTCTTGATATTTCTGGGGCAGGTGCTATCTTTAGTTCTGCTGGGAGTGCTGGGACTTTTCGACTCCTGGTTCGATTTCAGGAAACTGAAGAGTGGAGTCGCGGTTTCGGCCTGACTTTTTGGTTGAGGAAAAGATATGAAAGTGATACTGAAAGAGGACATTGCCACCCTGGGCAACTGCGGCGACGTCATCACCGTCAAAGATGGGTACGGGAGGAATTATCTTCTGCCGCGGAATCTGGCGATCGAGGCCAAAAGAGGAACCATCCGGGCCATCGAGGAGGTGAAAAAACAGAAGAGGCTGCACGATAATAAGAAGAAACGAGAGGCCGAGAGGATCAAAGAAAAGTTGGAGAAGATCTCCTGCACCGCGGAAGTGTTGGTGGGAGAGGAGGATAAGGTCTTCGGGTCGGTGACCTCCTCCACCATCGCCGAGCTTTTGACCGAGAAGGGCTTTAAGATCGACCGGCGACGAATCCTTCTGGAGGAGCCCCTCAAAGCTTTAGGGGTTTACACCGTTGGGGTGAAGGTAGAATCGGAGGTGATCGCCAATCTGAAGGTGTGGGTGGTCAAAAAGCCACCTGAAAGGGAGGCTTAGCAAAATCCTCTTGCTTGCCACCAGAACCGACCGTATCTTGATCTGGAGAGAGAGGAACTGACTGAGTTAGAATTGGATTCAATGGGAAGTCGATATACCTTCTGAGACGGCAGATTATGAAAAAGAAAATGGTCAAAGCCCAAATAAACGGGCTGGCGCTGGATGTCTCCACCAACTCCCCGGTGGTGATACTCTCCCCGGTGAACTCCGACAAACTTCTGCCCATCTGGATCGGACACTTCGAGGCCTGGGCGATAAGCATGGAGCTTTCCGGGTTAGCCTCCAAAAGACCTCTGACCCACGACCTCATTGCCACCATGGTTAAGACCATGGGGGGGAAAATCAAGAAGATAGAGGTCACTGATTTAGTAGACTCCACCTTCTACGCCAAAATATATCTGGAGATCAACAGCAAGGTCTTCGATATCGACGCCAGACCCTCCGATTCTCTGGCGGTGGCTCTGAAGACCAAGGCCCCCATTTATGTCAACGACGCCCTCTTCAGCCTATCCAAGGAAGAGAAAGAGAAAAGCGGTCTGCCGGATTCCGAAAGCTTGCGAGACAGATTGAGAAGGATCAATCCCGAGGATTTTGGGAAATATTCTCTTTAGGTGAAGCTCCCCTCTTTTACTGCTATTGAGCCCGAAAACTAAAAAGGGCTGCGGAAGGTCGGTGGCCTCACGGATATGTCAAAAGATGTATGAATTGAGAAGTTCAAGGCCCCACGCCCACAGGTTGGCCTCACTTCTTATCTCAGTTGTAATCAGCCTTCTCACCTTTAATCTCTGTTCTTCCCAGGGCCTTTCGGACTACCTGGGTGAGAGCTCAAAGGAGGTTTTGAAGCAAGCCCGGGAGCTATATGGCGACGGAGAATATCAGCCCGCCCTGGAGAGATTTGAGTATCTCCTGGCGACTTTCCCCACCGACAGGCATTATACCGGCTTTATGATAATGGCCTCCAAATGCCGCTTGCGGTTGGGGAAGTACGACTCCGCCGAGAGGGGATTGAAGGGGTTGCTGGAACAATTCCCCCAATCATCCTATCGCGGGGTGGCTTACATTCTCCTGGGTGATGTCGCCTTCCTGAGAGGCGAACCCTTAGAGTCCACCCTGAACTACCTGCGGGGCTTCGAGCTGGCCGAAAGAAGGAGTGACCGTGACCGTGCCTGTCAATCGTTTCTGCCCCTTTTGGAAAAACATCTGACTCTGGAGGAGTTGGAGAGGTTAAGCTGGCAACATCGAGGCAAGCTTCTCGGGGAGGTTTTCTTCCACAAGGGTAGAAGAGAGTTGGAGGCCGGGCAATCGCGGCGGGCGATAAGGAGCCTGGAGCGCTTTTTGGTCCTCTCTCCGGGGGACGTCAAAGGGCCGCAGGCGGAAAAGCTGTTAGAGGTCGCAAGAAAGACGGTCACAACTCACCTGGTTATGGGAGTGTTGGCACCGCTTTCAGGACCCTTCGCCGACTACGGCAACAGCATGGTCAGGGGGATAAAACTGGCGCTTGCAGATAAGTCCAATCCTGAGCTTGGGCAGGTTGAATTGGCAATCGAGGATACCAAAGGAGAGGCGGTCGCTGCCGCCCTTGCCATGAGAGCTTTGGTGCAGGAGGACGAGGTGGCGGCGATCATCGGACCTTTGAGGAGCGAGACCGCGGTGGGAGTCGCCGTCAACGCCGACTGTCACCGTTTCCCGGTCATCACTCCTACCGCTTCCGAGGCCGGCATCGCCGGCCTCAGCGATTACGTCTACCAGCTTTCCCCTAGCTCTGAGAGTATGGCCAGAGGGCTGGCCTCCTATGCGGTTCGCTCTCTCAAGATCAAGGAGTTTGCTACTCTGGTTCCCGATGATTCCCACGGACCTAAGGTGTCGACGGCCTTCAAGGAGGAGGTAGAGAAGTCAGGAGGGAAAGTTCTCAAAGAGCTCTACTATGCCCCCGGACAGACCGACTTCAAAGAACCGTTGGGCCAGATTCGCGAAATCCTGATAGACAAAACCCAAACCATGTGGGAAAAGGGAGAGCTGGACAGCTCCATCTTCTTCGACGATAGAGGAGATACTCTCCCGCCGGAGGAGTGGCCGGTCTATTTGAGGGGACTTTTCATTCTGGGATATCCGGAGGATTTGAACCTCATCACCCCCCAGGTGGCCTTCTCAATCATCAAGACTCAACTCTTGGGTCTGGAGGGGTTCAGCGATCTGGAGGTTTTGAGGCCTTCGAGGGATTATGTTCAGGATGCCGTTTTCTGTTGTCATTTCATTGAGGACCAGGACGATTCCCGGTGGTTCTCTTTTTCTAAGAAGTACCGGGAGAAATATGGGGAATCACCCGACTGGGTGGCGGCTCTGTCGTACGATTGTGCCAAGCTCCTCTTGAAGGCATTTGCATCCGGAGCCGTCATTCCGGAGAAGGTGAACGAATATCTGAAGAAAACCTCCAGTTACAGCGGCGTCACCGGCAAGATTCGCTTCGACAAGAGCACCGGGGAAAACCAGGGGATGAGGATATATCGAATCCAGGGAAATAGCTGGCAGAAGTTGAAGTGAGCTGACCACGACCTGGCAGCAGGGGAGAACGTATTCGCACAGAAGTCCAACTGAAATAGGGCAACTCAGAAGTCATAACGAAAAGGCGCCCTTTGCGGGCCTCCGGGTAGTTCTCAAAAGAAGGTCAATTAAGTAAGGAAGACTATGTCAGCTGAAACTCAAGGTAAAAGGCCACTCCTCAAAGTAGTTATGGGGGACACCGTAAGAGAGGTGAGCTACGAGGAGTTGGTCTTATCCACCAATCTGGCTCAGGAGACTCTGGTTCGTCTCCTGGTCGAAAAAAAGATCATCGACCCCAAGGAGTTCTGGGAACTCTTAAACAAGGTCAGACAGGAGAGATACAAGGACGAGAAGGAGTTCGAGAAACAGAGGGGATCTCCGACGGAGTCGGATCCACCCTCGTCTGCCTCGGGCAGGCCCTCGGCGGAGAAATAACCGGTGGAGAAGCTAAGCTGGGTCTCGCATCCGGTCAAAAGGAACCTGCGCAAGTCGGTTTTGGTCTCAGTTTTTCTTGTGATTCTGTGGGCAGTTGTATATATTATCACAAACAGTGTGCTTTTTTTAGTGCTGTCGGTCGTCATAATGTTGGGTTCGCTGTCTCCGTTCTATCTCCCAACCAGGTATGAGTTGACCGAGGACAATGTGAAGGTCAGTTATGTCTTCAGATCTATGGAGAAAAGCTGGACTTCCTATCGAAGTTATTACCCCGACAAGAACGGGGTGCTCTTAAGTCCCTTCCCGCGTCCCTCCCGGCTGGAATCGTTCCGGGGGGTTTACATACGCTTCGAAGGGAACAAAGAGGCGGTTTTGAGCTTTATAAAAGAGAAAATGGAAAAAGAGGATGCTTAAAGGACCGTTCTTCTTCGGCAGCGACCAAAAAGAGATAGAGGAGACGCTCAGCCCCAAGCAGGAGGAAATCTTAGACAAGATCTCTAAGAAGGTGGTGCAGTGGAA
This sequence comes from Candidatus Zixiibacteriota bacterium, assembly GCA_030605835.1. GTDB lineage: Bacteria > Zixibacteria > MSB-5A5 > DG-27 > DG-27 > DG-27. The sequence goes on along the minus strand of JAUWHO010000042.1, from coordinate 42,353 downwards.
GATGGCGGTGCCGGCGATCATGTTCTTGGAATCGGTTAAGCCTTTAAGTTACCTCGGCAGCCAGGTGATGGTCTTCTTCGAGCCGTTCGTGCACGCTCTGTTCAACCTTCCGGAGTATAGCGAGTTTCAACAGATGATGGAGAGAAGGGAGAATGTCGAGAGACTGCTCCAGAGGATTGAGAAGTTCGACGCCGAAGCCTACGAGGAGGAAAAAAAGAGAAAGAAGGAGGCGAAGCTTTTGAGGAAAACTGAAAAGAGGAGTTTCTCATTCAAGAGGCTCCTGGGAATGGAGTGACCTCTGGAAATCCAGGTGATTTCTGAAATCACTCATCACAATCAGAGAGAGATAAGAAAGGAGAGATCATAAAAGACAAACTGAAAAACTATGAAACCCGCGAAGCTAATGTCTGAGTTACCGGAGGTAAGGTAAAATGGAGAAAGTGTCAATATTCGTCGACGGCTCCAACATGTTCTATTCTCAAAGAGAGTTAGGATGGCATTTCGAGTACAACAAGATCCTGCAGTATTTCACAAAAGGGAAGGAATTAGTTAATGCTTTTTATTACACCGGTTACGATGGCGACTTCGGTTCCGAGAGGGAGGATTTCTTCAAAGCCTTGATGAGGATGGGCTTCACCGTCCGCATCAAAAAGATAAAAAGCATGTGGGACCGCAAGAGTGGCCGGGAGGTGGTCAAATCCAACCTCGACGTCGAAATCGTCATCGATATCTTCAACACCATCAACCATTATGATACCGCCATACTTTTTTCCGGGGATGGCGACTTCGAACGAGCAGTGGAGCTCTTGCGGAGCCGGGGCAAGAAGGTGATGGTGGTCGCGGTCGACACCATGACCGCCCTGGAGTTGAGAAACGCGGTCGGACACCACTTCGTAAATCTGCGAGAGATGCGAGGCCACTTCGAGAAGATCAGAAGCAGACCGCGCCGAGCGGAGGAACAGGATTACACTCGCACTTACCGCAACGATTACGGTTCGCCAAGTCGGCCAGGCGGGGAGAGGACTTACTCGCCGTATCACTCACCATCGGAAGGCGGCGGTTCCCAAACACCAGGCCAAGGACCTTCTACTCCCCGAGAATCGTACACTTTCACTGGAAGTCCGGGGGATAAGGTGGAGGAGTCTTCTTCGCCGGCGGAGGGTGAGGGCAAAAGCGACGAAGAGAGTTCGGCTCCTGAGAAGGAGGAGAACGAAAACAGAAAGAGATTTCCATAGAGCTTTTGTGGCAGGGGAGTTCTGTTGCCGGCTTTCGGTTTGAAGGATGGCGGCGAGGGTGCCTTCTGAGCGTCACTTTCAGCAAGTGAACCTTGCTGTCGGAGTGAGTCTGCCCCGGAGCCTGGTGACATATGAATTGAACTTGAGATGAAGGAAATATTCTCCAGAGGTATTATGTGAAAGAGATAAGACCTGAAGATATTAACGTAATCCTGGCAACCGATTGCGGTTCCACTACCACCAAGGCGATTCTGATCGAGAAACGGGACGGCGAATACCGTCTTATCGTCAGGGGGGAGGCTCCGACAACGGTCGAAGCTCCCTTCGAGGATGTCACCATGGGGGTTCTGAATGCCGTCGGGGAGGTGGAGGAGCTCTCCGGCAGAAAACTCCTGGACGAAAAAGGCAAGATTCTCGAAGCCACTGATGGCAATGAAGGAAGCGATATCTACATCTCGACCTCCTCCGCCGGAGGAGGGCTTCAGATGATGGTGGCGGGAGTGGTTCGCTCCATGACCGCCGAGAGCGCCGAGCGAGCCGCCCTGGGTGCCGGCGCCATCGTCATGGACGTTATCGCCTCCAACGACAAGAGACTTCCTCACCAGCAGATCGAACGCATCCGTCACTTAAGGCCGGACATGATTCTCCTCTCCGGTGGGATTGACGGCGGCACCACCACCCACGTGGTGGAGTTGGCGGAGTTGGTTTCCGCCGCAGATCCCAGACCCCGCCTGGGAAGCGGATACCAACTGCCGGTCATATACGCCGGCAACATTGAAGCCCGGAAAGCGATCAAAGAGACCCTCGATGGAAAAGTCTCCTTAGACATAGTCGAGAATATCCGCCCGGTGCTGGAGCGAGAGAATCTCCTCCCTGCCAGGGAGAAGATCCACGATCTCTTCATGGAACATGTTATGGCCCAGGCTCCCGGCTACAGCAAGCTGATGACCTGGACTGATGCTCCCATTATGCCCACCCCGGGGGCGGTGGGAATGATCATGAAACGTATCGCCGACGAGGAGGGGATCGAAGTGGTGGGAGTGGATATCGGAGGTGCCACCACCGACATTTTCTCGGTTTTCCAGGGTATATTCAATCGCACCGTCTCCGCCAATCTGGGGATGAGCTACTCGGTCTCCAACGTCTTCGCGGAGACTGGTCTTCCCAACGTGATGAGGTGGGTTCCCTTCGACATGGATGAGCGGGATTTGAGAAATCGGATCAAAAACAAGATGATTCGACCTACCACCATCCCGCAGATGTTGGAGGAGTTGATCTTCGAACAGGCCATTGCCAAGGAGGCTTTGAGGTTGGCTTTCATCCAACATAAATCCTTTGCCACCATGCTCAAAGGCGTGCAGCAACAGAGAACCATCGCCGACGCTTTCGAGCAAACAATCTCCGGTCAGACCCTGGTGAATATGATGTCTTTGGATATGCTGATCGGCAGTGGAGGGGTGTTGTCTCACGCCCCCCGGCGCCAGCAGGCGGCGATGATGCTCATAGACGGCTTCCTCCCGGAGGGGGTCACCCGTCTGGCGGTCGATTCGATCTTCATGATGCCGCAGTTGGGAGTACTTTCTGAAGTCCACCCTCAGGCGGCTCTGGAGGTCTTCAGGAAGGACTGCCTTATTCATCTGGGAACCTGCGTCGCACCTGCCGGCGAGGGCAAGGAGGGGAAGGATATGCTCGGCTATCGGATCGAGTTGCCCACCGGACAGATAGCGGAGGGGAAGCTCACATATGGGGAGATGAAACTGATCCCCCTGGGGTTCGATGAGAAGGATCTGCCCTTGAAAGCCAAGGCGATGCTGGATCCCGAAAGGGGCTTCGACATCGGAAGGGGCAAAGGGAGTAAGTGGGAACTGGAGCTTTCCGGGGGTGTGGTGGGCATCGTCTTAGACGGGCGCGGTCGCCCCTTCAAGCTCCCCAGGGAAGCCTCAGAACGGGTGGGAAAGCTCAAGGAGTGGATGACCGAGCTCGATGTCTACCCCAAAGAGGCATTAGAGGAATTCTGATTCTCCAAGAAAGCTACACGGGGTTAGTGGGAGTATAGGATACACTCTGTAAATAGGCGTCACTCCTTTGAAGCTGTCCGTAATTATCCCCTGTTACAACGAAGAGAAGACGATCGAAGCGCTGCTTTTGAGGGTCTCTCAGGTTCCGGTGGAGAAGGAGATAATTGTGGTGAACGATGGCTCCAGCGACCGTTCGCCCGAGATTCTTCGAGAGCTCACCGAGCGGCACAACATCAAACTGATAAATCACCCCCGAAATTACGGCAAGGGGAGAGCCTTTAGGTCCGGCTTGAAGGTTGCCACCGGGGAGGTGGTGATCGTTCAAGATGCCGATTTGGAGTACGACCCTCAGGACTTCATTCCCATATTGGACAAATTCAAAGCCGATGGGGTTGAGGTCGTCTACGGTTCTAGAAACCTGGAAAAGGAGAAACGACATTCCTACTTCAGATATTATTTGGGGGGAGTTCTAATCACAAAGATCGCAAACCTGCTGTTTTCCTCCAGACTTACGGATGAGCCCACCTGTTACAAAGCCTTCAGGAGGGAGGTCATAAGCAAGCTGAAGATTGAGGGGGATGGTTTCGAGTGGGAACCAGAAGTCACCGCCAAGCTGTTGAGAGCTGGCTACCGGATCGAGGAGGTGCCGATCAAATACTTCCCTCGTTCCTTCAAAGAGGGAAAGAAAGTCAACTGGCGTGATGGTCTGAAGGCGATATTTACCTTGATAAAATATCGTCTTCTGCCAGGAGCAGGTCGCCTCCGGCGAACGGCGGGCAAGAAATAGCTTCTCCGAAGGATCCTTTGGGACTTGAAGTTTAACCACAAAGTTGCAATCATATTGTTGGTGGGCTTTATCCTGAAGCTCGGCTTCCACGTCTTCTTTCCCACCGTCATCGAGGACGATGCCGTCGGTTACGTCCATATAGCCAACTCTTTGGTTTCTGGGGAGGGCTTTATCGATGCCGACGGCAAACCGACAATCTTCAGAGGGCCCATATATCCCTTCTTTCTGGCGGGGATCTTTCTCCTGTTTGGAGAAACACACATTCTAGTTTTCATTCTGCAGTCGTTGATGACCTGTTTAAGTGGGTATATAATTTTTTTAATCGCAAGAAGAATTTTTGATGAGAAAACCGCTCTTTTAAGTTTAGCCCTTATAGTTTTTTATCTTCCCTTCACCATATATGAACATTTTATTTACCTCGACATAATGCTCGTGCTTTACCTGGTGGTCATCTATTATTTGCTTTCTTCATCGGCTAAAAGTCTGAAGCTTACTAGTGCAGTCTTGGTCGGAGTCGTGACCGGGATCGCCTCCTTGTTGAAAAGCGTCCTTTTACTTTTGCCTCCCCTCTACGGGATTTATCTTCTAATTTCAAAGGGGATAAGTAAAAAGACTGTCACTTTTTCAATTCTGTACGTTGTGGTGGCTTATTTGGTGGTCTCGCCCTGGACTCTCAGAAATTACCTGCAGTTTCACAGGTTCATCCCGGTCAACATCGGTCTGGGATTTGTGCTCTGGCCCGGGAACGACCTCTCCGCCGACGGTAACTGGGTAGGTTTACGTTATCCCCCGATGTGGGAGGTGGTCAAAGATCAAAAGACCCAGATAGAAGTGGATGAGGTTCTAATTGAGGATGCTTTAAGAAATATTAAAGAACACCCCCTTCAAATTATGGGTTTGTGGCCCAAAAAGTTCCGGCGTTTCTGGATGGGGAAATTCTGGGGGGAGTGGAATTCCACCGAGTTCGGGGAGCTTGCGGACTCCAAACCTCTCCTCATCAAGAGTTGGGCTTTCTTCGAAACTCTGATTTTCCTCTTTTTTCTCCTCGGCGTTATCTTCTACTGGCGGAGACTGCCTATTTTCCTCCTTATTTGTGGATACTTCTCGGTGGTGCATGTGTTAATGTTGGGGTTATACCGCTATCGGATGCCTCTTATCCCTCTGGAGATGATGCTGGTGGCGGCGGCTCTGCTTAAGATATATGCTTGGATAAGACCAAAGGCTGTTTAATAGAGCTCTTAATCAATGAATCTGTTAACTCCCTTTCAAGACAGCTTGAGTTTGCGGAGATTCCAACGAGCTTGGTGAAGTTATCCCGTGGCTGATTTTCACAATTTGATAGACTTCAACTTCCTTCTCGTAAGAGTCGAAAACCCCACATCGGTGCAAATCGAATCCCGCTCGCTGGTAAGCCTCCAGATCTTCAAGTGAGAACTTCTCGCCCCGCTCCAGTCTGAGAACAAAATAGGCGTCCTTGTAGTTTTTTTCAAATCTCTTCAAGAATCCCGTCACCGCTTCAGGAATCAACGGGGGCATCTCCGGATAACCTGAGCCCAAAACCGGTCGCCCGGTGTAAAAGCGGACGTGCCAGACCCGGCGCCCGATGAAGAGATCGTCTGGGTTCGTCTCCTCACCTATCCATTCATAGAGTTCGCAGTTCCCGAAATCCAATTCTCTGTAAAGCTTGATCTCTGAGGAGAGATGTTTCCCCGCTAGAAGAAGTGCGATCAGAAAAAAAGTGGTATAGATAACTCTTGGAATTCGGGAGGCTTTGAATCGTGATGAGTAGGTGAGGTAAGCCACTGCCGACAGGATGACTATTAGAAATGGGTAGACCGGCACGAATAGTCTTGTATTCAGATATCGCATGTCATAAATGTCCACGATGCTGGCTATAACGATTAGAAGACCGCAGTAACAGATGATCCAGCAAGACATTATCAGCAGCATATCCTTCCTGAGCCCTTCGGACAGCCGGCCTTTTCCAGGGAAATAACTTAGAAATCCTTTAAGCGAGAGTCCACCTACCAAAAGGTATGTCATGAGCGTTAGGGCAAACACCGGCCAGAGGTCAAAAAAGATACCTTTTGTCATGGTGGCGACGTTTGTGAACAGACTTGTTTCCGAGGGGATCCTCAGTGCTTTCATGAAGTATCCGGCCATGACGCGGTTGTATATCATCCACGTCGACATTGGCACAATGAAACCGATCAAGAGCGCCGCGGTGAGTTTAACAGCGCACCATAGTCTTTTGCGGTCTCTGTCAGACCTAAAGGCACTGAGAATGGCAGCCAAAATCCCGCAGGGAAGTAACGTCCCGCCGATGAGACGAGTTGAGGCCGCAAGCCCGCTGAGGAGACCTGCAAGGGCGAAGTAATAGACGAGATGCTCTTCCTTCTGGAGCGATTTCATCATCACCAGAAGTGACAGAAGGGAAAAGGCAACAAAGGGTGGATCACTCCATGCATACAGGGAGATTGACCACCTGCTCACCAATATCACCCACAACGCCGTGGCGAGCACCCCAAGCTCTCGTGACACCAGTCTTCTTCCAAATGCATATACCGATAGGAAAATGATCACAAAACTGGTGAGGGAAACTATGCGGGCCGCCCCGGCGGCTCCCATCCCAAGCTTGAATCCGATTGATAGCAGGACCGGATAAAGGGGTGGGAAGAACGTTATCCAGTCCGGAATCGATTCTGAAGTGAGATTCTGGCTATATGTGACCAGCCCCAGGCCGCGGGCGAAGTTCCGCCCGAGGTCAACGAAGTGCATCGAATCCGGGGAGAAATGTACATATATCAATCCGATGGTATGTAGGATAAGACCGATTACAAACCAGGTCAGCGGTTTTCCCGAAAAATCCAGGAAATCCAGTCTTCGATGCTGGTCTATCCTGATAAGAGGCAGCAAGAGATCCGATCTAATCTGCACCTTCGGCTTCCACTCCTCTGCAAATGATCACCGCCAAAAACGGGTCCCCTTGAGCGAGAGGGTCGTCATCTATACTCTCCAAATCTCAAATATACCCGCTCCTCAGAACTCATGTCAAGGACATAAGCGCTGTCGTTACTGAGTCAGCTTTCAGTTGACAGCGAAGGATTCGCCGTTATATTAGGAAGATGAATTGCGAATTGCTTGTGGAGTTCTTGACGAAATCGTAAAGGGGAAACGTGGGCGAGGGGCAGAGGCAAGCGGAGGACAGATATCATTTGGAATAGGCGAGGTTAACCTATGGCACATGCATACACTCCGGGACTGAAAGTCACTGATAGGATGCTGATTACCAAGAGGAGGATTCTGCCGCTTAAGGGCGAAGTGGTTGTTAAGGTCGGCGATAAGGTGGAGCCGGATACGGTGGTGGCGCGGACTCATCTCCCGGGGAATGTCGAGCCGGTGAACGTCGCCAATATTCTGGGAGTTCCCCCAGAAGATGTCCCCGAATGTATGACCAAAAAGAGGGGGGAGGCTGTGGAAGAGGGGGAGGTTATCGCCAAAACCAAGAGCTTCTTCGGACTTTTCACCTCCACCTGCAAAGCCAAGATCTCGGGAAGCGTCGAGAACATATCTTCTATCACCGGACAGGTGCTTCTGAGGGGTGCGCCGGTGCCGGTGGAGGTCAAAGCCTACCTCAGAGGTGAGGTGACGGAGATCTTCCCCGAAGAGGGGGTGGAGGTCAAGACCTGGGGCTCCTTTGTCCAAGGGATCTTCGGGATCGGTGGAGAGACTTTCGGGGAGGTGAAGATGGTCTCCCCCGATAATAAAGCGGTCCTCACCGACAAAGAGATTGACGAGAGCTGCCGGGGGAAGGTTGTGGTAGGAGGCAGCCTGGTCACCGCCGGGGCTATCAACAAAGCGGTAGCGGTGGGAGCCAGAGGGGTGGTTGTCGGTGGTTTCGATGACAAGGATCTGCGCGATTTTTTGGGCCACGATTTGGGAGTGGCCATCACCGGTTCCGAGGAGCTGGGTGTTACCTTAGTGGTTACCGAGGGCTTCGGAGAAATGATGATGGCGGAGAGGACCTTCAATCTCCTGAAATCCAGGGAGGGACAACTGGCCTGCATCAACGGCGCCACTCAAATACGCGCCGGAGTTATCCGTCCGGAGGTGGTCGTTCTCCTGAAGGGGGATATCTCTGAATCGGAGGCTGCGGAGGCAGCCGAAAATCCGGGACTGACGGTCGGCAGTCCGGTGCGGGCGATCCGGCAACCCTATTTCGGCAGGTTAGGGAAGGTCTCGGATCTGCCCTCTCCACTGCAGGAACTGGAATCGGAATCCCGTGCCAGGGTGTTAGAGGTGGAGTTCGAGAACGGCGAGAAAGCGATCATCCCCAGAGCGAATGTTGAAATGTTAGAGGAGTGAGACCTCCTGTTGAGTGGGAGCCATCCCCGAAAACATCATCTTCAAGCTGGCTTTGAAAGCAATCTGTATGCTGTGATAATTGCCTCGTCGCAATTCCGCCGAACGGACTTCCTGATTCGGTGTCTCACGACTGTTTATGTCAACCCCGTACAAGCTGAGACCGTCGGGTCAACGTTATTGAAAGCCCCACTCGGGCGTATAATTCTATTGTCTAAAGACATGTCTTAAGGAAAGGGAGGTTGAAATGGGAATAATTCAAACGTTCCTATTGGTTTCCATGGCTCTCACTCAAATGGCGACTGGATCTGCGACCGCCGACGGGGAGATGATGGTACAGGGGAATAATGCGTTTGCGCTCGACCTATACGCCGAGCTGAAGAACAGAGATGGGAACCTGTTTTTCTCACCTCACAGCATCTCGACCGCACTGGCGATGACCTATGCCGGGGCTCGAGGCAGCACCGAGAAACAGATGGCCGAGGTCTTGCATTTCGACTTAGAGCAGAAACGTCTGCATCCGGCCTTTCGGGAACTGCTCGATCAACTGGAGACGGGAGAGGGGGAACGAGGCTACCAGCTTAGCGTCGCTAATGCCTTGTGGGGTCAGAGAGGTTATGAGTTTCTCGAAACATTCCTCAACCTCACCAAGGAGAATTACGGTGCCGGGCTCAGCGAGCTTGACTTCATCGGGTCGACTGAAACTGCTCGTCAGACAATCAACACCTGGGTTGAGAGGGAAACCGAGGACAAGATCAAGGAACTTATCAAGCCGGGAGTGCTGGATCGCCTGACCCGGCTGGTCTTGACCAACGCCATATACTTTAAGGGTTTCTGGGAGTCTCAGTTTGAAGAGGAGATGACCCGACCTGCTGCCTTCACGCTTGTGAGCGGCGAGAAAGTCCAGGTCCCCACGATGCATCGGACCGCGGATTTCAACTACACGGAGACCGACCATTTACAGGGTCTGGAGATACCCTACCTCGGAGATGATTTGTCGATGGTTGTTTTGCTTCCCAAGGAAACGGATGCGATAACAGATTTCGAGAAATTGCTCAACCGCGAAAATCTGGCGAAGTGGCTGACGGGACTCACTAAGCAAGAGGTCATCGTCGCTCTGCCGAAATTCAAAATGACCTCCGAGTTCAGCCTGGCCGAGGTTCTCAAGTCCATGGGGATGACCGATGCTTTCGATGAGGACAAGGCCGATTTCTCCGGCATGAGCGGCAAGAAGGATCTCTTCATTACTGCGGTCCTGCACAAAGCCTTTGTCGAGGTCAACGAGGAGGGCACCGAAGCCGCCGCCGCCACGGGTGTTGTGGTGGGCCTCACCGCGGCTCCGCCACGACAACCCGTTTTCCGGGCGGATCATCCGTTTCTGTTTCTGATTCGTGACCTCCGTTCGAACAGCATCCTGTTTCTCGGTCGCGTAATGGATCCGAGAGAGTAAACTCGAAAGTCATGCAATTCGCCTGGCTGACCCCTTCACCTATGCCGGAATCGGTAACGCCCTGTTCTCCGGCAGGATCGCCGGTGAGGTGATAAATGAATTCCTGGAGGGGAGGGCCGATCTCGGCGAGTATCCAGAGAGATGGCGGAAGTGGAAGGCTAGGGACAGAAAGCTATACGGTTTCTGTCAAGACCTTTACGCAAAATCAGATGACGAGGACTTCGAAAAGATCCTCGGAGCGGTGGATCGGATGCTTGGTGGGAAGGCGGTCCCGGGATTGGACAAGTTCCAAGTTGTCAAACAAATCATTTTGGGTAACCCGAGACTGCTGCTTTTGGTGGGGGAGAGGCTGTGGTGGTGATTCGTTGATTATAGCAAACCCCCTTCAGAAATCGATTCTCCATCACTTAAAACTGATAGGGCTATTCGGCTTTTGGCTCCGGCAAATCGTTCACCTGCCTCGCCAGGCGAGATTTGGTTCGGGAGGCGGCTTTGTGGTGGATCGCCCCCTTCTGGGTAGCCTTGTCCAGGACTGAGGAGACTACCTTCAGGGTTTCCTGAGCCTTGGATTTATCCTTCTCGGAGCTGAGGTCCTTCATTACTCCTCTGACCCGGGACCTCCAGGCTCTATTCCTGGTCCGCGCCATCTGAGATGTCCGCACCCGTTTAGCTGCAGATCTGTGTGTCGGCAAAATACCTCCTATTCCACATCATAGTTCGTCTGTCAACCCGCTAAATATACATTTCAGCTCGAAGTTGTCAACAATTTTCGGGAGCTTTGTGGCCTTTTGGGGGTGATCCTGTTTCCCATTTCTTTTCCGTGCGGATCTGACCGGACAAAGGATAATCTGTAGCGGTCGGAGTTCATCACGCCAGAGGCGGATTGCCTGCGGCGACCGACCCGGAGGTTGGCGGTGATAAATTCACCGCTCTACGGTTCAGTTGGTTTGTGGAAACCTAAGGGTTTCCGCTGCAAGTTCTGTGGTCCGGTCAGGACCGAAGTAATGGCATGTCTCACAGGAGCCGTAGGTCTGACCGAGAACAGTGACCGCCAGGACACGTCCGCCTTCGGCGGACTCCGGTCCTGGCGGAACGGTAGAAGGTCATTTGACATCTGCTGTCGTTTTGGATGACTGTGAAGGTGCGGCTTTTACTCAGACCGTTTCTCGCAGGCAGCGTCAAGCACCTCAGCAAATTGACTTGTCAATCGGTTTGAGGAGTTATATTTTGGGTATCGTAATCTTTGACAGGATTAGCTTAGCCTCAAGCATCCCTTTCGGGAAAGGATGGATTTGAATCAACTGGAAGCCAGGGAGGACCTCATTGCAAAACAGGTGGGGACCGTCGGCGGTGGAACTCTTCTCTCGAGGATATTTGGGCTTCTCCGCGAACAGGTCTTCGCCTATCTTTTCGGCGCCGGAATCTATACCGACGCCTTTTTCGCTGCCTTCCGAATACCCAACCTCCTAAGGGATCTGTTCGCCGAGGGAGCCTTATCGTCAGCATACGTCCCGGTCTTCAGTGAACACCTGACCAGACGGGGAAAAGAGTCCGCCTTGAGGTTGACCAACCTGGTGCTAAACAGTCTTCTGGTCGCAACCGGTGTGGTGGTCCTTTTAGGGATCGTTTTGGCCCCCTTGATCGTAAAACTGATTGCACCCGGCTTCGGGGAGCATCCCGGGCAGGCGGAGTTGACGACTCTTATGGCCCGGATCATGTTTCCCTTTCTGATCCTGGTGGCGTTGGCGGCGGCAGTGATGGGAACGCTGAACTGCTTCGGCCGCTTCGGTCCTCCAGCGATCGCCCCCACGATGTTCAACCTGGGGATGATCGCGGCCGGATTTCTGATCTGCCCCTTCTTCGATCCCCCGATTGTGGGGATGGCGATCGGAGTGCTTCTCGGAGGTCTGGGGCAGCTGGGATTGCAACTGCCTTTTCTGAGGCGGGTTGGTTTCGTTTACAGAGCAATTCTGGATTTCCGTGACCCCGGGGTGAGAAGAATCATCGCCCTCATGACCCCGGCGGCGATCGGAGTAGGAGTGACTCAGATCAACATTTTCGTTAACACTGTTTTAGCCTCTCTGTTGCCGGAGGGAAGTATCTCTTACCTGAACTACAGCTATCGTCTGATGCACTTCCCGCTGGGGGTCTTCGGGGTGGCGGTGGCGACGGTGTCTTTGCCCAGGGTTTCGGAGTTGGCCGCTTTAGGAGATAGAGATAAGATGCTCTCCACCTATTACGATTCCTTGAAGTTGGCTCTGTTTTTGACCATTCCCTCCAGCCTCTTTCTCATATTCCTCGCCTCCCCGATTTTGAAACTCCTCTATCAGCGAGGGGAATTCACCGGAGTTGACACCCTTGCCACCACCAGGGCTTTGATTCCCTATTGCGCCGGACTTTTCGCCTACGCCTCGGTTCGAGTCACCTCTCAGGTCTTTTACGCCGTCAAGAACACCAAAACCCCGGTGGTGGTGGCGGCCATCGCGGTCGCTTCCAACATCATCTTGAGCCTCATCCTGATGCAGTTTTTCAGTTACACGGGGCTGGCGATGGCGACGGCAGTTGCGGCACTGGTCAATATCTCTCTCCTGCTCTATTTCTTCAACCGAAAGATCGGTAAGATCGATTGGTCTTCCCTGGTGCCGACAGTTGTGAAGATCCTCCTGGCTTCCTTGTTTATGTCCCTGTTTCTGATCTTCGCGGGGAGAGTCGTCAACCTGTTTGATCCGGGCCTGAGTTTCATCGCCACCCTGCTCAGATTCCTTCTGGTATCGGTTTCGGGTCTGTTGATTTTCCTCTTTTTCTCGCATATTTTGAAAATCGAAGAGTTGAGAAGAGTCCTTTATCTAGCAAAAATTAAGAGATAGTCCGATGGCCTTGAAGAAAAAACGCTTGACAATATATGTGCTGGTCGTTGTGGCGATCGTTCTGATCGTCTGGGTTGCAGGGATGATCACGAAGAAGGAGCTGAACGTCGCCACCATACAAGTCAGAAGTGGAGTCTTCAGAATCTCCTTGGTGGAGTCCGGGGAGCTGGCGGCGCAGAAGTCGGTTTCGATTACCGCCCCTCAGGTTAGGGCCGTCGGGAGGTTGACCATAACCAGGCTGGCCGAGGAGGGGACCTACGTTCAGAAGGGTGATTTCCTGGTGGAGTTCGACAAATCGGAGGCCGAGAAGATCCTGGAGGACAATCTGGACAACCTTAAAATCGCGCACGCCAACCTGGACAAAGCCATAAGAAACAAAGAGCTTCAGGAAAACCAACTACAACTGGATCTGGAGAGGGCGGAGAGAAATTTCAAGGAGAAGGAGTTCGAAGCCCCGGTAATCAGGCGGGAGGCGGAAAGGGAGCTGGAGCTGATGCGGATGCGGGTGGACACAGAGCTGGCGGGCTCGGGTGCGGACATCGAGAAGTTGGAGGTGGAGGTCAACAGAGCCGAGGAGAGGATCAATGATGCCCGAAAGGATATCGAGAATCTGACGGTGAGGGCGCCGATTCCCGGCCTGGTGGTCTTTCCGGAGGTGTGGAAGGGTGGACAAAGAGGCAAGATGCAGGAGGGGGATCAACCCTGGCCGGGACAGACGATCATCGATCTCCCGGATTTGAGCACCATGCTGGTCAAGGCCACTGTGAACGAGGTCGACGTCAGCAAGCTGAAAACCGGACAAAGGGTGGAGATAAAGCTGGATGCCTACCCGGAGCCGACCTTTCACGGAGAGGTCACCAAAATCGGAGCCCTGGCCAAGGCCAAATCATACGATTCCAAAATCCGGGTGTTTGATGTCGAGGTCACGGTGGAGGGCCACGACGAGCGCCTGAAGCCGGGCATGGCCGCCAAGACTGAAATCATCATAGACACCATCCCCAACTCAGTCTGGGTGCCAATCGAATCGGTCTTTGAGAAAGGGGGGAGAAGGATCGTTTACCTCGCCGAGGGCGGCAGCTACCACCCTCAAGAGGTGGAGGTCGGGCCCAGAAACGATATCGAAGTGACCATCATCTCCGGGCTTTCAGGAGAGGAGAGAATCTGCCTGACAGACCCAACCAGAAAACAGGAAGAGGCCGGGATTGGGGAGACAGGGAGGGGTGCTTTCGAACAGCCTCCGCAAGGAGGTCGGGGACAGCCCCGGGGAGCTCGCCGTTCAGGGGGATAGGAGAGGCGGGATCTATCCGATGAAATACGCCAAGGTATTTGAAATCTGTATCGGCTCCCTTGTGGGCCATAAGCTCCGAACCTTCCTGACCATGTTGGGGATTATCTTCGGAGTGGCAGCGGTCATCGGTATGCTCTCCATCGGGGAGGGAGCAAAGCAGGACGCCTTAGAGCAGATCAGACTCTTAGGTTCGACAAACATCATCGTAAAGGCTAAAGCGCTGGAGAAGGGGACCAAGGCAGAGGAGCTCCGACGCCTCTCGGAGGGTCTAACTCTGAAGGATTGCGAGAATTTCAGAAATCTCTATCCGCTGGTCGAAACGGTAGTGCCTCAGAGGATGGAGGACGTGGACATTGTCACTTACAGAGATGTCGAGACCAAGGCTGAGGTAGTCGGTACCGAGCCGGATTTCGCGAAGCTCTTCGAGCTGCAGATACAATCGGGGAAGTTTTTCACCGAAGAGGATGGAGAGGAATATCGGCGCGTCTGCGTTTTGGGAGCGAAAGTGAAAAGGGAGCTTTTCCCTTTTGAGGACCCCCTGGGGCAACAGATCAAATTGGACGATCAGTATTTCACCGTCGTCGGCTTTCTCGGGGAGAAACCGGTGGGCAAAACCAAAATCGAAGGGCTCACGGTGAGGGATATCAATTCCGGAATCTACCTTCCCCTGAAGACCTCCATGAAGAGGCTGGATAAAGCCGCCAAAGGTCGAGTGATCAGGAGGCGTGGTTACACCATGATGACCGCAAGCACCTTCGAAGCTCCCAGCCAGGTTGACGAGGTCTCTATTCAAGTTGGGGACCACAAAGATATTTACAAGGCACAAGCGGCCCTGAAGAGCATCTTAGAGAGGCGACACCACCAGGTGGAAGATTATCAGGTGGTGGTTCCGGAGGCGTTGCTCCGCCAAAGCCAGAAGACCCAGCGCATCTTCAATATCGTTATGGGTGCAATTGCCGGGATTTCCCTCTTGGTGGGGGGAATCGGCATAATGAACATCATGCTGGCTACCGTTCTTGAAAGAACCAGGGAGATTGGGGTGAGGCGAGCGGTGGGTGCGAGACAGAGAGACATCCGTTATCAATTCCTGCTGGAGGCACTGTTCATCTGCTTTCTCGGCTGCCTGGTGGGATTGGTGGTTGGCCTGGGTCTGGCGACGGGGATCACATATTATGCCAATTGGCGAACCATCATATCCTTGTATTCGATAGTCCTGGCAGTCGGAGTTTCCGCCTCCGTGGGGATCATCTTCGGCTTCTATCCGGCCCAGAGAGCCTCCAAATTGGACCCCATCGAAGCGCTGAGATACGAGTGAAGACAGGTGACAGGGATTGGTGAATGGTGAATAGTTAATAGTGAATGGTGAATGGTGAATAGTGAATGGTGAATGGTCAATAGTGAATGATTTAATCGCGAACGTGGAGAATATTCGAGTGCCGTCAGGTGTTTCCACTTTAGGCGACTCTGGCGTCCTGACGGTAGGTGTCAGGAGGAAACTCCTGACACCACTGCGGAGTGGAGGCCCTGAGACGCGCGTAGAAGTGGGTGACAGGTAACAGGGAGCAGGAAACAGGGAACGGGAAATTAGGAAATAGGAACTAGGTAACAGGTAACGGGAATTGTGGTTCGCTCAAGCTCGGGCAGGGGTTGTACCCCTGCCCGTTCGAGGGTGGGGGTTCAACCCCCACCCTAGCTGGATGGTGGACGGTGAATGGTGAATAGTGAATGGTTTAATCGCGAACGTGGAGAGTATTCGAGTCAGAAGACCCGTCAAAGATACCCAATTCGGTCAGATTGAAGTTCGGTCATACGTGAGAATTGAAAGCCTGCTCGGGGAGGCAAGGAGTCACCACGGTCGAGAAGCCGGGTAGCTCAAACCTCCACCGTCGGGCGTTGTGAGAGGAAATGCGACATGTCTAAGTACAATATTATCGAAGTAATACTGCTGGTCGTTCTACTGATGTTCCAGCAGGGTGCAGCGTACCCACAGGAGGAAGCGCCCACCTTGGTCTTGAGCCTGCAGGATTGTCTGAAATTCGCTTTACAGCGGAGCTCCGAGAAGGAGATCATCGACCGGGAACTGGAATCTGCGGAGCTTTCCTATCGCGCCACCAGACTGTCATATCTTCTCCCGCAGGCGAGCTTGAACATCTCCACTCCGGGCTATTCCCACGTTCGCGATTTCTTCGACATCCCACCACTGGGCAGGAGGCTGTATGAGGCCACGAATTACAACCACGGAGCAACCCTCAGCCTCACCCAGAACCTGTATACCGGCGGACGGCTACAGGTCTCCGGCAAAATCGATGGTTACAACAGCACCAACAATCGTGACCCCGAGGAAATCCGCGAGACCAGGACCGGTTTGCAGTTAAGCCTGACCCAACCGCTTCTGGATTTCTCCAGTTGGGGAGCAGAGCTCGATCAGGCAAAGCTGGATCTGAAATCCGCGAAGATAAAAAACCACCAGGATCTGCTGAATCTGGAAAGGGAGGTCTATGAAAACTACTTCGATTGGATTTACGCCCGCAGGCAACTGGAGATTGACCGCAAGAGATTACTCCGGCTGGAGCTTTTGGTCAAAGCGGCCAAGGTGAAATGGCAGTCCGGTCTGATTAAACCGGACGAGTATTTCAACCTTCAAGCGGAGAGGTCCGACCTGGAGGTGAGCCTCCTGGAGCAGGAAAACAACTTGGCGGAGCTGGAGGTTAAATTCCTGAGCCTCCTGGAGGTTGAATATCCGGGTGACATCGATCTGAACGATCGTGTGGATTGGGAGGCTTTGAGGTCGCAACTTGCTGTCCCCGAACATCTGCGCTCCAACTCCAGCGTGCAGGTGATAACGGCCAAAATCGACCTGGAGAGAAAAGAGAGAACACTTCAGCAGGCGGCCAAGAGTGGTCGCATCCAGGGCGACCTCAGTCTGAACTATAGCCTTCTGGGGCGCGGAGATGTCCCCAGCGAGAGCTTCGACGCCTTCGAGCCAAATCGCTGGGGGGTGAATATCAATTTCACCGTCCCGATCTGGGATGGCGGTTCCAATAGCTCCAAAGTGAAGAGCGCCGAAGCCTCCTATGTGGCCTCAGAGTTGGCGCTGGAGAGGGAGAAGAAGCTGTTCGATCTCAACTTCAGGAGTCTTGTAAATAAAGTCTCTCAGCAGAACCGGAAAATCCAGTTGTACAAAGAACAGCTGAAGCTTTCAGAAGAGGATTTCGAAATTGCAAAAAGCCAGAAGGGAGAGGGTCTGATAAGCGAGGAGAGCTTTCTTCTGGTGGAGAGCGACTGCCTCCAGACGGAGTTGAACTTCTTCAAAGCTCAGGGGGATGAGATTCTCGCACGTCTGGACATATTACTCTCAAAATTGCCTGAGTCTCTATGAAAAGAGTATTGGTGATCCAGACCGCGTTCCTGGGGGATGTGGTCTTGACCACGCCTCTTGTGAGGGCTTTAAAACAGGGCCTTCCGGAGGTTGAGATTGCGGTTTTGACCCTGCCGTCCACCTCCGAGGTTTTCAAGAACAATCCGCAGGTGGCGGAGATAATCACCTACGATAAGAGAGCGACCCAGAAGGGAGTCATTAATCTGTTGCGCCTGGTCAAGGAAGTGAAGAGAAGGAGGTTCGATGATGCCTTGATTCCGCATCGCTCTCTCCGCTCCGCTTTCCTGGCCTGGGGGGCTGATATTCCCCTGCGTGTGGGTTTCACCTCAAGCAGCGGCTATTATTTCTTGAACAGAGAGGTTCCCTACTGGCCGGATTCTCACGAGGTGGAAAGAGTCTTAGAGCTACTCACGGGGTTGGGACTTGATGTCGTGAAATCGCCTCCGGAGCTTTTCCCCGACGAAGAGGATCAGAGATGGGTGGCGGAGTTTCTGGATGACAACATAGATGATTGGGTTGCCATCGCCCCCGGCTCGGTCTGGCCCACTAAAAGGTGGTTGCCGGAGAGGTTCGCTCAGCTTGCTAATATGGTTGCCAGCGATTTCCGCTGTGGGGTGGTCTTTGTCGGCGGTGAGGAGGACCGCTTCCTCTGCAAAACAATTGCCGAAGATGTCAAGGGTAAGAGTTTAGTTGCTGCGAGAGAGGCCTCGGTGCTTCAATCTGCGGCGCTTCTCTCCAAGTGTCGTCTGTTAATCTCCAACGACAGCGCCCCGGTCCATTTGGCCTCCGCAGTGGGGACAAAGGTTGTCGATATTTACGGTCCCACCGTGCCGCAGTTTGGTTTCTATCCCCACGGAGAGGGACATCAGATTGTGGAAGTGCAGGACCTGTACTGCCGTCCCTGTAGCAAGCATGGTCCTAAAAGATGCCCGGAGGGGCACTTCCGCTGTATGCGGGAGATCACGGTCGAGAGGGTTTTTGAAGCTGTGGCCGCTCTGTTGGTCAAAACCACAGAGAAGGAAGTCCAGCGCCAGTGAAGTTCAAAGTTGCCGTAATCGGCACCATAAACCGGGACACCATTAATCTTTACGAGGGGGGAGTGATCGAGGATTTTGGCGGAATTCTTTATAACCTCTATGCCCTCTCATATCTGTTCGGCTCAGGTGCGTGGATCCATCCAGTCTGCAACGTCGGTTATGACGTCTACGATGAAGTCTCGGCAAGGTTGAGGCAACGTAAGAATCTCCGGCTGGATGCGGTCAGGAAGGTCAAAAAAAAGAACAATCACGTCACTCTTTTCTATCCCCGGGAGGGAGAGAAGAGCGAAGTCCTGAAGAGCAGAGTGCCGCCTCTTTCCTTCGAGAGGATGAAGGATATCCTGGACAGCGATTTCATTCTGGTGAATTTTATCTCGGGGGTAGACCTCTCGCTTTCAACTCTGAAGAAGATGTTCTCGAGCAGGAAGGGGAGGTTGCTGATCGATCTTCACAGTCTCACCTTGGGGATAGACAAAAAGGGGAGAAGATTCTTTCGCCGCCCGCCCAACTGGGAAGAATACGTCAAGAGCTGCGATTACCTGCAGTTGAACAGAAAGGAGCTGGAGATAATAACCGGCAGTGAGAATCTGAAGATCGGTGAGAGCTACCAGAGAATGCGGGATTTGAACCGACTGGGCCCGGAGGGAGTGATTGTCACTCTGGGTCGAAGGGGAGCGCTGGCTTCCCTTCGTGAAGGGAGCAAAACAAAAACGGAGAGATTCTATTCATCTGAATCTTCCGAGGAGGTCGACACCACCGGCTGTGGCGACGTTTTCTCCGCCGGCTTCATTCACAGTTACCTGGTGAGTGGGGATTTCTTTGAGGCGGTCCAATTCGCAAACAAGGTCGCCGGCTTCAAAGTGAGTTTCTCCGGAGTTGAGGGATTGAGCGATTTGAATTCGCTGGGTCAAGTTGCTCGACTGGCAGACACAGTCTCTCACCGCCGGAGCCCGCTTTTTTGATTTGACAATCGTGAGCATTCGATTTATAGTTAGCCAAATTTCGCCATCGACAGGGTGTCCCGGCGAAGCCGGGGAGCCCCCCTTGGCAATCAAGAGAAGGAGTAAAAAAGATCGACATGGAGCCAATCCCACACTCTGAAGGATCGCTTCCAGGACCAGTTCCGGAAAGATTTAACGAATCGTACCCACTATCCATCTTGATCCTTCGCGCTCTTTTCGGTTTGGCGGAGGGGATCATGGCGGTGTATATTATCTTCGGCTTCTATAATATCCTTGCCTATTTCTATGCCTCCTACCTGGCGATCGCGATCACGATCATTCTCCCCCTGGCGCGTTGCACCCGATGTTACTATTACGGTAAGGTCTGTCACATCTCTTGGGGCAAAGTCGCATCTTTTCTCTATCCCAAAGGGAAGGAGGAACTGTTCAAGGAGAATTTCAAATACTCGGTTTTTCTCTATCCGGTCTGGATGATTCCCCTCCTCGTGGGTCTGCTTCAGCTAGTGCGGCTGAGGGACCTTCAGGCTCTTCTGATTTTCGCTATCTACCTTATGATACTCTTCATATCCCGGCGTTTTCTGCAGTGGCATGCGGGATGTAAGCAGTGCCACCAACGTCTCTTCTGCCCCGGCGCGAGCAGCTTCCGGAGGAAAAGGGAATATCTGGCGTCTGATGCTGCGGCTGAAGGTTCAGCCAACTGACCAGCGCCGGGCTGAATTCTTGACGGCAGGGAGAAGTGAACGCTTTAGTCCTAGGATTGATTCTTCTAATCTGGCTTTTCGCTGGATACAAAATCTACGGTTCCTGGATCGAGAGGAAACTGGTTGTTCCTGACGATTCTGTCCCCACCCCGGCTCACGAACTAAGGGACGGGGTAGATTATTCCCCGGCCAAGACTCCAGTATTGTTCGGACACCATTTCTCCTCCATCGCCGGGGCCGGACCGATTGTCGGTCCCCTTCTGGGGGTGCTCTATTTCGGCTGGCTGGCGGCGGCCCTCTGGATCGCCATAGGCAGCATCTTCATCGGAGCAGTTCACGATTACGTCGCCCTGATGGCCTCGGTGCGCAGCCAGGGAAAGTCCATCGCCGAGATCACGGAGAGGAGTCTGGGTCGTCGCTCCCGGGTGATTTTCTCTGTTTTCCTCTGGTTAGCTCTGGTTTTGGTGGTCGCAATCTTTGCAGTCATCACCACTAACACTTTCATCTCCAAGCCCGAGATCGTCATCCCCACTTTCGGTCTGATCTTCGTGGCGATGCTTTTTGGTTGGATGGTCCACCACAAGGGAGTGCCTCTGTCTCTGGGCACGCTGTTGTCACTGGGTTTGATCGCGGTGCTTCTCTATCTCGGCGATAATCTCCCGGTGGAGCTTCCACAGACGGTCTTGGGGCTTTCTGCGTTCGCCTTCTGGTTCATCATTCTGATGATATATGCCCTGGTTGCCTCCATCCTGCCGGTCTGGTTTCTGCTTCAGCCCCGGGATTACCTCTCCAGCTGGCTGCTCTTTTTGGGACTGGGGCTTGGCTACCTCGGTTTGGTTTTCGCCCACCCCCGGTTGAACGCTCCCGCTTTCGTGGGCTTCAACTCCAGAGATGGTCCCCTGTGGCCGATGCTTTTCGTCATCATCGCCTGCGGTGCCATCTCCGGTTTCCACTCTCTGGTTGCGGGGGGCACTACCTCCAAACAGCTGGATAGAGAGAGCAAAGGGAAAAAGATCGGTTACGGGGCGATGGTTGTGGAGGCAGTGCTGGCGGCCTTAGTCATAACTATCGCCGCGGGAGCACTGAAGTGGGATCCTGCCGGGGGGAGATCGGAGTTCGGTCTCCAGTGGCTCATGGGGGAGGGTGGGGGACCGATTGTCGCCTTCGCCACCGGTTTCGGGAGAATGACCTCCGCAGTTCCCGGATTCACCTTCATTGTCGGGGTCTATTTCGGGATGATCATGTTAAACGCCTTCGTGATCACCACCCTGGATACCGCCACCCGTCTGGGGAGGTTCATCCTGTCGGAGCTGGTGGGGGGGAAGGTTCGAGCCTTCAACAACCGTTGGCTGGCAACCGCCATCACCATAGCGTTCGCCGTCTATTTCGGAGCCGGTGGGGGATACAAAATCATCTGGCCGGTCTTTGGGGCCGCCAATCAGCTGGTGGCGGCGCTGGCTTTGACGGTCGTCTCCGCCTATCTGGTGGGGCTGCGAAGGCCGAGGCTCTATACCCTGTTGCCCGCAATCTTTATGGGCCTCACCACCATTGGGGCTTTAGTCTACCAGGGTTACGATTTCTTCTGCCAGAGGTTGTATGTTCTCGGAGTCACCAGCCTGATCTTGATTCTCTTGGTTCTTTTTATCATCTCGGAGGCGAGAGGGGTCTTTTTCCGGAGGTCACCTGCAGGATAGGAAAAAGCACTTGACAGGGGGTAGGAAATATCTTATAGTTGCGGAAATTTTGGGTTCGTTTTTGAAACTTTCCGAAGGGTTTCTTCGGTAGTCCGATAGGAGGTATAGATTGTCGGTCCCCTTTGTAGTTACTGATGATAGATTCGAGGCTGAGGTCCTGAAGAGCGAGCTTCCGGTCTTGGTCGATTTCTGGGCGGAGTGGTGCGCTCCCTGTCACATGATCGCACCGGCGGTGGAGGAGCTGGCGAAATCCTACGACGGAAAGATGAAGTTCGCAAAATTGGATGTCGATAACAATAACAAGACCGCGCTGCAGTACGGGGTGATGAGTATCCCCACCTTGATAATCTTTAAGGATGGACAGGAGAAGGAGCGGATAGTCGGGGCAGTGCCCAAGGGCCAACTGGAGAAAAAGGTTGCCGCCAACATTCAGTGATTGTGAGCTGAATCACCGAAATATCCTTACACAAAACATTTTTTTAAGGAGGAATAGCTAAAAAAAGTGTTGACAAGGGATTGGGAAGGTTTTAATATCAAATGAATTTTGGAAGTAAACGGCAAGAGTACGGAGTTTACTATCCGGCGAGGGGGTGATAAAACCGAGTAATTGATAAGACTTTACAACCTGAGGCCAGTCAGCCTCAGGCCGACAAGATGGAAGCTAGTGAAACTCTCAATAACACAATAAGGAGGTATCAGTGAAGAAACTGACCTATCTAGGGATTGCTCTGCTTATGGCAGCCTTTCTCAGCAGCGGTGCTTGGGCGCAGTTCGATTTGACCAAATCGATTGGCGTCGGCGCAAAGGGTCCCTTCTGGGCCCCCCTCTTGAACGGTTCCGAGCTCAATCGTGAGCCTTTTCTGATGGGACTTCTCGGTGGAGTCCAGTTCAAATACGGGCTCAACGAGAACATCATGGTGGGTGTCTCCGGTGCCTACGGTCTCACTTACGACGACACCACCGGGACCGACGACAAGAGCTTCAGTTTTTACAGCAGTGGTGATGCCAGCATGAAGCTGACCGGCATCTTCACGGATGTTACCGGGTGGTACTATTTCATGCCTGAAAGCAACGTCCGTCCGTTCGTTCTGGCCGGCATCGGCATCAACTTCATGAAGCTCAAGACCGAGCCGGGAGGCGTCGAGGTCGCCAGCTACAGCGACCTCTTTGCGAAGGGCGGAGCTGGTGTGGAGTTCTTCGTCGCTGAGAGAATTGGCATCAACGTCGGAGCGCGCTTCAACTACTTTCTGATGTACGTCCAGAAGGATGACGCGTGGACCGACGAGCAGGCGGAGTCGAAGTGGAGAGCCTATCGCGCCTATCTTGAGCCCTCTGTCAATTTCACGTACTACATTGGCGGAGGCAAGGACACCGACAAGGACGGGGTTAACGACGATATGGACATGTGCCCCGACACCCCGATTGGCGCCATGGTGGATATGAACGGCTGTCCGCTTGACGAGGACGGCGACGGCGTTTACGACGGCTTAGACCAGTGCCCCAACACTCCCAGAGGCGCCAAGGTCGACGTCAACGGTTGCCCCATCGATTCCGATAGGGATGGAGTCTATGACGGCATCGACCGTTGCCCCAACACCCCCTCCGGTGTTAAGGTCGACAGAAAGGGTTGCCCCCTCGACGAGGACAATGACGGCGTTCCCGATTACAAAGACAAGTGCGCTGGGACTCCCCGGGGAGCCAAGGTTGATATGAACGGTTGCCCCATTGACTCGGACAACGACGGCGTTGCCGATGGCATCGACCGCTGCCCGGACACTCCCGCGGGCGCTCCGGTTGATGAGAAAGGTTGTCCTTTGGCCAAGCCGATCGAAGAGCCTCTGGTTCTGCACATCGAGTATGCCATTCGTTCGGTGGAGCCAGACGCTGCTGCCAGGATGAAGCTGGACGACCTTGCGGAGCGGTTGGCGGTTTACACCGACGTTAAGATTGACATCAACGGTTACACCGACGCTCTCGGTTCCAGGAGTCTGAACAAGAGACTCTCCCAGGGGCGGGCGGATGCTGTCAAGAAGTATCTGCAGGGCAAGGGAATCAGCTCCGCCAGGATGACCGCCACCGGTTACGGCGAGACCAACTTCCTCGATCCTGTCAACAAGAATGCTAAGAAAAACCGCAGGATTGAGATCGTTCCCAGAAGGTAGCGGTTTTCTCAATCGAGAAACTTGGCGCAAGGTTTCAGACCTTGCGCCTTTTTTTTTGGGTCAGAGAGTAATAGTGGGTGGATGACAACTGGTGGTGAGTTTTGCCGCGAACAAGGGGCGATTACCGGTTACTGACGGATCAGCGGGATGTATATTGTAGTATCTGATTTTTTTTACACAATCTGTAGTAAATTTCTCTTGACATCTGGATGGCTATCTATAATAATAGGGGAAATTTCCGAGGGAGAGGAAATTGTGGGCCGAGGCGGTAACCACACATCAAACAGACCGCCAAAAGGAATCAGACCTCGACCCCTCCAGACTACAGCGCCTAGAGATTTACATTTTCCCCTGGAGCTTCTCTCCCGAGACTACTAAGTAGCTGCCTATTTCGCTCGGAAGCGTGACCGATGCTTTTACTTCTGGTATGAGAAGGTGGTCTTCCATAACGGAGTCACCTCTTGATTCCATTTGAGCTTTGAAGTCAGCTTTTTTGAGGAGATCCTATTTCGAGGGAACGTTTAGTATGGAGTGAAAGATGATTTCAGTTGACAGAGCGTTACAGATGGTCCTAGAGTCTGCGGGAGTGTTGGAGGAGATGGAGGTCCCTTTGCTGGAAGCCAGTCATCGGGTTTTGGCGGAGGATATCGTTGCTCCCGAGAACATACCCTCCTCCAGTATCTCCACCTCCGATGGTTACGCCCTGAGAGCTGCAGCGATAAAAGCTGCCAGCTCCGGCTCCCCGGTGACTCTGGAATTGGTCGGAGAGTTGAGAAACGGGGAGATTTGGGAAGAGCCTCTGAAGGGAAAACAGGCCCTGAAGCTTCCCACCGGTGCGCCTCTGCCGGAAGGGGCTGATTCGGTTGTGAGCGTCGATGACACCGTCCGGGAATCGACAAACCGACTGAAGGTTTACAGGGAGGCGCAGTCGGGAGCAAACGTCAAGATCAAAGGTGAAGAGATTCCTCAGGACAGCTTGGTATTTCAGCGAGGCAAGGTTCTCGGAACCACCGACATGGGAACCCTGGCGCTCTTAGGGGTCAACAAGGTCAAATGCTATCGCCCTCCGAGAGTATCCTTCATAACTAGTGGAGATGGCATTCTGCCTCTGGGGGGTAAGAGCGAACCCGGAAAGCATCGCCTCCCCAATCCCTTCATCATCCACTCTCAAATAAAGGAATACGGAGCCCACCCTGTGGATCTGGGAATCGTTTCCGGGGTGAAGGAGGAGATGAAACCGAAGTTCGAAGAGGGATTAGAGCACGACATATTCATAAATCTTCCCGGACCCAGCCCGGCCTACTTCGAATCTGCCCGAGAAGCTCTCAACGAGATGGGAATCGACCTGAAGTTCTGGAAGGTGGGGATTCGCCCCGGAAGATCCGTGTTCTTCGGCACTTTCGATGGCACCTTGGTGTTTGGATTGCCGCCCAACTTGATTTCTGCAGTCGTGATCTTAGAGGAGTTCATCCGTCCGGCAATCCTCAAGATGATGGGATACCAGGAGCTCCGGCATTTGATAGTGACGGCCGAGCTGGAGGCTGAAGTCAAAGGGGGGGGAGGCCTAACGCACTTCATTCTCGCGGAGGTGAAGATAAAGGAGGGAACCTTCTTGGTCTGTCCTATAAATCTATCTGATGGCAACGCCGGGGAGTCACTGGGTCAGGCTAACGGTTTGGTGGTCTTGCCTCCGGAGATACCATACCTCCGAGCCGGGGATAGGGTAAAGGTCCAAATAATTGGATCCTTGAGAACAGCATAGACAAGAAAGATGACTGAGAGAACCAAGCCTGAGCGGTGAGCAGAGGTTGGTGTTTGAGTGTTAGGGAGCAGCAGGCGTGGTTTCTGAATTCTACTTGAAGCTCTTGGGTCGCGCCCGGGAGAGAATCGTTAGCGGGATAGACTCAAAGTCCTTGACATAATTGCCCCTTGCTATTAAGTTCACAAGGAATCTTAACGATAAGGAAATGGACGTGTAGCCGAGAGCTGACATGGGCAAAAGAGATCTTTCCATAATCCTGGTTTCCCACCATTCCCGCGGGATCCTTGAAAAGAGAATCCCTTATGGCCTTCTGGCTTTCGGGGGCGTGATTCTATTTCTCTTCATCGTCTCGAGCCTTTTTCTATTCTGGAGCTTTTTCAACAGGGTGTCTCAGGAGGCAGAATTAGCGAAGCTTGAAACGGAGAACTCCTTTTTGAGCTCGGAGTTGGGGGGCGTCAAGAGCGTTATCGATAGCCTGGAGTCGGAGCTGGGGAAGTTGGTGGAGAAAGAGAACGCCATCCGTACCGTATTTGGCTTGCCGGAGGTGGATGAGGAGATCCGCCAGTTGGGTGTTGGCGGTCGTGAGTACCGTCAACCCCTGCCTTTAGGAGCTTTATGGGGAGAAAGCTTCGAGGAGATCTGTTCTGACATTGATGAGCTTTATCGCCGAATTAAGTTTGAGAACGAATCTTTAGAGTACATCTATGAGGAGGTCACAGACAAAAAGCAGCTTTTAGACCACACCCCCTCCATAAGGCCCTGCGAAGGATACATCAGCAGGGGTTTCGGGATGAAACGGGATCCCTTCACGGGATGGATGCAGTTCCACCAGGGTATAGACTTTGCCGCTCCTCGTGGCACCCCGGTCTATGCCCCCGCCCACGGGAAGGTGGTCTTCACTGGGTGGTGTGGAGCCCTGGGGAAAGTGGTGAAGATCGACCACGGCTACAACTATTTAACAGTTTTCGGGCATCTGTACAGCATAAACGTCCGCAAGGGTCAGGAGGTGAGGAGGGGTCAACTGATTGGCGGCATGGGCTCGACCGGGTACTCCACCGGTCCCCATCTCCACTACGAGGTTCGTTATCGAGGTCATCCTACCGACCCCCGCCGGTTTATTTACAGCTCTCGTGATTTAGTGCTGGAGTAATTACTCGTCGACGCTGGCAGTTTCAGCTTCAGTCGTAGCTTCGCTCTAGATTGCAGTCGGTAACCCCTGGAAATGTTCACAACCCTTTTGCGAAATTTTCTCAGAAATCACTTGACAAGGGATGGCTCTCTTTCATATCTTTACGCTACAGAAGAGGAAAGCCGTTTTCTGGTTTTTTTTAACCTGAGCATGTGAAATTTGTAACAATCTTGACGGCTGTTTGGCTCAAGAGAAAACAAACTTCAATCGTAGCCTTACTCTAGGAGGTAGATGAATGGCTCAACCGAAATTCACCGGCAAAGTTGAGTGGCCGGTCACCATCGAACTCAACAAGGGCCTGGAAGGTGCCATAACCTGTGAGTCCACCATCGGTTATGTGGACGGCCAGAAGGGCTGGCTGGTCTATCGGGGTTATAACATCTTCGATCTGGCCAAGCACTCCAACTTCGAGGAGACTGCCTATCTGTTGATCTACGGGAAGCTCCCTACCAAGAAGGAGTTGGATGAATTCTGTTCCCGGCTGGTTTCCTATCGGAACATACCCCGGGCGGTCATCGATGCTTTAAAACTTCTGCCCAAGGATTCCCATCCCATGGGTGCCCTGGAGGTGGGGGTCTCGGCCCTGGGAGCCTGCGATGAGGAGGCAGAGCCGACCGTAAAGAAGATGTTCTCCGGAGAGCCGGATCAGATCTCCGAGGGAATCAAGGCCAGCTACAAAATGGGCGAGAAGTTGACGGCGCAGATGGCCACCATCGCCGGGGCCTGGGCTCGCATACGCGGGGGCAAAGAGCCTGTGGATCCAGACTCCTCCTTGAATCATACCGCCAATTTCCTTTACATGATGACCGGGGAGAAGCCGGACGAGACCCTCGAAAAGGTGATGGACGTTTCTTTAATCCTTCACGCCGACCACGGGATGAACAATTCCACCTTCACTTGCATGGTGGTGGCTTCCACCCTGAGCGATCTGTACAGTTCCATCACCGCCGGAATCGCCTCCCTGAAGGGACCGCTTCACGGTGGTGCCAACGAGCGCGCCCTGGCTGACG
Source organism: Candidatus Zixiibacteriota bacterium (assembly GCA_030605835.1). Classification (GTDB taxonomy): domain Bacteria; phylum Zixibacteria; class MSB-5A5; order DG-27; family DG-27; genus DG-27. The sequence goes on along the minus strand of JAUWHO010000042.1, from coordinate 14,450 downwards.
TTCTGTCGATAAAGGACGAAGCCGGTGCAGTGGAGTTCGTTAAGGATTCCATCGCCAAGAAGAAAAAGCTCATGGGCTTCGGGCACCGGGTTTATAAAGCTTACGATCCCAGAGCCAAAGTACTGGGAGAGTATGCCCAGGAGATCACCGAGAAGAAGGGCGTGGGGCATCTCTACAAGATCGCCAACACCATCGAGAAAGAGGTCATCAAGGCTTACGGAGAGAAGGGCATCTTCCCGAACGTCGACTTCTACTCCGGCACCATCTACTATGCTCTCGGGATCGATGTTCCCATGTTCACCCCCATCTTTGCGGTCAGCAGGGTGGCTGGATGGGTGGCTCGAGTCCTTGAGTATCTCCCCCAGAACCGTATCTTCAGACCTCGGGCAGTTTACGTCGGACCACTGGAGGCCGACTACGTCCCCATTGACAAGAGATAACACTCGGCTAATACATGACCGAAAGGGCAGGGGAAACCACCCCTGCCTTTTTTATATCCAGGGATGACCTCTGTGGTTACGCCTCGGACTAACCGTCAGGACACGCTACGCTTCGGTCCTGACGGAACAGTAAACCGTATCTTCAGACCTCGGGCAGTTTACGTCGGACCACTGGAGGCCGAATACGTTCCCATGGACAAGAGATAACACTCAACTTATTCGTGACCGAAAGGGCAGGGGATACCACCCCTGCCTTTTTTATATCCAGGGATGACCTCTGTGGTTACGCCTCGGACTAACCGTCAGGACACGCTACGCTTCGGTCCTGACGGAACAATAAAGATAGCTCCCAGCTTACTTGTGATCGAAAGGGCAGGGGAAACACCCCTGCCCTTTCTTTGTCTCTGGAGGATAACCTCTGCGGTTACCCGTTAGACCGACCGTCATGGATTGTAAATGAATGCTGCGTTCACTGATTCCTATATGCGATTTCCGATTCCCTTGAAAGATAATCCGTAGGGGTCGGAGAATTCATCACACCCAAGTTGATGCAAGCGACCCAGTGGCAGAGGCCACTGGGCTACCCAGGGGTAGGGGGTCACGGCTCATAGAAATGGCGGTGATAAATTCACCGCTCTACGGGTTCAAAATAATCCCCCTGGCCGAGGCCAGGAGGCTACCCCGGTTAGTTCACAGTTGACAGTTCACGGTTCACTGAGGCCCCCTGTTTCCTGTTCCCTGTCTCCGGTCCCCTGTTTCCTATATTATTTCTTTGCTTTGATTAGAAGCACCAGACCGATAAGTCCGAAGACGATGTTGGCGAAACTCGCCGCCAGGAGGGGTGGCAGCTTCTGGTTTTGCCCCAGCGATTGCCCCGCCCGGATCAATGCGAAATATACGAAGCTGATAATCAGCGAAATCGCAAATCCGAGCATGAATCCCCCCCGGCGAGGAGCAGCGGCAATCGGAGCTCCCAGAAAAACCACGATCAAATTGACGAAGGGGAAGGTGATTTTCAGATAGAGTTCCACCAGCTCTTTGGCGGTATTCTCCCCCAGACTCTCTTTGATTTTGATGAATCTCCGCAAGTCGAAAAAGCCCATCTCGTCCGGCTTTTTCTGCTTCTTGGCGAACTCCTCCGGGGTCTCCTTCAGGACCGGGTAGAGAAGGGTTTCGTGCTCTTCGTACCTTTCTGTGGATTCCTCCCCAAGTGAATCTGTAAAGAGGCGTCGTTTGGCTTTCTCGAACTTCCAACCCCGGGCTGTCCACACCATCTTTTCGGCCTCAATCGATTCTGTGATACGCCCCTCCGTGATCTTCTGCACCACCACCCTCTCCGCAGTCTGGGTCTCACTGTTATATTTCTTGAAGTAATAAAAGAAGTGATCCCGCCCCTCGAAGAACAGGTTGCTCCTGATGATCTCTTTCGCCCTCGGTTTCTTTTCGATGTTGAAGCTTTTTATTCGGCTTTTCTCGGCGTTGGCCTGGGGGATGAGATATTCGGCGCTGAAGAGCACTAGAAGACTCACCAGAAAGGCAATCCCGAAGATCGGCAAGAGAATCCGATAGAGCGAAACCCCGTTGGCTTTGATGGCGGTTAGCTCGTTGTATTTCGACAGGGTGCCGAGGGAAAAGAGGGTCGAAAGCAACATCGCCACCGGGAGAGTCAAGACCACGATGAAAGGGGTGAAGCAAACGTAATAATAGAAGACATCTCTGAGGGAGGCGTCATGGTCGATGTATTTGTCCAGGTTTTCGATGAGGTCAACAATCACAAACACTAAGACAAAGGCAAGTAGCGCAAATCCGAGAGTGTAAAGAAATGTCCTGGCGAGGTAACGGTCTATTAGCGACATCAAGCCCTCCCCCTATCCTCTGAGGCCGATTTCCTGAACTTGGATGTGAGGCGGTCTAACCACTCCCAGGATATGAACACGGTTTCCCGCACCGACTTCACCAGAAGGATTATGCCCACCGCCCCGATGAGGAAATTCGCACTCCACATCGCCCAGAAGGCACTCAGGAATTGTCTGTCGGCTAATTCCTCTCCGCCGATGAGGAAAGCCCAGTAGAGGATGAAGAAAAGGAGACTTAATCCCAGGCCGGTGCTCATCCCGCCACGACGTGCCATCACTCCCAGAGGCGCGCCGATGAGGACGAAGACCAAACAGGCGACTGGAATCGAATACTTCTTGTGAACCTCCACATTCAGGGAATTTATTTGCCGACTCAGATTTCTCATCTGAGTGGCTTCGTATTCTATTTTTCTGAGCAGGTTGCGATTGTCGTTGAGCGCCAGGGTGGCGGCGCGGCGGCGATTGACCACAAAAGCTCGGGGGAGGGATTCGGTCCGGCCGATATCGCCCTCCAACGCTGAGCCCGCCGCGGTCCTGACGTAGTCCTGAATCTTTCGCCGAGACCTGTTCAGGGCGCCTCTCTTCTGGCGATTCTCCTCCAACATCTGGGAGCTCGATTTCTCCCGGTCGCCACGATAATCGGAATAGGACCTGACCAGCTCTCCCCCGACATCGGTTATGTTTATAGTCTGTTTGCTGAAGGTCAGACGACGATAATGGGTGGGGTCCTCCTCGTCGGGTTCGTGAATCTCTCCCTCCTCCAGGAAGATGTGCAGATTGTTGCCGTCTGCGGAGAACTCCATTCGCCCCCGTTTGGCGATGATGGTCCGGGGAAGGGCACCCTCCCTGTGATCGTAGATAGTTACATCTTCCAGCCTGGAGGTGCGGGGGTCGACCTTCTTGACCAGGAGGTGATACCCCTCGAAATAGTCGATGAAGACGTTAGGCTCCAAGTTCCAGGCCGGCTTCTTCTGGGTGATGTCGGTCATCAAGAGCCTCGCCTGGTGATTTGCCTCCGGCAGGATTTCGTTGTTGAACCATACCAGCCCTGACGCCAAAACGGCGCTGGCAAGCAAAGCCGGAGCAACTATCCGATAGAGAGGAACTCCACAGGCGTTCAAAGCCGTGATTTCGTTGTCCGCGGACATCCGACCGAAAGCCATCAGGGCCGCCACCAGAACCGACATCGGGACCGAGAGCGCCAGCATCCAGGCCAGGTTTAAGGCGAAGACCTCCAGGATGGTCTTCCAGTCCAGCCCCTTTGATATGATCAAGTTTAGAATATCCAGGATGAAGTCCATGATCAGGACAAAGGTGATCACTGCCAACCCGAATAGGAAAGGTCCGATCAGTTCGGTCAGTATGTATTTGGTGGTCAGCCTCATGGGGTTTTCACAATCACTGGAGTCGCATACCGGATCAGCCCCTTACAGTTATACGTTCTAACTCGATTCCCGGGAGCGATTCACCCTCAAACGTGTGAATCCGTTTCACCCTGCAAGGGGTCGACCTCCACAGTTGAGGTCGGCTGCCCGGCGTCTGAATACATCTCCTCCCTATCAGGAAATTACGCTATAGCATCAGAATCTGCAACACCATACTTCGTCCATCAGCCGTGCTTCTACGGGTTTCGTCGGCAGGACCGGATTACCCTCTAATCGCCTTCATTGCGGCTATGATGTCCGGCCCGAGGAAGTCAAAAGCATTTGCAAAATCTGTCTATTTCACTATATTAAAAGAAAGTATCTTCGGTAGTGCCTTCGCAGATCTGAAGCTTTTGCAGGAAACTGGCAAGCCTGATACACTTTCGCAGAGCAGACTGACTGAGGTTTGCTCCCGTTCTGCAGCAAATCGTCATGAAAGATACGTTCACATACAAGTAGGAGAAGGAACGATGAGACTGAGGTTCGCAGTTATCCTGTCGCTACTCTTGGTGGTTTCGGTGGCGGCGCTTTTGGTCGCCGGTGATCTAAATCTCGGCGTGGCCACGGTTCCTGAAGGCCAAAGCCGAGTGGCTTTTTGGGAGGAGGGGTTTGAGGTATATGCCCTTTTCGGGGACGAAGCCGTGGTGGGATTTGAGAAGGAGACATTCTCCGCTGAGGTTCTGGAGGAATTCGCACTTCGGGGATTGCCCTCGCCGGTTCCGGGAGAGGCCCTATATCTCCTGCGGGTGACTCCTGAGGCCATTCCTGTTCTTGAAATGCTGGTGGCTGTCAACTACTTCGACGGTGAAAATGCCCTAATCATTGCCTCTCCGGAGGCAATTGAAAGGATCGCGAGAATCGGTTTCGGCCTCACCAGAATACCTATGAAACCTCTCCCCAGGCCAGAGGTATCCGGACCCTCGGCCCGAGAGCCGCTGAAGTCAAGCGATGGCTTCCTGGAGGACATCCTTGCCCGTTTTACCGAGGCCGACTACAGAACCCTGCTTTACAGGCTTCAGGCCTTTGTGACCAGGTACTCCTACGCCGACTCGTGCCGCGCCGCCGAAGAGTGGGCTTACGACTACCTTGAAGATCTGGGTTTGGATGCGGAGTTCTTCGAATACTATTCCTCGTGGAGAAATGTTATCGGCACTCAGCCGGGATTGAGCTTCCCCGACTCGATTCTCATCATCTGCGGGCATATGGATGCCACCTCCGGGAATCCCAGATACGATGCGCCGGGAGCCGAAGATAATGCCAGCGGGAGCGCGGCGGTTCTGCAGACAGCCACGGTCTTGAGCGATTACACCTTCGACTATACCATCCAGTACGTGCTCTTCACCGGGGAGGAACAGGGGCTTATTGGCAGCGAGGCTTATGCCGAGTGGGCCTACCAACACAACCTGGGCATAATCGGCGTCCTGAACTTCGACATGATTTCATATGAGGGGGGTTACGGTTGGGACATCAATATCTATGCCGATCGTAATAAGCCCTTGGAGATAGCCCTGGGCGACTTCCTGGCCCAGATGGTCGACGATTACACCGATGCCTATTCCATCCGCCTGAACGAAGATGGCCCCACTTACGGTAGCGACCATTTCTGGTTCTCGGTTTACGGTTTCCCGGCGATATTCTCCATTGATGCCCAGATGTGGTCGGCTCCCGATTTCTATCCCTGGTATCACTCCACTGCCGACACCGTCGGGAACTTAGACACCGATTTCGGAATCGAAGTTGTCAAGGGGGCCGGGGTGACGATGGCTTCCTTAGCTGGAATCCTCGGCGAAAAAATCGTCAGGGTAGAGCTCGATCCAGAATCTCCTTCGATAGTGATTCCCCCGGAGGGCGGGAGTTTCACCTTCGACGTCACTCTGGCCAACTCCACCAGCCAAGCTCAGGATTTCAATGCCTGGGTGGACGTGATCCTTCCCGACGGCACTCCTCACGGCCCACTGAAAATGAGGAATGTCCACCTCGCTCCCCACGGCCACGTCCAGGTGTTCGACCTGGTTCAAAATGTACCCGGTCCTGCCCCTGCTGGATTGTATCAGTACCTCGGCAAGGTCGGGACCTACCCGAGTTCTGTCTACGACTTCGACCTGTTCACTTTTACCAAAACTGGAGGCTCTGGCGAAAGCTATAGCTCGGGGATCTCTGGATGGGAAGTGGAGAAGTCGACCTCGCCCGTACCAACAGATTTTGGGCTGGTGGGCAATTTCCCCAATCCCTTCAACGCTTCAACCATGATAAGCTACTATCTGCCGGAGGAGATGGAGGTGAGGCTGGAGGTCTATAACCTCGCCGGGCAGAGAGTTGCAGCCTTGGTCGATGAGAATCAGCCTCCAGGGATCAAAGAAGTTGTCTGGGATGCTGCTGACTACTCATCTGGGGTTTACTTTATGATGTTCTCGTTTGGTGAGACCTCCGAGGTAAGACGGATGCTGCTTCTGAAGTAGGCAAGCAAACAGGACATAGGAAACAGGGGATAGGAAACAGGAGATAGGAGATAGGAGATAGGAGATAGGAAACAGGAAACAGGAAACAGGAACAGGTAACCGTTCACCAGTGACTAGCAGTTGGTGATCGGGAGGTGAGTTTAACATAGAAAACGGGATTCGAGTTTCTCACAGTTGAGATTCCTCTAACTTCCACAAAGGTGAGGTCATGGCAAAAACGAAGATTCTGTTGGTGGTATTCCTTCTGTCCCTTTTCACAACGGCATTTGCTGGAGAAGGGCCAGGTCCATTCCCTTTGGTCCTGCAGGGAGATTTGATCCAGAGTCACCCAGGGGGGTTCCCGGAACTGGAACCCTTTTACGATCCCTTCAACGTCCGCGTTAACCTCGACCAGACCCGCCAGGTCCATAACGAGGAGCAGATCGTAGCCAATCCCCTCAACCCCGACAACCTCGTAGGCATCTGGAGAGATTTCCGGTTCGGCTATCGTCAGGTTTATGCCGGTTACTCATTCGACGGTGGCAAGACCTGGGGGGAGCATCGCTTTGTGGAGCCAATCTACGAATACGACAGCGACCCCGGTTTAACCGTTGACGTCGATGGGAACTTCTATGCGGTGATACTCTCTTACTACTCCACCGGACAGTCGAACGGTCTTTTCGTTTATAAGTCCACCGATGGGGGAGTGAACTGGAGCGGACCTTACACCGTCATCGACGGAGTTCCCGGGGTTTTCGAGGACAAGGAGCTCATTGCCTGCGACCGCGGCCCCACCAGCCTCTATCAGGGAAACCTCTACGTGGTCTGGGCTCGCTTCTATTCCACTCAAATAATGTGCTGCCGTTCCACTGACGGCGGGATAAACTGGGTCGGTCCGGTGCAGGTGTCCGACCAGAGTGGGGTGCAATGGCCAGTCCCGGCAGTCGGTCCCAGCGGAGAGCTTTACGTCGCCTGGTGTGCATACTATCCCACCCAGATCCGCTACGCAATCTCAACCGATGGGGGCGTGAGTTTCGGCAGTGAGAGGGTTTTGACCAACACCGACTTCGATCCCGGAGGTTACATCAACGGCGGAATTTTAGTTTTCCCCTATCCGGCGATGGACGTTGACATCACCGGCGGCCCCGACAACGGCAACATCTATGTCGCCTATATGGATTATGGTCCCGGCGGAGAGACGGACATGTACTTTAAGCGTTCCACCGACGGGGGTAACAGTTGGTCGGATCGCATCCGCATAAACGATGACCCCTACGGCAACGGTTGCGACCAGTTTCACCCCTGGACCTGGGTCGATGAGGAGGGAATCATCACCGTGGTCTGGCTTGATCGCCGGAACGACCCCAACAACCTCTATATGGACTGTTATCTCACCCGCTCTTATGATGGTGGCTTGACCTTCACCCCCAACATCCGGGTTTCGACAGTCTCCTCGGATCCCACTGCCGGTTTAGGTACCGCCGGTCTTCTGGGTGAGTACATCGGGGTGACCTCGATGGGGGGTAAGGTGCATCCGCTGTGGACCGACACCCGTTTGGGCGATCAGGATGCCTTCACCGCCACTCTGGATTTTTCCAACAACGCCAGCGTCCTCGTAATGCCGGACGATCCTCCGGTGGTGATACCTCCCGAGGGAGGCCAGTTCACGTACGACGGCACTCTGATAAGCAACGTCCCCTTCAACCAGCGGGTTGACCTCTGGGCTATGGTCGATGTCCCCGGAATGGGTCTGTATGGGCCGGTGCTGAATTATAACGATGTTCGTCTCGAGGCATACGAAGTCATCAAGCAGTTTGAGATGCGGAAACGGGTTCCCGGAGGAGCGCCGGCGGGAGAGTATACTTACATCGCTTATGTCGGCGACTACCCCTCGGTGAAGGTTGACTCCTCGTTTTTCACCTTCACCAAGAGCGGAGTGGGGGATTTGGCTGATTTCGACTGGGTGACCTTGAAGGGATGGTTCCAGGAGGAGGAGTTGAGCCTCCCCGCGAGTTTCACTTTCAAAGGGAATCATCCGAATCCTTTCAACCTCTCCACCACCATCACCTTTGAGCTGTCCCGACCCGGGAAGGTCACACTGGAGATATACAACCTCTCCGGCGAGAAGGTTTCGACTCTCCTCGACGGCCCTCTGGCTGCGGGTTTGAACTCCGTGAGTTGGGATGCTGATGGAGTGGCTTCGGGAATCTATTACTGCAAGCTCTCTACTTCCGGAGAGTCCCAGGTTGGCCGCATGGTGCTTTTGAAGTGATTTGTCGCCGTCGACCTGAGTCCGACAGCCACGACGGGATCAGATCAAAGAAGCTGAGAGGCCCCGGCAAATCGGGGCTTCTCGCATTCTGCCGGGTAGGGGACTATTCACCATTCTGTGCTTGACTTTGAACATCGGATTTTTATATTCCCACGAACGAAGTTCTTTCAAAAGGGAGATTTGAGGTTAAATGAAGAGAACCTATCAACCTTCGAATCGTAAGAGGCTCAACGACCACGGCTTCAGGAAGAGGATGTCGAGTAAGGCCGGGAGGAGGATTATCAAAAGGCGTCGTGCCAAGCGCCGAAGCCGCTTGTCGGTGCAGGTCCCGAAGAGCAAATGAGATATGTCCGAAGGATCCCTTTCGGGAAAGGAGTTCTCCCTCTCCAGAAGAGAGAGAATCAAAAAGAAAAAGGAAATGGAGGCTATCTTCTCCTCGGGGAAGGTCTTCCGCGGAGATTTTTTGATGTTGAGGATCTATCGCTCCCAAGAGTCTGAGGATAAACCGAGATTCGCATTTCTTCTCACCAAGAAGATCAAGACCGCGGTGGCTCGGAATCGCATCAAACGGTTGATGCGGGAGGTCGTCAGACAGAATAAGGAGAAGTTCTCTCCGGGAGATAGGGTTGTCATCCTGGCTTCACAACAGGCTCAGAATAAGGGTTTGAAGGAATTTGAGTCCGAATTCCTGAGTATCATTCAAAAGGCTGGAATCAAGAGTGGGGCATAACCGATAATGAAAGAGGCCGGCAAAAATTCCCCGTTGTCCAGATTCTCCGTCCTGTTGATAGATCTTTACCGTTTCACTGTGGGCACTGTTCTCCCCCCCTCCTGCCGGTTCCATCCCACTTGTTCGGAATATGCCCGGGAGGCTTTGACCAAGTATGGTCTCTGGCGCGGTGCTTTGAAATCTCTATCCCGTCTCTTACGCTGTCATCCATTTCATCCCGGAGGATATGATCCCCTAATTTAGCGGACTTAAACCGTGAATAAGAGAACTCTACTATTCTTCGTACTACTGGGACTGATACTGATTCTGTGGCCCCTTTATAGTTCTTGGATGAATGAGGGTCGGGTGCCGGTCACGCCTCCGGAGGGAGAGCAGGTTCGACCTGAAACCTCAGCGGTTCAGGAGGTACCGAAAGTCACCGAGTCTGTAGGGGCAGCCTTCCCCGAAACTGGTAGATTCATCCCCGTTGAAGGTGAGGTTCCCGAAAGAATCGTCACCGTCGACACCGATCTCTATACTGCCAGGTTCTCAAGTAGGGGAGCTCGCCTCCTCAGCTTCACCTTGAAGAGGTACCGAAAGGCGATCGATGGTCTGGTGGAAATGATTCCTCCGGAGAGGTCTTCTGGAGCTCTCTCCTTCGGGATTCCGGCGCTTGATCTTTTGCCCTTTATGGCGGACATCGAATCTCTGTCGTTAGATACTCGGAATAAGGTCGGGAATTTGAAGTTCACCTTTTCTGACTCAGTTGGAAGGAGTCTGACGAAAGAGTTCTCCTTCTCAAATGACACCTACTCCCTGAACTTGACGATCAGTTGCGAAGAGCCCTCCCACTTTGGTCTGGAGAAAGACTACCAGCTCAGTTGGGGTGGACCACCACCGTTGACGGAAAAGAATATTGGCGAGGACTTAGGCCAAACCAAAGCCTATGCCTATTTCGGTGGGGAACTTTTAGACTTCAAGAAATTCAAAGACGGTAAGCTGAAAGAAGAGAGAACCGGAAGCACCTCCTGGGTGGCTTTGAGGAGCAAATACTTCGCCGCCGCCATCGCGCCGAAGACTCGCTCCGGGGAGGGTTTCTCAGTTTTTGGCCGGGAGGTTCCCACTGTCATCGGAGAAGACACTTACAAGCTGAAGGAGATCGGGATGTCCATCACCCTCCCGATTGAGGGTAACAGGATTTCAGACCGATTTCTGATTTACGTCGGCCCTCTCGATTACCACATTCTAAAAGGCTACGGGCTCAGACTCGAGAATCTGGTGGAGTTGGGCTGGAAGATCATAAAGCCCTTCTCGATTCTTGTGCTCTGGGTTCTTGCTTTTCTCCATAAGTTCTTCCCCAACTATGGGCTGGTGATAATCATCTTCTCGATTCTGATAAAGGTTCTCTTTCACCCCTTGACCCGGAAGTCGGTCAGGTCGATGGCGAGGATGCAGGAGCTTCAGCCCAAGCTTGGCAGGTTGAAGGAGAAATACAAGAAAGACCCCAAAAAACTGAACGAAGAGACCATGAAGCTCTACAAGGAGCAAGGGGTCAATCCTCTGGGAGGATGTCTCCCGCTCCTTCTGCAGATGCCTCTCTTCTACGCTCTCTTTGTGGTTTTGCGCTCAACCATCGAGCTGCGGAGCGCTCACTTCGTATTCTGGATCACGGATCTCTCGCAGATGGACCCCTTCTACGTGCTGCCGATCTTGATGGGTCTGACGATGTTCATCCAGCAGAAGATATCGATCAAAGACCCCAGACAAAAGATGATGATCTATATGATGCCAGCGATTTTCATTTTCTTCTTCTATAGAATGCCCGCCGGACTGGTCTTATACTGGACAATGTTCAATGTTCTCTCAGTGATAGAACAGTTATACATCAAGAAGAAGCATCCTCCTGTGATGGTCCCGGCGGAGACCGGGAAACAGAAAAAACCTCCCCGTTAGATTTCTTAAACAGGAACTCCCGGGTGCCGTCGGGAATTTCTTCCCGACGGTGGGTGTCAGGAGGAAACTCCTGACACCACTGGGCAAAAAAATATCAAAGCAAATCGGGACTGGGAGACAATTCCCAATCCCGATATTACGTAGCCGCGATGTCAACGCCTTCCGCTACTTCACCAGCATCATCCTCCTGGTCTCGGTGTAATCTCCAGCGGTCAGTTTGTAGAAATAGAGACCCGAGGAGACATCAGAAGCATCCCAGAGAACTGACCTGTATCCTGCCCGCTGTTTTTCGTCCACCAGACTCGCCACCTTTTGACCCAGGAGGTTGTAAACCTCCAGTTTGACGTCACTATCAATCGGCAACTGGTAATTGATAGTGGTGCTGGCGTTGAAGGGATTGGGATAGTTGTGAGCGAGTAAGTAGCTTCCGGGTAAATACGTTTCGGGAGAATTATCTACACCCGTCGTGATTGAAAGATTTATCAGTACTGAGACATTGTCGGAATGAGAATTAGCCACGGCCAGGTCATTGTCGCCATCGCCATCGAGGTCAACCGCGAAAACTGACCGAGGACCATTCCCGGCCCCGTAATTAACCGCCGCCTGAAATGTCCCGTCACCGTTGTTCAGAAGGACGGAGACATTGCCCCAATAACTAGCCACGGCCAGGTCATTGTCGCCATCGCCATCGAGGTCAACCGCGAAAACTGAATAAAGTTCACCCCCGGCCCCGTAATTAACCGCCGCCTGAAATGTCCCGTCACCGTTATTCAGAAGGACGGAGACATTGTGGGACACATAATTAGCCACGGCCAGGTCATTGTCGCCATCGCCATCGAGGTCAACCGCGACAACTGAAAGAGGACAATACCCGACCCCGTAATTAACCGCCGCCTGAAATATCCCGTCACCGTTGTTCAGAAGGACGGAGACATTGTCGGAACCCCAATTAGCCACGGCCAGGTCATTGTGGCCATCTCCATCGATGTCAGCCGCGAAAACAGACCAAGGACCATTCCCGGCCCCGTAGTCAATTCTTGCATCAAAAAGAGGTTCAAAAGCTGAGACATCGCCTGCAAACACTAATAGCGATGCAATCAATAGAATTACACCTATCCTGGTCATATCTCCTCCTCGACAAAGAATGTTTTTGAATGGTCTTTAACAATCCATTTCATAATGAGCCCGCAGTACAGCAAAAATAGAATACTTCAGCTCCGATACAGTATAGCATACCACAGCAATAAGTCAAGACAATTATCGCTAATGTTGGGCAAGATCAGCTCATTCCTTTAAACCATGCCACCCATCCTAATGTATTATAATCTCCTATTTCAACAACGTCATCCTCTTCGTGAAAACCTTATCCCGGGCGGTGAGTTTGTAGAAATAAAGACCCGATGAGACCCCGGAAGCATCCCAATTCACCGACCTATATCCTGCCTGCTGTTTGCTGTCTACTAATGTCGATACCTTCTGACCGAGGGTATTGTAAACCTCCAGCTTCACGTGACTGTCAGCGGGCAACTGATAATTGATGACTGTCCTGGCGTTGAATGGATTGGGATAGTTTTCACTCAAGGCGTAGTGTGTGGGCAGGCCACTCTCCACTGACAGGAAATCCCCGTCGAACCACCCCTTCAGGGTCTGCCAATTGTCCACCCCTCTGGAGGCGTAACCACCTTCCTCTTTCGTGAAATAGAAGCAGCAGGAGTCGATTATGGTGCCAGGATAATCTCCCACATACGCTACGAAAGTATAGTCTCCTTCAGGTGCAGCTCCCGGGACATGCTGGGTGATCTCGTTCATACCGAGGCTGTCGGCGGGAATCCGTACGTTCTCATAGAGGTCTATGGGACCATACTGCCCCATTCCGGGAACGAAGGCATAGCTCCAGATATCAACTCTTCCGGGGTGACCGAAGAAGTTGAAGACCCAGCCATCATAAATGAGGTCTCCGCCTTCAGGAGGAATGACAATGGGAGTGTCGTGTGGATAAAGCTCCACAATTCCATCGACATCTTGATCAAAGTAGAAGGCGCCCATGTCGGCGCGGGTGCCGTCGGGGTCTAAAGGCAGATCGGGATCACCGGCATCGAGGCAAGGGGTGTGCCATCTCAGATGATAATCCTCCACCTCAGGGCCAACAAAGATCGGGTCGGCGGCAATCTCCCCGGTGCCGGGATACGGGTCGAACGGTGTGGGCGGTCCGGAATAGCCCTCGTAGTAAGCCCCTTCCACGTTATTCCAGACATCGTTGTAGGAGATATAAACTGGGGTATCACGATGCTTGAAGATCCCGTAGCGCCCGTTGTTGGCGAAGATGTTGTTCTTTATGTAGACTATACCGCCGCCAGCCCAGTCGTGGTAGCCGTCCCGACCGTTATCCACGATGGAGTTGTTCGTTAAATGCGTGGTTCCCAGGTAAGGGTCAAAGCCATCGTAGATATTACCGCAGATGATGTTGTGTTCAACGTAGGTCACACCACCGAAGTCGTTCCAGACTTGAACTCCGTGCCCGTTGTGGCGGACCCGGCAATACCTGACGGTCTTAGTCCCAACTGAAGAGCGGGGATTCAGGAAGACACCCACATTCCCGGGAGTGCTGCCGCCCTGCTGGCTGTTCTGGACGGTGAACTTCTCTATCAGGTAGTTGTTGATGGTCAGACAGGAGACCACATCGGACAATCCTCTCCCATCTATGGTGGTTTTGTCCATGCCGGAGCCGATGAGATTCACCCCCTCCGCCATCAGGACGTTCTCGTAGTAAATGCCAGGGGCAACAAGAACAGTATCCCCCGGATTGGCGGCATTGATACCCTCCTGAATGGTTGGATAATCGCCCGGCACATGGATGACAGTGGCCAGGCTCAGGCTGCTGGAGGCAATCCAGAGCAGCGCAACGAACAGCAAACACTTCTTCATGGTAAATCCTCCTCGAAAAAAGTGGGTTTACTCGTTATGAGGGGTCAGAAGCCCCTCGAGCAAGAGTTGATTTCGATATCAGTTCCTCTTCTAAAAAGAGTTCGAAGAACAACGGAATTTGAGATCGGTCCCTGATTAACTTCTCAATACATATATACATCTGAATGCAGAAATGTCAAGCTCAAATCCGTGCGCGGACTCTCACGATCTCCTGCCTCACCAAAATGGAAAGGGCTGGGAATGACCTCCCAGCCCGTTTTCTCCCCCAAAATCGCCAGCTTATTTTACCAGCATCATCCTCCGGGACTGGGTGTAATCTCCAGCGCTCAGCTTGTAGAAATAAATCCCACTGGAATAATCCGAGGCGTCCCAACTTATCGCATGCACACCCGCTTCTTGCCGCCCATCCACCAGGGTCTCTATGCACTGCCCT
>JAUWHO010000028.1 GCA_030605835.1 Candidatus Zixiibacteriota bacterium | reverse complement strand
CCCAAGCCCCGTTTGCCGGCGCCCGCGGCGCCGGTGGGGCCTCCCGTGTCGCCCCGATCGGGGCAGGCATGTGCGGGGGGGGGTGTTGCTCAAGTTCATCCCAGAAAGCTATATTCGATACATTTCCGGGAGCCTGTTCGTTCTGTTTGGGGGTTTAATCCTTTTCGGGAGGTTGTAGTGGAGATGCGGAGTAGTGCATCTTTTCCAAACCAATCATAGAGATCTACACCTGTGAATAACAGTCGTCCAACCGAAACCTCTTTGGCCCGTGATCTGGGGTTGTTTGATGCCACCATGATAGGTGTGGGCGCCATGATCGGGGCAGGGATTTTTGTGCTCACCGGCATTGCCGCCGGCCAAGCCGGCCCGGCCTCTATTTTGGCGTTCGCCTTGAATGGTGTCGTCACACTTCTCACCGCTTTTGCTTATGCCGAGCTTGCTTCTGCAATCCCGCGTGCCGGGGGAGGATATTCCTTCGTGCGCCTGGCTTATCCGGGGGTGGTGGGCTACCTGGCGGGCTGGATGTTGTGGTTTGCTTATACCGTGGCCTGCAGTCTGTACGCTCTGGGATTCGCCAGCTATTTTTGGGAGTTCTTTTTGAAGTATGTGCCCGGGGTGACGGGAGGGGTGTACGGGATCGTGGGGCAACACTGGGCTATTCTGACCGTAACTCTGCTGATTGGTCTTTTCTTTATCGGACTGAATGTCCGGGGGGCGGAGGTAACGGGCAAGGCTGAGAACGCTCTCGTGCTCGCCAAGCTCTCAATCCTGGGGATTTTCATTTTTTTTGGGATTCGTCGAGTCTTGGAGGTGCCGGAGCAGGTCGCTTCAGGTTTCACCCCCTTCCTTCCGGAGGGTCTGGGTGGGGTGTTGGTAGCTATGGGACTGACCTTCATCGCCTTTGAGGGTTACGATTTGATCGCCACTGTAAGTGAGGAAATCAAGGAACCGGAGAAGAACATCCCTCGCGCCATCTTCATCGCGCTTGGGATTGCAATATCCATGTATCTGCTTATCCTCTTTGTCTCATTAGCGGCGGTCAACCCGGGCGACCGCCCTGCCTGGCAATTCCTGGGAGAATTCAAGGAGACCGCGATTGTGCGGGCGGCGGAGAACTTCATGCCTGCTATCGGTGTGGCCGTTATTGTATTCGGCGGTATATTCTCCACGATGTCGGCTTTGAACGCCACCGTCATGGCGGCATCGCGGGTGGCGTTTTCGATGGCCCGGGACATGTGGCTGCCCAAACCGGTATCGAGAATCCACCACCGACGCCGGACTCCACATATTGCAATCATCGCCACCGGGGTGATCCTGCTCATGATCGCACTGACGCTGCCGATCGAGGCGGTTGGGTCTGCCGCCAGCCTCATGTTTCTGTTGACCTTCGCAATGGTGAATCTCTCTGTGATTGTGCTTCGCCGTAAGAACCCCGAAATACCGAGGAGATACCGGGTGCCGTTCTACCCAGTAACGCCGATCTTGGGATTCGGGCTCAATATCTTCCTTGCGGTCTACCAGTTCAATTTCCAACCGATTGCATGGTATCTGACTGCGGGCTGGATCGCTTTCGGTCTGTTCATCTATTTCGCTTACTCCGAAAAGCAGGCTGCTCCCTTGGAAGCACGGGTATTTTTGCCCGGATACCCGGGGGTGGTGAGGGAGCGGCAGCAGTCCGTCGTTGTGGCTCTGCACAATCCCGACAACGTCCACGCTTTGCTCGACTTCGCAGCTCCGATCGCCCGTTTGCGCGGCAGGCGACTGGTTGCGATCACTGCGGTTGTTGTGCCCCGGCAGTTACCGATCCAAGAAGGGTTACGTCTGGCGCATCACCGAGAACCATTGCTCAGGCAAGCCCGGGAGTACGCTGCCGGGCGTGGCATTGAGCTTCAGACTGACATTGTGCTAGCTCACCACGCCCACCAGGGGATTCTTGCAGCCGCGGAACAACAGCGGGCGGAGGTGTTGGTGATGGGCTGGAAAGGTTTCACAGAAGCGCGGGAACGGATCTTCGGAGAGGTCGCCGACTACGTGATTAGACACCTCCGCTGCGATCTAATGCTTCTCAAGGTCGGAGCCGAGCGTCAATTCAGAAGCTGTCTCTTCCCCACCGCGGGGGGCCCGCACGCCCGACTGGCGGCGGTGTTCCTCAATGAGCTGGCGAAGGCTTTTGAGATGACGGTTACGGCCGCATATGTGGTGCCAGAAGGAGCTTCCCAGCGGGAGCGCGCCTCCGGGGAGCAATGGATTGAGAAGACGCTGGCTCACGTGGAAGATCCCGTTACGATTGAAAAGAGACTCATCGAATCTAAGTCGGTGGTTGGCGGGATCGCCATGTCGAGTCGTGACTACGACATGGTAGTCATCGGCGCCGCCAAGGAGCCGTTGTTCCGAAAGCTTCTCTTCGGTGAAATCCCCGAGAAAGTGTCTCGCTTTTCGCCGGCGTCGGTGCTGGTCGTTAAGAAATACGAGGGTCGGGTGAAATCGCTTTTCAAGAGAGCGTTTGGATAAGAGCAGGCAAGGCCCACCGGGGCTGCTGGTGCAATAATCCAGTTGATGAACTCCCCACGCCGACCCTGATCAGGACTACAGATAGACCGAACTATTTGAGTAGCATCATTCGGTCGCTGAATACCTTACTGCCGGCTGTGAGCCTGTAGAAATAAAGGCCGGAGGAGACTCCGGAAGCATCCCAGTTGACTGACCTGTATCCTGCCTGCTGTTTGCTGTTTACTAATGTTGCCACCTTCTGACCACGGATGTTGTAAACCTGCAGCTTGACGTGACTTTCAACCGGGAGAGCGTATTCAATGACCGTCGTCGCATTAAATGGATTCGGATAGTTTTGAGATAATGAATAATCTGTGGGCATGAATGCTGTTTGGCCTTGTGCTTGACCCAGATAAGCGACGAACTCTTCTCCCCAGCCGACCAGATCCCAGGAAGTGACAGAGACAGGACCGAGAGACGAGCCAGTCCCAAGCTTTGTGAAAGTGAAGCTGTCCTGAAAATCCACCTGATCTGGCAGAACGCCCATCTTGAAGTTGTAGGAATACTCTCCCGCGGGGGCAAAGCCCGGCACATTCTGGCTGAGGTGATAGGCAACTCCGTAGTGGGGTTTGAAGCGGAAGTTCCGCCTCTTGTAGATTGGCCCGTATTTCTGACGAGTAGGCAAATCAGCATCTATCCAGATGTCAAAGTAGTAGGTGAAATCTGTTGCGTTAAAGGTTTGCGCCCAGAAGCTGAAGCTGCCACCTTCCGGAGGGATGGTAATCGGCAAGGAGTCTGGAGTTAGCGAGATACAAGTGTAATCTGTAGAGAAGACATGCGCAGTAACGGGTATATCGTACCGACCTTGATAGGGTTCAAGGACGTAGAGCACAATGGTTGCCTGATTAGGACCCAGGGGAAGACCGGTGCCATCAAATGTGATAGAGACATCAGAGGTTGAATCAGGAGGAATATATCCGCTTTCAGGCAAGAAGGTTATCCAGCCAACGTCAGAGGACAAGTAAAACAAAGCCGTGTCCGTACAAGTGCTGTGAATAGAAAGCACTTTTTCGGTAGTTGTTTCTATGAGCAAATTCAAGGTAAACTCTTCCGGTGAGAATGATACCCCCTGATGGAAGTAAAAAGCACCCATATCCGCTCGGGTCCCGTCCGGGTCCAGAGGCGAGTCTGGGTCCCCGGCGTCAATGCAAGGAGAGCCCCATTCGAGGTGGAAATCCCCACCTCCAGGGTCAACGAAGAGCGGATCTGCAGAGATGTCGCCGTAGCCGGGCTGAGGAGGATGATAATTATCAGGAAGGTTGTCCCACACATCACTGAACCCCGCATTGAAAATGGTAGAGCGCTTCCGACACACGCCGTAACCGGACGGGGTGCTCACCACAATATTGTTCCTCACATCAATCTCGTTGGTAGACCAAATGGCTATTCCACCGCCGCACCATGGCGCTGAGTTGCCAACGATTGTATTGTTCAGGACCATGTTTCCTGTCCCACCACTGCAAATTATGCCGCCCCCATGCCGCCCCTCCTCAGCAACGTCATTATTAGTAATGATATTCCTGCACACCACAGCTGAGTCGCAAACGCGCAGGAATACTCCTCCACCGAATAACCGTGCCTCATTATCAGTGATCGTATTCTCCACTATTGTGGGTGTGCCCCACCCGCAGTAAATGCCACCCCCGTCAGTCGCAGAGTTTCCAATAATAGTATTGTCCCTCATACTGGCGGTTGAATGAAAGCAGTATATTCCGCCGCCGCTAGCCGCTGAGTTATTCCTAAGAGTATTGCTGCTTATTGTTGGGCTTGACTGGTAGCAGTGAATTGCCCCGCCACTCTCGCCCGCGCCGCCTTTTCCGTATTGCAATACGCAGTAGCTTATCTCGGAATTGCTATGAGCATAATCAAAGCGGATCCCATTCCAGCCGGTAGCACTGTCGTCGGTAGTGAAGTAAATCGAATCGCTTTCAGTCCCAATCGCCAAAAGCGTCGCCAGGCTGTCCACAATGAACTTGTAGTGCCCCTGGAAATTCACGACAATGCCCGGCTCAATCACCAGAGTTGATTCTGGCGGCACTCGTATCTCTCCGACGACATTGTAGGGGCTGTTATCCCTTGTCCAGGTGCCCCACTGATCGCCGGAAACGTCAGTAGCATTAGCAGTCAGCGGAAACAATACGACTGCTGTTACCAGAAACATGATTAAAGCCCTCATCTCAACCTCCTAAGAAGTCAAAGGTTTGCTATGTAGATTCAGTAGTGTTCTAAGTCAGTCTCAAATATATGGTTTCTGGAGGCGGTTGTCAAGCGGTAAAGGCCGGGTAAGATCGATTTTCAGAAAGCGTAAGTCCATGTTAGAAGCGGGATACGAGAAGAGCTACAGATAGAGATGCCTGTTGTGAGGAATTCATGTTACTTAAGACCGGTCGAAATCCAAGAAGTGAGCTTTTTGGGAACAATGCTCCAGGCTGTTCAAAAATTCCACCCAAAAAAGAGTTGCTAAAAATTGGTTGTGCCGTTATCTTAGTATCGGCGAAGATGCCTGAATTACGAATGCAGGTGCACCGATGAAACTCCGATTCTCTACCAAACCTCCTCAAAACCTCATCCGAGTTGTGAGCTCACCTGAAGGTGTTGGTTGTAAGAGAATTGTCGGCTGTTGCAGCTGCCTGTGATACGTCAGATTCGGCGATGCCCTGCGATGAAATCTGTTTTCGCATGAATTGGTACGGTAGTCTTTAAGTCGAGCGAAGTTATGCTCACCAACGGCACCAAAAGAGGCTTCAGCCCTGAGATACTCCACGGGCTAAAAGACCCCAAAGTCGGCAGGGATCCACGTGGTCATTATGTCTTTACCTTGAGCGAGGATGTCAAGGTCTACTTCGAGGATTTCTACCGCTTCCTGGAGAAAAGCGAGAAGAGGTGCGTAGAGGCGATAGAGGAGCTTGAAGAGAAAATCCAGTCCTCTCCTTCGGAGAAGGGGGAGACCCTGGCCTATCTGAGGGCCAAGAAGATCGTCAGTGAACGCCTCTTAGACAGCATTTACAGGCATTATCGGGAGGACACCAATCTGGGGTTCGTCATGTCGGCGTGGTGTTTCGGGACCGTGGTTTTAGAGCGGGTGGAGATCTACCGAGGCAAGATTTCCAAAGGTCAGATCCACGACCCCAACATCCCTGACTATCCTTATTTCGTCCTTCGCTACATAGATGAAATTTATAAGGTGGTGCTTTTAGACCTCCTGGAATTCCCGGAGAAGGCTTTTTCCATAAGGTGGCAGTATTCCGAACTGCTCAAGCGGTATTCAAAGGTTCTCTCAAAGGTGACCACCGGTCTGCATAACGCCATGTTGTTTCTCACGGTGTGCGGGCAGTAAGGGGGCATCGATGTGAAAGGCAAGCGGCTGGCTCCAAAAGAGGCCAGCTTTTTTTGTGCTGAAAAGCTGCTCTTGTGTACTCAAAAGGTCCCAGCAGGCGGGACCTGTGTTTGTTCCCGTTTTCCTTCGGTCGTGCCTCTGTCTGCAAAAACAGAAAGAGACTCACGTTCAAGGTCTCAACTTTAAGAAATTCGCTTTCCCAAATCTTGACAATTGGTTCTGCTGAGTTTATATTGGTGAAGCCTTCGGGGCGAGGTGGAATTCCTCGATCGGCGGTGAAAGCCCGCTAGTCCCGCCCCTGGCGGGGCTGAACCGGTGGAACTCCGGTGCCGACGGTAAAAGTCCGGATGGGAGGAGGCAAAAAGAGAGTTGTGCGCTAACACAACGGCCTCTTCAACTTGCCCCGAGGTAGCTCTCGGGTTTTTTTGTGGAGCCATGGATTTCACTCAAGAGGATAAGAAGCTCATGCGCCGAGCTTTGAGTTTGGCCAAGAGGGGGTGGGGAACTGCCAGTCCCAATCCTATGGTCGGGGCGGTGATTGTGAAAGGTGACAAGATAGTCGGTGAGGGCTTCCACAGAGAAGCCGGTCTGGAGCACGGAGAAATCCAGGCTATCAGGAATGCCGGAGAGTCGAACTGTAAGGGGGCCACTCTTTACACTAACCTGGAGCCCTGCTGTCATCACGGCAAGACGCCTCCCTGCGTGGACAGTATCATCGAATCTGGGGTCAAGAGAGTGGTCTATTCCCTGATTGACCCCAATCCTCGGGTGTCGGGAAGGGGGGTGCGTTTTCTGAAGGAAGGTGGGGTTGAGACGAAGGAAGGCCTTTTAGCCTCCGAAGCCACGGAACTGAATGAGGCTTACCTGAAATATGTAACCACCGGTCTCCCCTTTGTGACCGTCAAGGTTGCCCAGACCTTAGATGGCAGAATTGCCACCAAGACCGGGGATTCCCGTTGGATCTCCTCTGAATGGTCTCTCAGGTTCAGCCACCGCCTCCGCGCCGGTTACGATGCCGTTCTGGTCGGTTCCGGAACAGTTGCCAGAGACAATCCCCAGCTCACCGTCAGATTGGCGAAGGGGAGAAATCCCCTGCGGATTATCCTTTCCTCTAAAGGCGAACTGCCCCCGGATTCGAACCAGGTAAAACTCGCCTCCGACGGCAAAACCGTAGTCACCACCACCGGGGAGCTGCTCTCAAACTTGGCCGCAAGCGCAGTTAAGTTTTGGAAGGTCAGCGATGACGGCGACGGGAGGGTTGACTGGCACCAGCTTCTGAAATTTGCCGGGCAGAGGGAGTTAACCAGCATTCTCATCGAGGGGGGAGCTAGTGTCATCACCTCCGCTTTGAAGGCCAAAATTGTTGACAAGATTATCGTGGTGGTGGCCCCGCTACTGTTGGGGTGGGGGGTTGAAGCCATCGGAGACCTTGAGATAGACTCTGTGAAGGAAGCACTGAACCTCCAGCGGGTTAAGGTGAGACGTTCGGGGCCAGACCTGATTTATACTGCCTATCCGAAATATGATTGAAGATAGAGAATGTTCACGGGATTGATAGAAGAGATAGGTGTAATAACGAAAAGGACTGCCTCCACCGGCGGCTTGAGGTTGGAGGTGGAGGCTCATAAGGTTACTGATGACCTGAAAGTTGGTCACAGCGTCTCCGTCAACGGCGTCTGTCAGACTATTGAGAAAGTGAGTGAGAGTCATTTCAGCTTTTTCTCAATTCCGGAGACCATCGCGAGAACAAATCTGGGGTCTCTGACTTTGGGAGATAAGGTCAACTTAGAGAGACCTGTGAAGCTGGGTGAGAGCTTGGGAGGCCATCTCGTATCCGGCCACGTAGATTGTGTCGGCAGAATTGTGAAGAGAAAAGAGATGGAGGCTCACACCCTCCTGGAGGTGAGCTATCCTACGGAATTCGACAGATACGTCGTCCCCAAAGGCTCGATAGCATTAGAGGGGATAAGCCTGACGGTGGTTGAGGCCAGTTCCGGAAGGTTTTCTGTCGCCATCATCCCACATACCTTGAAGAACACAAATCTGAGAGCAAAAAAGACTGGTGATGAGGTGAATTTGGAATTCGATCAGATCGCAAAATATATAGAGAAACAGAGCCGGGCCGACTCCGGTCGAGCGAAACTGACAAGAGATTCGCTGGAGCGGGCAGGTTGGCTATAGTCAGGAGATAGAGATGGGCGATTTCAACACCATAGAAGAGGCCATAGAAGAGATAAAAGAGGGGAAGATTGTTATCGTGGTCGACGATGAGGATCGCGAGAATGAGGGGGACATGATCTGCGCCGCCGAGAAGATCACCCCCGAAGGTGTGAACTTCCTCTCCAAGCATGCCCGGGGCCTGATATGTGTTCCTTTGACCAGGGAGAGGCTGGAACGACTGGGGCTTAATCCCATGGTGGCGGTGAACACCGCCAAGTTAGGAACCCGCTTCACGGTCTCTGTGGATCTGCTGGCGGGAACCACCACTGGCATCTCCGCACACGACCGCGCTGCTACCATAAAATCTCTCGTGGAGCCCAAGACTAATCCTGAGGACTTGGGTCGTCCGGGGCACATATTTCCCATTCAGGCTCTGGACGGTGGGGTTCTGGCACGCGCCGGGCACACCGAGGCCACTGTCGATTTGGCGAAGCTGGCTGGCCTTGAGCCCGCCGGGGTGCTGTGTGAGATTATGGATGACGACGGCAAGATGGCGCGACTGCCGAAGCTCCTGGAGCTGAGAGAGAGATTTGATTTGAAGCTCATCACCATTAAAGACCTCATCGCCTTCCGGGGCCGAACCGAGAAACTGGTCAGGAGAATTACGTCTGTCGATTTTCCCACCAGATACGGCCAGTTCAAGCTGCACCTCTACAAGAGTGACATCGATGAACATCATCACCTGGCGCTGGAGAAGGGAGAGGTAAAGGGCAAGGAGAATGTTCTGGTGAGAGTGCACTCGCAGTGCCTGACCGGAGACGTCTTTGGCTCCTCCCGCTGTGACTGCGGCGACCAGGTAGCAATGGCGATGAAGATGATTGAGGAGGAGAGTTTAGGAGTGTTTCTCTATATGCGTCAGGAGGGGCGAGGCATCGGTCTGGCCAACAAAATCGTGGCGTACTCCCTGCAGGATCAGGGGCTGGACACCGTGGAGGCCAATGAAGCATTGGGCTTTGATGCTGATTTGAGGGATTACGGGATCGGTGCTCAGATCCTCTCGGATCTGGGAGTGAAGAGCATGCGGCTTCTGACCAACAACCCCAAAAAGATCGTCGGTATTCAGGGTCACGGTTTGAAGGTCACCGGGAGGGTGCCGATGAAAACCACACCGACTCCGTACAACTATCGTTACCTGGAAACCAAGAGGGACAAGTTAGGACACTTGCTGGAGGTTTGTGAACCGAAAGGAGGGGAATCGGTCCCTTCGGAAAAGGATATCGCAAAGTCGACTTAAAAGAACGGAGTAAAGATGCCTAAAGAAATAGTAGCCAATCTGAACGCGGAGGGGAAGAGTTTTGCTATCGTAATTTCACGATTCAACCACTTCCTCACCACGAAGATGTTAGAGGGGGCACTGGATTGTCTGAATCGGCACGGTGCCGAGGATTCCAAGCTCGAGGTCGTTTGGGTTCCGGGTTCGTTCGAGATCCCGTATATCGCCAAGAGGCTGGCGTCGTCCGGGAAATACCAGGCAGTAATCTGCCTGGGTGCGGTGATTCGCGGGGACACCCCCCATTTCGATTACATCGCCACCGAAGTTGCCAAGGGGATTGCGAAGATTTCCTTAGAGGAGAAAACACCGGTAATCTTTGGCATTATCACCAGCGACAATCTGGAGCAGGCCATCGAGCGCGCCGGCACCAAATCCGGCAACAAAGGCTGGGATGCCGCTTTGTCCGCCATCGAGCTTGCGAACCTGTATGAATTAGTCTGATATGGGGACTAGACGCAAGGCTCGTCGGGCGGTGTTGGAAGCCTTATACGCCTATGAGACCATCCGGGATGCGGGAGTGGAGTCGGAGTCTGACGCCTCTGTCGAGGACCAGATTTCTCGCTACAAGTTAGAGGGTAGATACGCCGAATTTGCCCGCCAACTCTTCTCCCAAGTTACTCAGAACCTCGAGACGGTTGATAAGCTCATGATGGAGAAGCTGCAGCACTGGGATATTTCCCGGGTGACTCTGATCGACAAGTGCATCCTGCAGATGGGAATCTCAGAGATTCTCTTTTTTCCGGATATCCCCAGGACGGTCTCGATCGACGAGGCCATAGAGCTAACCAAGATTTACGGCACCGCCGACTCCTATAAGTTCGTGAATGGCGTCTTGGATACAATCACGGAAGGCGAGAGGCCCGCCGAGTAGCTTTCTCTGCCGCTAGTTCTCCCTCCTGATTTAGCTTGACAAATTTGGAGCCAGCATTTACTTGAACATAGGGAGACAGGGAAAGGGACTGAAAGTAGCACGGTCTGGGACCTGAGGGGCAACAAGTGAAGCAACTTATGAAGATAGCTTTGTCGATTTGTGTTCTGCTTGCGGCTGAAGCGTTTGCTGGCTGGACGGAGCCGGTGAATATGGGGCCGAAGATTAACTCGTATGAGCTTGACGCCGATCCATGTATTTCAACTGATGGCAAGTTCTTCTTCCTGGCACGTAGTGGAACTGGGGGATTGCAGGACATCTATTTGTCGGAGATGACCGATACCGGCTGGACCAACTCCTGGCGTATGCCAAACCCAATTAACTCCAATGCAACTGACGAGGCCCCGTTTTTCACTCGTGACAGAACTAGACTGTATTTCGCCAGTGATCGCGCCGGAAGCATGGGCTGGCACGACATCTGGTACGTTGACTACGACACATTGACCGGAGAGTGGGGAGAACCAGCGGTCTGCGATACGCCGCTAAACTCTGCCCGTTCAGAGGCGGCGATGAGTCTTACAGGAGAGAACAGTAAGATCTACTTTCACAACTCAGGGCCGTTAGGTCCACTTACGGTGGCAACTTGGAACGGCGCAAACTGGGGAAATCTCACATGGCTGAGTACCTTGACCGAAACTTGGGACGAAGACGACCCTGATGTAACCGCGAATGGAAATACCATATACTTCACGAGATGGCTGTTACATATAGGTACGCAGATATTCTACTCAACTAAGTATGACACTTGTGACGATTGTTGGAACGAACCTATCAGGCTCCCCGATATCATAAATGATCCGCCGGCAATGGATCCTTTTATTTCTCACGACGGCACGAGGTTATACTTTGTCGCCGAGCGGTCGGGCGGTTTCGGATCGTGTGATATATATTACTCGGACTATGTAATGGACGCTGGCGATAATCCTGATGATGTAACGGCGCCCTTAAGCCTCAAAGCTTACCCCAATCCATTCAACAATACGACTACCATTACCTTCTATGTTCCCAGGACTGTAAGGGGAGATGTTGAGTTGAAGGTTTACGATGTCAGGGGCAGAGTTGTGAAGAGCTTATTTGCTTCAGATAGTAGCTGGGGGCCCAAGAGAGTCATCTGGGAGGGAGTAACAGAGGACAATGAACAGGCCGGTTCTGGAATCTACTTCTGCGTCCTTTCGTGGCGTGGAAGGATATTGAAGTCAGCAACAATCGCTTTAATCAAGTAATAGTGGTGTCAGAAGCTGTTATTATAATGTTAAGTTACCGTTCAAAAACCGCAATAAATCCCGGATGTTTTGACGACAGCGTCCGCTAAAACGGACAGTCCCTCCGTAGCGCAAGATTTTATCTATCGGGGATGATTTCTATGTAGAGTCGCCTGCTTCTGGGTCCGTCGAACTCACAGAAGAAGATCCCCTGCCAGGTTCCTAAGACCGGGCTGCCCTCCTCGATGATGAGATGCACGGAGTGCCCGATGATCGAGGCCTTGATGTGGCTGTCGGCGTTGCCTTCCATGTGAGAATAGCCCGCACCGTAGGGAACCAGTTTCTCCAGTTGAGAGAGAATGTCCGCCTTCACCGAAGGGTCGGCGTTCTCGTTAATTGTGATCCCGGCAGTTGTGTGAGGCACATAGACAACGCAAATGCCGGACTTGACCTTGCTTTCTTTGATCCTGTCAGCAACCACGAAGGTGACGTCAACGAACTCGTTGCGACGGCCGGTCTTTACCGAATGGTTAAAAAGCATACCAATCCCTACCTAATCGAAGATCGCCTCCACGAATTCCTTCGGCTCGAATTTCTCCAAATCATCCGGTTTCTCCCCAAGCCCGACATAGTAGACCGGCATCTTGTATTCATCCGCGATGGCCAATACGATTCCACCCTTGGCGGTGCCGTCGAGCTTGGCGAGGACGATTCCGTCCAGCTTTATGGCTTCGTCGAAGAGTTTTACCTGCCTCAAACCATTCTGCCCGGTGGTGGCGTCCATAACTAAAAGGGTGAGGTGGGGAGCCCCCGGCAGCGCTTTGCCCATCACTCTCTTTATCTTCTTTAGTTCCTCCATCAGATTTGTCTTGGTGTGGAGCCTGCCGGCGGTGTCGGCAATCACGACCTGGTGTCCCCTGGCCTTGGCGGCGGAGATGGCGTCATAGGCGACTGCCGCCGGGTCTGCCTGAGGCACATTCTTGACGATGTCGGCATCCACCCTCTTCGCCCAGATCTGCAGCTGTTCAGTAGCCGCCGCCCTGAAGGTATCGCAAGCTGCAATCAAGACCTTCTGCCCGCGCCGGTCGAACATCCTGGCCAGCTTGGCGATGGTGGTAGTCTTGCCGGTGCCGTTCACCCCCACCATCAGTATGACATAGGGCTCAGAAGGTAAGGGAGAGTCCAGGTCGATAACGCCGGATCTGTTCGTTTCCGTCAGAGCGTTGAGCATCGCCTCCTTCAAAAACTCCTGAATATCGGAGCTTGACTCTTTCTTCTCCTTGCGAGCCCTTTCCTTGACGGTCTCTAAGATCTTCGAGGTGGTCTCGACGCCGACATCGGCGGCGATTAAGATCTCCTCCAATTCCTCCAGCAAGCCCTCATCGAGCGTTTTGTGAGCTTTCAGCGCCCGAGAGATCTTGTCGGTCAGATTCTCTCTGGTTTTTGAGAGTTTGCCTCGCAGTTTCTTGAGTATTGCCAAGTCAGATCACCTCTGCGGTTACCCCTTCGGGGCGAGTGAACCTCACCGATACCACCTTGGATATTCCCGGCTCCTCCATGGTGATGCCGTAAAGGACGTCGGCCGCTTCCATGGTCAGCTTGTTGTGAGTGATGATGATGAACTGGGTGTCTCTGCTGAAACGCTTTATCATCCTCAAAAACCTCTGGGTGTTGGCGTCATCCAAGGGGGCGTCGATCTCATCCAAGATGCAGAAGGGAGAGGGCTTGATCAGATAAATCGCAAACAAGAGAGAAATAGCGGTTAAGGCTCTCTCGCCACCGGAGAGCTGCGCCAGGGGAATGAACCTCTTCCCCCGGGGGCGGACCGCGATCTCGATCGGAGACTCCAGAGGATCAGCGGGGTCGGCCAATTTTAAGTCGGTCTCTCCCCCCTCGAAAAGCTCTGAGAAGACCCGCAGGAAATTCTCCCGGGCATGCTCGAAGGTATCATCGAAACGCTCCCGGGCGGTGCGATTGATCTTAGTTATCGCCTGTCTCAGCTGGGTCCTGGCATCGCTTAAGTCTTTTTTCTGCTTGCTGAGGAATTCCAATCTGTCGGAGACGGCAGCAAAATCCTCCAGAGCCAACAGGTTCACGGGGCCCAGGTTGCTGAGCTTGACCTTCACTGCCTCCAGCTCCTCCTGCAGCTTCCGGAGGTCTATCTCCTCCTCCTTTGCCTCTTTCGTCTCCTCTTCGAGCTTTAGAGAGTATTCCTCCCAGATTCTATCCTTGATGGTTTGGGCCTTAGCCTCGATCTCGACCAGTTCCAGATTGAGCTGGTGCAGTTTTTCGGTCAAATTCTCTTTCTCGATTTGCCCGGATTTCTGCTCTTTCTCCAGATCTGAAATCGCAGCCAGGACCTTAGAGCGCTCGAAGGTCAGATTCGCCCGCTCCGCTTCTGCTCTTTCTCTCTCTGAAGCTATCTGATTCAACCTCTGGATGTTTTCCGATATGGACCGCTGCGCAGTTTGCGAGGTCTCTTCGGCACCTTCCAGCTCTCGGCTCCAGCGGCTCTCCGCCTCCTTAAGTTGCTCTTTTAACTCCTCGGTGGTTGTGAGGCTACCCTTCGAGGTCTGGAGATTGGTCTCCAGATTCATCATTTCAACCAGCAGCTTACCTACCTCCGCGGTTTGACTGCGGAGCCTTTCCTCCAACGATTCCAGATCCGACCCCTTCCCCTCCAGGGCCAGTTCTCTCTGGAGGCTGTGTTTCTCCAATTGCCGGGTGTGGGAATCGAGCTCTTCTTGTCTGCTCAAGAGGAGGGATTCTCTTTGCCGGAGTTCCCGCTGTTCTCTGTGGTTGTCTTCGAGATTGTCGCGAAGGAGCGAGAGTCGATATTCGCAGGTGGATTTTTCCCCTTCCACCTCGGCAATTCTCCTCGAGCGCCGAGTTGTCTCCTCCTCCCGGGAGTCTAACCTCTCCTTCAGTTGATGCTCTTCCTGCAGCTTTTTTTCCAGAGATTCTTTTGTCCTGCCAAGCTCATCCTCAAGCTCACTCAGGCTTGATTCGAGCAACTGCAGTTCCGATTTTCTGCTGAGCGGACCTTTCTGCTCCGCCGACAGTCTCCCGGCCTTGAGTTCTCCCCCGGATAGAACCAGTTCCCCCTCCAGGGTGACCGCCCGGTAGCCGCCGGGGAGGTCTTCGCTTATCTTAAGAGCAGTATCGAAATCGGAGACCACCAGAGCGTTTCCTAAAAGGAGGTCCTTCAGTCTCTGACATTGGTCCCCGGCCTCGACCAACTCCGAAGCCCAGCCCAAGAGGTTTTCGGTCTGAGGCAGCGGTGGACGGGGGAGAGGATCTTCGACTTTTATCCTGTCTAGGGGGAGGAAACAGGCCTGACCACAGCCGTTCTCTTTTATGAAGTCTGCGGCCTGAAGGGCGCTTTTGGTGTCCCGACAGACGATGTAGCTCGAAGCTGACCCCAGGGCACTCTCGATGGCGGTGGTGTGCTCACTTTTCACCGAAATCAGGTTGGCAACCGAATCGATAATCCCGGCGAAAGCCTCTTTCTTCGAGAGTATTTCCTGAGTCGCCTCCCCGTAGTCCTGGTATCCAATCAGAATAGTCTCCAAGGATTCCTTGCGGGCTTTGACTTCTCCGAACTCCTTTTCTCTGTGGTGAAGCTCTTCGGTTGTCAGTCTGATTCTTTCTTGCAAGCGGTCTAACTCCTCCCGACCTCTTCTTGCATCCTCCTGAGCTGCGCTGAGAAGGTTTTGCTCCTCCTGGATCGATCTGTCCAGGGATTCGATTTCCTCCGCCGTGGATTTCTCTTGATCCTCAAGTTGGAGTTTGGCTTCTCTGAATTTGGAGAGATTCTCACGAGCCTCCCCCAGACGCTCCGCTAACGCCTTCGCCTCGGCGCGAAGCTCGGATAGTTGTCCGGTGAGTTCCTCCCTTTCGCCGCGATCCAGGCTTAAGGTCTTCTTGGTCTGGATCAGGCTCTCTTCCAGCTCTCGCAGGCTGCTCGTGGCCTCCTGATGTGCTTTCCTCTTGCGGCTGAGTCTCTCGTCGGTCTGCCGGATTTCCGCCTCCAGCTGTTCGGTCCGCTGGAGAAGTTCGGCTCTTCTTCTGGTGATGTTATCCACTTCGAGCCGGCATTTATCCTGGAGGTTTTCACTCTGTGCGATTTTCTCCTGCTGGACGGAATTCTCTTTCTCTACCTCGTGAAGTCTGGCGATCACTTCCGCCAACTTCCCGGAAAGCTCCTGCAACCTATCCTCCAGCTTCAGGCTCTGGTCGTGTAACCCCTCCAGTTTCGCGGCGCCCAAAGCTGTGCTCGCGGACAGTCGGGCCAGATCGTGCTCAAACTTCTCCTTAGCTTTCAGCCTCTCCTCTTTGTCTTGCGAAAGTCGCCTCAACTGCTCCTTTGCGGTTGCCCTCCCCAGCTCCCGCTGCAAGTCTTTCAGCTTTTCGAACCTCCTGGCCTTGCCCACCTGTCTTTTGAGGGAGTTGTACTGTTTCTCCACCTCGGAGTACAAATCGCCGATCCTGGTCAGATCGGCCTCGGTGGACTCCAGCTTGCCTAAAGCCTCCCGGCGGCGGCGCTTATATTTGGTGATGCCGGCGGCTTCCTCGAACAGAAGCCTTCTCTCCTCGGCCTTGTCGGAGAGGATGGCGTCGATCATCTCCGGCTGGATGACGGAGTAAGCATGGGTGCCCATGCCGGTGTTCAAGAATAACTCGATGATGTCCCGCAGCCGGCAGGGGAGTCTGTTCAGCAGATATTCGCTCTCCCCGGAGCGATAGAGCCGGCGGGTGATGGCCACCTCTTTGAATTCGGTCTGGAGCAGGCCATCTTCGTTGTTGACAGTTACGGTCACCTCCGCCATCCCTAAAGGTTTTAAGGTGGAGGTGCCGTTGAAGATCACCTCCTCCATCTTGCTTCCCCGCAAAAGGGAGGCTCGCTGTTCCCCCAACACCCAGCGGATGGCGTCCAAAAGATTCGTCTTTCCGCAACCGTTGGGCCCCACCACCGCGGTTATCCCCTGTTCGAACCGAAGCTCGGTGCGGTAGGGAAAGGACTTGAAACCGTGGACTTCTAATTTGGACAGATACAAACCGAAACCCTCATCCCTTTTGGGCCGCGTTGCCGTTAATCAGATTGGCGATCGTCTCCAGGAAAGAGTCCAAGATCGTATCATACCGGTCGCTTCCTCTCGCCGTAGCAACCACGAGGTTGTAAAAGGGCAGCCCCAGACCCTTCTTCTCTCCCCCAAGACGGAGAGGTGCACGACTCTCCAGGCAGATCAAAGCGTTGGTCAGATTGTGGTCGAAATCCAAATCTATGGCCACCTCCGCTCGGAGCGCCAGAAGCCTCCGCAGAAATGCCCCCTTCGGGTTCGAGAAGAAACCGAGGCTGTCGGGGTCGAGTGTCAGGATGCGATAATCCCCCTGGGCGGTATTGAACCGACCCACCAAACTCGAATCGCAACTGAAACTGAAGACTGCCGCCTCCGAGAGGTTGGTCAAAACTTCCAGTCTCCGAACCACATGATAGAGATGTTCCCTCTTCTTCGGCAGACAGACTAAGAAATTGTGAGCCCTCTTAAGAGAGCCCGGGACCGTGAATCTGGTGCTTTTGACCCTGAGCCTTTTATATCTTATGTATGTCTTCTCCCTGATACTGAAAGACATGTTCTCCTAGTCTCCCTCCTTGGCGGTGTCTTTTTGGCTTTCGGTGTACTGAGCCGCCCGGGAACGTGTGAGCTCGAACTCATAGATGGTGCGTGAAGGGCTGAAGGGCAACCTCAGCGGATCTCCGTTGAGGAAGAACTGAACCTCTTCCGGCTTCCCGGCAGTGAGGGTAAAACTTTCGGTGGCCTCGAACTCCTCTTCCTGCCCCTTCAGGATGAAACCGTAAAAGAGCGTATCCTCGTCGGCGATCACCTCCAGCCAGGAGGAATCGCTGGCCAGGACTTCGAGCAGCATGCCACCTCTGTTTTCCGCTATGTCTGCGGGCATCTCGGCAGTGTCCCCTGCGGCATCGGTTCCGACCTCTTCGCGGATCCCCTCCGTGACCGGATGGCCAGTCTCGTTTTCGCTTGCCAGACCGGTGGCGGGGAGAGTGTCAGTCTCCTCTTGAATGACCGGGGATTGTGGCCGACTCTCTTTTTCTCCGGAGGTGCTGAGAAACACCACCGCGACAAGCACCAATACCAGAATCCCCCCTAAGGGGAGCCAGCGGGCGCGCAGGAGCTTTCTCTCCGGCGTTGTTGGCACAGCCTTTCGCTGCGCTGGGGTTCTCTGTGACTCATAGCGGGAGTAAAGCTCCTTTCTATCGATCTTCAGGAATTGAGCGTAGACCTTTAAGAAGAGCTTCGCGTAAACTTCCGCGGGCAGGGCCTCGAAGCGGTCCTGCTCCAACGCCCGAAGATACTTCTCCCGGAGCTTGGTCTCCTCGGCGACATCCTCCAGCGTGAAGCCTCTCTCCTCCCTCAGTTCCTTTAGATACTGCCCCAAGCTCTCCATCTTTAGCGGTCCTCGCCCTCCGGAAGAGGAGGCAACTCTTCGAGCAGTTTGGTCAACCTCGCCAGGGGCAAACCGACCACGTTGTCGAGCGGCCCGGAGATGCTTTTGACCAGGGACTGCCCCAGGCCCTGAATGCCGTAAGCTCCAGCCTTGTCCATGGGCTCCCCGGAGATAATGTAGTTCTCGATATCCTCGGGGGTGAGTTTTTTGAACTTAACTTTGGTGGTCTCGTAATCGCCTCTCTTGAAATTTAGCTTTCTAATCTCAATTGCCAGGGCGGTATGGACGGTGTGGGTTCTCCCGGAGAGTTCCGAGAGCATCCGGAAAGCGTCATCCCGATCTTTCGGTTTCCCCAGAATTTCGCTTTTCAGGACCACCACGGTGTCGGCGCCGAGAACGACATGTTTGGGGAAATATCTGGTGACCTCCGTTGCCTTCATCTCCGCCAGCTTCAGAGCCACCTGGTGGGGTTTCAGACCGTCCAAGGCCGGCTCCGGGATCAGACATCTCTTGACCGAGAAGTCCACCCCGGAGCGACTCAAGATTATAGACCTTCGCGGAGAGGCGGAGGCCAAAAGGAGCTTCCGCGCCCTCAAAAGCCTGTTTATCTTATCCCCCAAGGATCTGTCGAAAGGAAGTTTGTGCATAGTGCCTCTGACTCTTAACCGCCTTTGCTGGCGATGATGAAGGTGACGGGACCGTCATTGACCAGCTCCACTTTCATTTTGGCGCCGAAGATCCCGGTTTCCGTCTTTACCCCCTTCTGCCGGAAAGCTTCAACGAAGTGCTCATACAAGCTCGAAGCCCTCTCGGGCTCTAAAGCGGAGGTGAAGCTGGGACGTCTACCTTTAGAGGTATCCCCGTATAGGGTAAACTGGGAGATGATCAGAGCCTCACCCCCCACCTCCAGAAGGGAGAGATTCATCTTCCCCTGGTTATCCTCGAAGATCCTCAACTGGGCACATTTGTCTGCCAGGTAATCGATCTCCTTCTCATCGTCGCCGGCTCTGGCCCCGAGCAAGATAACCAAACCTCTACCGATTCTCCCGGTAACCTGGGAGCTGACCTCTACCTGTGCTCTGGAGACCCTTTGAATGACGGCCTTCATACTATATCTTGTGGTTATATTAAGTTATTACACAACAATATGTCAACAGAAAATCGTGGTTTCGACTGACATTCTCAAACGTTAATAAACCTGGACAAGTGAGAAATTTCGTCTGGCGGAGCAGAATCAGTCCGATATAGGTAGTAGGTAGTGGGCAGCAGCTAGTATGCAGGAGGAGAACAAGGCGGTTGGTGCGGTCATCTCCACTCCGAAAGCTTGAGCAAAAAGAACTTGACTTTAGGATGATTATTTCTATTTTGAAATTCTATAACTTAAGCATTGGCTTGGACTAAAAGTTGGCGGCGTGGAGCAAGATGGACACACTTAGCAAGAGCAGGCCGGCGAGGTCTCTTTGCATTTTGGGGAGCATCTTATTTCTGGTTTCCCTCTCGTGGGCTGGGTCGAGCGACCTGATGAAAAGGGCCCGGGAGAATTTCGAAGCCGGGAGCCTGGATATCGCCGCAGATTTGGCCAATCAGGAATTAGGCCACAATCCGAAAAGCTGGGAGGCCTTGGTCATCTTGGGGAGGGTTTCCTACCAGAGGGGTGATTACCAGGACGCCGAGAATTACCTCAATCGAGCTTTGGCCCGTAAGAAGAAGTCGACCGAGGCTTTATATTACCTGGGTTTGACATACATCAAGCAGGGGAAGTTCGAGTCCGCCAAGATGCAGTTCGAGAAGGGACTGAAGGTGGGGAAGAATAAGGACTGGTTTTACGACGGTCTGGGCACCGTGGCCATGAAGGAGGCGGATTATACCCAGGCTGACCTGAACTTCCGGATGGCCATCGGAGAAGACGATAAGATCCCGGAGTACCATAAGAAGCTAGGAGACGCGAACTTCGCCAAGAAGGTCTATCCTTTGGCGGCCGCCGAATACCGGGCGGCACTGGAGCTGGATTCGACCATAACCGAGATCCGCTTCCAGCTGGCGGAATCTTACTTCCAGATGCGCCAGATCACCGAGGCGGTGGAGGAGTTCAAAAAGGCCATAAAGATCGACCCCGAGAACGTGGAGGCCTACCGTCGATTGGGAGCCATTTACATGGCGGCGCAGAAATATCCCGAAGCCCAGTTCGCCTACGAGAAACTCTTGCAGCTCGACCGAAGCGACGTCAAGGCCTTATCGAATCTGGCTCAGATCTATATAATGCGCAGGAACTTCAAGGCCGCCGCCGACTTGCTCTTAAGAGCCATAGAGCTGGATCCCAGTTATACCGAGCCCCTCTTCAGCCTGGCTCAGGTGCAATACGAAAACGGGCAGCATGAAGAGGCCCTGCAGACTTACGAGAAAT
Organism: Candidatus Zixiibacteriota bacterium; assembly: GCA_030605835.1. Lineage (GTDB taxonomy): Bacteria > Zixibacteria > MSB-5A5 > DG-27 > DG-27 > DG-27. The sequence continues at coordinate 7,385 of JAUWHO010000028.1, read as the reverse complement.
ATGAAAAGGCGGCTCCAGACAAGTTGGACGTCGGCTATTGGAAAAGGAAGGGACAGGCCCTGATTAAACTGGGAGCCACCGATCCTCAGTATCTGCAGAGGGCGATTGAATGTTACAACAAGGTTCTGGAGACGGAACCGGACTACAGCGAAGGTTACTCCCAGGTAGCGTACGCCTATTATCTGCAAAAAGATTACCAGGGAGCGATTGAGAATTACATCAAGGCTTTGGAGATCGACCCGGACAACATCAATGCTTTGCGAAACCTAAGCTACGCTTACCTGAACACGAAGAGATACCATGAAGCCGTTGAGGTTCTAAAGCGGGAGAAGGAGGAAAACCCGGACGACTACCGCTCCATCGGGATTCTGGGCAACACCTATACCGCTCTCAGGAACTACTCCCAAGCCATCTCCACTCTGAAGGAGGCTTTGGTGATCAAGCCTAACGATGCTCAGAATCAATACTATCTGGCTTTAGCGTACAGCCTGGCCGGCAGGTTCGACGAGGCCGCCGGAATGTGGGAGCAGGTTTTAGACAACCCCGAATCCTCTGAGAGCTTCAGATGCGATGGTTACAAGATTTTGGGGCAGAACCGCCTCTCCAAGGGACGGTGTCAGGATGCCATCGATCTGCTTTCTAAGGCCTTAAGGTGTGAACCCCGAAACCTCCAGCTGATGCTCAACCTCGGAGATGCCTACGTTTTCTGCCGGGAGGAGGATAACGCCCGGGGGTGGTATAAGAAAGTTCTGGCCTCCACCAAGCCGGGAACGAATACGCACGACAAAGCTCAGGATGCCCTTCTGAGAATTACCATACAAGAGTGAGAGTTATTTTCTGGCAGGAGTCCTAATGGCCTCGAAGGAAAAGGTAGATCCAAGGTTTAAATACATCGGATTCGATGTCCATCCGGGAAAGGCAAAACCTTTCTGGGAATCGGAGGAGGAGAGAAAGAAATACGAAAAGAGGGTTACAGAACAGCAGGAAGGGGTCCAGCCGGAGAGGGCTTTCAGTTTCATCCATGTCGAGATGGTCTCTCGAGCCGACAAATTCTTTCTCACCCTGGGCAATCTGATTCTGATTGTGGGTTTGTTCTTGCCTTGGTTCAGATTCACTTACGGAGAGAGCGCGGTGCAGTTTTCCGGTTTGGGAGTTTTAGCTAATTTAGGCTTCGTTGGTTCCTTAGCCTCCTGGAGCGGGATCGCTGCTCAGCTTGAGGTTGTAGTCTTGTCGGTTCTGATCGTTTTGGCACCGCTGGTTGGTATTCTCAATCTGGCGATGCTTTATCGCGGTAAAGGGGCGGAGGATAGGTATCTGCGAGGAGTGAAGAACTCCTCCCGGCTTTTCTTCCTTTTGATGATCTTGTGGCTCTTCGTTCTGGTTTTAGCAGCGATCGGTTTCGCCATGCCTTTCGGAAATCTGGGGATTCCCCAGATCGGGATGGAAAGCTTCAACCTCCTCGCCTTTCTCACGACCGCATCGGTGGGTTTCTACCTCACCTTCGCGGCTTCCTGGCTGAATTCGACGATGGCGTTGTTCTTATAATCTGACCGAGAAAACCGGAGGTGACACTGTAGGAGAAAAAGAGGCAGTTGGGGTCGAGACTCAATCACACCCCGATTTGGAGCAGGAAATAGTGAGCAGTCATAATAGGTCTTCTGGAGGATGTAAGTGAAACAATCAATCTTTGTAACTTTAGTTCTGATCGTCTCCTTGGGAGTCGGGACCTTCATCTGGACTCAATTGCCGGAGTATCTGCAAAAGGGCGGGCCCCTGGTGGCGCTCCTGATTGCGCTTCTGTTCATGGTTTTTGCCTTCACTTTGGAGCGGCTCATCACCCTGAGGATAGCACGGGGGAAAACCTCCATCCAGTCCTTCTTCAGACAGGTAGTAACCCTCTTGCAGAAGGGAGACTACGACGGCGCCATAGCAGTGTGTGACAAGCAGCGCGGCAGTTGCGCCAATATCCTGCGCGCCGGCATAGAGCGCTATCAGCAGGTCAGCGGTGACAGCACCCTGAACCCGGAAAAAAGGATTGAGCATACCCAGACCGCCATCGGGGAGGCTAACGCCTTGGAGGTGCCTCTTTTAGAGAGGAACCTCATCGCCCTTTCGACCATTGCTTCCATCGCCACCATGGTAGGCCTTTTGGGAACCACCATCGGGATGATTCGAGCCTTCTCCGCCACTGCTGGCAAGGGTGGAGTCATTGACGCCGAGCAGTTGGCTACGGGGATCTCGGAGGCCCTGGTGAACACCGCCGGTGGTTTAGCTGGCGCCATCTGTGGGATTGTGGCCTACAACTTCTTCGTCAACAAGGTGGATAGCTTCAGCTACACCATCGATGAAGCCACCTACGAGGTGGTTCAACTCTTCAAGTCGAAGGAGGAGCAAAAAGGTGCTTAGGAAAGGCAAAAGAAGGGTGGCAATAAAGATCGATATGACCCCCATGGTCGATATCGCCTTCCTGCTTTTGATCTTCTACATGAGCACCACCACCTTCAAGCCCCCGGAGGTCAAATCCGTCTCGCTGGTACCCTCTCACTCGCAGGTGAAACTGCCGGAGAAGAACATCATCAACATAACCGTGACCGCCGAGGACTCCATTTTCATTGAGTATATCGACATCAAAACCGAGATCGTGGAGGGCCGGGAGATTACAGTGCCCGAAAGGTTCTACCGTTACGCCCCGATCGAGCGCTTCAACTATGAGCTCGTCGACGTGCGTCGCCAACTGGGGCTCAACGTTGAGGTGGTGGTCAAAGCTGACCGCGACGCCAGCTATGGGGTGATGCGGAAGCTGATGAGAACCATGCAGGAGGTCAATATCAATCAGTTCTCCTTGGTGACGGAACTGGAGATGGGTTAAAAAGATGGGAATAAATCTCCTTTTCGGGAGTAAAATAACATGGGAACAGTAACGGGAAGGAAGCGAGAATATGGGCGCAGTTGAAACTGGTGACATTCAGGCAAGGTCGTTCAAGAAGAAAGGTCTGAGGCGTCCCAAAAGAAGAATCGGGATCCACATCGATATGACCCCGATGGTGGACATCGCCTTTCTGCTCTTGATCTTCTATATGGTGACCACCCGTTTCTACACTCCTCAGGCGATGGAGATAAACCTTCCGCCTCTGGAGGCCGAGGATACCGCTATTCCGGTGGGGAAATCTTACCTCATCAATCTTCTGGTTGACAGCCAGGGTCGTCTGTTCTGGGCCTTCGGGACCGACAAGCCCAATTACTTCGAGGAGGAACGGGCTCTGCGGGATTCCCTCATCTCCTGGAACCAGCGAGATCCGGATAGGATGGTCACGGTCTTAAAGATCGATACCGGGGCTCGTTACAGTCGGATGGTGGACTTGATCGACGAGATCCAGGTCACCGAGAGGATTTTCCAGCACGTGGATAGCACCTACAGCTATCGTTTCAGTATAGTAGATATGACTCAATACGACCTCAAACAATTAGAGGAGGCCAGGAAAGCTCTTGGCCTGGGAGGGGAGGTGACCTCATGAGCAACAAGTCACCTGAATACGTCGTCCCTTACGGCGCTTTCGAGCTGAAGAGATCTTATCAGAGAAACTTCGGGCTGGCAATTGGGATCGTGACTCTGGTCTATGTTATCGCAACCTTGATATTTATCTTCGTGACCCACCGCGGCGAGGGGGACGCGCCGGTGGCGGTTCGCACAATTGTGATCGATGACATCGCCAATCTGGCACCGCCGCCAACTCTGCAGCGCCTGCCGCCGCGGGTGGCCTATGCCGCCCCTCAGGTGCAGGCGCCGACGGTGGGTATCCCTCAAGCGGTGCCCGACGAGGAGGCTCCGGAGAACGTCACCCTGGCTACCCAGCAGGAGCTGAAGGTGATAAGTGCACCCCCGGTTGAGGATCTGGGCCAGGAGGGTGCCGAAGAGATCATCATCTATGACCTCGACGAGCTGCTCCCCAAGCCGGACGAATTCGTGCCGGTGGAGGAGATGCCGGTGGCCATCAGAAAGGTGGATCCGAAATACCCGGATTTGGCGAGAAAGGCCGGAATTGAAGGCACCGTCTGGGTGAAGGCCCTGGTGGACAAAAGCGGCAAAGTTCGGGACGTCATAATACTGAAGGAATCCGGTGCCAATGCCGGTTTCGAGGAGGCCGCCGTTAAATCCGCTTACGGATACGTTTACAAACCGGCGATCTCCAATGGTCAACCGGTGGCGGTCTGGGTAGCGTATAAGGTCAATTTTAAGATTAGATAGGTAACCCAACCCTTCGGTCCATAAGGAGTGGTAGATCACCCCTTTTTTCAAGGGAAGCCTGGCAAAGGAGTTCTCCCGCGCCGTAAGGAGTAAGGCACCATATCTATATCCCGCGCCAACTCGACAGAGTATCTAAGGAAGGAGCCAGGGGCCTTTTGCCTGATGCTCTGCAGAGCAGTTGGAAAAGGAAAAGAGCGGTGAGTCTTAGAGCCCCGCGACGGGTCTGCCAGGATTCATTCAGGACAAATTGACACCCAGTAAATACAACATCGAGGAAAGAGGATTGACCATATGGACTTAGGGATCTTGGTCGCCCTTCTGGGTCTTCTGGGGTTCCTCTTTGCACTGGGGCTTTTCCTTTCAGTCTTAAGACAGCCTCCCGGCAGTGAACTGATGCAGCAGCTCTCGGAGAGAATTCACCGCGGCGCCATGGTCTTCCTGAAGAGGGAATACTCCATTTTGGCTTTCTTCATTCTGGTCGTGTTTGTCCTCTTGAGCTGGCAGATCGGCTTGTGGACCGGAGTGGCTTTCATTTCGGGGGCGCTCTGTTCGATGTTGGCGGGCTTCTTCGGGATGAACGCCGCTACTCGTTCCAACGCCAGAACCTGTGAGGCGGCCAGGGTCTCTGGAGAGGCGAGGGCTTTGTCCATCGCCTTCTCCGGGGGAGCGGTTATGGGGATGAGCGTTGCCAGTCTGGGGCTTTTAGGTCTCGGAATTTGCTTTCATTTCTTTCACCAGCTTGACATCCAGACCATAACCGGCTTCTCCATGGGAGCCTCTTCCATCGCCCTTTTCGCCCGCCTCGGTGGGGGCATATATACCAAGTCCGCCGACATCGGCGCCGATTTGGTGGGGAAGCTGGAGGCCGGAATCCCCGAAGATGACCCTCGCAATCCCGCGGTGATTGCCGACAACGTTGGCGACAACGTCGGGGATGTCGCCGGAATGGGAGCCGACCTCTTCGAGTCGTACGTTGGTTCTATCGTGGCCTCGATGATCATCGGTGCCACCGGATTGGCGTACGCTGGAAATCGAATGGCTTACATGGCCCTGCCTCTCTGGGTTCCGATGGCGGGGATAGTCGCCTCCATGTTGGGTATCCTCTCGGTGAGGATCTTCTCCCGCATGAATCCCCAGGCGGTGTTGCGCCTGGTCACCTATGTCGCCGCGGTGGCCTTGCTGGTGGCCACCAAATTCATAGTCGATAAGTTGGGAATTCCCTCCGGGGTCTTCTGGGCAGTCTTGGCGGGAACCTTGGCGGGGGTGTTGATAGGACTTCTCACCGAATACTACACCTCCTCTTCCCCCGTAAAGAGGATTGCGCACGCCTCCCAGACCGGCGTGGCCACAAACATAATCACCGGCCTGGCGGTGGGGATGGAGAGCGTCGCCCTGCCGGTGGTGGTTCTCTGCGCCGCCGTCTACGTCGGATACTCGCTGGCGGGGCTTTACGGTATCGGAATCTCGGCGGTGGGGATGCTGGCCACCATCGGGGTCACGATGTCGGTCGACGCTTACGGTCCCATCGCCGATAACGCCGGTGGCATCTCGGAGATGTCCCGTCTGGGACCGGAGGTTAGAAAGATCACCGATCGCCTCGACTCCCTGGGAAACACCACCGCCGCTATCGGGAAGGGATTCGCCATCGGGAGCGCGGCCCTGACGGCTCTGGCACTCTTCTCGGCCTATACCACTGCCGTCGGGCTGGAGACCATCAATCTCGTGAGCTCCCGGGTGGTGATCGGATTTTTCCTCGGGGGAGTTCTGCCGTTTCTGATCGCCTCCATGACCATGACCGCGGTGGGAAGGGCCGCGATCAAGATGGTCAACGAGGTCAGAAGACAGTTCAAAGAGATCGTCGGCTTGATGGAGGGAAAGGCCGAGCCGGATTCGGAGCGCTGTGTCTCCATATCCGCGAATGCGGCCCTGAAGGAGATGATTGCTCCGGGGTTTACCGCGATTCTGGCCCCGATTCTGGTCGGTTTCCTCCTGGGGAAGGAGGCCCTGGGGGGCCTTCTGGCGGGCGCGACTCTGACCGGGGTGCTCTTGGCCTTGATGATGGCAAACGGTGGCGGTGCCTGGGACAACGCCAAAAAATTCATCGAGGCCGGAAACTTGGGGGGCAAGGGTTCTGAAGCCCACAAAGCTGCGGTGGTGGGAGATACCGTCGGGGATCCTTTCAAGGATACCTCCGGGCCTTCCATGAACATCCTCATAAAGCTGATGGCGATTGTATCTTTAGTTTTGGCTCCGCTCTTTGCGGGGCGATAGAGCCGGATTCATCGAAGAGGACCGATGAGAATGAAAGTGCAAAAGATCCCTCAGGGAGGTCAAGTCAGAGGTGGTAAGATGACAGAACGTTTATACTTAGAGGATTCCTATCTGAAAGAGTGCAAGGCGGAGATTATCGCGGTGGAGGGGAGAAAGGTGGAATTGAGCCACACCATTCTGAACCCCCACGGCGAGAGTTCCGCCCACCCCCAACCTCACGACAAGGGAGTAATCGTTATCAATGGCAAAATGATCGATGTCAGCAAGGCGGTCAAAGAGGACGGGCGGATTATGCATTATCTCAAGGAGAAACCGCCCCCCCTGGGAGCTTCCGTGGACTGTTTTCTGGATTGGGCCAGGCGCTACCGGATGATGCGCAACCACACCGCCATGCATCTTCTGCAGCATCTGTCGGAGGAGCTTCTCGGAGCCCACCTCGCAAAAGATTTGGAGTGCCGCGACCACATCACCCACATTGACTTAGAGGTTGAGGAGCTAACCGACGAGAGGGTGAAATACTTAGAGAAGGTCGCTAACCAGAAGATAAGGGAGGACATCTCTATCAAGACCTATTTCCTCCCGATGGAAGAGGCCCGAGAGCATATCTCTAGCTCCATGGTCTCGAAGTCGAAAAAGAAGCTGGTCTCGGCGATGGAGCGGGTTCGCTTCGTGGAGATGGGAGACTATCCTCCGGTGGTCTGTTACGGGACGGTGGTCAGGAATCTCCGCGAAGTCAGCCAAGTGAAAATCTTGGGCAAACACGGGCATTTGTTCGAGGTCAAAACCGGAGGGATTAAACGAATTGCCTTCGTGGTTGTCTAATTTAAGATGGTCTGCCGCAACAGGCAATCTTTAGTCACGTACGGGG
>JAUWHO010000046.1 GCA_030605835.1 Candidatus Zixiibacteriota bacterium | reverse complement strand
CCTCTCGTCCTGGCACTTATCGCCCTGTATGTGATCAAGGACCGAAGAAAGTATCTCTTTTTGGGAATCTCCCTGGTGGCGCTTTTTTACGCCCTGGGGGACAACACCCCGTTCTTCACGATCTTCTACCATCTTGTGCCGGGGGTGAAAAGCTTTCGAGCGCCCTCCACCATAATGTTTTTGTTGACTTTCTCAGTGACGGTCTTGGGAGCAATGGGATTGCAGAGGCTCACGGAGAGATTAGAGGCCAGGACCTCCGACAAGATTCTGAAGGGACTCATAATCGCCACTGTGGGTTTCGTGGTCATCACTTTTTTGATGGCAGTCACTCGCGGTGGTTTGATCTCCCTCTGGAACTCTATCTTCTACACAAACATCTCCCCGGAGCGATTTGAGATCCAGCAAAACTACCTTCCCAAGATAATTGTCGGATCTCTCCTGACCACCTTATTCCTGGGATTGGTGACCCTCCTCTACAATTTGTATCGAAAGAAGGTGTTGGGCAGGTCGGTCTTCATCGGCGCATTTATTGTCCTGGCGGTGCTTGACCTCTGGAGGATCGACGCTAAGTTCATTCGGGTAGTTCCCCTGCGAGACTTCTTCCAGAAGGACGGCGCCATCGAGTTCTTGCAGAGACGGGCAACTTACGAGTCCTTCAGAGTCTTAGCGGCCCCGGGAGTATATCGCAACCAGGACTATCTGGCCTACTTCGGCATTCCCGAACTTTTAGGGTACCATGGAAACCAGCTGAAAATATACGACGAGTTCACGGATCGTCCCCTCTTCGAGGAGGCCACCACCATGGAGGAATACCAGCGCCTCTCCATACAGTTTCTGATGGGTCCCAAGATAGACCTCTTGTCGCTCAAGTATCTGCTTGCTCCTTACGATTTCGAGAACACGAAGTACAAGGCGGTGCGGGATTTCGGACGATTCAAGATCTACGAGAACCGGAATTTCATCCCCAGGGTGCGTCTGGTCGATAGATACGAGGTGATTCGTGAGTCTCAAAAGGCTTTGAAGAGAGTGGCTGCGGCCTCCTTTGATCACCGGGAAAGCGTCATCTTGGAGAAGGCACCTCCTTTTCCGTCCGCCCAGGAGCCTATGTTGAAGGGGCAGGCCAGAATCGTTCAGGACAATATCAACGATCTCACGGTGGAGGCTGAACTCGACCACCCCGGGATCCTCATCCTTGCCGACAACTACTATCCCGCCTGGAAGGCCTACATCGACGGCGAGCCCACCGAGATCGTAAGAGCCAACTATATCCACCGGGCGGTGTTTCTGCCTGCAGGGAGACACCGAGTGTTGTTCAAATTCGAGAACCGTTACTACCAGACGAGCCTCTATATCTCGCTGTTGACAATAGTGGGGCTGGTGGTTATCATTTCAGTCAATGTGCTGAGAACTCGCCTCCGGCGAGCTGAACGTCCTTCGGTCTGAGGGGTGAATGCGAGCGTTAGTAATCCTGCCAACCTACAATGAGATCGAGAACCTCCCCCGGATCGTCCCCCAGATCCTGGAGGTGGATCCGGACTTAGAGGTCTTAGTGGTCGACGACGACTCCCCCGACGGCACCGGGAAAGAGGCTGACCGGATGGCGGAGGTGAACCCCAGGCTGTCGGTGATTCATCGAGCCTCCAAGATGGGGTTGGGGAGCGCATATATAACTGGCTTCAAGTACGGAATTGAGAAGGGGTTTGACTATCTCTTTGAGATGGATGCCGATTTCTCCCACGATGCCAAATATCTCAAGGATTTCTTAAGGGAGATAAAGGAGGCGGACTTAGTCGTAGGTTCGCGCTACCTTCAGGGGGTTAACGTCATCAACTGGCCGATGTCACGCCTGCTTCTGAGTTATTTCGCCAACGTTTACACCCGGATAATCACCGGCTTACCCCTCCGGGACGCTACCGGGGGCTTCAAGTGCTACCGTCGGGAAGCTCTGGAGGCCATCGAGTTGGACTCGGTCCGCTCTGACGGTTACTCCTTTCAGATCGAGATGAGCTTCAAGCTCTGGAGGAAAGGCTTTCGCTTGAAGGAGATTCCGATAATCTTCTACGACCGTCAGCGGGGCGAATCAAAGATGTCAAAAAAGATCGTCAGGGAGGCGGTCTGGATGGTGTGGAGATTGGGGCTCGAACGGCTCTTCGGTCGCGAAGACAGCGCCGCGGGAAAACCTCAGGGGAGCAGTTCCCTCCAGCGGACATGATTTCCGGGTGCACAGGCGAAACTGCGATAGGCAGTCTTCCACTTCCCGATGAAAGGAGAGACTCCGTATCGATGAGGGATAATACCGGCCCGCTGGAGGTTTCGATCGTTGTGGTCAGTTATAATACCAAGGAGGCTTTGAGACTCTGCATACGATCGATTTACGATCATCCCCCCCCGACGGCTTTTGAGGTGATTGTGGTTGACAACGCCTCCACCGACGGTAGTCCGGAGATGATGGAATCCTCCTTCTCGGAGGTGAGACTACTCCGCTTGGACTCCAACCGGGGCTATGCCTATGCCTGCAATTACGGGGCTCAATCTTCCACCGGCAGGATGCTGCTTTTCTTGAACTCCGACATCGAGGTCACCCCCGGGGCGTTGAGACTTCTATACGACTGCGTCGAGAGGAGGAAGGGATCAACAATATGCAGTGGACGCCTTGAGAGTTACGATGGCTCGGTTCAACCCTCTTGCAGGAGATTTCCCACTCACTTCTCGATACCCTTCGGCCGGGGTTCAGCTCTCTCTAAGCTTCCGGTTCTCAAAGGGCTTCAGGACAGATACATTATGGAGCCACCCGAGGGGGAGCAGGAGGTCGATGCCGTTGCTGGCGCCTGCATGATGATCAGGAAGGGGGTCTTCGAGGAACTTGCCGGCTTCGATGAACGGTTTTTCATGTACGTTGAGGACCTCGATCTATGCTATCGCCTGAAGGGGGTAGGTGGTGTGGTCCTTTTCAGCGCGGAGGCGGTGTTCAAACACCGCTGGGGAGCCAGTTCCGTTGCGGGGGAACTCCGCTTGCGACTGGAACACCATCGCAGCATTTACCGCTATTTCAGAAAACACTATCCCGGAAGGCGGCTCTCCAACCTTCTTTTGGCGATTATGCTTCTGGCCCAGCTGGGAAGTTTCTTCCTCCTGACGTTTCTAAATCTGAGAGTGACAAAAGGGGAAACCTCCAGTTAAGCTCAATTCGATATGGCACAAACGAGTTTGATCGGCTATTTTCTGGTGATAGCCCTGGGGTTCTACTTGACCTACATACTGACTCCGCCTCTGGTCAGATTCTGTCGTCGCCGAGGGCTTCTGGACCATCCCGGGCCGCGTAAGGTTCACACCGAAGCCACCCCCCGTCTGGGAGGGGTGGTGCTTCTGCTTTCTTTTGTGACCGCAGTCTCTGTTGGTTTCCTGTGGAATCCAGATCTGTGGGAGTTTTTCCGGGGACGATTAACCGGGGTGATCCTGGGTGGTTTGGTGGTCTTTGGGGTGGGGCTGTACGACGACCTAAAAGAGGTCAAGCCCAGCACGAAGCTATTCTGGCAATTGGTGGCGGTGGTGTTGGTCATCATCTTCGGATACCGCATCAGGTTCTTCAATCTCCCCTCCTACGGATTGGTTCAGTTGGGATTTTTCAGCTATCCGCTGACCGCAATCTGGTTTATAGGGGTGAGCAACACCGTCAACCTCATCGACGGTCTGGACGGTCTGGCCACCGGCGTCTCCGTCATCGTCGCCTTGACCTTCTTCGCCGCCGGAATAATCCTGAAAATCTATTTAACCACACTTCTGGCCGCCGGCCTCCTCGGGGTCTGCTTGGCCTTCTTGAGATACAACTACCCTCCGGCGAAGATCTTTATGGGAGATTCCGGCTCCCTCTTTCTGGGATACATGTTTGCAGTGATGTCGATCCTGTGGCCGAAAAGCTTAGCGGCTATCGCGCTGACGGTGCCGATACTAGCCTTAGGGGTGCCCATCATCGAGACCTTGACCACCTTTTTCCGGAGGACTCTGAGGAAACAAAAGTTCTACGTTGCCGACAACCGTCATATTCACCATTTCCTTTTGGACCTGGGTCTTTCCAGGAGATTGACACTGTGGCTCTTCTACCTCACCAGCATGCTCTTTTCCCTTCTGGTGATGGCTTTGATCACCCAGAACCGCAATCTGTTGTTCCTTTTGGTGTTTTTCTTGATGGCTTTCGTCCTGATTCTCATTCTGCACCGCTGGAACAGCGCCACCAATTCTACTCGAGGGTGATATGAACGGATTCTTTCTGGACTTCGAAAAACCGATCCTGGAGCTGGAGAAGAAGATCAAGGAGATGAAGGAGTTCTCCACCGGGGAGTCGGTGGAGCTCTCCAAAGAGATCGCCCAGTTGGAAAAGCGTCTGACGGAACTGCAGAGGGAGACATATTCTAAACTGACCCGCTGGCAGAGAGTGAGGTTAGCTCGCCACCCTCAAAGACCTCTCTCATCAGACTACATCAAGCTGATGGTCTCCGATTTCGTGGAACTCCACGGAGATAGATATTTCGCAGACGATAAGGCGGTGTTGGCGGGCTTCGGCTACCTGGAGGGGAGAAAGCTTTTGATCGTTGGGCAGCAGAAGGGACATGACACCAAAGAGCGTCAGTATCGCAATTTCGGGATGTGCCACCCGGAGGGCTACCGCAAGGCTTTGAGGCTAATGAAACTCGCGGGTCGCTTCGGGATACCAATCTTGGTGCTCATCGACACCCCCGGAGCCTATCCGGGGATCGGCGCCGAGGAGAGGGGACAAGCAGAAGCCATCGCCAGGAACCTAAGGGAGATGACCCAGCTTCCAGTCCCCATAATCATTGCCATCATCGGGGAGGGTGCCTCCGGGGGGGCCTTGGGGATCGGAATCGGCGATGTCATTCTGATGTTGGAGAACACCTGGTATTCGGTGATCTCCCCGGAGGGGTGCGCTGCTATCCTGTGGAAGGACGAGGCCGGGGACAAATACGAGACGGCCGCGGAGGCCTTGAAGGTTACCGCCGCTGACCTTTTGGAGCTGAGGGTGATAGACCGGGTGGTGCCGGAACCGCCCGGAGGTGCCCATCGCAACCAACGAGGCGCGGCCGAGATCCTAAAAAAAGAGATTCTCCACTTCGTAGACGAACTGGCGAACGTCCGCCCGCAGGATCTCATCGCCCGCCGCATAAAGAAGTTTCGAAACATGGGAGTTTTTCACTCCGAATCCAACTGATCCTAAATGGAGGTCGGATGTTAAAGAAAGAGCTTTTGGATATTCTGGCCTGTCCCGCCTGCAAGGGGGAGCTAACGTACGAGCAGGACAACCAGAAGCTCACCTGCCACCGGTGTCGTCTAAAGTATCGAATCGAGGATGACATTCCGATAATGCTCATTGAGGAGGCCGAAGGGTTCTGAAGCCTCGTTTTGCTGCCCAGAAGAGGAGAGAGGTAGATGTTCAAGTTGTCGAAGTTTTGCGACGAGAGCCTGGTGCGGTTCGACCTGAAAAGCAAAACCAAACATAAGGTTATAGAAGAGTTGGTGGAGCTTGCCGCCGCCTCCAAATCCGTCAAGGATCAAAGCCTGCTCTTGAAGGATGTGGTTGAGAGAGAGAAACTGGTCACCACCGGGGTAGGTTACGGAGTTGCCTTCCCCCATGCGAAAACCAAGTCCGTCAGGGGAATTGTCATCGCATTCGGGCGCTCCAAGGAGGGGGTTGACTTCGAAGCTATGGACAAGCGCCCGGTCCAGCTTTTCTTTTTGATCGCCGCCCCGGAGGAGGCTATCGGGGCTCATCTGAACGTGATGGCCAAGCTCTCTCACCTGATGAAGAGCCAGGAGAATCGTGACCGGCTCCTGGAGGCTCAAGTCTGGGAGGAAGTGGCGGAACTCTTAGACGGGGTTTAGCTGAACGGTGTGGTCCTTTTCCGACAGGAGGTTGGGGAGACATCTCCATCTTTACGTGGCGATCGTTCTGTCCCTGGCGCTTTTGACCTCCGGCCACAGGCAGAAGAACCTTATAGCGCAGATCTGTCATTCCACGGTCCTTTTCCCATTCCTCTATCTAAACGAGACCATCGCGGAGTGGTCGAATCTGAGTGAGGAGAACCGAGAGTTAAGCAGCCTGGTGGCGCGGCTTCTCCTGGAGAGCTCCTCCCTGAAGGAGGCCAAGCTGGAGAACTACCGATTGCGGAAACTTCTGAACTTCGTGCGCACCACCCGGTTTCGCGGGGTTCCCGCCAAGATCGTGGGGGGCAGTCCCCATCTCAATCTGAAGGCGGTGTTGGTCAGCGTCGGCAAGAGAGATGGAATTCGAAGGAACATGCCGGTGATCTCCTCCGATGGCGTCGTCGGGAAGGTGTTCGAAGTGTTGGAGAACACTGCGGTAGTGGTGCTTCTCACTGATCCCAACTGCCCCCTGGCGGTCATAGACCAGAAGACCCGGGTGTTGGGGATTGTTAGGTGGAGAGGACATCAGGGAATGATACTCGACAATGTCCCTTACCAGGAGAGCGTCAGCCCCGGCGATACCATCATCTCCTCGGGAATGGGGGGAGTCTTCCCGGTGGGGCTCAACGTCGGGGTCATCACCAAGGTGAGGTCGGAGAAAGGGGAGATTTTCAAGAAGATCGAACTGGAACCGGCGGTGAATTTCAATCGCTTAGAGGAGGTCTACATCCTATCGCCAACCGAAGAGTGAGCGCTGCCGCTCTTGTTCTCATCCTGATCGTAGTCACTTTAGCCTACCAGATAAATTTCCGGGGGCGAATAGAGCTTTTCGGCGGTACCCCCGACTTAAACATAATCCTTTTGGTTTTCTTGAGCCTGTCATACGGGAGGGGAGCTGCCCTTGCCTTTGGTTTTCTTGCGGGTCTCTTCCTTGACGCTCTGGTTCCTCATTTTCTGGGAGCAACCGCGCTTCTGGGTTCGGTGACTGGGTACCTTCTTGGCTCGCTGAAGGCCAAACTGCTCATCGAGAACCCCTGGGTGAGGGGGGGTATATCGGTCGCAATCTTTTGCCTCTGGGAGGTCTTCCTCATTCTGCTCTACCCTTCCAGCCGTCCCGGCTCTTTCGGGAACCACCTTCGCTGGCAGCTTTTCCCTTGCGCCGTTTATACATATCTGGTGGCGCTTCTGTTTTTCTGGATCTTCCAGAAAAGAGGAGAGGTCAGCTGGTGACGGCCTTTTACTCCAAAGAGGATCGCAGCAAAATGGCGGTGGGCCTTTTCTCCCTCCTGCTGGTGGCGGTGATGATGCGCCTCTTCTATTTGCAGGTGATATCCCATGCCGCCTATACCCAGGTGGCGGAGGAGAACTACATTAGGGTGGTACCTCTGGAAGCCCCTCGGGGTTTGCTTTATGATCGCAACGGGAAGCTTTTGGTCTCCAACCGCCCCTCGTATTCGATCTACTTCATTCCTTATCAGATAAAGAATCCCGAGGAGGCCTTTAAAGATCTCTCCCTGAAGCTGAATCTTTCTCTGGCGACGCCATCACAGCTGCTCCGGGGGCAGTCGAAGTCCAAATATCAACCCATACGTTTGCTGCGGGACGTCGACTTTAAAACCATCTGTGTCCTGGAGGAGAATTCCCTGGACCTTCCCGGGATCATCTATCAGGTCGAGCGGGCCCGCAGGTATCCGCCAAGGGGGAGAGGATCTCACCTCTTGGGATACGTGGCCGAAATCTCCGAGGCGGAGCTGACGAGGTTCTCCCATTTGGGCTATCGCAGCGGGGACTTGATGGGCAAAAAGGGGGTGGAACGACAGTACGATTATCTTCTGCGAGGACAGCCGGGGGTCAGCTATCTGAAGGTGACCGCTCAGGGGAGAATCTTGGGTCCTGCGGGGAGCAGAGAGCCAGTCCCCCCGAAGCCAGGAGCCGACATCAGATTGACCATCGACTGGGAACTGCAGTCGATGGCCGAGAGCCTCATCGCCTTCTACGGGAGCGGGGCCGCGGTCGCCGTAGACCCCGAAAGCGGGGAGATATTGGCGTTGGTCTCGCAGCCGAACTTCGACCCCAACCTTTTCACCGGAGTCCTGCTGGACACCGTCTGGCAGAGGCTCGCCAGCGATTCCCTTCATCCCCTTTTGAACCGCTGTCTGCAGGGGACCTACCCTCCGGCCTCGACCTTCAAGATACTCACCGCGGCCGCAGGGCTGGAATCAGGTCGGGTGACCACCAGGACTCTGTTTAGGACCTGTCGGGGAGGTTTGGCCTTCGGAAATCGCGTTTTCAAATGCTGGCGCCCGCAGGGACACGGACAGCTGACCCTGATGGATGCCATTGCGCAGTCCTGCGACGTATACTTCTACCAGTTGGGGGAGGAGATAGGATTGGATCTATGGAGCGACTATGCCCGGAGGTCTTTTTTCGGACGGTTGACCGGAATTGACCTTCCCAGTGAGCTTTCGGGAATTATCCCCTCCAGAGCCTATTTTGACGAAGAATATGGGGAGGGGAAGTGGACCCGCACCTTGATCGTCAACTTGGCCATCGGGCAGGGGGAGGTTCTGGTCACGCCTTTGCAAATGGCAGTCTTCTTTGCCGCCATCGCGAACGGTGGAGAGGTCTTAGAGCCTCACCTCATCAGGCAGACAAAGTATCCCGACGGCAGGCTGGTCAGAGCTCGGGGGGAGCTTTTGGGCCCGCTCCCCTTTTCCCCGAACACTCTGGGCATCATGAAGGCCGCCCTGGTCAAGGCCGTCAACGGAGCGCGGGGTACCGGTAGAGCTGCTATCCTTCCCTCAGTCACCGTCGCCGGCAAAACTGGCACCGCCCAGAATCCTCACGGGGAGGACCACGCCTGGTTCTGCTGTTTTGCCCCCGCCCAAGACCCCCAAATTGCAATCGCAATAGTGGTGGAGAACGCCGGGCATGGTGGCGCGGTGGCGGCGCCCATTGCTCGAGAGATGATGGCCACCTATTTCGGGGGACAGTCGCCTTTGCCGGGACCGGAGGAAGCCCTGATGAGTGAAGGGGAGGACTTGTGGTGGGGAGAATAGACCCCTATCTTTTTCTGCCGGCGCTTCTGCTTTCGCTTATTGGAATCGTCCTGATTTTCAGCGCCCTTCAGGACTCCAGCGGCCACGAGGCCTCCTCATATTTGCGACAGCTGGTGTGGTTGGCAATAGGGCTTCTGGTTTTCGTGGCGGTGTCAGCAATAGCTCCCCGAATCTACGAGAACCTTTCTTCCCTGTTTTATCTGGTCGCTCTTCTTCTCTTGATTCTCCTCTTTTTTGGAGGTGCTTCCCGACTTGGAGCGACACGCTGGTTTTCAATCGGGCCCCTGAGTCTTCAGCCTTCCGAATTCGCCAAGGTGGCGGTGATATTACTCTTGGCCCGCTACCTCGCCAACCGGGAGAGACCGCAATTCCGGGTGAGGTGGGCGGCCTTCTCTTTCTTGATGGTGCTTCTGCCGGCGCTTTTGATTCTCAAACAGCCGGATCTGGGGAGCTCTTTAGTCGTAGTGGCGGTGGTTCCGGGGATGTTGTTCTGGGGAGGGATGCCCATAACCCATATAGCTCTCCTGCTCTCGCCGGTTGTGAGCCTCCTGGCGGCCTTTCACTGGCTCAGTTGGGCGATCTTCATGTTGGTGCTCATTGTGACCCTCTTCGTCGTAAGGCCGACTCTGAGATTCGCTCTGTGGGTATTGGCTACCAACCTGGCAGCGGGGATCTTCACGCCTCTGGTGTGGCAGCGGCTACACGATTATCAGAAGATGCGGATACTCACGTTTCTGAACCCCGCCAGAGACCCTCAGGGGGCTGGGTATCAGATAATTCAGTCCAAGATCGCCATCGGTTCCGGGGGACTGTTTGGCAAGGGATTTCTGGAGGGAACCCAGAGCAAATTAGCCTACCTTCCAGCGAGGCACACCGACTTTATCTTTTCGGTTCTGGGGGAGGAGTTCGGGCTTCTGGGATGCTTGGTGGTGTTGATTCTGTTCTCGGTGATCATTCTCAGAGGAGTTCAGGTGGCGCGCAAGGCCCGAAACCATTTTTTGAGCTTGACCGCTTTCGGGGCGACGACTATTTTGGCCTTCCAGGTGTTGGTGAACGTGGGCGTGACGACGGGACTCGCTCCGGTGACGGGCTTACCGTTGCCCTTCATGAGTTACGGAGGCAGCTCGATGCTTCTAAGCTGGAGCCTGATCGGCCTTCTGTGTCTGGTCAGCTACACCTGGCAGGAATATTAGGAGAGGTCTCACTTGCACCCCATCCTTTTCGAAATCGGACCCTTCCCGGTAAGGTCTTATGGCTTCGCGCTGGCCTTATCCTTTTTCCTGGCGATAGTGCTCTCCTTGAGGCGGGCGAAGAGATTCGAGATCCCCCCGCAACTCATAGTGGATCTGGCTTTAGTGGTCTTGGTCACGGCGCTCTTGGGCTCTCGACTGTTCTATGTGGTCTATCATATCGAGGAATTTCAAGGTCACTGGTGGGACATCTTTAATCCCTTTCAAGGGGATGGCAAATTGGGGAGGGGGGGGCTTTCGATGATGGTGGGAGTGATTCTGTCAGTCCTCTGCGGGGTGTTGTTTCTCGCTCGCAAGGGGGTTAAACGGTGGTTAACCGCGGATGTGGCCTCTCCCACGTTT
>JAUWHO010000012.1 GCA_030605835.1 Candidatus Zixiibacteriota bacterium | reverse complement strand
GCCACAAGAGGCAGGCGTCACTGGACAGGTAACCCCCAATTTCATCGTAATAAAGGGTATTCCAGATGATGTGCAGATTGTCATCGAGGTCATAAACAGCGTCGAGGTCGGTGAACGCCCTAAGTGTATCATCAGTTTGATAGTTTGTGATGTTAACTTTGCTGCTCCAATTCCAATTGGTACCATCCTCTGATTCGATGTAGCAGACATCGTTGTTGTATTGATCTGGATATCGGACCTCACGGGGACACGTGTATGCGATTGCCACTTTGTCTGATACGCTTGAGGAGACGATGACCGCCGAAACACACATCAAGGAATCCACATACTCAGGCTCGGACCAGTTGCCATCCTCGAGGCGGCTGTAAAAGAGATGGAGCGCATCGTTAGCTAGGGGGCCGGTGAACACGAGATAGGAGATTATGTGAATGCGGTCAGTTCGATCAACAGCCAGGTATGGTGGACCCCCACCGTCGGGCCTAGTTATTTTTGTGAAGTGGCCAAAGCCCCGAGCGTCATCTACTGCAAGGTCTGTAGCATACGCAATCGCTGCCCGACCATCAGAGAGAACATCCATTTGAGGATCCCACCAGCTGTCAACCTTCGTTGGTCCCAGCCAATTCCCGTTTTCATTTAAGAAGTTGTAGTAGACCCAGCGGTTGCCAGACCAGAAATCGATCCCGTTCGTCCAGGTGAAATGGAACCCTCCCAGGTAGTCTTTGATAATTCTCGTCCCCGTGGAACCGTTGGTCTGATAGTCGTAGTGTGTTGTTCCCACCGTGTCACCTGGAGAACCTAGAATGCTCCCCGGATTAAACGGGACGGTAGCATTAGCCTCCCAGGTTAAAGACGAGCTTGAGGTCAACAGGAAACAGCTCGACATCACAATTGCTGTTAGGATTAGATTTTTGCCCATGAGATGTTCCTCCCCTTGAACGTTGTTTACCTACAGTAAAGTTAACGCAATTTACCCATTTGTAAACCCTTTTCAATCAAATAATCGGGTCCTTCTTTGCGCCTGGACGATTTCCTCAGTTGTTGGCTCGTTCGGGTGTCCCCGAAGTCCCACCTACTTACCTTTCTTCTGTAGTCAACGAACGAGTGAACTCGAGAGAACAACTTATTTCCCTCGATCCACAATTCTTGTAGGGAATGATATGTGCAGCCGGGAAGGAATATAGGATGTTTACTCTTCCCAGATTTTACCCGGGTTCAGAATCCCTCTGGGATCGAAGGCACTCTTGAGGCTTTTCATCAGTTTCAATTCCGCAGGTCTTATCTGCTTTTTGAAGTACTTTCTCTTGCTGATGCCCACCCCGTGCTCTCCTGAAATCGTTCCCCGGAGAGCCAGAGTCATATCGAAAAGCTCACCGACCGCTCTCTTGATTTTCCTTCTCTGAGCAGCAGTGTCTCTGTTGGTGAGGAAGTTGACGTGCAGATTGCCATCGCCGGCGTGCCCGAAGGAGGCGATTTTCAGATCATATTTCGCCCCCAGCCTTCTTATCCTTTCCACCAGCTCCGGCAGCTTGCTGGGCGGGACACAAACATCCTCGCTGATCTTTATTAGAAACAGCTCCTCCAATGCCGGGGAGATCGAACGGCGCACATCCCAGAGCTTCTCTCTGGTTTGCTCGCTATTGGTCTGACGATAAAACGAAGGTGAGTAGTTTCGGCTGATTCTCTCAATTTGGTGAGTGTCCGACCTAACCTGCTTAGCGTTGCCGTCTAGCTCGACTAGAACTGCGGAGTCACCCCTCTTAAAGAATGGGAAGTCGAATTTCTCCAGGATGCAATTCATGGTATCAACATCGATGTATTCCAAAATAGTGGGGCTAAGTCCGGAGGTGTTTATCTCCGCGATCGTCTTGGCGGCCTTAAGGGGCTCATCATAGGTGACCAGGATGGTGCTCACGGTCTTCGGTTTCCTGACCAGCCTCAGGGCGATTTTGGTGACGATTCCCAGCGTTCCCTCACTGCCGGCGATGATGGAGGTCAGATCGCAAAAATCTTCGTCATCCGATAGACAGCCTGTTCTGAGGGTCTCGCCTCTGCCGGTCACGAGCTCGATTCCTAACAGATAATCCTTGGTCACTCCGTATTTGCGGCTCTTGAGTCCTCCGGAGTTGTGAGCCAGATTGCCTCCGATGGTGGAGACATCCCGGCTGGAGGGCTCCGGTGGATAGGTCAAACCTTGCTTTTCAACTTCTAAGGTCAAGTCCTGAGTAATCACTCCCGGCTCTACGATTGCCGAATATCCATCTGGATTGACTTCGATAATGCGATTCATCTTCTCCATCGAGATGACGACACCGCCAGAAACCGGCACCGCGCCTCCGGCAAAGCCGCTTCCGCCTCCCCGGCAAACAACCGGGAATCGGAGACCGTAAGCTAATTTCACAATTTGACAGACCTGCTCAACGGAGCTGGGCAGGACTACCAGTTCTGGGGGGTGGAAGATCTTGGTGGAGTCGCTACCATACGGGGCCATCTGTTCCGGCCTCCTCAGGAGCCGATCAGCGCCCAAGATTCGCTTGAGACAACGATGAAGCTGCCTTCTTACCCTCTCCGAGTACGACATGAAACTCACATGGAGGCGGGGGATTGCCTATCTTTCAACTAGAGTCAAGGCTATTGCAGTTGTCAGCACGATGTCGTCCACGCTTGCGCCTCTGGACATGTCGCAAGCCGGTTTGGCCAACCCCTGCAGCACCGCCCAGGCTTCCGCATTTGCCATCCTTTGAGCGATCTTGTATGCGATGTTTCCGGCGTGGAGGTCGGGGAAGATCAATACATTGGCCTCCCCCTTGAGGGGAGAATCGGGAGCCTTCAAGGCCGCTATCTCCGGCACGATGGCAGCATCGACCTGCAGTTCTCCGTCGATCATAAGGTGGGGAGCTTTCTTCTTGGCGATCTCGGTGGCTCGAATGACCTTGTCGGCCATCGGATGGGAGGCGGACTGCTTGGTCGAAAAGGAGAGCATTGCCACCTTTGGCTCCTCACCGAAAAGAGCTCGGTAGGTTTTTGCGGCGCTGATGGCAATGTCGGCTAACTGCTCCACGGTGGGGTTGGGCACCACCACGGAGTCGGCAAACAGGAAGGGCTTATTTCTCTCCCCTCGGTAGTTGGGGTGAACGATTACAAAGGCGCCGGAGGCCGAGCTTATACCCTCCGCCAGACCGATAGTCTGCAGAGAGGCACGGACGACATTTGCGGTGGTATTATAGGCACCAGCCACCATCCCGTCGGCCTCCCCGAGGTGAACCATCATCCCGCCGTAATAGAGTGGCTTCTGCATGTATCTCTGGGCCCGCTCCAGCGTCGTCCCCTTCTTCTCTCTCATCCTGAAGAATTCCTGACTGTATTCTTCAAGTCTCGGAGACTTAGCCGGCTCTATGATTTGACTTTCTCTGAGCTCGACCTGATTGTCTTCGGCAAGCTTCCTGATTCTTGTCCCCTGACCCAAGAGAGTCAACCTGCAGAGATTCTCTTCAACAATCTTCTTCGTTGCCAGGATAGTCCTTTCCTGGTCTCCTTCGGGGAGGACTATATGACCATTTACTGCTCTGGCCCGAGACTTGATTTTTTCCGCCACCTCCACTTTCTACCTCCCAGTTGATGAACGTGAAGAGTGATATCTGTGGAATTTCATTTCCTCTTGTTCCAGATCAGATACGCTTTGATGAATTCGTCCAGTTCCCCGTCGATTACTGCCTTGGCGTTGGAGGTCTCATGTCCGGTGCGGTGGTCTTTCGCCAGGGTGTATGGGTGAAAAACGTAGGAGCGGATCTGGCTCCCCCATTCGATCTTCTTTTTGGAGTCCTCCAGCTTGGCTTGCTTTTCGGCCTCAAGTTCTTTGTAATGTTGATAGAGCCTCGACTTCAAGATCTTCAGGGCGTATTCCCTGTTTTTATGTTGTGACCTTTCGCTTTGACAGGTGGCGACGATTCCAGTCGGCAGGTGAACCATCCTCACCGCCGAGGAGGTTTTGTTGACGTGCTGACCGCCGGCGCCGGAGGCTCTGAAAGTGTCTATTCTCAAATCATCGTCCTTTATCTCGACGGTGATGTTGTCTTCCACCTCGGGGATGACGAAGACGGAGGCGAAGGAGGTGTGCCTTCTCTGGTTGAAATCGAACGGGGATATTCTCACCAGGCGATGCACCCCCACCTCCGATTTCAGATAGCCGTAAGCGTGGTCTCCCTTGATTTCGACGGTGGCATTCTTGATGCCGGCCTCCTCGCCTGGCAGGGTGTCCATCACCTCGGCAGCGTAGCCTCTATTTTCAGCCCAGCGAAGATACATCCTCAAGAGCATCTGGGCCCAGTCCTGGCTTTCGGTACCTCCGGCGCCAGAGTGGATGGTGAGGAGGGCATCTTTCATATCATCCTCGCCGGAGAGGGTGGCCTCCAGCTCGAAGGCGGTCAAGCTCTTCCCCAAAGAGGCTACCTTCTCTGTAACCTCTCTCTGGCTCTCTTGGTCATTCTCCTCGGTGGCCAATTGCTCTAAGACCGCGAGATCTTCTATCTCCCCTTTGAGATTTCGCCAGTGTTCGATGATTCTGTTGTGAGAGTTAATCTCTCTTAAGACCGATTGGGCAGAGAGCTGGTCGTTCCAGAAATCGGGAGCCTGGGTCTTTTTCTGTAAACTCCCAACTCGCGCTATCTTCGCCTCGAGGTCAAAGATAGCTCCCGAGTTTCTCAACTCTCTTGGTAAGGTCTTCTATGGTGACGTTTTCTTTTTCCATGACTGCATCAAGCCTTTCCACCAGAGGCGGTTCCGACTTTGTCGGACACCACCTTCAAGAATCTTCTCTTGCCAACTTTTATGAGCCTTTCCCTTGAGATATCCAACTCAGAATCTACAGAGTCAATTCTTTCGCCATCGACATAGACCCCCCCTTGAGCGATGAGACGTCGCGCCTCGCCGCTGGAGCTGCAGAGCCCCGAGCCGGTCAGGACTCTCACGATCCACAGGGAGTCCCGCTCGCTCTGGATCTTGAAAAGCGGGATCTCATCGGGCAACTCTTTTCTCCCGAAGACTTTTTCGAATTCCCCTGCAGCCTGCTCGGCAGCCTCTCTTCCACAATATATGGTAACAATCTTGTGCGCCAGAGCTTTCTTATGTTCCATCGGATTTACTTCCCCCTTCTGGAGGTCCCTTTTGATTTCGTCCAGCTGGGGGTGAGAAAGGTCGGTCAAGAGCAGAAAATAGTCGTAGATGGCCTCATCGGGGATGGACATGGTTTTGCCGTAGATCTCTTTTGGGGCTTCGTTTATGCCGATGTAATTGCCGGTGCTTTTCGACATCTTCTCAGTTCCGTCGGTCCCCACCAGAAGCGGCATGGTGATTATCACCTGCGGTTCCTGACCGTAATCCCGCTGCAGCTCCCTGCCGACTAAAAGATTAAATTTCTGGTCGGTGCCTCCCAATTCAACGTCGGCTTCCAGCGCCACGGAGTCGTAACCCTGAGCCAGAGGATAGAGGAACTCCAGCATGCTTATCGGTTTCCCTGATCGATAGCGATTGAGGAAATCGTCCCTCTCCAAAATCCGAGCCACGGTGCAGTGGGCACACAGGCCCAGGACATCTTCAAAGGTCATCTCTTTAAGCCAGCGGCTGTTGAAATCGATCGTGGTCCTATCCGGATCTAGAATCTTGAAGACCTGTTTTTTGTAGGTCTCCGCATTCTGCTGGACCTCCTCCGGCGTCATCCGCTTGCGCTGGGTGTCTCTTCCAGAGGGGTCGCCAATCAGGCCGGTGAAATCGCCGATGAGGAAGATGACCTCGTGCCCGAGGTCCTGAAACTGCCTGAGCTTACGAAGGGTGACGGTGTGGCCCAGGTGAATATCCGGTGCAGTGGGATCAAACCCCTCCTTCACCTTGAGCGGTCTCCCAGTTTCGATAGATTTGGCCAGCTTCGATTTCAGTTCCTCCTCGGAGATCACCTCCGCGGTGCCTCGTCTGATAATCTCGAACTGGCGATCGACCTGGGTGCTTATCTTTTTGGAAGCTATCTCAGTCATCAGTCACCTTTTTGGCCTCAAGAGCACTAATAAACAAAAATCCCGTTCCAAGTCAAGACTCTCCTCTTCACGAGATCTTTTCTGTTGACTGGATTTAAAACTGTTGCTATCATCTTTTCAAGCTATGCGCATTCCTCTGATCGACAGAAGCTATCGCAGTCTCAAAAGGTACCGGGAGATTGTGGGGGTGTTAGTCAAATACGGTTTCGGAGAGCTCTTGGACCGGATGAATATTACTCGCTACCTGCGGCTTGGGCGCAGGAGGCTTCTCCGGTCGGTGGAGATCGCGGAGAAATATAGTTTCTATCAGAGAATACGAATGGCCTTAGAGGAGCTGGGACCGACCTTCGTCAAGATGGGGCAGGTGATGTCGACCCGTCCTTATCTCATTCCGATCGATTTGATGATCGAGCTCACCAAACTCCAGGACCAGGTGCCTCCTATGGATTTTCAAATCGCGAAGGAGCTCGTGGAGTCAGAGCTAAAATCTGACCTGGGAGAGATCTTCTCTGAGTTTGACCCCCAACCCTTGGCCTCGGCCTCCCTTTCGCAGGTTCACCGGGCGGTTCTGCTGGACGGTACGGAGGTCGCAGTGAAAGTGCAAAGACCGGGGATAAAGAGGACCATCGATGCGGACATGGAGATCCTCAGAGATCTGGCCTCCCTTACAGAGAGGTATATTCCCGAGAGCAAGCAATACGATCCCTCCGGCTTGGTTTCGGAGTTGGCCAAAAGCACGCGCCAGGAGGTTAACTTCATCAACGAGGCCCGAAACCTTGAGATCTTTAAGTCAAATTTCGCCGGGCACGATTACATATTTATCCCCAAGGTTTTCTGGGAATACACCACCTCTTATGTCCTGACGATGGAATTCATACGTGGGGTGAAAATCTCAGAGCAGGAGGAGCTTTCCAAGTTGGGTCTGGATGGGAAGATCATTTGCAGAAACTTAGGCAAGATAATGTTCAAGCAGGTTTTCGAGGACGGCTTTTTCCACGCCGACCCTCACCCCGGCAACCTTTTTGTGCTGAAGGGGAATGTGCTTGCCCCGGTCGACTACGGGATGGTGGGGAAGCTTTCAGATACCGCCATGGAGGATGTTTCCGCAATCTTGGTGGCGGCAGTGGAATGGGACGTGAAGGGGCTGATTCGAGTGTTTCAAAACGCTGGAGTCATCCATGACGAGGTAGATCTGAGGATATTGGAACAGGATTTGACCGAGTATCTCTATCGCTATCACAAGGTTCCTTTAAGTCAGATTCAGATGCGGGAGCTCACCGATGAGTTCTTCGAGGTGATGCATCGTTATGATATCAAGATGCAGTCTCAGTTCATGCTCTTAGTGAAGGCGATGGTGACCTTCGAGGAGGTGGGCAGAGGTTTGGATCCCGATTACGACGTCGCCACTGAGGCGGCTCCGTACGTTCGGAAGCTGGCGGTGAGGAAATATCGTCCCAGCGCCCTGCTGAAGGATGCACGTTCGATCTTAGGAGAGCTGCGTGATTTTGCCACTCTCTTCCCGTATGAGCTGAGGCGCATACTGATGAAGTTAAGAGGCGGGGAGCTGAGATTTGACCTCGAACATCGAGGTTTGGACCGGCTTATCACCGAGATGGACAAATCCTCCAATCGCCTCTCGATGTCGATGATCATTGCTGCTCTGATTGTTGGCTCCTCGCTCATAATGCGATTGGACGTCGGCTATGAAGTATTCGGCTTTCCGCTGCTCGGTATTATTGGATTTCTTTTTGCCGGAATTCTGGGGGCCTGGCTGGTGATAGCGATTCTGCGTTCAGGACGCTTCTGATAATAAATTCGTAAATGGTAAATGGTGAATAGTGAATCCTAAATGGTGATCAGTGAACGCTGAACACTCACTACTAACCATTCACAACTCACCACTAACAACCTCCCCTTCACTCTTGCATTCTTTTCTCCGATTTCTATATTATAGAGGTAGACACTATCCGGAGAGATGTCCGAGTTGGTCGAAGGAGCGTGCCTGGAGAGCACGTAGGGGCGGTTACGCCCCTCCTGGGTTCGAATCCCAGTCTCTCCGTTTTCACACTTTAGCTTATATTTCGCTGAGAGCTTTTGCACAGCGCCATTATTCAACAACCATCGGCGCTGAGCTGGGATGGGGAGAACAATCTTGATTGGCGGGGAGACGGTATGACAATGAAAAGCGCGGCGGGATATCTCGCAATTCTCTTTTCTGCCTTCCTCCTGGTTGGGCCAACAGGTTTCAATTGCTTCGGCCGGAACCCAGAGATCCACTGCCTCGATGTTTGGCAGGGGGACTGCACCCTGATCATCTCTCCTGCCGGCAAGACGATGTTGATTGACGCCGGCGACGGTGCCCCGTTCAGGGTCTACAAGTTCTCGTGGGATGGCCAGCTTCTGGAGTCTTTCGGAGAACCGGGGAGCGGAACCGGCCAGCTGCTCAACCCCCGCGGGATTGCCTCCGACCCCTTCTCCGACCGCCGCACCCCCTGCGCCGCCGATACCGGCAACAACCGCATTCTGAGATTCAAGCTGAACACCGACATAGAATAACTGCCCAGTACCTTGTCCGGCTTGGAGACTGCGGCGGACAGACATACACTAACTTACCGTATATGAGCTGCTGACCTTTTTGTGCCCGAAGGAACTGAGTCAATTAGCGTGACGAGTACCCAGCAGCGTTCACCGAACAGCGAAATTCCAAACCTGTCCCAGAGTGGCCGCGCCTGATCATTTCCGCATCTTCTTTGAATTTCCACCAGATAAGACCTAAATCGAGGTCTGTCAGTTTGCCCCTTTCGCTGGAGTTGCTGAGGCGATATTTATTTTATTTGTCTTCAGCTTCGAATAGAGTTATAATTGCGGAAACAATCGTCAGTTCCAATTCTCCGGCATCGAGCTACGATCACTTCGTGGAGGAGACAGAATCTGGAAAGTCGGTGCAACGAGATATACATCGGTGCCTGGAATTGATTGGGGTTGGCCTGGAACTTAGGGCTCGAAACGGAGTTCAATTAAATCGAACTGGCAGGTTATCTCGAAGAGAACAATTCCGATAGGTAAAGACAGAAAGACAGACCCGATCCGCCGCTCATTTCAAGCTCAGTTGTCGATTCTCTATGACTGAGGAGAAACAGAAAAAAATATTCTTCGACCACGTCTCTACCACTCCGGTCGACCCCCGGGTTCTGGAGGCGATGGTCCCCTATTTTACCGAGAGGTTCGGCAATCCCTCCTCGCACATCCATGAGGCCGGGGTGATAGCCGGCAGAGCCCTGGAGGAGGCACGCGGAGAGGTGGCCAGCTTGATCTCCGCCAACCCTCAGGAGATAATCTTCACCTCCGGCGCCACCGAGAGCAACAATCTGGCCATAAGAGGCTACCTGCAAGCCAACCGAGACAAAGGTAACCACCTCATCTTCTCTGAGATCGAGCACTATTCCGTCATCAATCTGGCTTACAGCCTGGAGCGGGAGGGTTACCAGGTGAGCTTCCTCAAGGTTGACCAACAGGGCTTACTCGACCCCGAGGAGCTCAGAAGGAGGCTGAAAACTGAAACCTGCCTGGTCTCAGTCATGCTCGCCAATCCGGAGATCGGGACCATCGAGCCGATTAGAGTGTTGACCGGAATTGCCAAGGAGCATGGTGTCTATTTCCACACCGATGCTGCCTGTGCCGCCGGCATAATCCCGGTCGATGTTGACGACCTGGGAGTTGATGCTCTGACCCTGTCGGCGCACAATTTCCACGGTCCCAAGGGCGTGGGCGCTCTCTACCTGAAGGAGGGCACAAAGCTCTCAGCTCTTTTTCAGGGAGGCTTCCAGGAAAACGGGATTCGTCCCGGGACCGAGAATCTTCCAGCCATAGTCGGTTTCGGGAAGGCCTCCCGATTAGCCCAAAGTGAGATGGAGTTCCGAAACAGCCATTTGAGGGAGCTGGGCAAGACTTTGAAACAGGGCCTGGAGAAGTCCGTCGAGTTTCTCCACTTCACGGGTCATCCCGAAAAGCGTCTCCCCGGGCACGTAAGCCTGTGGGTCGAATATGTGGAGGGGGAATCCCTTCTTCTGATGCTGAATCTCAAAGGGGTGATGGCCGCGAGCGGTTCCGCCTGCTCTTCGAACCTGAAAGGCAGAGACGAGACCGACCTTAGCGCCTCTCACGTCTTGACCGCGGTGGGTGTGCCTCCGGAGTTCTGCACCGGTTCGTTGACTTTCAGCCTGGGAAAGGACAACAGTGAGGAACAGATCAACTACCTTGTGGAGATCATGCCGCCAATTGTCGAGAGGCTTTTAGAGATGTCTCCCCTTTATGCTGATAGAGTGGAGGGGAAGAAGTATCCAAGAGGCGAACTCTTACCATGAACAACTCCGGCCTCGAGATAGACAATACCAGAATCGAGGAACTGCTCAAATCTGCGATTGTGACCGCGACCGAGGCTCTGAAGTTTTACACCGAGCTATTGGAAGTGGTTAGCTCCGAGGGGCAAAGGCAGAAGCTGAGAAAAATTACCCAGCTGAAGACCAAGCACAGAGCGACCCTCGAAGGACTGTATGTGATGGTGACTCTGGAGAAACCGGAGGGTCTGCCACCGAAGGGGGCGGTCTCCTTTGGTGAGATCGACAGCACCGGGGAGATTGAGACGCGCCTGGCGGCGGTGATTGGAGTTGAAGAGAAGATACGCCATTATTATCAGGAGCTCTCCAAAAGGACCGACGACCGGGAGCTCAAACACCTGCTTATGATGCTCGCGGAGGAGGAACGTTCGCTGGTAGGACTGCTCTGGGAGCTCACGGCGACAGGACCACCCCGGGGTGTGGTAAAGCCACGTTTCTTGTGATCCCATCGAACACAAAGTGAATCCCCAAGGGACAAAAAGGAGGTCGATGAATTCTCTCCGGTTTTTGGAGGCGTTTTTCTTGCTTGGCCTCGTTGCCGTGACCGGGGCCCGGGCCGAGAGATTCATTGTGGACGATGTTTACGGTCGCAACCTGGTGGAATTCACCTCCCGTGCCACCCTGGAGACCATCGTCGGGATAACCAACCAGGTTGGTGGTTATATCGAAGTCAACCCCGACGACATTCTCGATTCCCCCGATTGCTACATAGAGGTCGACTTGAGATCTCTCAAGACCGGAATTGAGGCTCGAGATAGAAAGATGCGGGAGGAGTTCTTGGAGGTCGACAGCTTCCCCAAAGCCACCTTCAAGCTGGAGGGGATAACCAAAACCGGCAGCAGGAAACTGGTCGACCAGAGGGAATTTGAGCTGGTTGCCTCCGGAGTATTTTTTCTCCACGGGATCGAGAGACCTGTCAAGGTCTCCCTTCGGCTCACGTATGTCAGGGAGAGCGAGGTGACCCGAGCGCGACAGCCAGGTGACCTTCTCCACCTGGTCGCAAGCTTTGACATCCTGCTTTCAGATTTTGGGATCGTGATTCCTCACATTGCTCTTTTAAAACTCGATGAGAGGCAGAGCATAACCGTGGATGTCTTCGCTTTCACAGCTTCCGAGAACTGACCCGAAGGGTTAATACTAAAAAGTAATAGCGAATCATACATTCGGTGGAGGGGGACAGTCTACCATTCAGCCCTCAGGGTCCACGCCGGGCAGAGTTTCTCAAAGAAATTGACCTGAACTTCTAAAGCTCTGGACATTTTGACCGAAAAGCGTAAAAAAAGGAGGTGGATATGCCTAAAAAGAAAAAGCAGTATCCCACCCTGCGCGAGAAGATTTTGCACGACTACGGTGTTGGTAAGGTGGTCACCCCGCGGATGCTGTGGAAGCGCTATGGGAGAAAGCACTCCAAAGATTACATCGGTTCGGTCTTGGCCACCGGGGAGAAGAACCGCAAGAATTCCCCCTGCAAGTATGTCTTCACCTGGCGGGTCGGGGATGGGCGGTATAAGATCGTCAAGCCCAGTGTCAGAAGGAGTTGGAAGAAGTGGCGCTGACCGACGCCGAGGCGGTATGGTAATCTAAAGGCAGGGTTCTCCCTGCCTTTTTTGTTCCCTCTTTTTGACCCCTCGAAGAGTACCTCGGTTTTGGCCCCCGTTGGCATCAAAGAAAAATTCGCCCCACAGGGGTTGACTTTCCCGAAACTGGATGTTATCTTTAAAATGTGGAACTTCAGGCGATGTTCGTTATGTATATGATTCCCAACTTGCTTCGATGATATTTGGCCTGATGAGCTGAACTTTTAGGGTAACGTCGAAAATTCTCAGAGTCGGGGAGGTGATGCCACCGATCCAAAGCATTCAACTCAAGCCTCAACAAAACCTTTAAAAAAGAGCTATTTTAAGAGGTAGGATTATGCGAAAGCACGTGTTAGTAATCAGCCTGGCGTTTCTGTTCTTATCGGCGGTTTCCCTGAGAGGGGCAAGTCTGGTTGGAGCGTCAGGGTCAGGTTCCTTTGTCACCGGGATGGGTGGTCCCGATGACTTCGGCTACTACTGGATCGACAGCGATTCAGCTGGTGGTCCAGAGTATCAATGGATTGACATCACCGCCAAGCCGGCCGCAGTCGAGGTCACCCAGTGGTTGGGGGACGACAACAACACCGGCCCTTACGCCATCGGCTTCGATTTCCCCTATTATTGGTACACCGTCGACGAGGTCATTATTGGCTCCAACGGTTATGTCTCCTTTACCGACCGTGATAACTACGCCCACCCCTTTTCCAATCTTCCCAGCGAGGCCAGGCCGAACAACCTGGTATGTCCCCTGACGGGTGATATCGACTTCACTCGTGGTGATCCGGAGTGCTGGTATTGGTCCAACGGTCAGGACAGCTTCGTCGTTTCCTGGATAAATGTTGCGGAGTTCTACCCGGACCCCCTCCAGGCCGACAGCACCCACACCTTCCAGCTAATCCTCACTGCCGCCGACAGCA
This sequence comes from Candidatus Zixiibacteriota bacterium, assembly GCA_030605835.1. GTDB lineage: Bacteria > Zixibacteria > MSB-5A5 > DG-27 > DG-27 > DG-27. The sequence continues at coordinate 13,430 of JAUWHO010000012.1, read as the reverse complement.
ATTTGTACTTCATGTACGGTGAGCAGCGCGGCCATTACGAGGGCGGTGCGGGCAGTTACGTCATCGGCATGGAGGACGTCAGCGGCACCGTGGGATTGCAGTATTGTAGAGACGGAATGCCTTATGGGAACGTGTTCCATCCGGATTTAGCGATCCGCTGGTATGCGGAGCCGGATCCGACCTTTGAGTTCTACGATCTCGGGGTGCAGAGTGCCATGGCGGAGCAGTCCATCGCGCCGGTCTATTTCACCGGCGACGAGGTACTCCTGACAGCGGAGTACAGAAACAACGGAACCCACGCCCAATACGATATTGAAACCCGGGTGATAGTGCGGGATCCTGAGGGGACTGAGTTGTGGCGAGATACGATCATCATCGCCTCTCTGGAGCCGCAGCAATCTGTCTGGTTGGAGTATTCTCCGACCTTGATACCCGCCATGACCGGGGAGTATGGGATCGAGTTCCGACTCTACGTTGTCGACCGGGTGGCAAACAACAACCGCAAGATCGGGGAGTTGCGGATTGTCGAGTATGGTGGTGTGGGAACCGAGACCCTGCTTTTATGGGACGATACCACCCTTGAAAGCTGCAGCTCCTGGCAGGGTGATTCCGGCGGTTACGCCAACGAGTTTGAAGCTCCCGAGCCATTCAAGATCAAGGAGGCGTATATACCCATTCAGGGGCTTAGCGGCGGTGCCGGTGGCGACTTGATCGTCCGGGTATATGAGGATGATGGGTTCGGGAATCCCGGTAACATCATCGGAGGGGATACCGTTTACATCCCGTGGAATCAGTACTTCCAGTGGATAACGGTCGATTTAAGCAATCAGAACATCGTCGTGGACGGTACCAAGGTCTGGGTGGCCGGCATCCATGCAGACGAAACTACCTTCGCCTTCTGCCACGACGCCACTTACGCCTCGCCGCGCAGCAATCGCGGCTTCGAGTACACTGGAATGGTGGCTCCGGACCGCAGCCGCGAGACCCAGGACGTTGCTATTCGCATTCTGGTGGAGTGGGTTGGAGCTGAGGTATCGATGAGCTGTGAGACACTGAGTCCGACCTTCTGCAAGGGGAAGAACTTCTACTTTGCGGTGACATACAACAACGCCACCCAATCTCCCATCAACACGGTGGTCACCTTGAGGGGTTATGCTGGATGGGATTGCGACCCTGGGAACATCTTGATCACCATCCCCAAGACCCGCACCATCCCGATTGGCACCAACACCTACTACTACTTCTTGAAAGTTCCAAGTGCTATCAGCGGAGATCTCAGCGCTTCGCTTGCGTTCGACTATCAGGGTGCGCATTTCTGCTGCATGAACACCACTGCGATTCAGTGTCAGCGCTGGACGAGCGGGCTGAACAATGAGTGGGAGTGGGGTGAGGTTAGTGAGCAGGATGTGGTGCTAAGCTGCGAGGCTATGACACCGACTTTCTGCCGTGGCAAGAACTTCTATTTCACGACCACGATTACCAACAACACCGGTGGGAATGTTTCTGGTCAGCTGACGTTTTCGGGTTATTCCGGTTCCGGTTGTGATCCTGGGAACGTTTTGGTCCAGGTCCCGGCGAATAAGAGCTATTCTCCCGGCGTGACCGAGACACATTACTTCTTCAAGGTTCCGAACGCTGCTATTCCGGGTCCGTACAGTGCTTCGGTCTCTGGCAACCTCAGCGGTCACGATGTATACTGCTGCATGGACGTGGACGTTATCCAGTGTCAGGGTTGGAAGATCGGAGACAACACCGAGTGGGAGTTAGTGGAGGTCAGCCGTGAGGAGGTGGCTTTGCCGTCGCTCACCAGTTTGGGTCAGAACTACCCTAACCCCTTCAATGCCACCACCAAGATCGGTTACGACCTGGCGACTGCGGGGAATGTGACTTTGAAGATCTACGACATCTCCGGTCGTCTGGTTGAGACCTTGGTTGATGAGCATCAGGATGCTGGTAGTTACAACCTAACCTGGGATGCAACTGACATCTCCAGTGGGGTTTACTTCTACAAGCTCAGCACCGCTGACTACACTTGCACCAAGAAGATGAACTTGCTCAGGTAGTTCAGCGGCGAGAGCCAAATTGAGAACAACAAGCTGGGGCGGGAGTTGGACTCCCGCCCCGTAGTATTTCTGAGGCCAAATCACCGGTGGGATGTCTTGGTTTACATCAGCTTGGCTGAGTCACCTTCCCTGTAATTTTTTCCTTGACAGGAAAATTGCATCTTTATATTTTTGTTTCGCATGCAATATATTAGCATGCTAAGTAGTTTTGGATCCTCGCAGAGTTATGAGCACTCTGGATGAAAGCATCGGCTTCCTGGTGGCGCGCACCGCTCGCAGCATGAAGCGAGCCTTAGACGCGAAGTTGGTGGACTCGGATCTCACATCCACGCAGTATATCGTTCTGCAGTGTCTCTGGGACGAAGACGGGCTTCCCCTCTCCGAGCTTGGCCATCGGCTCTATTTCGATAACCCCACCATTACCGGTGTTGTGGACCGGATGGAGAAGGTGAGCCTTGTTGCAAGAAGCAGAGATACTGAAGATAGAAGAGTCGTGAGAGTGTATTTGGCCAGGGAGGGGAAGAGGCTAAAAGCGTCATTGACAAAAACTGCGGAGGAGATCAACAACACCGCCGTCGCCGGATGGAGCAAATCAGAAACAGAGCAATTTATCGTCTCCCTAGACTCTATTTGGGAAAGGATGAACAGCAGCATTAACGGGTAGAGCCATGAAAGAGATATTTAGGGTCCCTGTCGATGTCGAGAAGAGGACTCCGGCTATTCTCAAAGACCGCACTAAGAAAGTCGTTTTCCTCTCGGCCACGCGTACCCCTTTTGGGACAGTGGGTGGATGTTTGAAGGATTTCTCCCCGATCGACCTCGGGGTCTTGGCCGCCAGGGCGGCCGTTGAGCAGGCCGGTCTTGCAGATCGTACCGAGCTGTTTGACCACGTGATTTTCGGAAATGCCATGCACACCAGCATCGACTCTCACTATGGAGCTCGGCACGTCGGCCTGCGAGCTGGAGTGAGTCAGTACACACCGGCGCTGACCGTAAACCGCATTTGCTGGTCTGGGGGGGAGGCTATTACGATTGCGGCCAAGGAGCTTCTGACGGGAGAGTTGGATCTCATCCTGGCGGGAGGCTACGAGAGTACCAGCTGGTCCCCGACCCTCTTTTACGGCTCTGCTTGGGGATTTCCGTATATGCAGGGTCCCAAGACCTATTTCCTCTTCAAAGATGGTCTTTATGATACTTACACCAACCTTGACATGATGGGCACCGCTGAAAACCTCGTCCGCCGCTACGGACTTACCCGGGAAGAGGTCGATGAGTTCGCATACTCCTGCCAGATGAAAACGAAGAAAGCCGTGGAGGATGGCTCTTTGGCCAAAGAGATCACCCCGGTCAAGATCGAGACCAGAAGGGGGGAGGTAATAATCGACAAAGACGAGAACCCTCGACCGGACACGACCCTGGAGAGGTTGGCGCGGCTGCACGCCGTCAAACCTAACGGCGTCCAAACTGGAGGAAACTCCAGCGGAATCGTCGATGGGGGGGCGGCGGTGGTTATGACCACATACGGGAAGGCAAAGGAGCTGGGAATCGAACCAATCGGGGAGATCATCTCCTGGGGAGTGGCCGCTGTCGATCCCCATTACATGGGAATCGGCCCGGTGCCGGCCTGTGAGATCGCGCTCAAAAGAGCCGGGCTGAGCCTGAAGGATATGAAGTATATCGAGATCAACGAGGCCTTCGGGGGACAGTATCTGGCGGTTGAGAGGGAGATGGGTCTGGATAGAGACAAGGTGAACGTCAAAGGTGGTGCCATCGCCCTGGGTCACCCCTTAGGTGCAACCGGCGCCCGGTTGGTCACCTCGCTTCTGAAATTGGGAGGTAAAGGATTAGCCTCCGCCTGCATCGGCGGAGGTCAGGGAGGCGCCTTGATAGTTGAAGGTTACGCAAGCTGATTATCGCAGGTGGACAAGATGAGCTCAAGGAATCAGTTACCGCAATGCAGTTGGAACGAGATTGAGATTTTGATTGTGGGCGCTGGAACGATGGGGGCGAGCCTGGCTCAGACATATGCCCAGAACGGTTTCAAAGTCGGGATGGTGGACATAGATGATTCCATCATCCAGGGTGCCTTCAAAATTATAGACTCGGAGCTGCAATCGGCCCGCGGACGGATATTTTCCGATTCGGAAATCGAGGCTATTCGGGGAAGGATTGTTGGGAGCATCGACTACAAGGAAGCCTGCCCGAGCCCCAACATGCAATTGGTGATTGAAGCCGCCACCGAGAGGATAGATATCAAAGAGAAGATTTTCAAGACCTTGGATGGGCTCTGCTGCCCCTCTGCGGTTTTGGCAACAAATTCCTCCTCTTTAGACACCAACATCCTCGCCCGAGCGACCAAGCGTCCCGACAAGGTCGTCTGGATGCACTACTTCTATCTCCCGCACCGCAACCGCGCCGGGGAGTTCGCCGGAACTGACAGCGCCTCTGAGGAAAGCATCGCCCTTGCAGAGAAATATATGAAGCTGGCAGGGAAGATCCCGACTCACATCCGCGGCAGTCGGAAGGGTGGAGTCGCTGACATTATCTTTGTGGCCCTACTTTTGGAGGCTACCCGCATGCTGGAGGAGGGCTACGATATCCCCACGATCGAAGCCGCAGGTCGCAGGGCTTACGGGATGCCGATCGGTTTTCTCGAACTCATGGACAACACCGGTCTCCCGGTGGGGCTGTTCTCGATGAGGTCTTTCTCCGACAGCTCCGATCCCGATGATCCCTTGTTTAAGGTCTATGGCAATTTCTTCGCGCCTCGTGAGAACTATATCAGACTCGTGGAGGAATTCGATAAGGCTGAAGACAAGTCCTCGGTTCGCTGGGTGAAGGAGGAGCACAAGGCGCAGAAAGCCAAGGGTGAAAACGTCATCGAGGAACTGAAGGACCGTTTTCTTGCGATCGGTTTCACTACCGCTTCCGAGGTTGTGGATGCAGAATTGATCACGATCGAGGATCTTGAACGGCTCACTCAGAACGCCTTCATCTGGAGGCAGGGGCCTTTTACCCTTATGAACAGGTTGGGGATGGAGAAGGTGAAAGGGGTAGTGGAGAGGCGGGTTCGTCTGGCCAAAAAACAGGGTCAAGACTTCCCTCGTCCTAAAACCCTGGAGAAGAGGTTCGCGAAGGCAGAGAGGTGGGACTTCCAACTCCCTCCGGTCTTCTCGACAAAGGAGATGGGTGGAGCCGTGAGGCGGATCACCCTCTCCAATCCTCAAGCCGCCAACGCCATGGACAATACCGTCTTCGAGGAATGGAAGCGTCAGTTCGGGGACGCTAACGAAGATCCCGAATGCAAGGTGATTATCTTTGACACCGCTCCGATAAAGACTTTCATCGCGGGGGCGCACGTTCCCACCTTCATCGAACGCATCAAGGAGGGCAATTTTGAGCAGATCAAACGTGACACCGCCATGTGGCAGGAGGTCATCTTCCACTATATGACCGGCACCGACAAACCCAAGATTGCAATTGTTGATGGTCAAACTCTCGGTGGAGGCGTGGAGGTTGCTTCAGCTTTTGCCGCTGACCCCAATTCGGTGGTCTTAATCACGAATCGCACCTCCTTCACTCTTCCGGAGACGCGCTTGGGGATCTATCCAGGTTTGCGTGGGACGCTGCTTTTGCCTCAGATTATTCATCGCAAGTTGGATGATGAGGAGAAGGCAGTTGCTCTCTCTCGCTACTACATTCTCGCCGGTGGCACCACCATCACCTCGCCTCAGGTCCTCTCATACCTCGGTTTCGCCGACTTTGTGGTTCCTGCTCACCGCCGCGATGAGGTCGCTCAAACGATCGCGGGGGCCATCATCGAAAATGGCGGGAAGATTCCCTCCACCGAGAAGTTGGCCAAGTTGGAGTTGGAACGGCTTCAAGAGAATCCCACCCTGGATGAGCGCGAAGAGCTCAACAGCATGACCGACCTGTTTCTCGAACACGATCTGATTCCGGCTCTTTACGCTTACGCTCGCGGCGCAGAGCTCTTCTTCTCCGGGAGAATGAAATCCCACGGTCTGCGGATCGCCCGCCGGGTGGCGGCTTGCTCTCCGAATGCAGTCTGGACCGCCAACTGGCTCATAAGCAAAGGGTTCGACGGTTTCCTGAAAGGTGTGGACAACGAAAGCCTGGCACAATACGAATTGGAAGAACACCTGATTTCAACTTTCAAACATCCCGATGCTCTGATCGGTCTGGAAGCCCTTATGAGTCGAGGATTTCCGGCATTTCGCCGGCGTTATCCCTTTTAAGTGATGGCCAATACCCTCCGAGGTCGAGCTTTTAAGTACGGCGACAACGTCGACACCGACGTCATCATCCCCGCCAGGTATTGCACTGCCTATACTCCCCAGGAGCTGGGGCCTCACTGTCTGGAAGACCTGGATCGAGAGTTTGTCAAGAGAGTGAAGGAGGGCGACATAATTGTCGCCGGCAAGAATTTTGGCTGTGGCAGCTCCCGCGAGAACGCTCCTTTGGCCATCAGAGGTGCCGGAGTCTCCTGCGTCATTGCCAAATCTTTCGCTCGCATCTTTTATCGCAACTCCATAAATATCGGCTTGCCCATTCTGGAATCTGAAGAGGCGGCGGATTCTATCGATTCCGGTGACGAGCTCCGAGTTGACCTCGACACAGGGGCAATTGAGAACCTGACCAAGGGCAGATCTTTCTCTTCGGCGCCCTTTCCCGAGGCGATACAGGAAATAATCCGGTTGGGGGGGATGGTCAACTTCGTCAAAGAGAGGTTGAACAATAGATGACGATCCCCGACGGCCACGAGCTCATTTACGACTGGAACCTTCAGGGGGAGGTCCCAAAACCCCCTTCAAAGAGCATTGAGCTAAACGATGAGACTCTCAGGGACGGCATCCAGTCCCCATCGATTACAGACCCCAAAATCGAGCAGAAAATCCAGATTCTGCACTTGATGGAGGAATTGGGAATACGAGGAGTGAACCTGGGTCTGCCGGGAGCAGGGGAGAGACAGCGCTCCGATGTCTTGGCTCTGGCCCGAGAGATCGCAAATTGCAAACTCAAGATTAAGCCTAACTGCGCCGCCAGAACCTTGAAGCAGGATATCGACCCCGTTATCGAGGTCAGCCAGAAGGTGGGCATCCCCATCGAGGTCGCCACCTTCATCGGCTCCTCCCCGATCCGTCAGTACACGGAGGGATGGACTCTGGATAAGCTGTTGAAGCTAACCGAGGAGGCGGTCACTTACGTGGTGGAGCACGACCTGCCGGTCATGTACGTTACTGAGGACACCACCAGGTCTAACCCCGATGCCGTCAAGAAGTTGTACTCTACCGCCATTGGCTGCGGCGCCAGGCGTATCTGCGTTTGTGATACCGTCGGACATACCACCCCCCACGGTGTTGGTCAGCTCGTTTCTCATGTGGTGCAGGTCGTGAACCAAACTGGAGTGCCCAAGGTCAAAATAGACTGGCACGGGCATCGGGACCGGGGTTTCTCAGCGTGCAACGCCGTTGCTGCCCTGGCTGCTGGGGCTGACAGAATTCACGCCACCGCTTTGGGCATCGGGGAGAGGGTTGGAAACGCCGCCATGGACATCATCATAATGAACCTGAAGCTTCTGGGGTGGATTGACAATGATGTCTCGAAGCTGGCAGAGTACTGCTATCTGGTGTCGAGAACCTGTAAGGTGCCTATACCTCCAAACTATCCGGTGGTGGGGAAAGATGCCTTCAGAACCGGCACCGGAGTGCATGCTGCTGCGGTCATAAAGGCGGAGAGAAAGGGACACGCCTGGCTGGCGGACCGGATCTATTCCGGGGTTCCGGCGGGCATGTTCGGGATGGAGCAGATTATCGAGATCGGCCCCATGAGTGGGGAGTCGAATGTCATCTACTGGTTGGAAAGAAGAGCGTATCAGCCCAAGCCGGAACTGGTAAAGAAAATATTCGATAGCGCTAAGAAGTCTGACCATACCCTTACCGACCTGGAGATTTACGAGATAATTGAAGCTTACGAGTCTGGGAAATGGCATAACAGATCTTAGATGGAGAAGAAGATGGCTTTAGATTGGTTGCCTAAGGATGAAAAGCTGAAGGATCACCACCTATGGGGAGATGAGCTTTTCAGCACCGAGCCCCCGGGAGTAATCTATGAACTTAAGCCGGTGGTGGATCCCAAGGGGAATCCGGTGGAGAAACTCTTCTCTGCCTGGGTGATCCTGAACAATCCCGCCCAATATAATTCCTACACCACCGGCATGGTCAAGGGCGTCATCGCCGGATTCCACCGGGCCTCCATGGACAGGAATGTGGTGGCGGTGGTGTTCACCGCGGTCGGTAGCAAAGCTTTCTGCACCGGGGGGAACACCAAGGAGTATGCTGAATACTACACCGGAAAACCAGAGGAGTATGGCGCCTATATGGATCTATTCAACGGGATGGTGGATGCCATCCTGGCATGCAAAAAGCCGGTCATCTGTCGGGTGAACGGGATGCGGGTCGCCGGTGGGCAGGAGATTGGGATGGCCTCCGACTTAACGGTCTCGGCCGACACCGCTCCTTTTGGGCAAGCGGGACCCAGGCATGGCTCTGCTCCCGACGGCGGCTCCACGGATTTCCTCCCCTGGTATCTCTCCATCGAAGACGCCATGTGGAACTGCGTCTCCTGCGAGCTCTGGAGCGCTTACAAGATGAAGAGGCTGGGGCTGATCAGTAAGGTCGTCCCCGTCATCAAGGAAGATGGGGAGTTCATCCGCAACCCCGCGGTCATCACCGACAAATACGTAGAAGGTGGAGAAATCGTCTACGGTGAATTTCTGACCGGAGAGACAAGCAAGAAGGCCCGGGCGCTTCTGAAAACCGCAACTATTGACTTCGAACTTCTGGACAAGGCCGTAAACGACATCATCTGGACCTTCACCAACCTTATGCCCGGCTGCCTGATCAAGTCCATCGATGGCATCAGGCTCAAGAAGAAGTTCTTCTGGGATCAGTGCAAGTTGGCCAATCGCCACTGGCTGGCGCAAAATATGATGACTGAGGCTTACATGGGCTTTCACGCCTTCAACACCAGAAAACTCACTGGCAAGGATGTCATCGATTTCATCAAATATCGCCAGCTCTTGGCGGAAGGTCACCCCATCAATGAGGAGCTGATGGAGGCAGTCCTGGCCAAACCTGAAGGAAAGAAGTGAAGACGAAGATTGCCATTCTCGCATGCTTTTCATAGTGAGCAAAAAAACGAGGTAACGCATATGTACCAGCTTGAAGGTAAAAGCGCAATTGTAACTGGCGGCAGTTTAGGAATCGGCACCGCCGTCGCTCTGGATCTGGCGAAGAACGGATGCGATGTCGCCATCAACTATCGTAAGCATGACAAGGAAGCCAAAGAGGTCGTATCCAAAATCGAGTCCATGGGGCGCAAGGGCCTGGCAGTGAAGGCGGATGTCTCCTCCTTCGACGATGCCCAGAAAATGGTGGACACCGTCACAAAAGAGTTCGGGAAACTCGACATCCTTGTCAGCAATGCCGGCATCAACTGGGATGGCGTCATCTGGAAGATGACCGAGGAGATGTGGGATAAGGTGATCGATGTTGACCTGAAGGGATACTTCAATTACATGCGAGCGGTCTCTCCGATCTTCCGGGAGCAGAAGTCTGGCAAGATTATCAATCTCACCTCTATTAACGGCCTGAGAGGGAAGTTCGGCCAGGCCAACTATTCGGCGGCAAAGGCCGGCATCATCGGTCTGACCAAGGCCGTCGCCAGGGAGCTGGGCAAATACAGCGTCAACGTCAACGCCGTCGCTCCCGGGATGGTCCTAACCGACATGATGAAGGGTCTCCCCGAAGATGTGATCAACACTGCCAAAGAGGAAACCGTTTTGAAGAGACTGGCCACTCCAGAAGAGGTCGCCGCGGTGGTGACCTTCCTCTGCAGCGAATCCGCGAGACATATCACCGGCGAGATAATCAAAGTCGACGGAGGCCAGTACATATAGTAGCGGAAGGCTTCAGCCTTCCAAGCGTGGAAGTCAAATACAGAAGAAGAGGAAAAGGATAAAATGGAGCTTTCAGACATAGTCGCGATTTCTGCCTGCCGAACCCCGATGGGAAGATTCGGCGGGACTTTGAAGAGTGTCGCCGCCTATGATTTGGGGGCGGTCGCAGTGAAGGAGGCTTTGAAGAGAGCCAATCTCTCCGGAGATAAGATTGATGATGTCATCTTAGGTTCTTGCCGTCAAGCGGGGAACGGCCCCAATCCCTCCAGAACTGCTGCGGTGAGAGGGGGGATACCGTTCACGGTTCCCACTCAAACCATCAATATGGCCTGCCCCTCGGGAATGAGGGCGGTTGCCTTGGCCTCTCAGGCCATCAGGTTGGGTGACTCCGAAATCGTGATGGTCGGCGGTTTCGACTCTATGAGCACCATCCCCTATCTTCTGAAAGATGCCCGCTGGGAGGGTTTTAAAATGGGGGATAGAACCCTGCTTGACGGCTGGGTGGACTCAATCGATCCGGTGTGCAACATGGGGATGGGACAGACCGCCGAAGCCCTGCAGGAGAAATACAATATCACCCGAGGAGAGCAAGACCAGTTCGCTCTGGAAAGCCACCAGAAGGCCGCCAAAGCTCAGGGCAACGGTTGGTTCGATGAGGAGATCGTCCCGGTCCTGGTCAAAACCAGGAAGGAGGAGTTCCTCTTCGAAAAGGATGAGACCATAAGACCGGACACCTCCCTGGAGAGACTGGGCAAGCTCCGACCGGTATTCAAGAAGGAGGGTACTGTCACCGCCGGCAATGCCTGCAGTATGTCAGACGGTGCCTGCGCGCTGGTCATCACCTCCAGGGAGAAGGCGAAAAGCCTCGGAGCCAAGCCTCTGTTTTCCGTGATCTCGTATTCCAGCGTTGCCGTTGACCCCAAGACCATGGGCGAAGGTCCCGGAGTGTCCATTCCCGAGGCTCTGAAGAGAGCTAAGGCGACCATAGATAACATCGACCTCATCGAGGTCAACGAGGCCTTTGCAGTGCAGGTCTTGGCCAACGAAAAGGTTCTGAAATGGGACCGCACCAAACTGAACGTTCACGGTGGTGCCATCGCCCTGGGGCACCCGACCGGAATCTCAGGCGCCAGAATCCTGGTGACGCTCTATTACGCCCTAAAGCGACAAGACAAGGAGCTCGGTCTTGCGGGCATTTGCGGAGGTGGAGGCGTCAGCATGGCAATGGTCATCAAAAGAGAAAGGTAACAGGGAACAGGAGACAGGGAACAGGGCCCACTCGGCCCCTCATGTTTGGCACATTACGTATGTGTAGGCCGGGTTGTCTCAACCCGGCGAAACAGAAATGGTGAACCTCTGCACGTTGCGTATGCGTAGGCCGGGTTGTCTCAACCCGACGAAAGGGAGATCATGAACCTCAAAATCGATCGGGAGAGCACAGATGCCTAAATATATCATATTAGAAAAAGAGGAGGGGATTGCAAAGATAACCTTTAATCGCCCGCCAGTGAACATCCTCAACATCGAGATGATGCGGGAGATTATCGATCTCCTCGGTGAGTTGGCGAAGCAGAAAGACCTGAAAATTGTCCTTTTTCAGGGAAACCAGAAAGCTTTCTCCGCCGGCGTGGATGTGGGCGAGCACACCGCTGAGAAGGTCGAGGAGATGATCGAGGTTTTCGGTAAGCTCTTCGAGGCCATCAATTCCATACCGGTAATAACTCTTGCTTCGGTTGAGGGAATGGCTCTGGGTGGTGGCTGCGAAGTCGCCACCTTCTGTGATCTGATCGTCGCCTCCGAGAATGCTAAGTTCGGTCAGCCGGAAATCAAGTTGGCGGTCTTCCCTCCGGTGGCGGCGCCTATTTTCCCCCGTCTGATCGGTCGCCACAAAGCTTTGGAGCTTCTCCTGTCGGGGGATACAATTGATGCTAAAGAAGCTCAAGGAATTGGACTTATCAATCGGCTCTATCCTCAGGAAGGTTACCAGGAGTCTCTTCAAAAGTTCATCGCCAGATTCACCTCTCAAAGCGCCATTGCTTTAGCACTAACCAAAAAGGCGGTTGATAAAGGTCTGTATCTGCCTGTCCTAGACGCCGTCGACGTCGCCAACAAGATCTACCTCGAGGAGTTAATGAAGACCGAGGATGCCAACGAGGGATTGAAAGCATTCTTGGAGAAAAGGAAGCCGGTTTGGAAAAACCGGTGAATTGGCAAGAGTGATCAATAGTGCGTTTTGAATCCCATACAGCAAGCTGAAGGAGGTTTTCACTCCAATGGATATTTTTCGCAAATGGTATGAGGAGCGTCACCAATATGCCAAAGAGTGGAAGGAGAAAAACGGCGGCAAGGTGATGGGATGCTTTTGCAGCTACGTCCCCGAGGAGCTGCTTTGCGCCGCCGGGGCTCTTCCGGTGAGAGTCTTAGGAAGCCACGAACCCCAGGATGTCACCGAGCCATATATCTTCGGGATGTTCTGCCCCTTCTGTCGAGATGTCTTGGCGCAGGGATTAAAGGGGAGATACAATTATCTGGATGGCATCGTCCTGTCTCAATCCTGTCTGCACCTCAGGCAATCCTTCACCAGCTGGAAGCTGCACATCCCGATAGACTACAACTACTACCTTTACATGCCCAACAAGGTCCAGACTCCCCATGCTAAACCGTATCTCCGGGGCGAACTGGAGAAATTCAAGAAATCTCTGGAGGAGTTTACCGGCAAGACCATAACAGACGAAGCCCTGAAGGAATCGATCGGGCTTATCAACAGCAACCGCCGGTTGATGCATCAGGTTTACGAGCTCCGCAAACAGGACAATCCTCCTCTGACAGGTCTGGAGGCGATGTGGATGACCACCTCCGGCATGTGGGTGGATAAGAAGGATCACAATCGGGAACTGGAGCGAGTCTTAAAAGAACTCCCCGACCGTCAGTTGAATCGCGAAACCGGCGCCCGTCTGATGCTCATCGGCAGCGAGAATGATGACACCGAATTCGTCGAGGTGGTGGAATCCATCGGTGCCACCGTGGTGGTCGATGACCACTGCACCGGCACGCGCTATTTCTGGAACGAAGTGAAGTCCAACGCCGATTTGTTGCAGGCCATCGCCAACCGCTACATCGAGCGCCCCGCCTGTCCCAGTAAGGACTGGGAGGAGCGCACCCGTTTCCCGCACATTCTCAAATTGGCGAAGGATTACAATGTCCAGGGAGCCATTCTGATTCAGCAGAAATTCTGCGATCCCCACGAGTGCGACATTCCTCCCTTGAGGGATTTCCTGAATGAGAACGGCATCCCCTCTTTGACTCTGGAGTTCGATGTTACCGTTCCGGTGGGTCAGTTTCGAGTCAGGGTGGAAGCTTTCTTAGAGATGATTGGAGAAGAAGACCTC
>JAUWHO010000020.1 GCA_030605835.1 Candidatus Zixiibacteriota bacterium | reverse complement strand
AGACGGTCAAGCAGCTCTTCGGAAGGGAGCCTCACAAGGGGGTCAATCCCGACGAGGTGGTGGCGATCGGGGCCGCAATCCAGGCCGGGGTTTTGGCCGGGGAGGTCAAGGAGGTTCTGCTTTTGGATGTCACCCCGTTATCGTTGGGGATTGAGACTCTCGGCGGAGTGAGGACCCCTCTCATCGAGAGGAACACCACCATCCCCACCAGGAAATCACAGGTTTTCTCTACCGCAAGCGACAATCAGCCGGCGGTATCGATTCACGTCCTCCAGGGGGAGCGGGACATGGCGATTGACAACCGTACGCTGGGGAGATTTGATCTAGTCGGAATCCCGCCAGCGCCCCGGGGCCTCCCCCAGATTGAGGTGACCTTCGACATTGACGCCAATGGGATTGTTCACGTATTCGCCAAGGACTTGGGTACCGGCAAGGAACAGTCCATCAAGATTCAGGCCTCCAGTGGACTCTCGGAGGCAGAAATTGACAGGATGGTCAGGGATGCGGACTCTCACGCGGAGGAGGACAAAAAGAAAAGAAAGCTGGTGGAAGCCAGAAACAAGGCCGATCAGGTCATCTACACCACCGAGAAATCCCTGAAAGAGTATGGAGACAAGGTCTCCGAGGAGGAGAGGGGGAAAATCAAGGAGGCCGTAGAGAAGCTAAGAGGGGCGATGCAGACCGAGTCGGCGGAGATAATCGAGCAAAAGATTGAGGAGGTCATGACCGCCTCCCACACGTTGGCAGAGGAGCTGTATAAGAAAACCACCGCCGAGCAGCCCACACAGGCAGAAAGGCCCGAAGAGAAGCCGAAGGAGGAGGAGCAAAAGAAGGATAAAGAGGGCGCCGTGGACGCGGACTACGAAGTGGTGGATGATAAATGATCTGACTCGGTGCTGTCGGGAGTTTCCTCCCGACAGCCTTCCGTCAGGTGGTAACACCTGGCGGCACAGATGGCGGACCTATAACCGACTGATATCCTCAAAGTGCCTTGCCAAATCGATCTCCCCTTGGTATCGGATGCGCCATCCGATACCCGAAATAATCCTCAGTGGTAGCCAGCAGATAAAGCCCGCCGGCGGCGGATTAAAAACCCCTGACAGCACCCGTAAATTCTTGGGTTAAGGCATATATTGTGGTGGCCAAACCCCATATTCTTTCTTGAATCTTAAGACCCAGCTCAGTCAGAGCTGCGCCATCCGGTCTTTCGGGTCGCCAACACTCTGTCAGCTAAGCAGTTACCTGCCTGACTACCTCCGCAGAAATAAAACTCGCCAGGGTATGCGAATTGCACTGGGTGTCATTTGAATCTATAATCTGGGAGGCAGGGATTTATCCATGGGCAAGGACACAAAGGGATCCAGCGCTGAAAGTGCCTACAACTCCAATCCGGTGGTCAAGCCGGATGATGACCTCTTGGGGTTCAACAGGTCTTGTATCCCGACGCTGGTGGACATCATCGAACAGCAGGGTACACCGTACACCATCGCTGTTTATGGCCCTCAGGGGAGTGGCAAGACGAGTCTGTTGCGCTTGACCCAGCAGGCGCTTGAGGACAAGGGACACGAAACGATCTGGATTGGTCCCGGGAAATACAGCCAGGCCGAAAATGTGAGAAAGGCTTTAGTCGGCTCGGTTTACGCAGGCCTCAAAACCCGGATTCAGGTAAAAACCCTATCCAAACAGCTAAGAGAAACCGGCACCTTGTCCGCCGAGGTGTTGGATGGCCTTTCCCATGCCGGGAATCCAGAGGCGGAGATCGAGCAGCTGTTCTCGACACACCCGACTCCTAAAGACTCATTTGAGGAGACGTCTGCCTCTCTTCTGGATCAGCTCTTAGAAGAGGGCAAACGATTGGTGATCTTCATGGACGACCTTGATCGCTGCAGCCCGCAAGTGGTCGTGGAGGTTACCAACGCAATCAAGCTCTATTTGGATATGCCGAGATCTGTCTTCGTCATCAGTGCCTCGCCGGATATCACTGAAGGGGGAGTACACCGCAGACTTCGCGAGCACGTTCCGAAGGAGAGGAAAGCTTTAGAGAAACCAGAGAAGGGAAAGGAAGCGAATATCCCCGAGGTCGGTCCTGTTCTGGTAGGCGGTCGGGACTACATCGAGGAGATTGTCCAGCTTTCCTTCCCGCTCCCGGAGCCGGAGAGACAGGACTTAGAGAAGTTCATCGTAGGGAATGCCGGGAAACTTGGGTTGAAGGATGACTACAAAGGTTGGAGACAGGATCTTGTTAACATCGTTATCGCCGCCGCGGGGAGCAATCCCAGAAATATAAAGAGGCTTCTGGCCTCAACGCATCTCTGCTCCAGGATGGCTGAAGCGAAGGGGAAAAAGCTTCAGGGTGAAACCCTGTTAAAGCTGGCAAAGGTGTGTGCCGTGACCTTTGGGCTTTCGGATTCAGAGCTGAGGGCACTTCGGAGATGCCCGAGTTTAGCCTGGCCCAGGTCAACTGAAGCACAAAGAGGAGACAAAACTGCAGGGGAATCCGATCAATCCTCAGAGTCCGGGTCTGAAAAAACTCGGCCTCAGCAGGGCTATGGAATTGGCAGCTGGCTGTCGATCCAGCGGTTATGGAAATTAGGGCCGAGAATTGAGTCGACTGGAGAATTCGAGGAACTCTTGCGATTGACTTCAGGAAGCACCGGGCTTAAAACTGCCCTGTCCGAGGAGGAAGAGCTCTTAGACTTGATGCTGAAAGATGATGAGAGAATCCCTGAAGCCCTCGCCAGACAGATAAGAGGATTCAAAGACGAAATCCATGACTACCTCAGTTTCTTCAGCTACCTGGTTCAAAAGCCGGAAGCAGATGCAATTGTGAGGGCAAATTCCGCCTCGGTCTTGGGTAGATTGAAGCAATCTACACCGGAAGTAATCGAGGCTCTCGTTGCCGCTCTGCAGGATGGAAGCAAGCGAGTCCGGGTTTCAGCCGCTTACGCTTTAGGTGAACTGGGCCAGTATCCGCCGGAGACAATCGACGCTCTGATTCCGGCCTTGAGAAACGAAGATCCGGCCAGCCACCTGAGGGCTGTTTCGGCCTTAGGCCAAGGGGGGCCGCCTTCACCCGAAGGCAAGACGGTGCTAGTCTACACTCCCCAAAAGGGAGCGCCGGAGGTGCGCAGGGATGTCACCGAGCTCCCAGATAAACCAGCAGAACCTTCCCCGGAGGTGACCAGGAGCCCGTTTTCCACTTCGAACGATGAAACTTCAGATGGCAGCAACGATGACGCCGAGGCCGTCAAATCTGAACAACCCTTGCCAGAGCCGATCAGTGCTCGCATTTCCGATCTCAAAGAAGAAAGCTCCAGTGCCCACCAGCCTTCCGCTCCCAGCGTCAGTGCCCCGGAGGAATCTTCTCCAGACGCAGTCAGTACTCTGCTTCTGGCCCTGGAGAATACGAATCCGGATGTTCGCATGAACGCCGCCGCCGATTTGGGCGAATTCGGACAGGCTTCACCGGAGATAATGAACGCTCTGGTTTCGGCCCTGAGGGACCGAAATGGTGGCGTCCGCTGGCGTGCCGCCATGGCCGTACGCAAATTAGGGCAATCCTCACCGGAAGAGACGTTGAGGTGCCTCCAAGATGAATTGGGCGGGGAGGAAGATGTGGAGGTAAGAGAGAGGATCCAGTCGGTCATAAACGATCTGACGGAGAACTGAGGTCAGACGTTCCCAGCAACCCCACTCGTGTAATAACTCACACCCCGTCCGATATCCCAAAGGATTCCCTGTCCACTGCGTGCTGTTTGCCGTTCGCCTTCTAGATGCTCGTGAATTCCTCTTGCACCCTCCGTAACGGGGAACTATCTTAAGAGAGAAAACAGAAGGCCTCTCTGCGAAGGATCCCTTTGGGACAAGTGATTCTAAAAACCGATCTATACGGGATTCCCCTTCTCCACCGAGGGAAGGTGCGCGACCTTTACGACCTCGGGGACAAACTGTTGGTGGTGGCCACCGACCGCATCTCCGCCTTCGATATCGTAATGCCCAACGGCATCCCCGGCAAGGGGGAGGTTCTGACCGCGATGTCGGTCTTCTGGTTTGATTACACCGGGGATATCGTCGAGAATCACCTCCTGGAATATCGCTTCGAAGAGTATCCCGCAGAGCTGAAGAGCTTTCGGGAAACCCTCCAGGGGCGCTCCATGCTGGTGAGGAAAGCCAAAAGAATTGACGTCGAGTGTGTAGTCAGAGGTTATCTTGCCGGCACCGGATGGAAGGATTACAAGAACTCTGGAGGCCTTGAAAAAAAAGAAGTCAACCTGCACGGCAACGTAATCCCCGGTGGTTTGAAGGAGTCAGAGAAACTACCTCGACCGATCTTCACCCCCTCCACCAAGGCTGAAACCGGCCATGACGAGAACATCTCCCTGAACGAGATGACAGAGATGGTCGGTCAAGACCTGACCGAAAGAATAGAAAGGATCAGCATCAGGCTCTACGAGAAGTGCGCCAGTTACGCCGAAAAGAGGGGGATCCTCATCGCTGACACCAAATTCGAGTTCGGCTTTGTTGATGATAAGCTGATCCTGATAGACGAGCTCTTCTCGCCGGATTCCTCCCGCTTCTGGCCCAAGGAGAAATACAGCCCGGGCAGCTCTCAGGACTCCTTCGACAAGCAGTTCGTCAGGGATTATCTGACGGAAATCGGCTGGGACAAGAAACCTCCCCCTCCCGTGTTGCCGGACGACATCGTCCAGAAAACCGCAGAGAAATACCGGGAGGCATTCCAACGATTGGTAGGGTGATTCTAAATCGCAGGGTAGCTCAGTGGCCTCTGCCACTGGGGATTGGGGCAATGAGGAAATAGTAGATAGGGAATAGGGGACAGGAGACAGGGAACAGGGAATTATCTGTGAACCGTGAACTGTGGACTGTGAACCAACTTGAAATGCCGTCAGGTGTTTCCACCTGACGGAAGACAATTATGAAAGTAAAAAGAGCCCTGATCTCCGTTTTCGACAAGACTGGAATCGAGGAATTCGGCTCCGGTCTCTCCGAGCTTGGAGTTGAGATCGTCTCCACCGGTGGGACCTTCAAGACGCTGCAAGAGGCAGGTGTAAAGTCCAGGCCGGTGCAATCGCTGACCGGCTTTCCGGAGATTTTAGACGGGAGGGTTAAGACTCTAAATCCCAAGATCTTCGGCGGTATTTTAGCGAGAAGAGAGAATAAGACCCACATAGATCAGCTCAGGAGGGAATCGGTCGGTCTCATCGATATGGTGGTTGTCAACCTCTATCCGTTCGAAGAGACTGTAAAAAAAGAGGGGGTCAGCCTGGAGGAGGCCTTAGAGAACATCGACATCGGGGGTCCCTCCCTTCTGCGGGCATCCGCCAAGAATTTTGACGACGTGGCGGTGATATGTAATCCCGCAAGATACCAGGAAGTGTTGAGAGGTTTAAGGGAGAATAGCTGTCAGTTGCCGGAGGAGCTCCTTTTAGATCTGGCCCGGGAGGCTTTTGCCCACACCGCTCGATACGAGGCCGCAATCGCCTCCTATTTTGAGAAGCTCAGAGCGGAGGAGACCTTCCCTGAGTTCTTTTCAATCAACCTTGAGAAGGTCCAGCCCTTAAGATACGGGGAAAATCCCCATCAGGAGGCGGCTCTGTATAAACTCCCGCCACGGGAGGGGGTTTCCTTAGCCACGTCTGAACTTCTATCCGGAAAAGAGTTGTCTTACAACAACCTGGCTGATTTGCAGGCGGCTCTGGACCTGCTTCTGGATTTCAAAAAGCCCTTTGCGGTCATAATAAAACACTCCACCCCCTGCGGAGCCGCCTGTGGGGAGAGTCTCTTAGAGGCCTATCGGGAGGCTTTAGCCTGTGATCCGATGTCCGCCTACGGAGGCATAATCGGGTTGAACCAATCAGTTGACCTCGAAACTGCCCGCGAGATTCACGACACCTTTTTTGTGGAGTGTATCCTCGCCCCCGATTATGAGCCTGAAGCTCTGGATCTGCTCAGAAAGAAGAAAAATCGGCGGATCGTTAAGACCGGCCCTTTAGGAAGGATGTCGCCCGGGTTCAACCTCAGACTGCTAAACGGTGGAGCTCTGCTGCAAACTCCCGATGATACCTCCGAGGAGCCTCCCTTGAAGGTGGTCACGGAGATTAAACCGACCGAAGAGCAGGTGAAATCGCTGCTTTTCGCCTGGAAAGTCGTCGCTCACGTCAGATCGAATGCGGTGGTCTTAGCTAAGGGAGAAAAGATCGTCGGCATTGGCGGAGGTCAGACCAGCCGGGTTGACAGCGTCATCATCGCCCTGCGGAAAGCCGAAGGTCGGGCAGAGAATTCAGTCTGCGCCTCCGATGCCTTCTTCCCGATGCCGGACAGTGTCGAGAAGCTGGGGGAGGCAGGGGTTAAGGCGGTGATTCAGCCCGGGGGTTCCAAGGGGGACGAAAAAGTGATAGAAGCCTGCAACAAGTGTGGAATGTCAATGGTCTTCACCGGCGTCAGACATTTCAGACATTAATCGCTTGATTTATTTTTGAGGGTGAACAAATTTAAGATCCAGAGTCGCCTAAATCTGTGGTGACCTGTGCCGTCAGGTCTTTCGACCTGACGGAAGGCAAGTTTGAGAGAATGGGACTAAGACACAGAAACCTGTTCGAAAAATCCGGGAGGCTGTTTTTTGTGACAACCTCTGTTCAAGATAACAGTCCAGTTTTCACGAGTTCCGACTATTATGAGATCCTGGCGGATTCCATCAATTTTGTCAAAAAGAAATGCGAATTTGCAATCGTCGCTTTTGTCCTCATGCCCAGTCACATCCATTTAATTACTCATTTTAATGATGAACCAAAACTCTCGGAGGTGATGAGAGATTTCAAGAAATTTACCTCAACCAAAATAAGACAACAGATAGAAAAGGATAAAAGAGATCGTCTCTTGCAGAAATTGAGAGATAATGCCGTCGGCAAAAAACATCGCGTCTTCAAGCTCTGGCAGGACCGCTTTGATAGTTTTGTTATAACTAACCCCAGAACATTGAAAAGTAAGATTGACTACATCCATAGTAACCCGGTCCGGGCAAACCTAGTTGAACGTATAACTGATTGGCAATACTCAAGTGCTACGTATTATTATTTAAACCAGCAGCTAAAGATTGAAGTTGAGCCGATCTTACTTTAATAGGTGTCAGGAGGAAACTCCTGACACCACTGGGAAGATTAGGCTTGCTTTAGGCCTCGAGACTCAATAGATTTAACATGTGACCGAAGAGAGGGGCACCTGAAATGGACTTTTCCGGTAAGAAGATCATCGTCGGTGTAACCGGGGGGATTGCAGCCTATAAGTCTGCCGAGATTGTGCGCTCTTTCAAAAAGAGAGGAGCGGAGGTGAGGGTGCTGATGACCGCCAACGGTGCTAAGTTCATCACTCCCCTCACCATGGAAACCTTATCCGAAAACGAGGTCATCACCGAGATGTTTCCAGAGAAGAGGATGGTAGGCATCCGCCACATTAGTCTCGCCGACTGGGCCGACCTGATTCTGGTTGCCCCGGCAACTGCCAACTTCATCGCCAAGGTGAGAGCCGGCCTTGCCGACGACATCTTGAGCACGGTCGTAATCTCTTTTACCCGCAAGGTGGTCTTCGCCCCGGCGATGAACGTTCACATGTACGAGAATTCCATAGTTCAGGACAACATAAGGGAGCTTTCTGAATTCGGGTATGAGTTCATCGAGCCGGGAGTTGGAGATCTGGCCTGCGGGGACCTCGGCAAAGGAAGGATGGCAGAACCGGAAGAGATCGTAGAGCGGGTCTGGAAGACTCTGAACCCCAGGCAGGACTTGAAGGGTAAGAAGGTGGTGGTCACCGCTTCCCGCACCGAGGAGCCGATCGATGCGGTGAGGTTCCTCTCCAATCCCTCCACCGGGAAGATGGGCTTCAGCATGGCAGCCGAGGCCTTGAGCCGGGGAGCAAAGGTCACCCTGATTTCCGGCCCCACAGATCTCTCCCCTCCGTCGGGGGTTTCGTTCGTGAGGGTCAAGACCACCAACGAGATGTTTGAAGCCTCAAGGAAGGCTTTCAAATCCGCAGACATTCTGGTTATGGCAGCGGCGCCCTCCGATTTTGCCCCAAAGGTGGTTCGAAAAGACAAAATCAAGAAAACTGAGGAGGGATTGCAGTTGACCCTCCGGCCGACCGTGGACATCCTCAAGGAGTTAGGTAAAGCCAAGGGGAAGCGGATCCTGGTCGGTTTCGCAGTCGAGACCGACAACGAGGTCGCAAACGCCAAAAAGAAGCTCAAAAGTAAGAACTTAGACCTCATCGTTCTGAATAACCCCCTTCGAGCCGGGGCCGGCTTCGGGACTGATACGAACATCGCCACTCTGATCGATAGAGGTGGCAAGGTCGAGAAACTCTCCAAAATGAAAAAAGGAGAGTTGGCGGGGCGGATCTTCGACCACTTGATGACGATTGGGAGAAAAGGAAAAAGGAGACCGGAAACACAACCGTAGGGGGCGGAATTCATCCGCCCCAGAAGTGTCGTCCAGTGTTTTACATACTGGTCGTACGACCACCTTGACGGAAAGGTGTCAGGAAGTCGCCTCAGGCGACCTGACACCACTGAGGAGGGGACTTCCAACACCGCTGAGGAAAATGGAAGATAGTCTACGAAAAGAAGACCCCCTGGAGCTGGCGGCCCGTTATCTTCGTCAGAGAAGGGAGCTGGGGGAGGAAGAGCTTTATCTCTCCCCGGGGCTTTTCGACAGTATCGAAAAATCTCCACAAGAGAAGAGTGAGCTTTTGAAGGAGCTCTATGACTCCAGCAGGGATTGCACCAAGTGTGGTCTGCACGAAGGTAAAACCAACTACGTCTTCGGGACCGGTAGCGCCTCCTCTCTCGTAATGTTCATCGGGGAGGCACCCGGAAGGGAAGAGGATTTGCAGGGCGAGCCCTTCGTCGGGCGGGCGGGAAAACTATTGAACCGGATTTTGGTTGCCATCGGATTGAAGAGGGAGGAGGTCTATATAGGCAACATCTTGAAGTGCCGGCCTCCGGAGAATCGGGACCCACTCCCGGAGGAGATCGAGGCCTGTCTGCCCCACCTCTACCAGCAGATTGACATTATCAAACCCAGAGTTATCGTCGCTTTGGGGAGGGTTGCGGCCCAGACGCTTCTAAAGACCAACCTTCCCATGAGCAAATTGCGGGGACGCTTCTACGACTTCAACGGTTACCCTTTCTTAGTGACCTATCACACCGCGGCACTTCTGAGGAATCCGCAATTCAAAAAGCCGACCTGGGAGGACATGAAGATCTTAAGACGTTATTATGATAAAATCACCGGCGAGAACTTCAAGTTCTATGACGAAGAGTGAGTGGTAATATGGAAGCTGAAAAACAGATCTTAGAGAGAACCCCGCCGCAGGCGGTCGACGTCGAGCAGGCAGTTCTTGGGGCCTTTCTCCTGGACAGCGATGCCATCGGAAGATGTCTGGAGATAATCGGTGAGGACTGTTTCTATCGTGATGTCCACCGCAAGATATTTAATGCCTGTGTCTCGCTCTACGACCGCAGGGAGCCGGTGGACCTCATCACCTTGAGTGAGGAGTTGAGCCGCGGGAGGCAGCTGGAGGAGGTTGGAGGTCGCTCCTATCTGGTGACTCTGACGGAGCTGGTGGCCAGTGCCGCCAACGTCGAACACCACGCCAGAATTATCTTGGAGAAAGCCACCTTAAACCAGCTCATGAGCACCTGCACCGAGATAATCAATTCCTGCTACGACCCCACTCAAGAGCCAGACAGCCTGTTAGACTTATCCGAGCAGAAGATCTTCAGCATAAAGGAGAAGCGTCTCAAACAGAGCTTTGTGAGCCTGAGGGATATCCTGCCGCAGACGATGCAAGACCTGGATGAATACGCTGAGAAAGGTGGCACCCTGACAGGTCTCTCCACCGGCTTCGATAGATTGGACGATTTGACCGCGGGCCTGCAACCCGCGGATTTGATCATCGTCGCCGGTCGCCCGGCTATGGGAAAGACCGCTTTCTGCTTGAACATCGCCGAGCATTTGGCCCTGGAAGAGAAAATCCCGGTGGCCGTCTTCTCTCTGGAGATGTCCAAGGAGCAGTTGGCACAGAGGATGTTGTGCAGTCGCGCCAAGGTGTCCAGCAATCTTTTGCGTCGAGGCCGGTTGAAGGACTACCAGTGGACCAACCTCTCGATTGCGGTGGGTCCCCTCTCGGAGGCGCCCATATATGTGGACGACGCCGCCGCCATCTCGGTCATAGAGCTGAAGGCCAAGGCCCGGCGCTTGAAATCTCAGAAGGATATCGGCCTGGTCATCGTTGACTACATGCAATTGATGCAGGGACCTCGGGGTACCGAGAATCGCCAGCAGGAGATCGCATATATTTCCCGCTCCCTGAAAAACTTAGCAAAGGAGTTGAGCCTCCCGGTGATGGCTCTTTCCCAGCTCTCTCGGCAATCAGAGATAAGGGGCGGTTATATGAAGCCGCAACTGGCGGATCTGAGGGAGTCCGGGGCGATCGAACAGGACGCCGATGTGGTGATGTTCATCTACCGTCCCATAAAATACGGCGAGGAGCTCGCCGAGAAATACCGCCGCGAGGTCCTGAAGACGAACATACCCATGGACAGCTATGCCGAAGTGCTAATCGGCAAGCAAAGAAACGGTCCCACAGGATTGGTGACGCTGGCCTTCATACCGGAATATACTCGCTTCGAGAAACTTGATACCATACACACTGAGACTCCCCCGGCCGAAGAGATGGAGAAGGAAGGCGGGACGCCATTTTGATTTCCCACATAGAAAGCTGATTTCAAGTCCCGAAGGGGATGCTCGCGACCGATATTCTCCGTGAGAGCTAACGGCTAAGGCCCGGGGAGCCTCCTCTTGGTGCTCTGCCCGAAATGGGGATGAGACTGGTAAGCTACATCGGAAGTAAGGCCATCGGTTTCCTTGCCGACATCGGCGGGGTGGCGATTCTCCTCAAGGAGATACTCTTCAACCTGCCCCGGCTTTTCAAGAATTTCCACCTCACAACAGAGCAGATGGTCTTCATCGGGGTGAACTCCCTGCCTCTGATCATTTTCGTCTCCATATTCACGGGGGCGGTCTCCTCGGTTCAAGCCGCCTATCAGTTTCACAACTACGTCCCCATGAGATACCTGGGGACGGCGGTGGGGAAGGCAGTGGTGATAGAGCTGGGGCCGGTGTTGACCGCCCTGGTCGTGTCCGGCCGTGTGGGCGCCGCCATCGCCGCCGAGCTGGGAACCATGAAGGTCACCGAACAGATAGATGCCCTGGAGACCTTAGCTATAGACCCCATTCACTATCTGGTAGTTCCCCGCTTCATCGCGGGGATCACAATGCTGCCGATTTTGGTGCTGTTTTCGGATCTTGTCGCCATCCTGGGAGCACTGGTAGTGGCAGTCGTCTTCGTAGATGTAAGCGCCCACACCTTCTTGAGCGGGTTGAAGATGTTCTTCCACCTGTCAGATCTCTTTGCGGGATTGTTCAAAGCCTTGATCTTCGGGGGGATCATCACCACCATCGGCTGTTACCAGGGATTCAAGACCACCGGAGGTGCGGAGGGGGTCGGAACTTCAACCACCAGGGCGGTGGTCATATCTTCGGTTTTGATTTTGGTCGCCGATTATGTTATTGCCAGTTTCCTTTTCGGATGATCTTGTCTGATGGAAGAGGAATCTATAAATGCTGATAGATGGGGTTAACCACGATGGAAAGCGGAGGTGAGTTGCGATGCTCAATATCTATCTAGATACGGCTCTTCTCTCTCGATTATCGAGGGGGCTTTATCCCGAAAAACTGGCGGAACTCAAGAGGCTGAAATCTGAAGGGAAGCTCAATATATATTTCACCGCCCACAACCTTCATGAGCTCATCTGCACGGTCGAAGGGGAAGAGCAGTTTGACGAATGCAAGAACTCGCTCAGGTTTATCGGCGAGTTCTGCTCCAACTATGTCTTGGAGGACAACTGGGAGCGCATGCGCCGGGCGGTCGCCCAGTTTTGGGGAATGAGTCTGCCCAAGCTGACAATTGACTGGGTAAAAATGGTCTCGCTTGTCCCCGACGCCAAAGGCTACGATGAGGTTAAAGATCACGTGGATTTCCTGAGAAACTACCTGGAAGGTTTCAAGCAGGACTGGATTGAATCTGCCGGTGATACTCGCGACCGTATAAAGGAGGCATTGGGCCTGGAGAAGCTGCCGAGCCCCGAGGACCCGATACTGAATTTGCTATCTCAAGAATCTTCATCTGACATAATAAGACAGCAATTGTGGGAAACCTGCAAGATACATCACCGATTGCCGAGCTATGCCAACCGCCTGGGCCATGCTCTCGCCTATGAGAAGATAGCCCCGGTAAGATACTTCATCGATGTTCAGAGGAGCTATCACGAGATGATGTTCAGACGGGGAACCAGACCTGACCAGAGCGACTACTTCGGCATCGGATACGTCCTCTACCTGGATCTCCTGGATTATCTCCTGACGAACAACAAAGACCTCAAGGGGCTTTATGACTCTGCTTCAGACGAACTCGGGAGTGCTTGTATCATGTTGGATGACATCACCGAATTAGAATATCTGTCTCCCCGGGCGCCCCAGAGAGGCAGGTTCGAAAAGACAGTACTCGCAATGCAAAAGCAATGATAGCTGTGCCGTCAGGTGTTTCCACCTGACGGTGGGTGTCAGGAGGAAACTACTGACACCACTGGGGTCTATAAGGACTAACAAAATGCACTAACCACGTCGCAAATGTAGGTAATACAAAGTTGTTAAATATCTATTTAGATACCAATGTTCACTCTCAATTATCTAATGGACTTTATCCCGAAGAATTGGCTGAAATCAAGAGACTGAAATTAGAAGGCAAAATCACTGTGTATTTCACTGGTGCTAATCTCCTCGAATTAGCCTGTATGATTAGAGACGAAGGAAAATTCATCGAGTGCAGAGAAATACTCAGGTTTAGTAGCCGCCTTTGTTCTAATAATATCCTTGAGGACAACTGGGGACACATGCAACGCTCTGTTGCTAACTTTCTGGAAGTGGACCTCCCCGTGACAATTGACCCTTTCTACTGGGTGAATACAGCTTCTCTCATATCTAATGCTGACAACCTCGGACAAGTGAGAAAGGAGACAAGCTTTCTAAGGGAGTACCTTAGGGGGTTCAAGAAAGATTGGTTCGAGGGGGCTTGCCGTACAATCGACGGAATAAGAGAACTCCTTAATCCGGAGGAAGCGATACGAGGACAAGAAGCCATAGTAGAACAGCTAGATGACGAGTCTTTACTTGACGAAGTAAGACATCAATTATGGGATGAGACAAGACGCCAATTGTGGGAAGCTTGCAAGGGGCATCACAGGGTGCCAGATTATGCGAATCGATTAAATTATGACATTGCGTATAACAAGATACCCACTGTGAGATATTTCATTGATCTTCAGAACGCTTATTATGATAGGATGCTGAAGGATCGGACAGAACCGCAAGAAAGCGATTACTTCGATTTGGAATATGTCATCTATCTCGATCTGATGGATTATTTTGTCACCAATGACAACGGTCTTCACAACCTGTATAGCTGTGCTTCACGTGATATTGGCGAAGGTTGTATCCTCCTGAAAGACGTTTCTAAATTAGATTGTTTGCATCCTCGGGCTCCATATAGAGATAGGCTTGTAAAGGCACAATACCGAATGCAGAAGCAATGATTGAAATCGTCGACCTGCACAAGAGCTTCGGGGATAACAAGGTCTTGGATGGCGTCAATCTGACCATCAGCAAAGGGGAAACTACCACCATCATCGGCAGAAGCGGTGTCGGCAAGTCGGTCCTCTTGAAGCATATCATCGGATTGGTGAAGCCCGATGAGGGGAAAATCCTGATTGACGGGGAAGATATCACCCTGTGCAAGAACGAAAAGCTCGTTGAGCTCCGCCAGAGGTTCGGGATGCTCTTTCAGGGTTCTGCCCTTTTCGATTCTATGACGGTCCAGGAGAACGTCGGTCTGGGATTGCGCGAACACACCAAATTGCCGGAGGAGGAGATAAGAGAGATCGTCAGAGAAAAGCTCCGCTTAGTTGGTTTGAGCGGCGTTGAGAATTCCAAGCCGGCGGAGCTCTCCGGCGGCATGAAAAAGCGGGTGGGATTGGCGCGAGCCATCGCCATGAGTCCGGAATATATCCTCTACGATGAACCCACCACCGGCCTTGACCCCATTATGGCAGATGCCATCAATTATCTCATAATCCGGATGAAAAATGAACTGAACATCACCTCCATTGCGGTCACCCACGATATCGTCTCCGCCTACAAGATATCCAACCGCATCGCTATGATTTACGAGGGGAAGATCATCTTCGTCGGCACCCCGGAAGAGGTAAAGAACACCGATGATCCGATAGTCCGACAGTTTGTCGAGGGTAGAGCCACGGGCATAATCAAAGCGGTGTAGCAAATCCGTAACGTACCCCAGGTTGTCTCAACCTGGGAGGAGATGTGTAGTCCAGGTTGTCCCAACCTGGAGGAGGAAATGTGTAGCCCAGGTTGTCTCAACCTGGGAGGAAATATGTAGCCCAGGTTGTCTCAACCTGGGAAATATGTAGCCGAGGTTGCCTCAACCTCCAGGAACAAAAAATGCCGAAAGAGAAAACTCATTTCCTCTGTCAAAGCTGTGGCTATATCTCTCCCCGCTGGATGGGGAAATGCCCCGAGTGTAGCGCCTGGAACAGCTTCACCGAAGAGAAACTTAAAGTCTCTCCCAGGAGGAGATCGAAAGCGGCTCCAGGTAGTCCGGTCGCAGTAGGGAAAATCGAAAGGGGAGCGGAGGAGCGCATCAGAATCGGCATTGGGGAGTTGAGGCGGGTGCTCGGCGGCGGAATAGTCTATGGTTCCGCAATCCTGATTGGGGGGGAGCCCGGGATCGGCAAATCGACCTTGCTCCTCCAGGCTGTGGACGACATTTGCCGAAGCGGTTACAAGTCTCTCTACATCTCCGGGGAAGAATCAGCCAGACAGATCAAGCTGCGTGCTGATCGTCTGAATGTCACCTCCGAGAACCTGGGGATATTGACGGAGACCGATCTCGGAACCATAGTGGCCACCATCAAAGATTACAAGCCTCAGGTGGTAGTGATCGACTCCATCCAGACCACCCAGACTCCCAACTCTCTCTCGCCTCCGGGGAGTATCGGGCAGATTCGGGAGTGTGCCTATGAGCTTATAGATTTCACCAAAAGGGAGGGGATTGCTCTGCTCTTGGTCGGACACGTGACCAAGGAGGGCGTTATTGCCGGGCCGAAGGTTTTAGAGCATATGGTCGACACCGTCCTCTACTTCGAGGGGGATAAGAATCATCTTTATCGCATCGTTCGAACGGTGAAGAATCGTTTCGGTCCCTCCGGGGAGGTGGGAATCTTCGAGATGACCGAAACCGGGCTGCAAGAGGTGAGAGATCCCTCCAGAATCTTTCTCTCTGAAAAGGAGAAGGCCACCTCCGGCTCGGTGACCACCTGTGCTGTTGAGGGGACGCGTCCTCTGCTCCTCGAAATTCAGGCTCTGGTGACCAACACCAGTTACGGCATTCCCCAGAGAGTCTCCACCGGCATCGATACCAAGAGGTTGGCGTTACTTCTGGCAATCTTAGAGAAGCGTGGTGGTCTGGCGGTCAGAAATTTCGATGTCTTCGTCAATGTCGCCGGAGGGGTGAAGATCATCGAGCCAGCCTCGGATCTGGCGGTGTCAATTGCGGTGGCCTCCAATCTGTGGGACAAGCCCTTCAACGCAAAAAGCATTGCTTTTGGGGAGGTTGGTTTAGGTGGCGAGGTCAGAAGTGTTGGCAGAATTGAGGAGAGGATCAAAGAGGCGGAGAAACTGGGCTTTGAGGAGATTGTCCTGCCGAAATCGAATCTCACCGGCAGAGAAAAGAAATTCAGGATAAGATTGACGCCGGTTTCCAGTCTTCAGGAGGCGCTGGAGAGGTTGAGATAGCTATCTCCCAGAGGTGCCGTCAGGTGTTACCACTTTAGGCGACTCTGTCGTCCTGATGGAAGACTGTCGGGAGGTAACTCCCGACAGCACCAGAAAGATAAATATGCCAAACGAAACTCCTGAGAAGCGCTGTAAATACTATTACGTGTACACTAAATGGCAGTGCCCCCGTGAGGCCCTGCCCGATTCTGAAAAGGGCTACTGCATTTGCCACGAGAGGCGGGACGATAAGGATGAGAAGCTATTTCGTGAGGAAGTCGATAAAGTCCTAAAGGGTGAAAAAGCTGACGCTTACCATTTCGAGGGTTTCTATTTTCCTTTTGAGGTGGATTTTTCTAGATTTGAATTCAAAAAGAATACATATTTCAGAGAAGCCTTTTTTAAGAAAAGCGTGAGCTTCCGGCGAGTGCAATTTTCGGGGAAAGATACTGACTTCTCCGAGGCGCGATTTTCGGGGGAAGAGACCGACTTCTCCGAGGCGCAATTTTCGGGGGATGTGACCGACTTCTTCCGGGCGCAATTTTCGGGTGAAAAGACTGACTTCTCCTGGGCGCAATTTTCGGGGGAAAAGATCAACTTCTTTAGGACGAAATTTTCGGGGGAAAAGACCGACTTCTCCGCGGCGCAATTTTCGGGGAAAGAGACCGGCTTCTCGTGGGCGAAATTTTCGGGGGAAAAGACGGACTTCAAATGGGCGCGATTTTCGGGAAATCTTGCTGATTTCTCCTTCGCTGAGATTCAAAATTATCTCGAGTTTTCAGAAGCCTCTTTTCAAAGCAGAGAAACAAAGCTCTACTACCTGCAAACTGACAAAAACTCCAAAATCATTTTCAAATATACAGTCTTCGAAGAGAGCAATAAAAACAATCTCACCAAAATCGACCTCTCTAAATGCCTCTTCGAGGAAACAAATCTGGAATACTGCGATTTGAGTCTAACCCCAATGGACTGGAAAACGAAACTGCTGAATGAATCACTTCCGGGTAGCTCAGTGGCCTCCGCCACTGGGATTAAGGGAATTTTCCAGAAACTCAGTAAGCCGATTTTGGGTCTATTCGAGACTTCCGAGACTGATAAAGCCGAGAGATTCTCCCACGCCGCGGAATCTTATCGCATGCTCAAGGTTAACTTCAACAAGAGGCAGGATTACGGCAGAGCCGCTATCTGTCACTACCGGGAGGAAGTATGCAAGAGGAAAGCCCTCAAGTGGTGGACCCCGGTGGGGGTCTCTGGCATATCTTTACTCGCTGGTATTGCAGCTCTCCTGCGGTTACGGAGAGAAGTTGCAAAATGTCCTCGGGTTCACCGTATTCCTGTTCATCCTGTTTCCTCTGGTATTGTCCTTCACACCGTTAGTGCCCACAGGAAGTGACCTCACCACCGTGCAACATATAGACGGCTGGCAGCAACTGTCGTATTGGAGCAGACTCACAGGTGCCTTAAAATATACCTTCTTTCATCTATTGCCCCTGTGGCGCTTGTCGGATTTGAGAGCTGCCACCGACTTGGGGAATATTATATCAGGTGTTATGACAGTGGCTGGGGCGTTTATGATCGGTCTCTTTATTTACGTCTTCAGGCGGAGGTTGATGAGGTAGGGCAGTTTCACTGCAGATTAAACGAATTAAGCAGATGAAAATCCGATAATCTGCTTAATCCGCTGTGAATAAAACCCTCCAACCACTATGCCAGCACAGAATCTGCAGGCTAGCGGAACTGCCCTGAGTGGCTTCTTGGCTCCGCCAGCCTCAAACGGTCTCCAAGTGCCCATCTTCAGCATCTTCCTTGACACCGGACTGTTTCCACATATATCTGGGAGACGTCGGCATTGTGGTCATCTAACCCTATAAGGCGCAAGTCGTTAACCGTTGTCGCTGGACTTGGATTTTCTCCTTGACTTCTGCCCCCAGAGTCTTTACTTTTTAGGTGCGTTATAGCAACTTGGGCTTGCTCCTTCTTTCGGTAACAGCTGGGGTTACTTACAGGCTGTCGTTTTGAGGCTTGGCCCGGGGGGTTCTCTGGGACCGATTGAGAATGGATTCAAGCTGAGAGCCCGTCCGAATCCCCTGGGATCCTGCGAATCGTAACATATTGCCCGGGCAGGCTTGAAAGCAAAGGAATAGGGGGTCACAAAGGAGGTAGGTATGACAAGCATACACCACCACTTCTCAAACATCGCCCCACGATATCGATACCTGCGGACAACCGATATCGAGCCAATCCTCCACATAAAGAGGACGCTGAAGGAACTTAGGAGAATCATAGCGGCCGATGTCGGGTGCGGTGCTGGAAGGTACGACCTCAAGCTCTTCAGAAATCTGCGAGGTAAGCTTCATCTGAGTTGTCTCGACTGCAATAGGGAAATGCTTGAACAGCTGAGCGAATATCTCTCTCGGCATAAGATCAGAGATTTCAGAACCTTGGAATCACCGGCAGAGACGCTGCCCCTGGAGGATAGTTCCCTTGACTGCGTTTTCACATTCAATGCCATCCACCATTTTGACTTTTCAAGATTTCTTGAGGAAGCCTCTCGGGTCCTCAAAGACCGCGGCCATCTGTTCATTTATACTCGCTTGCGAAGCCAAAATAGCAAAAACATCTGGGGAAGATATTTCCCCAGGTTCAACGAGAAGGAGACCAGACTTCACGAATTAGGCGAGCTGGAGGAGTCCGTAGAGGCAGTTCCGAAATTGAAGCTGGAATCGGTCGAAGTCTTCAGATACAGGAGGCGGGCCAGCTTAGGCTCGCTAATTGACCGCGCCCGGAATGGCCATTATTCCACCTTCCATCTATATTCTGAGAAGGAGCTCAAAGAGGCGTTGGAGGAGTTCGAAGAGAACCTGCGACGAGACTTCAGCGACTCAAGAAACATAAGCTGGTTCGACGAAAATGTTCTACTGGTTTTAGGAAACCGGACGAACTGACAATCGCTTTCTCTCTCCTGCCCAACTCCCAGCCCAAAGTTGACAGTAGATAGGCAATTCTATCTCACTTCTTCCCCGCTCTCGGCCCCATGATATCCAGGCTCAGCAGCTCTGGAGACTTGACGAGATTTCTTTCGAAAAGACTTGACATCCTCGCTCTCTAACCTTTATTTCGCCTCCGAAAAGCCGGTTTGACCGGCTTGATTGCTTTTATACTTGAGATCTGGCCCCGCTAGATCAGGCTGACCCGCCTGTGGCAGGCGGCTGAATTTTCTTCGGAGGAAAATGACTATGGTTATCGATCCAGTTTGCTCAATGGAGGTCGACCCCAAGAAAGCTAAAGCTTCTTCGGTATACGACGGTCACACATATTATTTCTGCGCTCTCTCCTGCAAGATGAAATTCGACCAGGACCCGGAAATCTATATCGAAAAACTGAAAGAGGAACGCAAAAAAGTCAAAAAATAGGTTCCTCCTGTAAATGCATATCCGCCGGGCTTTTAATCCTTCAGGGAAACTGAGCAAAAGGGGGTTTGACGCTTCGGAGTGGCGGGCTTTCTCCATCGTCGCAGTGTCAACGACTATTCTGCTTCTGGCGGTGCTGGGAGCAACTGCATACCCAACTGAGGTGAGTCAGCCTCAGGGGGATCGCTCCGAACAGGTAAGTCTCTCCCGGAAAAATGCGATTGTTAACGCCGCCGAGAAAGCTGGTCCCGCGGTCGTTAACGTTACCGTGACTCAGACCCGAATTGTCCGAGAAAGATCGATATTCGATGATTTCTGGGGGTTTTACTTCCCTCCCCGGGAGTACAGACGGCAAGTCCAGAGCATGGGCTCCGGGGTGATTTTTTCTCCTGAAGGTTACATCCTCACCAACGAACACGTCGTCCACGGTGCTACCGAGATCAGAGTGACCCTAACCTCCGGGGAGGAATATGAGGGAAACTTAGTGGGCTTCGATGAGGCCACGGATTTGGCGGTCATAAGGATCGAGGGGGAGAACCTCCCCTGTGCGCGCCTGGGCGACTCTGATGATCTCCTCATCGGGGAGTGGGCCATCGCCATCGGAAACCCCTTCGGTTACCTTCTGGATGATCCCAATCCCACCGTCACCGCGGGAGTGATATCAGCTCTGAATCGCGACATAAAGAGGGAGGCGGGCCAGTACAAATACTATCGTAAGTTGATTCAGACCGACGCTGCCATAAACCCCGGCAACTCCGGAGGTCCATTGGTCAATGCTGATGGAGAGGTCATTGGCATAAACGCCTTCATTTTCACCTCCAGCAGAGGCAGCGAGGGGATAGGATTCGCCATCCCGATAAACAGGGCCAAGGTGGTCATCAGGGATCTGTTAGAATACGGGGAGGTGGTCAAACCCTGGATAGGGGTTCATGTTCAGAGAATTACTCCGGTGCTGGCTCAAAGCTTGGGGCTGCCGGTGAGAAGCGGGGTGATTGTCGCCGACTTAGAGCTCTCCAGTCCCGCGGAGAAGGGGGGAGTCAGAAGAGGGGATGTGATCTTGAGTGTGGAGGGGGAAAAGATAAATCGCCTCTCCGATTGGGAGCTCACCACCTCCTTAGCCCGAGCCGGAGAAGAGATCGACCTGGAGATCTTGCGCCAGGGGAAGAAACAGACCTTGACAATCGTTCCTGAGAAATCCCCAATCCAGGTCAGCGATAGGTCCGCCGACAAACTCGGGCTGGTGGTCAGCTCTGTCGACAGGGTGATTGCCAGCCACCTGGGCCTGGAGAGCAGGGAGGGGGTGGTAGTTCTGTCGGTCGCCGCCAACAGTCCGGCGGAGCGCTGGGGGCTTGAGAAGGGAGATGTGATCCAGCAAATCGGGCGCTACCGGATAAACGGCATTAACGATTACAACCGTCTCCTGAAAAGCCTTCGACCGGGGGACAAGATCAGCCTTCTCATAAAGCGCCACGGCAGACTCTTTTTTATGACGGTGCAAGTCTGATTGGTTCTTCAACCAGCCCTGATTCGAAGATTAACGTCCGAGAGGTGATTCTCTCTTCCATACCTCGCTGAAGATCAAAGGGGTCGGAATTCATCCGACCCCGGTTAGTTCACGGTTCACAGGATAGCGGCGGCGAAACCTCACTTCACCAGTATCATTCTCCGGGTGGCGGTGTAATCATCGACGGTCAATCTGTAGAAATAAGTCCCCGAAGAGACTCCGGTCGGCTCCCAGCTAACCAGATGCTCACCGGCTTCCTGATACCCCTCAAACAGAGTCGCCACCAGATGACCTGAGAGATCATAGAGATTAAGGCAGACCTCCCCTCGGCTGGCCAGGCT
>JAUWHO010000015.1 GCA_030605835.1 Candidatus Zixiibacteriota bacterium | reverse complement strand
GCGGATTCGGCCTCGAAGGCTTTCGCCTTGGGGTGAGTCCCCGCCAAAGGGAAACCCGCCACGGAGACCACCTTGACGCCGGAGCCGGATAAGACTTCCGAGGCCAACTTCACGTGAATGGGATTGACACAAACCGCAAAGAACCTATAGTGGATCGCTTCCTCGCAAAGCTTTTCGATCATTTGGGGGGTGGTCTCCACTTTTAAGGCGCTGTGGTCGAGGAGGGAGGCGACCTTGAGGGGATCTTCTAAAATAAGGTGACGCTCCCTATCCGACAACCGGGGCAGAGCCAGATCGGTCTGGTAGTCTTTCAGGCTGGCGCCCAGAGCTGTCAGAAGCTCGTTTCTTATCTTCGTGATTCTCTCGTTTTCTTCCATGACTGATTGCCCTTATGTTTAAGGCTAGCCTCTTTTCATCGAATATGTAAGGAGTCTATGGTCCAACTCAAATCGGTAGCTCTGAGATTTTCTCCACCACACGATCTGGTCGAAGCACACGGTTGACCCGAGTCAAGACCTCCGTCCGGGGGTAGGCACCCGAAAGGACGAAGGCAGTCTTCATTCCCATCTTTTTGGCGCCAACCAGATCGGAGAGGGGATCATCGGAAATCATCATAACCGCTCCGGGATCGACCTGCCAATCTTCTATGCAATTCCTGTAGAAACTCCTGGATGGCTTGCCCACAACTGTCGCTTTGACGCCGCAAGCAAATTCGAGCGCGGACACAATCGGTCCCGAGGAGAAGGATATTGCACCATCTCGGTCCACATACAGTCGGCCCCTGTGCATCGCGATCAGTTTTGCTCCATCTTGTAGAATGGCCTCGGTGGCGGTTTTTAGCTTCTGGAGAGTCAGCTTTTCGTCGAGCCCCACAAGCACCGCATCAAATTCCCTGTTGGAATCGACATCGAAACCCTCCACGCGGAAATACCGTTTCATGGCCGCACTCCCAATTATGAAGCATCTCCTCAACTTGCTCTTTCTCAGCCTCTCCTTCGCGGCGAGAAGACAGGTAACCAATTCTTCAGGCCGGATTTCGAACCCCTTTTCCCGCAAGAGGCAATACAGTTCTCCGGGTGAGTGAGTGGTATTGTTGCTGATCAGCTTGAAACTCCTCCCTTCTCGTCTTGCCTTTCTCAACCATACCGTGGCACCCGAAATCGGCACGAAGGACTTGCCCTTCACGACCGTTCCCTCGACATCAACAAGGAAATGCTTGATTTTTATCACCTCAGGGTGTTAGTTTCTGCTGAATTATCAACTTTTCCCCGAGAAAAGGGAGGCGGTTAAACTTCCTTTGCACCTATGGGTACAATTCGAGTAAACAAAATACACCCCTGGGAGGTAGATGTCAAGGAGGCCATAGAGATCCAGCGCCAAATCGTGACCTCCCTTATCCCGATGCCGCCGGAGCTGGAGCCTGAGCTTATCGCCGGATGCGATGTCAGCGCCTCCAAAGGTGACGAGAATATATACGCCGCCGTGCTCGTCTTCGAGTTCTCCACGATGAGGCTGGTGGAGAGATCCTTTGCTCAAGGGAAGGCGACTTTTCCATATGTGCCCGGGCTTCTATCCTTTCGTGAAGGACCGGTGCTCCTTTCAGCTTTCGAGAAACTGAAACTGAAACCTGAAGTGGTCATCTTCGACGGTCAGGGGATTGCACATCCTCGAGGGGTGGGGCTGGCTTCTCACATCGGTCTCTTTCTGGATTTGCCGTCAGTCGGTTGTGCCAAGACTCGGCTCGTGGGCGACCACGCTCCGGTTGGCGAGAAAGTTGGTGATTTCTCCCCCCTGATATTCCAGGGCAGAGAGGTTGGTGCCGCCCTGCGAACCAAACCTAATGTGAAACCTGTTTTCGTGTCACCGGGACACCGTATGAACCGGAAAGCCGGAATTGAGCTGGTCTCACGCTCGCTCCGGGGTTACCGCCTCCCGGAGCCGACCAGACAGGCAGATATCCTGGTGGGGGAGTATCGCAAGGGGAAAATTGAGCCTCCGAAGGCACAACAGCAAAGCCTTTTCTAAAACCCGGACCGCCGCCATCCGCAACTTATACCGGGAGACCGAAACTGAGGTGTCACTTGCTGTTGGTCACGGATGCCCTCATCCGTGGCCTTTTCAGTATCGGACTGGTCGTCTCATACGAGCCGTAGGGCCGAAAACAACGGCGAACAGCAAACCGGGTAGCCCAGTGGCCTCCGCCACTGGGAATTGTGCCGTCAGGTCTTTCGACCTGACGGTTTCTGTCGGGAGGAAACTCCCGACAGCACTGGGATTTTATCATTGACAAAAGCTTAGAACACCTTATAATGATTTAGGGCCGCTCGGTATGCAGAAAATGGGGTAGCTTGAAATGAAAAAGGCATTAATCTCGGTTTTCCTTGTTCTTGCTTTCAGCAGTTTTGCTTACTCTGAATTGAACATCGAGCTATTGGGGATTATAGAGGGGGAGAATGATGGAGACCTCTTTGGGCGCTGCGTGACTAATCTGGGAGATATCAACGGCGACGGGTTCGAGGATTTCGGGGTGGGAGCACCTTACTATCCGGAGGGAACTGATACTGGGAGAGTTTATATCTATCTGGGCTCTGAGAACTTCGACCTCAATCCTGACCTAATCCTTGAAAACCCTGGAGAAGTTGGGTGGTTTGGGTGGTCCGTTTGTGGTTTAGAGGATGTGAACGGAGACGGTCGTGATGAGTTCGTAGTCGGCAGCTTCGGGTACGGCGTCTTTCTTTACTTCGGTGGTGATCCACCGGACCCTATTCCAGATAGGATTTACTCAGAGCGCGGAGATCGCTATGGCACCCAGCTTGCCTCGGGTGATGTCAACCACGACGGTGTGGCTGACTTGATAGTGGGGAGACTCGAACGTGATACAGCTTGTGTCTATCTTGGCAGCGAGGTAATGGACACGGTGGCGGACTTTGTGTTGGTCGAGTATCAGGTGGGACTTATCGGGATGGCGATAGGCGATGTCAATGGAGATGGCTATGATGACATAGTTGCAGATAGGGGATATGATGGGACAGATCAGAGTTTATTGTACTTCGGTCGTGATTCACTTCATTCTGAGCCAGATGTGAGGTTTCCGGTAGCGTGGTGGAAGAGCGGGGTAGGTGATGTCAATGCAGATGGTTATGATGATATAATAACGGACCGGCACTTGTATTTTGGAGGCGAGGAGATCGACACAAGCAATTATCTATTCCTGGACTATGCGTTGTTCACAGCCGAGGTGGGGAGGGTCAATCGGGATAGGTATGGAGATATAATTACTGATGACCATTGGAATTTCGTTTTAGATCGAATATTCATCTACCTCGGCGGAGACCCAGTGGATTCGATCTACGACTGGGCCTCGCCAATCCGGACGGACAATTTTGGATTTGATATCGCAGTTGTAGACATGAACGCGGATGGGGTCGATGAGTTCTTAGTCAGCCAGGTCTATTACCCGAATGATCTACGTCGGGGCCGAGTTTACGTCTACGGCGGAGATACTACCACAACCTCAGTATCTGACGTGATTGAGTTCACAATTCCTACGGACGTAGTGCTGTATCCTAACTACCCTAATCCGTTTAACAACAGGACAGTCATAGAGTTCTCAGCCGCTGGAGGATCTCCCGCCTCCTCGAGTCTGAGGATCTACAATTCTGGCGGGCAGTTGGTGAAGACGCTGTTGGAGATGCCATTGATTCCCGGCAGATATCACTACGTTTGGGATGGCACAAACGAGCTTGGGGATGAAGTGAGTTCAGGGATATACGTCGTAACCCTAAAGACCGGAGGCTTCCTGCGAACTCGGACGGCCCTTCTGATCAGATAGAACCCCCTATTCCTTTACATCACCCAGCAGCCGATCGACAATCTCCGAGGTTCCCACCCCGTCGGCTTCGGCGTTGAAGGAGGTAACGATGCGGTGGCGCAAGACCGGCTTCGCAGTCGCCCGAATATCTTCAATGGAGGGAGTGAAGCGGCCGTGAAGGACAGCCCGAGTCTTACCGCCTAAGATCAGGTATTGGCTCGCCCTGGGGCCCGCTCCCCACGAGACCCAGTTCTTGATGTAATCGTAAGTGTTATCGTCGCCGGGACGGGTGCTGCGAGCTAACTTGACCGCATAGTTTATGACGTGGTCGGAGGCCGGAACCCGGCGCACAAGCCTCTGGAGCTCGACGATCTCTTTTGCGGTCAAAACCTTCTCCAGCTTGCTCTCGAAAGCGCTGGTGGTGGTTCGGACAATGGTGTTCTCGTCTTCGAAATCGGGATAATCTATGTAGACGTTGAACATGAAGCGGTCAAGCTGAGCCTCCGGGAGGGGGTAGGTCCCCTCCTGCTCGATCGGGTTCTGGGTTGCCAGGACAAAGAAAGGTTCTTCCAGTTTGTAAGTCTCCCCTCCGGCAGTGACCTCGTGCTCCTGCATCGCCTGAAGAAGTGCCGCCTGAGTCTTCGGAGGCGTGCGGTTGATCTCATCCGCCAAAATGATGTTGGCGAACACCGGGCCCTTGACGAAACGGAAAGTCCTCTCCCCGGTAGTCCTGTCCTCCTGAAGAATGTCGGTGCCGGTAATATCGGAGGGCATCAAATCCGGGGTGAACTGGATGCGAGAGAATTTTAGATCCAAGGCTCGAGCCAGAGTGCTGATCATCAGGGTCTTCGCCAGACCGGGGACACCAATTATGAGACAATGACCATTGGCCAGAAGAGCAATCAAAAGCTCTTCTATGACCTGATGCTGTCCGACGATGACCTTTCCAAGCTCACCTCTGATCTTGTTGAAAGCCTCGTTGAGCTCTGTTACTATCTGCAGATCATCTTTGGTCTCATGGTCCGTTAACATCTATTCCTCCGGTAGAAGAGCGGTCTGGCACAAGTATTAATCTTTATACCAGGATCTACTACATTTAGTTCTCGCTGCCCCTTTTTTGTTGATAACCTCTGTGGCAAAACATCGAGCTTCTGGGTTAAGTTTAACTATAACAGAAAGATAAGAGATTTCCACATTCCCGAGGGACTTTTGCACACCGCACGGAAAGACTTTCAACGTCTTGCCGGTGAAGAGACTGTGAAAATCGCTCAGAATTTTACTTTTGATTCTGGTGATTCCTTCTCATTTCTCTCAGGGAGTGGTTTTGTGCTCTCGCCGGCTGACATGTTGCAGTTCCCGTGAAAAACCGCACCCGCCTCGATGGTTAGGCTCTTGGTGGTGATGTCCCCGATCAGAACTGACTTTGACTGCAGTTCCACTTTCTCGGAGGCGAAGATGTGACCGACAAGCTTACCCCCCAAAATGAGGCATTTGACCGCCACCTCCGCTTCCACCTTCCCGGAGGGGCCAACTGTCAGGATGTTGCTGGTTTTGATTTTGCCCTTCAGGGTTCCGTCCACCCTTAGATCCCCTTCAACCTCCAGGCTGCCGTTAAAAGAGCTTCCCTTACCTAAGATCGTATTCAAATCCGTCTCCTCTCTGCTTAGTCTCCGTCGTGATTTCCTGATTCTATTCAACTTGAAGCTAAAAGAATTCTTTAGGGTCAACAGGTTTGCCATCCTTCCGGATTTCGTAATGCAGATGTGGACCGGTGGAATGCCCCGTATTTCCGGAGAGGGCGATAATGTCCGCCTGATTAACTAAGTCCCCGCTGGACACTCTCAGGTTGCTGTTATGACCATACAGGGTTTCGTAGCCGTTGTGGTGCTCGATAATCACCAAGTAACCGTAAGTGTCATCCCATCCAGCGAATTTAACCACCCCCGAGGCCGTGGCTAAGACCGCCGTCCCTTCCGTCACCGCAATGTCTGTCCCCGTATGTGCAGATTTGAAAAGATCAGGCTCCTCTGCAAACCCCCGGGTAATATATCCTAAGAGCGGTAGTCCCCGCGGTATCCGGGCGGCTCCCTGAGTGGGAATCATGCCTCCAACATAGGCCGGGAACAGCTTTTCCCAGAACGGATGCGGCTGCAGATGAGCCGATAGCACTTCACCGAGAAGGGTCTCACCGCCTCTTCGCCTACCCACCTCCTTCTCGGTGGGGATGCCCGCCGCCGAAACGATCATCGCGGTGAGCTCGCGGTTCCTCTCAAGCTCTCTCTCGATTTCAAGAACCTTGGCGTTGTACTCTAAAAGCCTCCGGTTTTCAGCTTGAATCTTCCCTAAGCGGGAGCTATTGTACAGGAGTTTTCCATAGAAAAACGACCCCACAATCAGAGCAACAACAGCTAAACCCAAAACCCCGACCAGAAGCCGGAAGAAGAAAATGGGGAGTCTGAAATTGAAAAGCCTCCCCCCTTCGGGGACAACAAGAAATGAGATTGTTCTCATTGCGGCCATCAAAGCCGAACGTTCATGATTTCGAGGATTCGAGTCAGATCCTCTTCGGAGTAATAGTCGATCACGATCCTACCCCCCTTCTTTTTACTGTTGATGGCAACTCTGGTGCCGAGGAGCTTCCTCAGCTCCTCTTCCAGATCGGCATATCTGGAGACTCTCGCCCTCTTGGGTTTCTTTTTGCGGAGGATGAGTCTTCTTGCTCCCCTTTGAATTTCCTCCTCCAGGGTCCGGACGGACCAGCACAGCTCTATGGCCCTGTTTGCCAGATCGACCGACCTTCTTTTATCCTCGAGAGAAAGCAAGACCCGACCGTGACCCTCGGAGAGCTGCCCCGCTTTCAGGAATTGCTGAACCTCCGGTGGCAATGATAGAAGCCTCAGGGTGTTCGTCACCGAGGAGCGGTCTTTACCCAGCTTCTCCGCCATTTGTGAGTGAGAAAGCCCACACTCCTCCAGAAGCCTGCGGTAGGCATTGGCGGCCTCGATGGGGTTAAGGTCAACTCGCTGGAGGTTTTCGATCAGGGCCAGCTCTATCATCTTCTCCTTGGGGATATTCTCTAAGAGGATCGCTGGAATTCTGTCGAAGCCCGCCATCTCAGCCGCCAGAAGGCGTCTCTCACCGGCGATGATCTCGTAGTTCTCCGCGGTTCGACGTACCAGGATCGGCTGAATCACCCCGTTCTCTCTGATGGACTGCGCTAGCTCCTCCAGTTTCTTCGAATCAGTTGAGGTGCGAGGCTGATAGGGGTTAGGATGCACCTTCCTTATCTCCACCTCGAAAAACCTCTCCCCGGAGGGGAAACCCTCGGAGAGGGTTTCGGGGATCAGAGCCTCAAGCCCCCGGCCTAAGCGAGACTTATTCGCCATTCATTATCTCCCTGGACAATCTTATGTAGTTCTCCGCCCCGGTGGAGATCACATCGTAGAGGAGAATTGGCTTCCCGAAGCTCGGCGCCTCCGAGAGCCTGACGTTGCGCTGAATGATGGTCTTGAAGACCCTCCCACCGAAGAATTTCCTGGCCTCCTCGACCACCTGTTTGGATAGATTCAGACGGACGTCATACATCGTGAGCAAAAACCCCCCGATCGCCAGGTGCGGGTTTATGTTTCTCTTAATTAGATTAATGGTGTCGAGAAGCTGGCTTAACCCCTCCAGAGCATAATACTCACACTGTACCGGTATGATGACGGAATCGGCAGCGGCCAGGGCGTTTACGGTGAGAAGAGAGAGTGCCGGGGGACAATCGATAATGATGTAGTCGTAATCGCTTCGAATGTCGCTTAGGGCTTTTTTCAAGAGAAGTTCCCTCCCATCCAGATCAACCAGCTCCACCTCGGCGCCGACCAGCCTCAGATGAGAGGGTAAGACCTCCAGAAGCGCCACCTCGGTCTTTCTCAGAACCTCCCTGGGAGAGAGGCCATTGATCAATATCTCATAAATGCACTTGTCGTTGGCGTTCTTGTCTATTCCCACGCCGGAGGTGGCGTTGCCTTGGGGATCAATGTCCACCAGGAGGGTCTTTTTCCCGGCGACTGCAAAGCAGGCGGAGAGGTTCACGGCAGTGGTAGTTTTGCCGACTCCTCCCTTCTGGTTGGCAACGGCGATTATTGGTCCCATAAAACAATGTCCCTTCGGGAATTCAAATAAACAAAATCAGACATTTATAGCAAGGTTTTTTTCAGGAGCAGAATGGAAGGCTGAAGCCTTCCGCTACACCAGCCATCCAGAGTTACTATGAACCGTGAACTGTGAACCGTGAACCGGGGTGGGGTGGTAAACTACCATCAACTATTAACCATGAACCATTAACCATCAACCGGAGCAGGGCCCGGGCGGGGTGGCAAATGGAGGCGGGGGGAATCGAACCCCCGTCCGAGGATACCTACAAGAAACCTTCTACGTGCGTAGCTTATCTTTTGGTTCTCGCAGGAGGGGTCGCCGACAAGCAGGCTACCGATCCTGCCAGCCTTTGTGTTTTCGCTCCGATTTGCAAGGCTCAAATCGGAACTATCCTGTCTTTACCGACCCTCGACTCCAAAACCAACAGGAAAGTCCCGGAGGAGGGAACCGCCTAGAATTAGGCGGCTAACGCATACGAAGTGTTTGCGTTTAGGTTTTTTCCCAGTTGATTAACGAGGTGACCGGGAACCTCGGCACGCCAGTTTCTCCTCAATAACCCCGTCGAAACCAGTTCGCCCCCAAACTTCGGAGAAACAGCTCCATATATTCAATCGGACGAAGCCGCCGATTGTTCCAAAGAAATATAGGAAAAAAAATGCTCCGGTCAAGCACTGTCTGAAAATAGTTGCCAGACTTCCTCGAAAACATGCGATCTCCCCCATCTACTACCTACTACCTACTACCTACTATCTACTGCTTTCCTGCCTTCGCCAGCACCACAATGAAGGCACCCAGCGGTTGATGAGGTGACAAAACGGGCAACAGCCTCGGATACAACGTCAATCCATAGGACATCTCAACGGAGGTGCCCCTTTCCTTAGCGACCTCAGCAATTATCCTCTTCAACTGCCGGGCGCTGAAAAACCTGATTCCTCTATAAGTGCTTCCTCTTCTGAGAGATGCTTTCACTCTCGTTGAGAGAGAGAGAAGACTCCAACGATTCAAAACCGCCAGAAGGATTGCCTCAGAGGAGACCCGTATCATCTCGGCGATAACCGTCCTGGGATCAGCAACGAACTCCAAAGCGGTGATAGCCACCGTTAGTCCGAAAGAGCCATCCTTGAAGGGCAAACGATGAGCATCGGCGCAGAGGTAAGTCATTTCCGGAGAGAGTCTGGTCGCAATGTCCAGCATGGGAGTTGAAAAATCCACGCCCACGGCCTCAAATCCAAGCTCCCGAAACCACCGGGTGAAATGACCGGTGCCGCAGCCGATCTCCAAAAGCCTCCCACGGGGAAGAGCTTGCAGGAATTCCTCAATTAGCTTCTTCTCTGACAGATCTGCTCTTCTGCCGAAGCCGGTCTCATACCAGCGTTCATACTCGGCGGCTACTTTCTCGTCGAAATAGGCTGTCTCCATCATCCAGCAAATATAGACAGGGGACCTGAAAGCGCAAAAGAAAAGAAGGGCAAAATAGTCTGCCCTTCTTTCTCCAGGGTTATGAAACTCCAGAGGATTACTTTATCAGCAACATCTTGCGGATGTGAGATTCCTCCCCGGCCTGCAGCCTCATGAAGTAGATCCCGGAACCGACCTCCGAGGCTCTCCAGCTGACCGAACGATAGCCCGCCTCCTGCTCTTCGTCGACCAGCGTTTCTATCCGCTGCCCGAGAAGATTGTAGATGTCAAGGCGGACGTGGCCATGTTGTGGCAACTGATA
This sequence comes from Candidatus Zixiibacteriota bacterium, assembly GCA_030605835.1. Lineage (GTDB taxonomy): Bacteria > Zixibacteria > MSB-5A5 > DG-27 > DG-27 > DG-27. The sequence goes on along the minus strand of JAUWHO010000015.1, from coordinate 18,550 downwards.
ATTGATGGTCGTCACGGCATTAAAGGGGTTGGGATAGTTCTGCAAGAGCTTGAACTCCTCCGGCACGTTAGACACAAACTCATCGTCAACACCGGTCGGGTTGCCGATGACCAGAACATATCTCTGGGTGTCGGTATTCTGATTCTGGTCGGTGACCTCGATGGTGAAATAGGCGCGCTCATCCAGGGTCGGAGTGCCGCTCAACTCCCCGGACAGGGTATCAAGCTCAAGACCCTGGGGCAGTTCCCCCTCGGAGACCTCCCATCCATAAGGGGAGGTGCCACCTCGGCCTTCTATGATCTGGCTGTAGTAGACTCCCGGGTCGCCATCCGGCAAGGAGGTGGTAACGATGTTGAGTGCATAGCCCCCCTGGCTCTTCATACACAGAATCCAGTCCCCAGGGTCCAGAGTCACGTCAACCGGCTCCTCTGAGAAAACCACACGCCAATCGGAGACTAAAGTGTCATTGAAGGCCACAAAGGTCGTCTCCTCCACCGCCCCCTCTATTAAGAAGTCTATCGGCATGGTGAAAAAGGGAGCGGGCTGAGGCTGCTTTTGATCAACGTGGATGAAAAGCTCATATTCTCCACCCCCAACATCCTCGTACATGTAAGAGTAGCCGTACCAGGGACGATTCATTCCCCAGAGCCAGGGATAGAAGTACCACCGGAGATCGCCCGAGGGATAATGGTCCTCCATCACTGCAATGAATTCTGTTGTGATGGCGCTCTGGTACATGTATCGAGTTCCGTAATCTGTCAAACCCTCGAAGAATGCCTCCTCCCCCATCACGTTCCGGAGCATGTGCAAAACCCAGGCCCCCTTGTGATAGACGGTGTTGCCGCCAAAGAGGGGATCGGGGTCGTAAATCGGCCCGGAGGGGTCGCTGACTGGCAAACCGTAGATCATGTACTCGTGGTAATCATCCCATCCCCCCAGATGTTCAAACCACAAAGCCTCAGAATAGGAAGCGAAACCCTCGTTCAGCCAGATGTCGGGCCAGGTGGCGCAGGTCACCATATCTCCCCACCACATGTGAGCCAACTCGTGGACGAGAATGAAGTCGTACCAGTGGTTTCCCCGGATCAACACGGAGCCATAGCTGGTGCAGGTCTGGTGCTCCATTGCCCCTCCCCACTCGAAGATGGCATGACCATACTTCTCCTCGGTGAAGGGGTATTCCATGAACAGGTCGGCATAGCAAGCAATGGCGTCAGGAGTGATGCTCAAATCCTCCAGGGCGTTGTTGTAATGTTCGGGGTAAACGTAGTGAGTAATCGGCATGCTGTCAGCATCCAGAGTGTAATACCAATCGTCAATGACCTCGTAGTTAGTGGCTGCCAGAGACACTAAATAGGTGACAATCGGATATCTCTCCTCCCACTTGTAAGTCTTGGTGCCGTTACCGTTGTCAATGACTTCCACCAAAACCCCGTTGGAAGCGGCGATCATGTCATCCCGCACGGTGTAGTTGATGTCCGCAGAGTCGGCCTTGTCGGAGGGGTCATCTTTGCAGGCCCACCATTCTCTTGCACCCCAGGGTTCCGACAGCGTCTGAATTATGGGGAAACCGGTGTGAGTATCCCACCAGAAAACGTCACCGAAGTAACCCGGTCCGGGGTGTCCGTGATAGCTGACAGTGACCTCGAACTCCTCGCCGGTGTTATAGGATTGATTAAGATAGATCTCAAGATAATCGCTGGCGTGGGTGTAAGCGACATCATCCCCACACGATTTTACCGAATCGACCTCCATGTTGCTGGAAAAATCCAGAAGGACAATATCGAAATCGTTCACCAGGCTTACCGCGTAAGTGGATGCCGTGCCCCAGATAACCTCGTGGTCTAAGTCGGAGGCATCCAGATCCAGCCGGTAGAAAAAAACATCATAGTCTCCTTGCTGTTGGACTTTATTCTGGTCCAGCTGCTTCAACAGCTCGAAGTGGCGGACTTTGGCCTGCCAGTCCAGGTCATGGAACTCTGCCGGAGTCATGAGCTTCGGCGGCTGCTCCTGCCCGTGGACAGAAACGGCAAGAAGGAGAAAAAGAGGGAAGAACAAGAGAAAGTCTGATTTTTTGGCGAACATGACTACCTCACAAAGTGGAAGAGCTCACAAGACGCATCTCTTTTTGTTACATAACGTTTATCTTCTAAGAATATAACGAGGTTTTCAGTTCTGTCAATGCAAATCCGGACTCCTTCGGCAAAGGAGCGCCGCACCCCCAGCTACACACCTATCAGACCGTAACCGACAAAAGATGTTTCCGGATTTATCAGAAGCAGCTCTCCAAACTCTATTTCAGAACTGACATTGTCTTCGTTTCGGAGAAGTCACCACACCTTAGCTGGTAGAAGTAGATCCCGCTGGAGACCACCTTCCCGGAATCATCACGACCATCCCAGACGATCTCGTGGACAGTCTTGTCATTCTCGAGAACGTAGGTCCTGATTTCCTGTCCCTGCAGATTGAAAATCTTCAAAGTAGGAGTCTGCACGAAGTTCAGGTTGCCCAATTCGACCTCGATTTTCGTCTCAAGATTAAACGGATTAGGATAGTTCTGGGCAAGGCGGAAAGCCTCGGGCCGTAACCCGTGTTGACCCTCGTCAACTGAAGTACGGGCAGGATTGGGAACCTTCAAATAGAGCACTGGGTTTTCGGTCTTGTCTTCCGGCTGTGCTGGCGCGGTGGCTCCAGCGTATTTGTCATTTATGTAAATGATGTGAGCGAAATCGTCCACCCGCTCAGCGATGGAAGCCCAGTGGTCGCTGTCGCACTCGCCCTGAAAACAGTCCGGGGTGGGAGTGTTGGTTATGTTCTGGGGTTCAGACCAGACCGTACCGCCGTCGGTGGAGTATGAGAAGAAGAGCTCTCCGTTGGGGAGATCGTTGACCGCGATGTCGTCGGGAGAAAACCTCGTCCAGACCGCAAAGAGATTGTCATCGGAGTCTACGCCAAGGCTTGCCTTCGCGAGTGGTAGGTCGCTGGCCCCCGGATCAACCCAGTCTGATTCCGAGGTCACCAAACTTATCCCGGCACCCTCTGACCAATGATAGATCCGGGTTTCTAACGCTCCGCCCGCAAATTCCCGAACCGCATTCCAGATTAAGTGGATGTTGCCCTGGTTGTCGTAGATCGCATCCAGGTCAATTCCGGGATAGAGAGAATCACTGACCTGGTAGTTGGTCACGTTCACATCCCCATTCTCGAAATCCCAGTTGACGCCATCGCCCGATTCCACATACATGACGTCGAACAGAACCGGGTTGAAGAGATCGTCGGGACGAATGAAGGCGATCGCTACGCTGTTGTCGATTGGCGAGGACGCTAGAATGAAACTCTGGGTGAGGTAGGTGGTATCCATAGCGACAGGAGTCGTCCAGCTGCTGCCGCCATCCTCCGAGCGGGTGTAAAGCACGATCGTCTGATCTCCGCTCATGGCGTGTTGAATGGCGCAGAGGTGGAAGTAGCCCTGCTGGTCAATAGTGATGCGAGGCCAGAAATACCAGTCGTCCCCGAAAAGCAGGTTCGGGGGGTCGTATTCCGTGAACTGCCCGAAGCCTCGCAAAGCATCGACCGCCAGGAGACAATTCTCTCCGGTCGCAAAGTTGTAGTAAGAGATCACCGCAACGTTTTCTGAATTAATATCCAGACAGGCATATTTAGATTCCACATTGCGGTTTACCTGGATCCCCCCGGGCTGTAACATAAAGCCGTGCTCGTCGATGAAGTTGTAATAGATGTGCCGCTCTCCGGATGAGCCGCCTACACGGTTAGTCCAGGCGAAATGAACACCACCCAGCTCGTCCAGAACAGCCCTCCTGACCGCGCATGCCGGAGATTCCCATTCATCCCAGCTGGTCCCGACGGTGTCGCCGGGGGAATCGGCATAAACCAGTGGATGAAGTAGAATCAGTGTCAGAAGTGAGACTAAAACAGTTTGTGTTCTCTGCATTTTCTGTCCTCGTTCAGCAACTTGTCGATTTCAAACCATCTCGAAAACCATTTTCTCACTTCGAAGATACCCTGAAACCGGTAATTGTCAAGGAAAAATGGGGATCCCGAAATCAGGACATCTGAGAACTCAAAGGCCCGTTCCGTCTTGAAGTGCTGTGCCTGTTTTATGTTTTCTCTTTCCTGCTCCCTGTCTCCTGTTCCCTGTTCCCTGTCTACTCCAAAAGAGATGTGAAGAAAGTCTCGGAAGACTATCACTTCTGTCTGTCATGATTTACTATATTTGTCCCTCGATGTTGGAAACAGAACGGGAAACGATTCACTTCCAAGAGGCAAATACATGAACAGGGAAAGACTCACAATCTGCCTGGTCCTCATAATCTGGATGACACTCCAGCTCTCGGTGGGATTGTCGTTCCCGCTGACCATCTCCGGAGTGGTTCACCACGATAACAATCGCAACGGGGTAATGGACAGAAGCGAGAAGGGTATGGCAGGCGTGGTCGTCTCCGACGGCGTGGAGGTGGTCACCACCGATCGGGAGGGCCGCTATTCTATCGCCACCGAGAGCTCACGGGTCTTGTTCGTATCTCTGCCCGGAGATCACTTTGCCAATGGCGACTTCTACCGGAGGCTGATGGGACGTAGGAGTGAGGACCTCGTGAATTTCCCGTTAGTCAAGCACAAAACCAAAAAGACGGTGAAATTCGTCTTCTTCACCGATCCTCATCTGACTCCGGAGCCGAAATGTAATGCCATCGCCGGAATGCAGAGCGCAATCAAACATATGAACCGTCAAAAACCGGCCTTCTTCCTTTCTGGAGGAGACCTAGTCGACGAAGCTGATCGGGTCTGCGAGCCGGAGGCAAGGAGACGGTTCGATCTTTACAGGAGACTCTCAGGAGGATTCAACGCCCCCCTGTTCAACACCATCGGCAATAACGACAATTACGGTATATATTTGGAGGGTGTCGGCGGCGACACCTGTATTGTCGGCGAGGAAGACCCCAGCTACGGACCGGGGATGTACAGGGAGTATTTTGGGCCTGACTATTACTCCTTCAACTATGGTGAGTATCACTTCATCGTCTTCAACACCGTCAGTATTACCTGGACGGTGGCCTCAAGTGGCGATACTGTCAGAACCTATTATGGAAATATCAGCCAACAGCAGATTGACTGGGCAAAGAAGGACATGCAACATGTCTCCAGAGAAACCCCGATAATCCTGGTGGGGCATATCCCCCTTATGGCGGTGGCGCCGATATTCAGCGGTTACTGGGAAGGCCAAGTCATCAGTTACGATCTGGAGAGTCCGGAGCGGAAAAGCTTCAAACACATAGTCAGGAATACCCCGGAGCTCATCAATGAACTTCTTGACGGCTATAATCTGATTTTAGCTTTGGCGGGACATCATCACAACTACGAGGCTGACCACTGGGCCGACGGTCAACATGACGCTTACTTCATCGTAGGAGGCTCGATATGCGGGCGATGGTGGTCAGGTGACCGGCAAATTGGGGGCAGTTCCTGGCCGGAGGGGTATCTCTTGGTCACCCTGAAAAAAGGGGGACTGGAGGATTTCGAGTATGTCTCCTACGGTTGGAAAGGCTATGATGAATAGAGGAGAAGTCCGGAGACTCTATTCTGGCGAGCATTCGTAGGCTTAAGCTGCATCCAGTGAAGCTGCCTAAATCCGTGAGACAAAACCCCCGTGATTCTTAGCGGATAGAAAATTGTTGGTGGATGGTTAGCTACTGGCGCTGGTGGGAGGTCAGTGATAGCTGATTAACTCTCCTCCAGCAGGTCTTCCGCTAAAGATAGTGCTACGCCGGAGAGCATCACCTCCACCCCGAATTTAGAGAAGTCACTGGAGATAAGCTCCCGGTTGACATTGGCATAGAGGGAGCAGCCCGCTTCTCGCTCCACCACCAGACCGGCGATGCGTCCGCCTGATTCTCCAACGAAGGTGACCTCCCCCAACTCCTCGCTGACCACGAACCCGGAGAGATTGTGGAGCTGCAGGTGACTGCTGGTGGTGTAAACCACCACCATCGCCCCCTTTTTCTTCCTCCCTAAGCTGGTCTCCGGGTAAATCTCTAAGTTCAGACCCCGTTTCTCCTGAGGGTTGAAGATTTTCAGGCGGTGGTGATCCTTCATATCGGTGATGGAGACCGCCTTCAAACAGGAGCCGATTCTGTCGATATCGTCTTTGCTGAAAACCGGCATTGCCGCTGAATCTAGATCAATTCCTTCGGGAAAGCGATAACAGTTCTAACCCTGAGTGGGACCCTCCGGGGGTTTCTCTGGCTTCTCGATCTTGGGTGCTTCTTTGGGAGATTCACTGACTTCGGACTCGATCTCTTTTTGAACGTCCCGCATCTCTTTCTTGAAGACCTTTATCCCCTTGCCCAATCCAGAGGCAATCTCCGGGATTCTCTTTGCGCCGAACAGAAGCAACACCACAAGAAGGATCAGTATTATCTCCTGCCAGCCTATTCCACCAAGCATCTATTCTCCTCCCAGTTCAAATTCCACAAATAAGATACGGATCGGGCTCAAAAAAGCCACAAAAAAGTCAAAAATACCAGTAACGGAAATAGACGATTACGAAAATTACGGCCAAGAGGGACACGAAATTTATCTTGAACAGAAGCCCGATGGTGAAACGAATGGCGTAGACATCAACGGTGAGCTGCTCCAACCCGAACTGAACATTTTTCTCGAAGAGGGTCTTGACCGCGCCCTGAGGTAGAAAGGAACCCACCAGCTCCCCCAGAAAACCACCCAGGACGACGGCCAGAATCAACGAGACCGTCAAAAAAGTCACCTCTTTACCTCTCATGAGACTTTCCTTCGCTCTTTTCTGGAGAGATAACTGTACATCGATTCGAAAACTAACCTGCCGTCGGGGCTGCCCAAGAGTTGGGAGGTCGCCCTCTCCGGGTGGGGCATCATCCCCATTACATTACCCCGGGAATTCATAATTCCGGCGATGAAGTTCAAAGAGCCATTGGGGTTGTAATGGTCATCGAGTTCTCCCCCGGGATTGCAGTATCTGAAGACTACCCGATTGGATGCCTCCAACTTCTCCACGGTTTTCTCATCTCCAAAATAGTTACCATCGGAATGGGCTATCGGAATCTTGACCACCTGACCAATCTTATAGGCGTTTGTGAAGGGAGTGGAGTCATTCTCTACGCGCAGATAGACATATTTGCAGACAAACCTCAGACTCCGATTTCGAAGCATCGCCCCCGGGAGGAGCCCCGCCTCTAACAGGATTTGGAATCCGTTGCAGATTCCTAAAACCAGACCGCCGGATTGGGCGAATCTCTTCACTGCACCCATAATCGCTGAAAAGCGAGCAATCGCGCCGGTGCGGAGGTAGTCTCCGTATGAAAAACCTCCCGGGAGAATGACGACGTCGAACTCCCTCAAATCCCGGTCCTGATGCCAGAGGTATTCCACTCCTTCCCCAAGGACCTCCTTGACGGCTCGATAAGCGTCGTAGTCGCAGTTGGAGCCGGGGAAAGTGATGACGCCGAATTTCATTTGAGCCTCTTTATCTCATACCTCTCGATCACCGGATTTGCAAGCAATTTCCTGCAAACCTCCTCCAGAGTCTTGACAGCATCTTCAGCCCGATCGCCGTCTAACTCGATCTCGAAGAACCTGCCGCTCTTGACCTCCTTGATATTCTTATAGCCCATGTCGGCCAAGGCTCGCCTGATGGTGGTTCCCTGAGGGTCTAAGACTCCCTCCTTTAAGGAGACATCAACCCGCCAGAGGCGTGGTTTTCTCGACTTTCTGTTTGTGGACATGTCTTGTGGCCCTTCGATGTGACGTAGGTGTACAGGAAGGCTTCAGCCTTCCATTGCTTTTGGAAACCTGAAGGTTTCCGCCACAATTTCACACATTTTGTAGCTTTGCGCAAGTGTTACAGAGTTGTCAAGGATCTTTTTCCTTTCCCTCTTGACGGCTACTATTCGACTGTTGAGACCGGGATGAAACCTGTCCCCTCGCGGAAACGATGATCTTTACCTCTCTGATTACACCATACAGAAGATATGCGGTCACAATCGGAAACACCGCGGCGCCGGGATCAATAATGGTCAGAATCCCCGCCAGGAGCAAAAGAAGCATTTTTACCCGGTCTTTCCGCCTTTCTAGCGACAGTCGAGGCATCGGCTCATACTCGATGTTGGATACCATCAGAACTGAGAAGGCCACCACCATCACCACTAATAGCTTTTCGAAACGCAACTCTCCCCAGAGACGATGCGAAAAGATCACAAAGCCCGCCAAAGACATCGCCGCAACCGGAATCGGCAATCCCAGGTATCTCGTCTCCGGTTCGAGATCCGCCTGGAGGTTGAAGCGCGCCAGACGGAAAGAGCCAGCCAGGATGAACACGAAGCCCAGAAGCCATCCCCAGGTTTCAGATCCAATCCAGCCGAAGGAGTAAAACATCACCGCCGGGGCGACCGCAAAGGAGACGAAATCGGCGAAGCTGTCCAATTCTAGGCCGAAGCGGGTGGTAGCTCCGGAGAGCCTGGCCATCTGTCCATCGAGCATATCCAGAAACGCCGCCAGAATTATGAGCCAGGCCGCTTCCGTGGGGGAGCTCTGCTTTATGCTGGTGATGATTGAGAAGAATCCACAGAACATATTCCCGACCGTGAAAATCCCCGGGAACATGCCCTTAAAGTCGTTCACTTTTGAACACTCCCAAGATCGTTTCCCCACCCTTCACCCGCTCTTTCTCCTTCACTTTCAGCCGGACTGAGATCGGCAAGACCAACTCCACCAGAGAACCGAAGTGAATCAACCCGAACCTCTCTCCCCTGTTGACATGTTGGCCGGGGTTCAAATTGCAGACTATCCGGCGCGACAGACTCCCCGCAATCTGCGTGAGAATTACGTTGCCCTGTTCATTTTGGATCACGATAACGTTTCTTTCATTGTCCTCGGAGGCTTTATCTCTGAAGGCGGGGATGAATCTGCCTGGCCTGTAGGAGATCTCTTTGACGATACCATCCACCGGGACTCTGTTGATGTGAACACTGAACAGCGACATGAAAATCGAGATGAGCTTGAAGGAACCATCAGTGGATTTCTCAATCTTTTTCACTCTCCCGTCCGCGGGCGATAGAATCAGGTCTTCACCTGATGGGATCTTTCTCTCCGGGTCTCGAAAAAACAGAACGAAGAAAAGGGCTATGAAAAAGATAACAACGGAAACATACAGAGCCAACCTGTGATCGGTCCTGGTAAAAAGATAGAAAACGATGACGGAGATAAGAAGTGTGGGCAGCAGGAACTTGAAGCCTTCCTTTGCCATCTTGATCGCCTCGGGCGATTCTCCAATTCAGCGGAAAACCCGCTTGAAGATATAATCGACTTCCTTTGAATACCTATTCAAATCGAAACAGCTTCCAAGCTCTCTTTCAGAGAGCTTGGAGGAAATCGTCGGGTCTCTCTGCACCAGTTTCTTGAAGTCGCCCCCCATCTCCATAGCTCTGTGGGCACATTTTTGCACGAGATCGTAAGCCTCATCTCGCGACTTCACTTTTGGGGTGAGGGCTAAAAGCAGATTCTGGGAGAAGGCTACGCCTCCGTACGCATAGATATTTTCCAGCATCCTTTTGGCGTTGACCTTGAGTCCCTTTACTACGTCCCGAAACTGCACTAGCATGTAGTCTAAGAGGATGGTGCTGTCGGGGATTATCACTCTCTCCACCGAGGAGTGAGAGATGTCCCTCTCGCCCCAGAGGGATATGTTTTCCAAAGCGGCGCCGGAGTTGGAGCGGAGGATGCGAGCCAGCCCGCAGATGCGCTCGCAGGTGATGGGGTTCCTCTTGTGGGGCATCGCCGAAGAGCCCTTCTGCCCTTTGATGAAAGGCTCGGAGAGCTCCCCGATTTCGCTTTTGGAGAGATTGCGCACCTCGGTTGCGAATTTCTCTAACGAACCTCCGATGATTGCCAGAGTGCACAGATACTGGGCGTGTCGATCTCTCTGCAGCACTTGATTTGATACCGGCGCCACTTTCAACTTCAATTTGCGGCAGACATAGGCTTCAACTCGAGGATCGATATTGGCGAAATTCCCAACCGCCCCGGATATTTTGCCATAAGAAACACTCGCAATAGCGTCCTTGAGTCTCTGGAGATCTCGTTCTAACTCGCTGTGCCAGAGCGCGAACTTCAGTCCCAGCGTGGTCGGCTCCGCAATGATCCCGTGGGTTCTCCCCATGATGGGAGTTTTTTTGTATCGATGGGCTTTCGTTTTGACCGCGGCCATCAGCTTCCTTAAGTCCTCGACCAGGGTTTCCCCCGCTTGCACCATCAGATAGGAGAGGGAAATGTCCAGGATGTCGGAGGAGGTCATCCCGTGGTGAACATACCTCCCCTCGGGGCCGATTGACTCTGTGAGGTTTGTGAGGAAGGCTAAAACGTCGTGCTTGGTCTCGGATTCGATTTCCTGAATTCGGGAGAGAGAGAACTTGGCTTTTCTTTTTATTACCTGAAGGGCCTTCCGGGGGATGTTGCCGAGTTGGGCCTGGGCTTCACAGGCTAAGATTTCGACCTTGAGCCAGGTCTGGAACTTATTCTCCTCCGACCAGATCTGCCCCATTTGTGGGAGGGTATAACGCTCAATCATTTCTGCCTTAAGAAACCTGACTACTCACCACTAACTACTTCTCTCTCCGGGGCACGAATGCCCCGGCTATTCACATGGGACTGGCCATCATTTCTGCACCTTTTCCCAGTCCTCCAGAAACCTCTTTATACCGCTGTCTGTGAGTGGATGCTTGACGATTCTTTCAAGAACTCCAAAGGGCATGGTGACGATGTCGGCGCCGCACAAGCCGGCTTCCACGACATGGAGTGGATGCCGGACGGAGGCGATGATAACCTCGGTCTCGAAGCCATAATTCTCATAAATGGTGATGATATCTGCGGCGATGTCCATCCCGAAATGACTGATATCATCGAGACGGCCGATGAAAGGAGAAACGAAAGTAGCACCGGCTTTGGCGGCCAGAATTGCCTGGGAGGGGGTGAAGACCAAGGTCATGTTGGTCTTGATTCCCTGTGCCGACAGCTCCCTGACGGCCTTCAGCCCATCGGGAAGCATCGGGACCTTTATGGTGATGTTCTCGTGAATGGCGGACAGCTCTAAAGCCTCGGTGACCATCCCTTTAGCATTGAGCGCAATCACCTCGCCGGAGACGGGACCATCAACGATTTCGCAGATCTGCTTGAGGATGTCAGTGAACCTCCCCTTCCCCGCCTCCCGTGATAGAATGGTCGGGTTGGTGGTTACCCCGTCTAGAATACCCCAGCTGTTAGCCTCCTTTATCTCATCAAGGTTTGCGGTGTCGAGAAATATTTTCATGACCTGCCTCGCTATATGATTCTCTCAACTGTTTTCTCTTTTCTCAAGAGCGGATTTTGAATTTCTTCTCCAGCTCCTCCAATTTCTCGACGATCCCTCCGTATTCTAACTCCGATTCCGGGAGCATCGCCACCCCGAAGAACTCTTGCTCCCGCAGCCACTCAGCTTTTTGGGCTGCCTTCCGGCGGATGTGTTGCCAGAATTCGGCTCCGTCGGCGAAGGTATCAGCAGGACCAGTGAACTTACCCTCCTTCACCGAATAAGCGGCGCAGCTGACGATAGGGGGACCATCGAAATAGGAGATGGTTGAATTCTGCGGCACCGGCGTTAGTGGACCTACGTGAGAGCCTCGCATAAACCCGGCCACGTAAGGACAGATCGCAAACGGCTGGAGCACCTCCCCGGTAGCAGGGAAATCTTTCTGGGTTCTGACCACCATAATGGGATCGTCCTTGCCCACATATTTGCCGGCGATGTTGTGGAGCCGGGTGGTGCTCACCGCCACCACGATCTCCTGTGTTGTCCGGGAGTGGATACTCTCCACCACGAAACGGCCCTCGTCTCGAAGTAACGCCTGGATGTCATATAAATCCTCCGGAGAGTTCAATTCGACGACCTTATCCCCCTCGGTGTAAGAAACATCCATGATTGTGAATTTGAAACCCTGGAAGAGAGAAGGGCCCAAGAAAGTGCCCGGGCAACTGGATGCGAAGGCCTTGTAAAGAAAGAAACTGTATGCCCCGGGGTCAGTCTTATCCGCCGCAAAGAAAAGGAAGGCCTCGCTCGGCCTCTCCTCAATCTCCATCTCCGCCACTGCCGGACCCATACCTTTTATATTGCCTGAGAATGCGTCCACCAAGAGGTCTTGCCCGGCGCCATATAAACCCTGGGATTTGGCAACCTCGGTCCCGGCCAAGAAGGCTTCGTGAGCGAGACGGTGAATCTTCTCGCTGTCTACCCCCAGAGTGTGGGTCGCGAGTATTGCGATGTCATCCCCCGTATGGGAGATGCGGAAATCGATAATATCTCCTTTTTTCTGGGCCTGCTGAACGATCTGTCTGACCTCATCCAGCAAGGCTTTGCTGGGGCAAATATGTCCACCAATGGACCCGATGTCGGCTTTGATCCCAGTAATTGTGATCTTCATGTTAGCTCCTCTTTAACAAGGAAGGACTCTCACAGCTTGTTTGCGGCCAAATTCTCATCTCCGACGAAGTCCCAAGAGCTAGCTTGGGCTTCCAACTTGTTCAAATATAATGGACAACGGTTCAAGTTTCAACAACATTACATTTTATTTTGCGTTTATTTTGCACAGACCGAAAAAGGGTGACAGCCGAAGGAACGGTACGATATGGAGAAAGGTCAACAGCAGACGCAGCAATCCCGGAGAATCTCCACGGTTTGGTCTCGAAAGCTATGTCGTCAAGCGGACGGGTATCGTAGTCACTACTCACTACTCACTATTCACCACTCACCACCCTGCAGTTGAACCGGATAAATCTTGACTTCAAGTCGACAGGTAGTATATTGTTCAGGTAAGAACTCTCTTCACGAATTGACTTCTCGAGCCATGTGATGAAAAGTAAGAACCCATAAAATCTGTTGGAGGTACTCGTGTTAAAGCGTCAGCGCTTTGCTCAGTTCTGGGGCCTGGGGGCACTGGTCGTCTCTCTGCTCTTCGCCGTCAGCATCTCCTTCGGAGCTCAGAGAGTCGTTCTCTCGGCAGCGGGGGACACTGATGTTGATCTCCAGGTATTAGAATCAAATTACGACCGAGTGGTCCTGAAAGTTGACGTCAACTCCCTCAGCTTCGAAAACCTTAACACCAAGGGAGGCATGTTCACAGCTTTGAGGCTGGACAATTACGGCTTCACCAACATCGTCGGCGAACCTCAACTCCCCCTGATTCGCAAGCAGGTGCAAATCCCCTTCGGAGCCGAGGTCAGCGTCAAGGTCCTGGATCTCATGGTCGAGAAACATAGCCTGAAGGGGCTGGGGATTGTCCATCTACTGATGCCGGTGCAACAGTCGGTTCCGAAGTTGCCGGGAGCAAAGGAGTCCGCCCCCTTCAACATCGACTCTGAGCTCTACTCTCGAGATTCCTACTACCTGTCTGAAAGAGTACGGCTCTTCGAAACCGGAATCATGAGAGCCTATCGCTTCGCCACCGTTGACATCTTCCCGGTTAACTACAATCCCGCCAGAGGCGAGGTTGAGATCGTAACGGAAATCACGGTGGAGGTCAAGCTGACCGGCTCCGATGTCGGAAGGACCCAGTGGATGCTCCGCCACTACTGGTCGCCCTCCATGGCGGCTCTGGGGGAAAGGATTTTCCCAAACCACTTCGATCTGGAGCCGGGACTGCCTCCCACGCCGATAGGCTATGTCTTCATCGTTGGAGATGATTTCATCGACAATCCTTATCTTCTCGATTATATCGAGTGGAAAAGGCAAAAGGGCTTCACCGTCGACGTCAAGACCGTTTCCGAGGTTGGTGGAGATTCGACCGGCATAAAGAACTACATCAGGGATCAATATCACAACAGCCCGGTGCCGCCGGCATATATCTTGCTGGTTGGTGACACCGACCGGGTTCCCTACTGTAAGGGGAGAAGGACCAGTGATGAAACTGACCTCAACTACACTCTTATGACTACCGGGGATTTCATTCCGGATTTGGAGATCGGTCGCTTCTCTGCCCGCAATGACAACGAACTGGAAATCCTGGTAGGTAAGAGCCTGGATTACGAACGCTGCAACTATACCAATACGGACTGGATGAACAAAGCCTGCTTCATCGCCTCCACGGATTCCTGGAACCACGGGATTGCCGAGGGGACGCACCGCTGGGTTATTTTGAACTGTATGGACCCCGCCGGGTTGGAGTCCGATTCCATCTGGGGATATTATGGCGGCAACACCCAGGACATAAAGAACGCTCTGAACGACGGTCGGATGGTCTGTAATTACTCCGGACACGGCTCCACCAACAGCTGGGGAGGGCCCTCCTTCACAAAGAGCAACATAGACCAGCTGACCAATCGGGACATGTATCCCTTCGTCCTCTCGCACGCCTGCCTGACTGGTTCCTTTGCAGCCTCGGATTGTTTCATGGAACACTGGGTCAGAGCCCAGGACAAGGGGGCTTTAGCCTCCATGGGGTCGGCTCCTTCAAGCTATTGGACCGAAGATGACATCATGGAAAAGGCGATGTTCCGCAGCTTCTTCCAGTATGGCTACTACACCATCTACGGGATGATGTTCTACGGCAACGACAGCCTTTATCAAGCCGGATTCAACATGGCCCGCTACTATTTCGAGGCTTATAACATCATGGGCGACCCCGCCATCATTCTCTGGTTTGGCACCCCAAGGGTGCCGGAGGTCACCTACGACCCCACGTTGCCCAATAGTCCCACGGAGTTCACTGCCAACGTTAGCTATCAGGGGTCTGGTGAAGAGATGGCTTTGGTGGCCTGCTATATGGAGGGGGCGCTTTACGGCTCGGCATACACCGATCCTTCTGGAAATGTGATCGTGCCTCTGGATCCGCCGCCACCTGACGGGATCATGACCGTGACCGTCACCGGGGTGGACCTGTGGCCCTTCGAGGGCACCGTTGAGGTTGGAGGTGCGGCGCCAACAGTGTCTTTAGAGTTAACACCTCGCAACACCACTGTCCCTCGAGGGGAACGGTTAATTTACGATGCCACCGCCACCAACAACACCGGAGAGACCCAGGACTTCCAGTACTGGGCCAAGGTGCGACTCCCCAACGGGAATATGTATGGGCCCCTTTTCCCTCCCAGAGACCTCGAGCTGGAGCCTTATGGAAACATGCCCAGGGTCGTAAGACAGCGAGTGCCCAACAACGCTCCCCTTGGGGATTACATCTACTACGGTTACGTGGGCATCTGCCCCGATGAGGTCTGGGACAGTGATCAGTTCGATTTCGAGGTTGTGGCCGGCGCGGCAAAACTCTATACTCAGTCCGGTGGTTGGGACGACGTCATCTGGGGCAAGCCGACAGTCGAAGGAACTCTGCCAACGACCTTTGCCCTTTATCAGAACTATCCGAATCCATTCAACGCCACAACGGAGATCAATTACAGTCTGGCGGAGGATGGTCTAGCGACTTTGAAGGTTTACAACCTGAAGGGTGAATTGATCAACGTTCTGCTTGATGACCTCCAAACCGCCGGGGAGCACCGCATCAGCTGGGACGGTAAAGACCTCTCCGGAAGCCCGGTCTCAAGCGGAGTTTACTTCATGCGCCTGGAGGCCTCCGGACAGAGTGCGGTGACGAAGATGAACCTGCTGAAGTAGAAGTTGGTTTCACCGATAGCCAAACGATAGGGCGGGGGTTTATCCCCCGCCCCTCACCTCTTGAATCGAGAGGTTACTTATGAAAAAGGCATTGCTGCTTATTCCCATTTTGACGCTGATTCTGGTCACCTCCGCGCTGGCAGGAAACAAGTTTCAATCCGTCATCGTCGCCCAGATATACATGGTGGGGCCGGAACACGTTCAAAAGCTCCACCGCCTGGGGATCGATGTCGACCGCTGCACTACCAACCCTCCGGGGGTAGTTACGGTAAACGTCTCTGAGGAGGAGTTTGAATTACTCAAGAAGCTCGGCTACGCCGTAAAGGAGATTCCTAACTACGCCAAACTGTATGCGGATTCCCTCTGGGAGGCCACCAAGGATTCTCCCAACCCCCTCAAGGGTTATCACACCTATGACGAGCTGGTATCTGAGATGCAGCAGATCGCTAATGACCATCCGGACATCTGCCATCTGGAGAGTGCGGGACAATCCGTGCAGGGCCGTGAGCTTCTGTTCATGAAAATATCCGACAACGTGGACATCGAAGAGGAGGAGCCAGAGTTCAAGTATATTTCCACCATGCACGGGGACGAGCCGGTTGGGATGGAGCTGTGTCTCTTCCTGATAAATCTGCTTGTTGACGAATACGGGATCAACGACACCATCACCGACCTGGTTGACGAAACCGAAATCTGGATTATGCCACTCATGAATCCGGACGGTTACGTTCGCCACTCCCGCTACAACGCTCAGGGAAAAGACCTCAACCGCGAATTCCCGGATCGGATATCCGATCCCGACAACAGAATCATCGGTCGTCCGCCGGAGGTGCAGGCAGTGATGAACTGGGCTTTCACCAAGTCCTCAGTCCTGTCAGCCAACTTCCACACCGGCGCCTTGGTCGTGAACTACCCATACGACAGCAACAAGAGCGGACATAATGTATACACTCCTTCTCCAGATGATGACCTCTTCATCTATCAATCGGAGACATATTCCTGGTATAACCAGCCGATGTGGAACGGTTGGTTTCATCACGGCATCACTAACGGGGCGGATTGGTACGTGATCTACGGCGGGATGCAGGACTGGAATTACGTCTGGTTGGGCGACAACGAAGTTACTATCGAGGTTTCCAACAGCAAATGGCCGGACTATTCGAGAATTCCGGGCCTGTGGGAGGATAACCGAATCTCTATGCTGGCTTATATGAATCTATGTCAAGAGGGGGTCAGAGGGGTCCTCACTGACGCCACCAACGGTTTTCCCCTGTCTGCGACTGTCGAGGTGATTGACATCGATCATGAGGTTTTCACCGACCCCGATGTCGGCGATTACTATCGGATGCTTTTGCCTGGAACTTACAGCATAAACTTCTCCGCAAACGGGTATCAAACACAGACAGTCAATAACGTGGTCGTCAACTCTGGCCCAGCAACGGAGCTAGATGTCGCCTTACAGCCGGCCACGGTCGCTTCGGTGGAACTCATCCCGGATGATATTTATGTCTTTACCGGTGATAGGTTGGAATACACTGCCCGGGTTTACAGCAACGTGGATACCAGTCTTTCTCTTTCCTACTGGTCTTATGTCACCTTGCCAAATGGGAATGAATATGGTCCCGTGTTTGGACCTTTCAGCTTCCCGTTGCATCCTTACCAGACCCGTTCTGGTCGGGTGTCGAAGACTATCCCCGGCAACGCTCCTCTTGGAACCTGCAAATACACCGGCTACGTCGGCATATATCCTGATCAGCTGATAGCGGAGGCGAGTTTCACTTTCAGGATATTGGAGTCACCCTCTAGCTTTGCTTCGTTCGTTGGCGGTTTTGACACCGCACAACCGGAGCTGACCAGAGGTTCGACTCTGGGTGATATCCCCGAGCGTTTCGAGCTCGGCCAGAACTACCCAAATCCGTTCAACGCCACGACAGTCATCTCGTATGGGCTTCCGACAAGTTGCCACGTCAAGTTGGAGATATTCAACGCTCTCGGGCAGAGAGTTGACACCGTCGTCGATGAATTCCAGCAGGCCGGAAACAAGGTCGTTGGCTGGAACGGAGCGAAGGTCTCCTCTGGGGTTTATTTCTACAGATTGACCGCCGGGGATTACACCGAGACCCGGAGGATGATGCTGCTAAAATAGGACGTTACGATGCATTAGGATCGGTGGCATGGCTTAAAGGAATGAGCTGATCTTCCCCAACATTAGCAATAATTGTCTTGACTTATTGTTATGGTATGGTATACTGTATGAGAGCTAAAGTATCCTGTTTTTGCTGCAGTGCGGATACATTATGAAATTGGTTATTTTAGACCATTCAAAAACATTCTTTGTCGAGGAGGAGATATGACCAGGATAGGTGTAATTTTATTGTTTGCATCGCTATTAGTGTTTGCAGGCGATGTCTCAGCTTTTGAACCGCTTTTTTATGCCAGGATCGACTACGGTGCCGGGGATGAACCTCATTCAGTTTTCGCGGTTGACCTCGATGGCGATGGCGACAATGACCTGGCCGTGGCTAATTATCGGTCCGACAATGTCTCAGTCCTTCTGAATAACGGTGACGGGACATTTCAGGCGGCGGTTAATTACGGGGCCGGGTATCATCCTTGGTCAGTTTTCGCGGTTGACCTCGATGGCGATGGCGACAATGACCTGGCCGTGGCTAATATTAGCTCCCACAATGTCTCAGTCCTTCTGAATAACGGTGACGGGACATTTCAAGCGGCGGTTAATTACGGGGCCGGGGATGGTCCTCGGTCAGTTTTCGCGGTTGACCTCGATGGCGATGGCGACAATGACCTGGCCGTGGCTAATTCTGGGTCGGACAATGTCTCAGTCCTTCTGAATAACGGCGACGGCACATT